>JACXVD010000016.1 GCA_014763545.1 Sphingomonadales bacterium
GGGTGGGCATGGGGGCGGAAATAATGTGCGAAATGGGTCGCCGCGGCGATGGCATCGCCCGCGGGCATCGCCGCGATATGGGCCGCGCGCAGCCCGGCGTCGACCTGGTGGAGGAAATCCCCGCTCGCGCCCGTCTCGTCTCGCCGCGCGCTCACTGGATCGTCTGGCCTTCGGCTTCGCGGCGGGCAATGACCTTCTGGCGCAATTCCTCCAGCTTGGCGTCGATGATCTGGCGGGCGCGGTCGGCATCCATGTTGCGCCGCTGGGCATGGTCCTGCGCCATGGTGTCGCGGTGGAGCGCCAGCAGGCGCAGCGCCGCGCCATTATCGTATTTGGGGCCGTCCTTGTCCTCCCCGGCGCGCAGCCGGGCGAGCAACTCCATCTCCAGATGCTGGTACCCTTCGACCAGCGCGGCGTGCCACTGGCGGGCAAAGCCTTCCTCCTCGCGGCGGATCTTGTAGGCACGGCTGGGGTTGATCCCGGCGCGCTTCGCTGCCTCGGTGACGTTGGAGGTTTCGGCGAGGCAATCGAGGAACAGCCCGCGCCAATGGCGGTTCAGGCTTTCCTTCTCGCCCTCCTTCAATTCGGGCTTGATCTTGGTGCGCGCGGAACGGCGCGGCTGGGCAGGTGGCATGCGGCAGGGCTCCGGCTGGAAGCGCCGACGCAAAACGGGCGGCTGCCCCGCTGGGGAGCGCCGCCCGTTTCGAATCGGTATATCGCGATGTTCCGCTTCTCTAACCAAAGAGCGTGACGATGTCAAGAGAAAATAACCAAATAGGTTCGCAATGTCGATGCTTGCCACCGCACGCGCTCTCCCCTAACACCTCGCCGGAGACCGGGCCAAAGCCCCCGAACCAAGGTTTTCCGCATGCTTCGCCGCCTGTATGAATGGACGATGGAAAAGGCGGCGCATCGCCATGCCGAATGGTGGCTGGCGCTGTTCGCCTTTGTCGAGGCGAGCTTCTTCCCGATCCCGCCGCACCCGCTGTTGGGGCTGATGTGCCTGGCCGAACCGAAGAAGGCGGTGCGTTTCGCGCTGGTCGCCACGCTGGCCTCGGTCGCCGGGGGATTCCTCGGCTATGGCATCGGCTGGGGGCTGTACGATGTGGTGGGCGAGCGGCTGCTGGCAGCGCTCGGCCTGTCGGAAAGCTTCCCGGTCGCCGCCTGCTACCTGCGCGAAACCGGCTTCTGGATCTTCGTGGCCAAGGGCGCGACGCCGATCCCGTTCAAGCTGCTGACGATCACCGCCGGCTTCATCGGCATGAACCTCGCAACCTTCTTCTTCGCCGCGCTGATCAGCCGTACGATCAGCTTCATGATCGTGGGTGTGCTGTTCCGCCTGTTCGGCGCATCGATCAAGGCGTTCATCGACAAATATCTCGGCCTCGTCACCGCCGGCTTCATCGTCGCGGTGATCGGCGGTTTCGTGGCCGTCTCGATGCTCTCGGGCGAAGGCAAGCAGACCACCGAAAAATGCGCCCACGCCACCATGGCGGATCTCCACGGGTGAGCGGGCAGGCCGTTTGCGCGCAGCCTATGCGCGCGAGGTCGGTACCGTATAGTTCAGCCCCAGCCGGCCGCCGTCGGGATAGATCGTCTGCCCGGTGAGGTAGCTGGCCTCGTCGCTGGCGAGGAACACGGCGATGGCGGCGACTTCTTCGGGCGTGCCGCAGCGGCCGAGCGGGGTGCGCGACAGGATGCGGTCGCCTGCCGCCGGGTCTTCGTCCACGATCCCTTGCAGCATCTCGGTCATGATCGAGCCGGGTCCGATGGCGTTGACCCTGATCCCGCGCGGGGCGAGCGCCAGCGCGGTGACATTGGTCAGCTGCTTCATCGCCCCCTTGGACACGACGTAGGGGATCTGGTTGGGGATCGCGAGCACGGCGTTGACCGAGCTCATGTTCACCACCGCACCGCCCTCTCCCATGATCCGCGCGGCGGCCTGCGTGCCCCACAGCGCCGATTTGAGGTTGGTGGCGAAGACGCGGTCGAAATCCTCCTCCGCCAGCTCGTCGAGCGCGGCGGCGTGGGTGATCCCGGCATTGTTGACGAGCACGTCGAGCCCGCCCCACAGCTCAGCCGCGCGCGCGACCATCGCTTCGACCTCGGCCTTGCGCGCGACATCGGTGAGGATCGCCTGGTGGCCGAGTTCGCCCGCCAGCGCCTCTGCCGCCGGGTCGATATCCGCCAGCAGCAGCTGCGCGCCTTCGGCGGCAAAGCGCCGCGCGATCGCCTGCCCGATGCCATGCGCCGCCCCGGTCACGATCGCGCGCTTGCCTTCCAGGCGGTTCATCGAATGCCTTTCTTCAAAGGAGGGCCATGGTCCGCGGAGCAGAAGCGAACGCGCGTTGCCAATGGACCATAGGGATCGCCTAGGTGCCGTCTACCCGGAACAATTCACCATCGCTGTCCAGCACATAAAATCGGCCCAGGTCATCGGTCGCAAAACCGACAGGAGCATCGATCGTGCCGACATCGGGCTTGAAATCGGCGGTACGATTTTCGAGTTCGGGCGCCTTGTGGAGATAGCCGTCGGTCAGCAGCGAAAGCGGGATCGACCAGATCAGCCCCCTCTGGTCGCCAAAGACATAATGAGCCTTGAGCTCGTTGGCGGGGCCGTCATAGACAAGGCCCGCGACGATGCCGGTTCCTTGCCGCGCACCGGTGCCAAAGGGATAGACCACGGTGGGGCCGATGATGGCCGCAGGCGGGGACGAAACCAGCGGCTCGGTTCCTTCGTAGTTTGGCCACCCGAAGCCGAGCGGCCTCGCGTCGGGGGCGAAGAAATCCAGTTCGTGCTCTTTCGAGCCGCCGCGATCGGCGATCAGCGTCTTCCCGTTGATCGTTCCACCGCCGGCAGGATCGCGCAGCCCGTCACCGACAATTTGCGGAGTGAAATAACCCGGACTGAGCGATGCCCCCGCGTAGGGGTCGTATTGCACCAGCTTGTGGAGTTTGCCCAAGGGAGAGGCAGCATCCAGCGCCACGCTGGGGGATGAATCGCCCACTGCAGCATAGAATTGCTGGTCCGACCCTTCGAGCAGCTTGATCCCCACCGCAGCACTGCCTGCGGGGAGCAGCACCGAATCCTTCAGTCCCCCGCGGTCGAAACGCTGGAGGACGACACTGGCGTCTGCGTTGCGCAACACGGCGTAAAGCCCGGCATAATACCCGCTCGCCCCCTGCCGGTAAGTCCGGCAATCGAGCAGTTTGTCGGCGCTGCGGCCTGCGAATGCATCGGCCAGCAAGGTCTTGGCTCCGGTTGTCCCGTCGACCGCATAGATATTGCCTCCGGCTTCACCCACGGCAATTCGTCCCGGTTGCGACGGAGTGGGCGCGACCACCGTATTCAGGAATGAAACGCAGGCGGGGTTGGTGAAACCCGTTGCAATGCGTGTGACGGAAATTCCTTCCTTGTCATTGGTCACCGTCAGGGTGACGGGAAAGTCCCGGCTTACGCCGCCGCCGCTCGCGCGAATGGTGAGTTCGTAGACATTATCTGCATTGGCATCGCGGGGGCGTTCGAAATCGAGCGCCCCGATGATCCGCAACTCGCCTGTGTTCAAGATCGAGAAGAGGCTCGCATCCGCTCCGCCCGCGACAGTGAATCCGACAGCACCACCGTTTGAGAGGGTTGCCGAAGCGGTGTAGATGGTTCCGCTGCTGTTCTCGACGACATTGGCCGCCGAGGATGAAGTAACAGAGATCGACGGCGGGCCCGATCCTCCACCCGATCCGCCACCGCAGCTCGCCAGCGCCGCCATTGCCGCAGCGCCCACTGCGAGGCGAAGGTAAAATCGATTCCCGGGCTGGCGAAGAATGCAATCAATCGAACGCGACATGAGGCCCCCAAATAGTCTCCCTATTCGGAACACCTAATCACCGCATCGAAGGCGAACAAGGCAATTCAGTCGGTTGGCGCCGGAACTTCAAATAATACCGACCGCCTTGCCTGCGCGTTCGAACATGCCGAGGATCGTTTCGACCTCCTCTTCGCTGTGTTCGGCGCAGAGCGAGCAGCGCAGCAGCGTCATGTTCGCGGGCGTTGCCGGCGGGCGGGCAAGGTTCACATAGAGCCCTTCGTGCAGCAGCGCCTCCCACATCGCCGCGCCGCGCTCCAGGTCGGGCATGATCACGGCGACGATGGCGCTTTGCGGTTCGGTGGTACCGAGGGTGAAGCCCATGCCGGTCAGCCCGCCATGCAGGCGCTTGGAATTCTCCCACAGATGCGCGCGCTTGTTGCCGCCGTGCATCAGCTTGCGGATGCTGGTCGCGGCGGTGGCGACGACGCTGGGCGGCAGGCTGGCGGTGAAGACATAGGGCCGGCAGACCAGCCGCATGATCTCGAACTTGGGATGGTTGGATACGCAGAAGCCGCCCACCGTGCCCACGCTCTTGGAGAATGTGCCGATCACGAAATCGACATCCTCCAGGCAGCCCTGCTCTTCGGCCACGCCGCGCCCGTTGGGCCCGATGAAGCCCATCGAATGCGCCTCGTCCACCAGCACCATGGCGCCGTATTTCTTCGCGACGGCGATCATTTCCTTGAGCGGGGCGATGTCGCCGAGCATCGAATAGACGCCCTCGAGCACCACCAGCTTGCCCGCCCCTTCGGGAATGCGGCGCAGGCGCTTTTCCATCGCTTCGATGTCATTGTGCTTGAACGGCACGACTTCGGCATTGCCCATCGCGCAACCGTCCCAGATGGAGGCGTGGCTGTCGATGTCGAGCACGATGTAATCGCCCTTGCCGGCGATGGTGGAGATGATTCCGAGGTTGGCCTGGTAGCCGGTGGAGAACACCATGGCATGATCCATGGCGTAAAATTCCTTCAGCGCCTCCTCGCACGCCTTGTGGCCCTGGTAGGTGCCGTTGAGCACGCGGCTGCCGGTGGTGCCGCTGCCGAAATCGGCCAACGCCTGCTTGCCCGCTTCGATCACGTCGGGATCGAAGGTCATGCCCATATAGTTGTAGGTGCCGAGCAGGATGGTGTCGCGCCCGTTGCACACCGCGCGGGTGGGCGAGAGCACCTTTTCCATCACCAGGTTGAACGGATCCTCCACCCCGCTGGCGAGCAACGCCTCGCGCGTGTGGATGATGTCGTCGAACTTGGAAAAGAGGTCCTTCCCCTCGCCCGCGACCGCTTCCGGCTGGTCCGGCTGGCTGATGCCTTCGCTCATTGCGGTCAGGCCCCGCCCTGCAGCTTGCACACCGCATCGACCAGCTGGCCGTAATTCTCGATCTCGGCCTGCTGGTTCATCGAAATGATGATGTCGAATTTATCCTCGATCGCGGCGACGAAATCCATCACCGTCAGGCTGTCGAATTCGAGGTCGCCGGCGAAGCTGGTGGCATCGGTCAGTTCGACGCCCTTCTTGTTGAACGGTTCGATCAGCGAACGGATCGTGCTGTCGACTTCGGATCGGTCCATGCGGGTCATTCCAATCTGTTTGCGCACCCGCCGCAGCGGTTGCCATTCCAATGCGGCGGAAAAGCGGCTCCACCCCCCGCTTGTCAAGCGGGATGTCGGCTGGCAAGTCGGTCGGTGCGCGCAATTTCCGCTGGAATGCGGGGCACAGGGGGACAAAAGATGGACCAGCCGACAGGCTCCCACGCCGAACCTCGGGCCAAGGCCCCGACGATCTACAATGATTACGCCACCGGGTCGGCGATCCATCTGGTGCGCAACACACAGATCACCGGGCTGACATTGTCGCGCATGGCGGACCAGAAGGCGTCGATCCTGATGGGCGCGACCTTCGTGGTCTTCTCGCTCTCGGTCAGCCGTGCGACTGCCGGCGAATTGCCATGGTCGCTGGCGATCCTGGCGGTCTTCGCCTTTCTTTCGTCGATGTGCGCGGTGATGGCGGTGCTGCCGTCGACCAAGAAGGCCGACCCGGCCAAGATCGTGCCCAATCCGCTGTTCTTCGGCCATTTCGCGGAAATGGACGAGGAGGTCTGGATGCGTGACGTGATCGAGGCGCTGCGCAGCGACGAAAAAGTGTTCGAGATGATGTTGCACGACATCTACCAGAACGGGGTGGTCCTGCAGCGGCGCAAATACCGCTATCTCGGCATGGCCTATCGCATCTTCGTGACCGGGCTGGTGATCACCATGGTCAGCTTCGCGCTGGAAATGACGCTCGGCTATTTCGGCTAGGCCGCCTCGCCCAGCAGCTTGCGCACTGCGGCCATGAACGGCTGGATCGAAACCGGCTTGGCGAGATAGCCCTGCGCGCCCGCGTCGCGGATGCGTTCCTCGTCACCCTTGCCGGCATAGGCCGTGACTGCCAGCACCGGGACATGCGCCAGCGTCGCATCGCGCTTCATCGCTGCGATCACATCGAGGCCGGAAACATGCGGCAGCTGGATGTCCATGATCACGAGGTTGGGGATGAAATTCTTCGCCGCCGGGATCGCACCCTCGCCATCGGCCACAGGCTCGACCACATAGCCATTGGCCCGCAGCACATCGCAGAACAATTTCCGGTTGAGGTCGTTGTCCTCGACAACCAGTATTCTCTTTGCCACTTGGGGCCCTCCGGGCGGCGCATGTCGCGCAACCCCTAGATCGAAGCCGGAACAGTGACAATTCGCGAACCCGACAAATCCCCGAACCAGGCCGGAACCCATCATGCGGGCGATCCCGACGTGCTGGCGCTGGAGGCGCTCGGCTGGGTGCTGGCGGACGAGGATCGCGCATCCCGCCTGCTGTCGCTGACCGGATTGACGCCCGAAGTGCTGCGCGACGGGCTGACCGACCGCGCGGTGCTGGCGGCGGTGCTCGATTTCCTCGCCGGGCATGAGCCCGATTTGCTGCTGGCCGCCGATGCGCTGTCGGTCAGCCCCGAAACGCTTGCCCAGGCGCGGGAGAAACTGTCGCGATGAGCCGCCCGCTGATCATTTCCGATTGCGACGAGGTGCTGCTGCACATGGTCGCCCATTTCCGCGACTGGCTGGGCGAGAGCGAAGGCGTCGACTTCCGCATGGACAGCGCCGATTTTTCGCAGGCGATGCGCTGGCAGGCGAGCGGCGAGCCGGTGGAGGTCAAGGACATCTGGCGGCTGCTGGGCGCCTTCTTCGACACCGAAATGCACCGCCAGCTGCCGATCGAAGGCGCGGTAGAAGCAATCGTCGCGCTTGGCGACCATGCCGATATCGTGGTGCTGACCAATCTCAACGACGACCGGCGCGAACGCCGCAGCCAGCAACTCGCCGGGCTGGGGATCGAAGTGCCGGTGTTCACCAACCAGGGGCCCAAGGGGCCGGCACTGGAACGGATCATTGCGCAGCATCGCGCCGACCACGGCACGGGGCCGGTGATCTTCATCGACGACCTGCCGCAGCATCACCATTCGGCGGCCGAAACCGTGCCGGGCACTACGCGGCTGCATATGTGCGGCGAACCGATGATCGCGCAGCATATCGACTGCGCACACCGCGCAGGCCACGCGCATGCGCGGATCGACCGCTGGGCAGAGGCGCTGCCCTGGTTGCTGGACCAATTGCAGACCGAAGGGGAAGAGGCATGAGCATCGAGGCACGGCTGGAAGAACTGGGGATCGAACTGCCCGTCGCAGCGGCGCCGGTCGCGGCCTATGTCCCCGTGGTGCTCGCAGGCGGGCTGGCGCATGTGTCGGGCCAGCTGCCCTTTGTCGGGGGCCAGCTGGTGACCGGACGATTGGGCGAGGATGTCACGCTCGAGGATGGGACGGCGGCAGCGCGGGCCTGCGGATTGATGATCCTCGCGCAATTGAAAGCCGCGCTGGGTTCGCTCGACCGGGTGGAGCGGATCGTCAAGCTGGGCGCTTTCATCAATTCGACCGGCGCTTTCACCGACCAGCCGAAAGTTGCCAATGGCGCGTCGGAGCTGATGGCGGAGGTGTTCGGCGACGCCGGCAAACATGCCCGCAGCGCGGTGGGCGTGCCGGTCCTGCCGCTGGGCGCCGCGGTGGAAGTGGATGCGATCGTCGCTGTGCGGGCATGATCCTTACCCTGCTTGACCGCTGGCGCGCACCCGCAGCGGATGCGGGCCGGGTCGGCTGGATGCGCGAATACCGCTACGCCCATCGCGGGCTGCACGGCGCAGGGGTGCCGGAAAATTCGCCCTCCGCCTTCGCTCTGGCGATCGAGGCGGGCACAGGGATCGAATGCGACATCCAGCGCAGCTCGGACGGGCGGGCGATGGTGTTCCACGATTGGGAGCTTGACCGGCTGACCGGCGAAAGCGGCCCGGTGGCACAGCGGCCAGCCTCCGCACTCGCGCAAATCCAACTCACTGGCAGTGCGGATCGTATGCTGACGCTGGAGGCCTTGCTCGATCAGGTCGCCGGGCGCGTGCCGTTGCTGATCGAGGTCAAGTCGCGGCGCGACTATCGCATCGTGCCCAGCTGCCTGGCGGTGCGGCGCGCGCTGGAGGGCTATCGCGGGCAGCATGCGGTGATGAGTTTCGATCCGCGCGTATCGCGCTGGTTCGCTGTGCATTCGCCGCATACCATCCGCGGGTTGGTGGTGACCGAGGAACATGGCAAATCGCTTGCCGGGAGCATCAGGCGACATGCCGCGCTGTGGCATGCGCGGCCCGATTTCCTCGCCTACGACATTCGCGACCTGCCCAGCCGGTTTGCCGCCAGCCAGCGCGCCCGCGGCCTGCCCGTGCTCAGCTGGACGGTGCGCGATGAGGAACTGCTCGCCCGCGCCGCCGAACATGCCGATGCGCCGATTGCCGAAGGGACGGGGCTGGTGTGAGCGATAGCGGCCTGACAGCGCGGGTTGCCGGGTCGGTCGGCGAATTGCCGCGCGGCCAATGGGATGCGCTGGCCGGCGGCGACAACCCCTTCGTCAGCCACGATTTCCTGTCGATCCTCGAAGAATCGGGCAGTGTCGGGCCGGGAACGGGCTGGACCCCGGCACCGATCGTAATCGAGAATCCGGCGGGCGAGCTGCTCGCGGCCCTGCCTGCCTATGCCAAGGGGCACAGCCAGGGCGAATATGTCTTCGACCACAGCTGGGCGGACGCATGGGAACGGGCAGGGGGTGATTATTACCCGAAACTGCAAATTGCCGTGCCCTTCACCCCGGCGACCGGCCCCCGGTTGCTGTTGTCCGACCCGGCCTATGCGCTGCCGTTGTTGCGCGCGGCGGAGCGCGCGTGCCTCGGCAACGGTTTTTCCTCTGCCCACGCGACCTTCATCGAGCCGGGGCAGCAGGATTATTTCGAACAGGCGGGCTGGCTGCTGCGCAGCGATCTCCAGTTCCACTGGGAATACCGGCGCGCGCAAATGGGGCCAGCCCTACCTCACCCGCAGCACCTTCGACCTGCTGGGCGAACGGATGGCGGGCCGGATCATGCTGGTGCTGGCGTTGCGCGACGGGACGCCCATCGCAGGGGCGCTGAACTTCATCGGGGGAACGGCACTTTACGGCCGCTATTGGGGCTGTGTGGAGGAGCGCAGGTTCCTCCATTTCGAGCTGTGCTATTACCAGGCGATCGACGCCGCGATCGAACTGGGGCTGGCGCGGGTCGAGGCCGGCGCGCAGGGCGGGCACAAGCTGGCGCGGGGTTACGAACCGGTAGAAACGCGATCGGCGCACTGGATTGCCGATGCCGGCTTTCGTGCGGCGGTGGCCGAATTCCTCGAACGCGAACGGCAAGGCATCGCGGTCGATCGCATGTGGCTCGACCGGCGGACGCCCTTCAGGAAGGGCTGAGCCGGTCGGCGGACCGATCAGGCGGCCCGGCGTTCCTCGCTCAGCCACTGGCGCGCGCGGCGCTGGGCTTCGGCAACTTCGCGGGCGGACATTTCCTCGGCAATGTCGGCGCGGCACCAGGCGGCTTCCTCGTGGCCCTTGGTGGCGGCGAGGTTGAACCATTTATGCGCTTCGACAAGGTCGCAATGTGCGCCGTGGCTGCCGGTCGAGAAAGCGACGCCCAGATCGTAATAGGCGGCGATGTCGCCTTGGGCGGCAGCGGCCAGGCAATGCGCGACCAGCAGGTCGGCCGGATTGGCTGTGTCGGCGTAGGCTTCGATGCGGGTGAACTTCATGTGATTGCCCCCGTGTCCCGACGACCCCCTGCCGACGGTAGGGACATCTACAACCGAACATGGTCAACAAATGGTTAACGCGATTCGTCGATTTTTCATGCGCATGACGATTATGCGCAGCCGCACCCGTTCGGCTGCGCTTAATCCGGGGATGGCTAGGGGACAGCTTCCGATTGGCGCTTGTGCCGGTGGGGGTGCAATCCTATAGGCCCGCCCACGGGCAGGTACGCGCGACCGGAAATTTCCGGCGGGGCAGGGACAGCCGGCCGGCAGGAACTACTCTTGGTGCGAGGACCATATGGCCACTGCGGCGTCTGACGAAATCGACATTCTCGAGAAGGCGAAGCGCGCCCTCGGGCCGGACTATGTGCCGTCCGAGGACGAAGACTATATGAATGAAAAACAGCAGGAATATTTCCGGAACCTGCTGCTCGAATGGAAACGGTCGATCCACAATGCCGCCAGCGCGACGCTGCAGTCGCTGCAGGATGGCCCGATCCGCGAACCCGACCTCAACGATCGCGCTTCGAGCGAGACCGACTGGGGCATCGAACTGCGCACCCGCGACCGCCAGCGCAAGCTGATTTCCAAGATCGATTCCGCCCTGCGCCGGATCGACAAGGGCGAATATGGCTATTGCGAAGTGACCGGCGATCCCATCGGAATCCGTCGCCTGATCGCCCGCCCCGTGGCCACGATGACGGTCGAGGCGCAGGAAGCCCACGAACGCCGCGAAAAAATTTCCCGCGACGATTGATAGGGTTGCAGCCTGCGGAGGTTAAAATTTTGGCCCGCAGATTAAAGCTTCGTTAGCCAGCAAGGTGCTAAGCAATCGCCGAAAGCCGCATTTCTGGGATGCGGCGGGTTTAACCATCTGGCGAAGGGATCTGCGCAGGAAATGTCCGCTGTCGATACCCGTAATATCAACCGCGACAGCCTGTTCCTGCTCGCAGAAGTGCGTCTGGAAGGCGCGGAAGCCGTGGCTCGCGTCAAGGTACGCAACCTGTCGGCCGGCGGAATGATGGCCGAAGGCGACGTGGCAGTGATGCGCGGAACGCGGCTGTGCGTGAACCTGCGCAATGTCGGCTGCGTGGATGGCACGGTCGCCTGGGTGCAGGATAGCCGATTCGGCATCGCCTTTGCCCGGGAAGTCGATCCCAAGGTCGTGCGCGCTCCCGTTGGCGGTGGCGACCTCGCAACGCCGCGCTATTTGCGCTCGGCAGCGCTCGTCGCGGGCAATGCCCAGGATCAGCAGAGCCTGCGCAAGATCTGATTGCCCGCACAGGGCGGCTTCCAGTTTTCCCGATCAGGCTCTACTCCCTCGCGGTGATGAACCTCACCCTGCGAATCCCGCGCGCGCGCCTCGCTGCCAGCCTGCTGGCCTGTCTGGCGCTGACCGGATGCTGGGGCGGCGGCGATGGAACCGCGAATATCGCCTATATCGGGCAGCCGGAGGACATGTTCAGCACCGGGCTGCGGCTTTCCGGCGCGGGTCAGCAGGTTCGGTCCGCCACCTCGGAAGGGCTGGTGGCGCTCGACGAGCATGGCGAGATCGTGCCCGCGCTGGCCGAACGCTGGATCGTCACCGACGACGGGCTGAGCTATATCTTCCGCCTGCGGGATATTTCGCTTCCCGGTGGCAAGCCCATGACCGCGAAGACCGTGCGCGATGCCCTGCTGCGGAGCCGCCGCCAGCTCGCCGGCACCTCGCTGGCGCTCGACCTCGCCAAGGTCACGGACATCAGGGCGATGACCGGGCGGGTGATCGAAGTGCGCCTCGCCAGCCCCATGCCCGATTTGCTGCAGGTGCTCGCCCAGCCTGAAATGGGCTTGCGTATCGACGGCAAGGGCACCGGCCCGATGGCGCTGCGGCGCGATGGCAATGTTGCAGTGTTGACCCCGATCCCGCCCGAACGGCGCGGCCTGCCCGAAGAACCGGACTGGGCGGATCGCACGCGCGAGGTGCATCTTCGCGCGCTGGGGCCCAAGGCTGCCGTGGCTGCCTTCAACGCGGGCGAGGTCGACACGGTGCTGGGCGGTACCATCGCCAATCTGCCGCTTGCCGATGCCGGACCGCTTTCGCGCGGGACGCTGCGGCTCGATGCCGTGCTTGGCCTGTTCGGGCTGCGGGTGACGACCAACCAGGGCTTCCTCGAAACGTCCGCCAATCGCGAAGCGCTGGCCATGGCGATCGACCGCGATGCGCTGGTCAAGCCGTTCAATATCGGCGGCTGGGTGCCGACGACGCGGATCGTGCCCGCCAACATGCCCGAGGAATCCGAAACCATCGGCGAGCGCTGGAGCGACCTGTCGATGGACCAGCGGATCGCCATCGCGTCCGGGCGCGTGGCCGACTGGCAAAGGGCGCGCGGCCAGCAGGTCACCTTGCGCGTGGGCCTGCCGTCCGGCCCCGGATCGGACCTGCTCTATGCGCGGCTCGCCGCCGATTTCAAGGCAATCGGGGTGACCCTGCGCAAAGCCGGCATGGGCGAAGGCGCCGAGCTCGAACTGGTCGACCGGCCCGCCCGCTTTGCCGGGCCGCGCTGGTTCCTCAACCAGCTCAATTGTTCGGTGGGCATGGTGATCTGTTCGCGCATTGCCGATGGCAAGGTCGCCCAGGCGGTAGCCACGAACGATCCCGCAGAGCGCAAGGCGCTGCTGGCCGAGGCGGAGACCGAACTGACCCTGCTGAACGGCTATATCCCGTTCGGTGCGCCGATCCGCTGGTCGATGGTGCGCGGCGATGTGACGGGGTTCGCGGACAATCGCTGGGCGATCCATCCCTTGTATCCCTTCGCGGTCGACCCCATTTCCTGAGTGGTTCCGGCGCTTTCGGAGCTGAAATGGAGACGGCGATGGCTGAGGCGAGCAAGCCGCAGGTCATGGGTTACGAACTTCCGGTCGGCAATGATCCGGCCTCCATCCGCGCGCGGATCGAGGCGATGGAAATGCTGCTCGAACGCAGCATCCGCATCCCCGGGGTGAACTATGCCATCGGGCTCGACGCGATCGTCGGCCTGATCCCGGTCGTCGGCGATGTCATCACCGCCGCGATGGGTGCATGGATCGTGTGGGAAGCGCGCAATCTCGGCCTGCCGAGGTGGAAGCTGTGGCGCATGGGTGGGAATATCGCCTTCGACACGCTGCTGGGTGCGGTGCCGGTCGCGGGCGATGCCTTCGACCTGCTGTACCGGTCGAACAGCAAGAATCTCAAGATCGTCAAGCGCCATCTCGACAAGCACCACCCCGCCACGCGCGTGATCGAGGGATAGTTTCATTCGCGATCGGTGGGGCCTATAGCCGCGCCATGGCGAACGATACGACCTATTCCTCCTATCTCGACCTTACCCGCATCCTGTCGGCGCAGCATCCCGCTTCGGATGCGCATGACGAGATGCTGTTCATCATCGTCCACCAAGCCAGCGAGCTGTGGCTCAAACTGTGCCTGCACGAGCTGGAGGAGGCGCGCGGCCGCATTGCGCGAGACGATCTGCGCCCGGCCTTCAAGATGCTCGCCCGGGTGGCGCGGGCGCAGGGCCAGCTGATCCTCAGCTGGGATACGCTGGCGACGATGACGCCGCATGATTACTCGACCATCCGCCCCTATCTCGGCTCCAGTTCGGGCTTCCAGTCGGCGCAATACCGGCTGATGGAATTCATGCTCGGCGGGCGCAAGGCGGACATGATCAAGGTCCATGAAGCGACCCCCGAAGTGGCCGCGAAACTGCGCGCCGAATTCGCCCGGCCAAGCATCTACGACGAGACGGTGCGGCTGCTCGCGCGGCGCGGCTTCGACCTGCCGCAGAGCGTGCTTGAACGGGACACAAGCGCACCTTGGGAGCACTCAGGCGATGTCGAGGCGGCGTGGGCCGCGATCTACCGCGATCCCGATGCGCATTGGGATCTCTACGAGCTGGCCGAGAAGCTGGTCGACCTCGAATACCACTTCCAGCGCTGGCGCTTCGGCCATCTCAAGACCGTCGAGCGGATCATCGGCTTCAAAAGCGGCACCGGCGGCACCCCCGGCGTGCCCTATCTCGCTGCCGTGCTCAAACAGGGCTTCTTTCCCGAACTGCTGAGCGTGAGAACGGCGCTGTGATCACCCTTGCCGAAGCGCGCGACCGCGATGATGCCGATCCGCTGCGCGAACACCGCAGCTGCTTCGACCTCCCCGATGGGGTGATCTATCTCGACGGCAATTCGCTGGGCGCACTGCCGCGGGCAACGCCCGGGCGCATGGAAGCGGTGTTGCGCGGCGAATGGGGCAGCGGACTGATCCGCAGCTGGAACGATGCGGGCTGGATCGATGCGCCCGTGCGGGTGGGCGACAGGATCGCCCCGCTGGTCGGCGCTGCGCCGGGCGAGGTGATCGCCTGCGATTCGACCAGCGTGAACATTTTCAAGCTGGTCGCCGCGGCGCTGGCGATGCGCCCCGGCAGGAAAGTGGTGCTGAGCGAGCCGGGCAACTTCCCGACCGACCTCTACATGATCGCCGGGCTCGAGGCGCAGGGGCTGGCCGAACGGCGACTGGCCCCGGTCGAGCACATCGCGGCGGCGCTCGACCAGGATGTCGCGCTGCTGCTGTTGACCCATGTGCATTACAAGACCGGCCGAATGCTCGACATGGCGGCGCTGACCCATGCGGCGCATGAGGCGGGTGCGCTGGTGCTGTGGGATCTGTCGCACAGCGCAGGTGCGGTGCCGGTGGACCTCGCCGCCGCCAATGCCGATTTCGCGGTGGGCTGCGGGTATAAATATCTCAACGGCGGACCCGGCGCGCCGGCCTTCGCCTATGTCGCCGCGCGCCACCACGCTGCGCTGGCGCAGCCGCTCACCGGGTGGATGGGCCATGTCGCGCCCTTCGCTTTCACCGACGATTATGCGCCCGCACCGGGAGTGAAGCGCCTGCTTGCCGGAACCCCGCCGATCCTCGGCCTCGCCGCGCTGGAAGTCGGCGTGGAGCAAATCGCGAGGATCGGGATCGCCGCGCTGGTCGAGAAATCGCGCGTGCTGACCGAATTCTTCCGCGCCTGCGTTGCCGAACGCTGCCCCGGCCTCGAATTGGTGAGCCCCGATGACCCCGCGCAGCGCGGCAGCCAGCTATCCTATCGCCATGCCGAAGCGCATGCGATCTGCCAGGCGCTGATCGCGCGCGGGGTGATCGGCGATTTCCGCGACCCCGACATCCTGCGCTTCGGCTTCGCGCCCGCCTATATCGGCTATGAAGACGCGTGGAATGCGGCGCAGGCGCTGGGCGAAGTGCTGGCCAGCGGCGAGTGGGACCGTGCCGAATTCAAGGCGCGGGCAGCGGTAACCTGAGGGGTCAGCTTTCCAGCTCGATATCCCAGTAAAGCCAGTCGCGCCATGTTTCGTGGAGGTAATTCGGCGGGAAGCTCTTGCCGTGTTGCTGCAATTGCCAGCTGGTCGGGCGGATCGGGTCGAGCGCGATCTGCATCTGCGCCTGTTTCGGCGTGCGCCCGCCCTTCTTCAGATTGCAGGGCGCACAGGCGGTGGTGATGTTTTCCCACGTCGTCTTGCCGCCCAGCCGGCGGGGGATCACGTGGTCGAAGGTCAGGTCCTTCTCGCTGCCGCAATACTGGCAGGCGAACCGGTCGCGCAGGAACAGGTTGAAGCGGGTGAAGGCGGGGAATTCGCTGGGCTTCACATATTGCCGCAGCGCGATCACGCTGGGGATCTTCATGTCGAGATTGGGCGAATGGACCTGCCGGTCGTAGCTTTCGACGATGGTCACCCGGTCGAGGAACACCGCCTTGATCGCGGTCTGCCATGGCCACAGGCTGAGCGGGTAATAGGACAGCGGCGTGTAGTCCGCGTTGAGCACCAGCGCGGGGCAGGCCGACAGATTGCGTGTCGGATCGTCCCCCGCGCTGCGAAAGCGCGCCACCTGTTCGATCAGTTCGGCCTTGAACACGTCCCTGTGCCCTCCCTGATTGATGCAAGGGGAGCATTTGCCGATTCGCGCGTCAAGACTGTTACAGCATGCCCATCCACAAGGATTTTAGGCGGGTCGGGCATGTAACCCCCGGCAAAAGGGGCTAGGGTGCCCGCGTGGTCATCACCCGCTTCGCCCCCAGCCCCAACGGGCCGCTGCATCTTGGCCATGGCTTTTCCGCCATCCTCGCGCATGATCTGGCGCAGGCGCGCGGCGGGCGCTTCCTGCTGCGGATCGAGGATATCGACGGGCCGCGCAGCCGGGCGGAACTGGCGGAGGAATTCCGCGCCGACCTGGCCTGGCTGGGGCTGGCGTGGGATGAAGTCCCCGCCCAGTCCACCCGGCTGGCGAGCTATGCCGCTGCGGCGGAGAAGCTGCGGGCAATGGGCCTGCTTTACCCCTGCCGCTGCACCCGCGCGCAGATCGCCGCTGCGGCAAGCGGCACCGACCCGGACGGGGCGCCGCTCTATCCCGGCACCTGCCGCGACGTTGCAATGGATGGGGGCGGCCCTGTCGCCTGGCGGCTCGACATGGCGCGCGCGCTGGCAATGGCGGGGCCGCTCGAATGGGTGGACGCGCTGGCCGGGCCGCAGCGCGCCCGGCCCGAGTTGTTCGGGGATGTGGTGCTGGTGCGCAAAGACCTGCCCGCCAGCTACCACCTCGCTGCGACGCTCGACGATGCGGCGGACGGGGTCACCTTGGTGACGCGCGGGCGCGACCTGTTTGCATCGACCCATGTCCACCGGTTGTTGCAGGCATTGCTCGGCCTGCCGGTGCCGCGCTGGCACCACCACGCGCTGCTGCTGGACGAGAGCGGCCAGAAACTCGCCAAGCGGCGCGGCAGCGGCGAGGCGCTGCTGGGGCTCGCCCGGCGCAGGCTCGCGGGCGAGGATGGGGCGGCGCTGGCGGCAGCGCTGCGGGCGGGCATCTTCCCGGCTGGAATTTCGGCCGGATAGGGCCTAGATAGCGGGCATGAAGATCTTCCTCTCCATCGTCCTCGTCGGCATCATGGCCATGGTCGTCTATTCGCTGGTGCGCGGCATCGTCGCCTTCCTGCACAGCACCAAGGTCGATCTCGAACGCGAGGACAATGGGCAGGCGACCGAAATGCAGTTGCTGCAGAACAAGATGATGTTCGCGCGGATCAAGTGGCAGGCGCTGGCCATCGTGGTGGTTGCCGTGATCCTCGCTGTTTCCGGCAGCGCCTGACCCGGAAGGGCGGGCGCGCGCGGCGATGGTCAAGCTCAACAAGATCTACACCCGCACCGGTGACGACGGGACCAGCGGCCTGGTCGACGGTTCGCGGCGGCCCAAGGCGGATGCCCGGTTCGAAGCGATCGGCGCGGTGGACGAAGCCAACAGCGCGATCGGCCTGCTGGTCGCCGGGCTGGGCGGGGGCGAGCATGTCGCCCCGCTGCGCCGGGTGCAGAACGATATGTTCGACCTCGGCGCCGACCTTGCCACGCCGCTGGGCGATGTCGGGGGCGCGGACTTCACCCCGTCGGACATGGTGCTGCGGATGGTCCCCGCGCAGGCCGCGTGGCTCGAACAGGGGATCGACGCGATGAACGAAGGGCTCGATCCGCTGACCAGCTTCATCCTGCCCGGCGGCAGCGAGGAAGCGGCCCGGGCGCATATCGCGCGGGCATCCGTCCGCCGCGCGGAACGGGCGATGGCGGCGCTGGCGGCGGTGGAGCCGGTCAATCCGGCGGCGCTCGCCTATATCAACCGCCTGTCGGACTGGCTGTTCGTCTTCGCCCGCACGCTCAACGGCCATGGCAAGGGCGACATCAAGTGGACGCCGGGCGCGAATCGCTAGGGTCAGGGCCCTAGGCAAGCGCGCTTCCAGTCGCTAATTCGGCGGCGATTGCTGCAATTGCGAAGGTTGATCGGACAGATGGCGAAAATCGGTATCGTTGGCGCGGGGCAGATGGGCTCGGGCATCGCGCAGACTGCGGCGCAGGCAGGGCACGATGTGCTGTTGTCCGATGTCGAGCTGGCGCTGGCCGCTGCGGCGAAGGATCGCATCGGCAAGGGCCTGGCCCGGCTGGTGGCCAAGGAAAAGATCGCCCAGGCCGATGCCGATGCCACGCTGGCGCGGATCACCCCGGTGGGCGATTATGCGCCGATGGCCGAGGCCGCCTTCGTGATCGAGGCCGCGACCGAGCGCGAGGACATCAAGTTCCGCATCTTCGAAACCGTGGGCAAGGTGCTGTCGGGCGAGGCGATCCTCGCCAGCAACACCAGCTCGATCCCGATCACCCGCATGGCCAACCACGCGCCCGACGCCGGGCGCTTCATCGGCATCCATTTCTTCAATCCCGTGCCGGTGATGAAGCTGGTGGAGATCATCCCCGGCCTCGCCACCGCCCCGGCGACGCTGGCTGCCACCCGCAGCTTTGTCGAAGGGCTGGGCAAGGAAGTGGTGCAGAGCGAGGACGAACCCGGCTTCGTCGTCAACCGCATCCTCGTGCCGATGATCAACGAGGCGATCTTCGTGCTGGGCGCCGGAACCGCCAGCATCGCGGATATCGACAAGGGTTGCCGGCTGGGTCTCAACCACCCGATGGGGCCGCTCGAACTGGCCGATTTCGTGGGGCTGGATACGGTGCTCGAAATCGTCCGCGTGCTCCATTCGACCACCGGCGACAGCAAGTATCGCCCCGCGCCGCTGCTGCTGAAATATGTCGAGGCAGGCTGGTACGGCCGCAAGAGCGGGCGCGGCTTCTACGATTATTCGGGCGACGAACCGGTCCCTACGCGCTGACGGGGCGCGGAACCGCCGCCGGGGTCGGCTCGTTGGATTGGCATAGGAGATATGCCATGAACTATGACGAAAGCGCCCCCGAAAACGTCAACCGCGAACAGGTCGACCGCGTGTCGCAGGCGCAGGAAATCGCCGAGCAGGCGAAGAATCACGCCAATTTCGTCGCCGGAGCGACCGAGAGCCGCCATGGCCCGCATTCTAGCGGGATCATGGGCGATTCGACGCAGGATACGGTCGATCACATGCGCGACATGGAAAGCTCGGGCCGGATCGACATGGACGCCTATCGCGGCGAACCGAACCACGACGATTTCACCGGGAAATTCGGCGCCGAAAGCGAAGACGACAGCTGATCTGACCGATCAGATTCCGCCAGTGCTCTCCCGCGTGCCCTGCGATGGGCCGCCGGGAGGGGCTGGCGAAGTATTTGCCTGATCGGCGGTCGGACCCGGCAGGATCGCGACCTCGCCTTCTTGTGCGCTTCCCGCGTCGGCATCGATCATGGGGTTGGGTTCGAAGCCCGACGTATCGTCCCCGCCTGCCTCATCGACCAGATCTTCGTCGGAAGAAAAATTCGTCGCCGAGTTGTCGCTCTGGACCGCCGGTCGGGGCGCAGGCGCAGCGGCCTGACGCGCCGTTTGGGGCTTGGCTGCCTGCTGCTCGGCTGCCTCATCGGTCGCGGCGCGATTGTCCACGAACAATGCGGCGCCGATCAGCACCATCGCGCCGAACGCCAGCGCAAACAGCTTCATATGTCGGCCCATGCCATCCATGGTGGGCGGACATAGCGCGGAACCGGTTAAGGATCGGTAGAAGCGGCGATTTGCTTGAGTTCGTAGAGCACGTCGAGCGCCTCGCGCGGGGTCAGCGCGTCGGCGTCGATCGCGGCGAGCCGGTCGCGCAGTGCATCGCGTGCCTCCGGCTCGGGCTGGGCCGCGGCGGCAAATAGCGGCAGGTCGCCCAGCCCGGCGGCGATCCCGCCGGTTTCCTGCCGCCCTTTCTCCAGCCGATCGAGCACCGATCTGGCGCGCGCCACCACCTGCGGCGATACGCCTGCCAGCTTGGCGACGGCGAGGCCGTAGCTGCGATCCGCCGGGCCTTCCGCCAGTTCGTGCAGCAATACCAGGTCGCCCTTCCATTCCCGCGCGCGGACGTGGTGGAGGCTGAGCGCGTCGCAGCTTTCGGCGAGGCGCGAGAGTTCGTGATAATGGGTCGCGAACAGGCAGCGGCAGCGATTGACGCCATGCACCGCCTCGACCACCGCCCAGGCCAGCGCCAACCCGTCATAGGTCGAGGTGCCGCGCCCGACCTCGTCGAGAATCACGAAACTGCGCTCACCCGCCTGCGCCAGGATGGCGGCGGTTTCGACCATCTCGACCATGAAGGTGGACCGGCCCCGGGCGAGGTTGTCGCTTGCGCCCACGCGGCTGAACAGCCGGTCGACCAGCCCGATCCGCGCCGCCTGCGCCGGGACATAGCCGCCCGCCTGGGCGAGCAACACGATCAGCGCATTCTGCCGCAGGAAGGTCGACTTGCCGCCCATGTTCGGCCCGCCGACCAGCCACAGGCGCGCTTGCGGCGAAAGGATGCAGTCATTGGCGACGAAGCGTTCGCCCGCCTTGGCCAGCGCGGCTTCGACCACCGGGTGGCGCCCGCCGGAAATCTCCAGCACCGCGTCCTCGACCATGGCGGGGCGGCACCAGCCACCTTCTGCCGCCCGCTCGGCCTGCCCGGCGGCGACGTCGATCCGCGCCAGCGCGGCGGCGGTGGCGGCGATCGCCTCGCGCGCGGCGACGGCTTCTGCCACCAGTCCCTCGAAATGCGCCTCTTCGGCGGCGAGGGCATGGCCACCCGCTTCGCTGATCTTGCTCGCTTCCTCGTGCAGGGTCAGCGAATTGAACCGCACCGCGCCGGCCATCGTCTGGCGATGGGTAAAGCCACTGTCGGGCGCCATCAGCCGGTCGGCGTGTCTGGCCGGGACTTCGATGAAATAGCCGAGCACACCATTGTGGCGGATCTTGAGCGCCGCGATCCCCGTTTCGTCGCGGTAGCGCGCCTCCAGCGCGGCGATCGCCCGGCGGGCATTGCCTGAAACGCGGCGCAATTCGTCCAGCCCGGCGTCATAGCCTTCGGCGATGAAGCCGCCCTGTCCGCGCTCGGTCGGCGGGGTCGGGACCAGCGCGCGTTCGAAGTGATCCACCAGCGCGCCATGCCCGCCGAGCTGCGGCAGCAATGCGTCGAGCAGCGATGGGCGGTCTGCCTGCGCGGCGAGGAAATCGCGAATCCGGCGCGCTTCACCCAGCCCGTCGCGCAACTGGCCGAGGTCGCGCGGGCTGCCGCGCCCGGCGACCACGCGGCCCAGCGCGCGGCCGATGTCGGGCAAGGCGCGCAGCACCTCGCGCAAATCGGCGCGCAGCACGGGATCGTCGTGCAGGCGCTGCACCAGCGCCAGCCGCTGCTCGATCGCCGCGCGGTCCATCAGCGGGGCGGAAAGGTCTTCGGCCAGCTGCCGCGCCCCGGCACCGGTCACGCAGCGGTCCACCGCCGCCACCAGGCTGCCCGTGCGCCCGCCGCCCTGCGCCTCCAGCACCTCGAGGCTGGCCCGGGTGGCTTCGTCCATCGCCATATGGGCCGCTCCGCTGCGCGCCACCGGTGGCAGCAGCAGCGGCAGCTTGCCACGTCCGACATGGTCGAGATAGGTGACCAGCCCCCCGGCGGCGGCCAGCATCGCGCGCGAGAATTGCCCGAATCCGTCGAGCGTCGAGACGCCGTGGATTGCCTTCAGCCGCGCCTCGCCCTCGGCACTGGCAAAGCCGTGGTCGGGGCGCGGGATCGCCTGGCCGGGCGCGGCGTCCCAGCCGTCCGGGGCCACGATCTCGCTCGCACCGATCCGCGCCAGCGCCGCGCCGGTTGCGGCAGCGACGCATTCCTCCAGCTCCATCCGCCCGGTCGAGATATCGACGCTGGCGATGCCGATCGCCCCGCGCACTTCGCATACTGCGGCCAGCACATTGGCCCGGCGCGGTTCGAGCAGCGCCTCCTCGGTCAGCGTTCCCGCAGTGACGAAGCGCACGATATCGCGCTTCACCAGCGCCTTGGAGCTGGGCGTGCCTTCGCGCTTTGCCCGCGCTTTCGCTTCCTCGGGCGTTTCCACCTGTTCGGCGATCGCCACCCGGCAGCCCGCCTTGATCAGCCGGGCGAGGTATCCTTCCGCCGCATGTACCGGCACGCCGCACATCGGCACCGGATCGCCGCTGTCCTTGCCGCGCGCGGTCAGCGCGATGTCGAGAATGGCGGAGGCCTGTTTCGCATCGTCGAAGAACAGCTCGAAAAAGTCGCCCATGCGATAGAACAGCAGGCAGCCTTCCGCCTCGCGCTTGAGCGCGTGATATTGTTCCATCATCGGGGTGGACTGGCCCGCCATTGCCAAGGCACCTAGCGCGTCCGGCGACGATTCGGGAGGCCGCGAGGCCACGCTTTCCCCTATCGCATGGGCGACGCCTCGTTTAGGGGTGGCGCGGCTGGCAATGACATCAGGCAAGTAAAGGGGGACCCACGTGTCCGAAGAAAGCACCGTCTCTTTCACCGACCGCGAGGCCCTGTTCTACCACGAGACGATCCGCCCGGGTAAGGTCGAGATTATCGCTTCCAAGCCGATGGCGACCCAGCGCGACCTCTCGCTTGCCTATTCGCCCGGCGTCGCCGCGCCGGTGAAGGCCATCGCGGAAGATCCCGCGCTCGCCGCGCGTTACACTGCGCGGTCCAATCTGGTCGCGGTGATTTCCAACGGCACGGCGATCCTCGGCCTCGGCAATCTCGGCGCGCTGGCATCGAAGCCGGTGATGGAAGGCAAGGCGGTGCTGTTCAAGCGGTTCGCCGACGTCGATTCGATCGACATCGAGCTCAACACCGAAGACCCGGAAAAGTTCATCGAAGCGGTCGCGCTGATGGAGCCCAGCTTCGGCGGCATCAACCTCGAAGACATCAAGGCGCCCGAATGCTTCATCATCGAAGCGGCGCTGCGCGAGCGGATGAATATCCCGATCATGCACGACGACCAGCACGGCACGGCGATCATCTCCGCCGCGGGGCTGGTCAATGCCTGTTACCTGACCAAGCGCGAGCTCAAGGATGTGAAGGTGGTGGTCAACGGCGCCGGTGCGGCGGCGATCGCCTGCACCGCGCTGATCAAGGCGATGGGCGTGCCGCACGACAATGTCATCATGTGCGACCGCAGCGGCGTGATCTATCGCGGCCGCGAGAGCGGCATGGACCAGTGGAAGAGCGCGCATGCGGTGGATACCGACGCCCGCACGCTGGAAGAAGCGCTGGTCGGGGCGGACATCTTCCTCGGCCTGTCGGCCAAGGATGCGCTGAAGCCTGACTGGGTGAAGCAGATGGCGCCGCAGCCGATCATCTTCGCGATGGCCAATCCCGACCCGGAAATCACCCCGCCCGATGCCAAGGCGGCGCGGCCTGACGCGATTGTCGCTACCGGGCGCAGCGACTATCCCAACCAGGTCAACAATGTGCTCGGCTTCCCCTTCATCTTCCGCGGCGCGCTCGATGTGCAGGCGACCGCGATCAACGAAGAAATGAAGATCGCCGCCGCCGTCGCCATCGCCGAGCTCGCGCGCGAGCCGGTGCCGGAGGAAGTGGCCGCCGCCTATGGCAAGAGCCACAAGTTCGGCACCGATTACATCATCCCCGCGCCGTTCGATCCGCGGCTGATGGAAGTCGTCTCCTCCGCCGTCGCCCAGGCGGCGATGGATACCGGTGTCGCGCTGGCGCCGATCACCGACATGGATGCCTATCGCACCAAGCTGAAGGCGCGGCTCAACCCCACGACCGCGGCGCTGACCAATATCTACGGCATCGCCCGGGCCAATCCCAAGCGGGTGGTGTTCGCCGAAGCGGAAGAGGATGTGGTGCTGCGCGCGGCGATCCAGTTCCGCGATTTCGGCTATGGCACCCCGGTGCTGGTCGGGCGGACCAAGGCGGTGGCCGACAAATTGCACATGCTGGGGGTCGACCGGCCAGGCGATTTCGAGATCCAGAATTCGGCCGATTGCGAATTCGTGCCCAAGATGGTCGACTATCTCTACAAGCGGCTGCAGCGCAAGGGCTTCACCGAACGCGACGTGCGCCGCATGGTCAACCAGGAACGCAACGTCTTCGCCGCGCTGCTGGTCGCGCTGGGCCACGGCGATGCGCTGATCACCGGCCTCACCCGCACCTTTGCGCAGTCGAAGCGCGAAGTGAGCATGGTGCTCGATGCCAAGGAAGGCGCGGTGCCCTTCGGCATCCACACGATGATCGGCAAGAATTACACCGTGTTCCTGGCCGACACGACGATCAACGAGCGCCCGACGGCGGCCGACCTTGCCCATATCGCGAAGGAAACCGCCGCAGTCGCGCGCCGGATGGGCCACGAACCGCGGGTCGCCTTCCTGTCCTATTCCACCTTCGGCAATCCGTCGGGCCGCTGGCTGGAAAACATCCGCGATGCAGTGGCGATCCTCGATAGCGAGGATCCGGGCTTCGAATATGAAGGCGAAATGGCGCCCGATGCCGCGCTGAACCCGCGCGTCGCCAGCTTCTATCCCTTCAGCCGCCTGTCGGGCCCGGCCAATGTGCTGGTGATGCCGGGGCTGCAATCGGCCAATCTCTCGGCCAAGCTGTTGCGCGAACTGGCGGGCGCCACCACCATCGGGCCGATGCTGATCGGCATGGAAAAGCCGGTGCAGATCGCCCCGATGACCGCGATTGCGCCCGATGTGCTGACGCTGGCCGTGCTGGCATCGGCCGGTATCGTCGGCTGACCGGGCCATGGGTGAGATCGCACGCATCGTCCTGTCCGTCACCGGCAGCGACCGACCGGGCCTGACCGCGGCGCTTTCGCAAGCGGTGCTGGCAGCGGGCGGCAACTGGCAGGCGGGGCACCTCAGCCGGCTGGGCGGGCTCTATGTCGGCTCGGTGCTGGTCGAACTCGACCCGGCGCGCGTCGCCGAACTCGAAAGCGCGGTGCGCGCAATCGACGCGCAGGGGCTGAGCGTCGTGGCGACGCCTGCGGGTGACGATCCGGCAAGCGGGCAGGGCGCGCTGCTGTTCGAACTGATCGGGCAGGACCGGCCCGGCATCATCCGCCAGGTCACCGCCATCCTGGCGCATCTGGGGGCCAATATCGAAAGCCTTGCCAGCGGCGAGCAGACCGGCGCCTGGGGCGGCGAACGCCTGTTCTGGGCCAAGGTTGCCGTGACGCTGCCCGCCGGTGTTTCGCCCGAGGCAGTGCAAACCGCGCTGGAGGACATCTCCGGCGAGATCATGGTCGATTTCAGCTTTTCCTGACCGGTTTCCGGCGGGCCGAGTAACGCCCTCTTGGCCGCGCAAGGGCTACGCCTCGATGCGCCCGGATTTACAAAACCGGCTTCGCTATTGCTTTGCGAGGCAGCGGGCGAGCGCATCGCGCGCCTTCAATCCGTCATGCCATTTGCCCGAGAAATACACTTTCCCCTTTTCGTCGGCCAAAGTGTAGTCCTGGACATCCTCGATCGAATTGACCAGCGCACTCCCGCTTGGAACGGCGAAGGTGATGCTCCCCATCTTCCGCTTGGGATTGCCCGTACGTGACACCAGCGCCGTGACGGTTTGTGTCTCACCCGATTGGGTAAGGGCAATTCTCTTCTTTGCAGGCTTGTCGGGGGCGGGAATTCCATATCCCTGATAGACGATAACGGCCGCACCCTCGCGCCCGTTCAGTGTCGTCATGATCACCGCGCCATTCGTGGTCCAGTAGCTGGCCGAACAGCCTGCGCTGCCGATATTCGTCTGCCCGCCGGTGGAGCCGCCCGGCCCGGTCGCCCACCCGGCAAACGGCTCCTCACCCGGCAGGAACCACATGCCTGCCTCGAGCTGCCGAAGCCGCTGGCCCATCAATGCCCGTTCGCGCGAATTTTCAGCGTCCACATCGGCGAGATGATCGCCGAACGCCTGCCACTGTTCCGGGGAGAAATATTGCATCTGCGGCGATCCGTCGCTGCCGCCATCGTCCCATTCGCACCAATATTCCACGACATTACCCGTCTGATCGTAGACTTCGCTCACCGTGTATTCGTTATATCTTCCGGCGCACAAATGATCCGCCTTCGCCGCCTGCGGCCAAAGGAAAGAGGCGAGCGAAACCAGCGCGATCCCCGCCAGAATTCTGCACGAGGCCGGGACGGCACGATCCATGCGTACCCGCAGCGATGAGAAAGGAACGACCAAACTGGACATGATGAAAATGCTCTGCACGAGATAAGCCAGCCTGATCCGTGGCATGGCATTGAGCGGAAAGAAATGGCTCAAGTGCACCAGTACGTCGATGTGGACCCGCGCGACCAGGCCGTCAAAGGGCGGCCACTCAAATACGACGGAACCGGAAATAGGCCCAGCACATGTTCCCGGCGAACGGATGGATAAAACGCCGGACTGTTGCCCGCTGTCGCGGCGATGATCTTCCAGTTGGCTTCGATCTGGCCGCGCGTTGAACGCGCAATGGCCTCAATCATCTTCCTGGGTTCGAAGCGGTCCTCATCGAATGCAACGTTCTGCGCGTAGAGTGCTTCCACGAACGTGTCAGCATTACGCTTTGGGACAGCGCTGAAAGAGGCGGCCTTTATCAAAGTCAGGATCAGACCACCTTCGGCGGCGGCACCGTCCCAGCCATCGGCACGATAATGATCCAGCGCCGCCTCTTCGACGCTGGACACAGCTGAAGAACCATCAAAGCGCCATTGTTTGGCCCCGTCCTGCTCCAGTTCGACGACTTCGTGGCGGATACCCAAGCGTTCCGCCTGTTTCTGGTAGCGACTTACTTTTGCCGGCTTGGCCCCTTTGTCGGCGGGTCGCGTAGATCGCTGCAACTTGCCGAGGCGCCTCGCGACGCCGACCTGTGGATCGATCGCCAAAGCTTGCTCATAGGCATCAATCGCGAGAGCCACCTCACCTGCCTGCTCTTGCATCTCTCCACGTATCCGCAAGGCCTTTGCCTGGGTCCAGATATCGTCACCCTTGGCGGCAACATCGAGCCCTGCGAAAAGGGCATCGCGCAACTCTGTGGACGGATCTTGGCCTGCATCCTCAAGGGCCGTGCGGATGACTGACAAGTCTCCGGCCGCTATACGCCTCGCCTGCCAACCTTCGCGATCGACCATCTTGCCCACAAAGTCGTAAGCGACCCGGGCCTCCCCACTCTTGCCCAGGAATACGCGCCGGGCTTCGGTGTCGAACTCGTATCCATCGGCCCAACCGGTCTCCTGTTCCCAGCTGGCAATCTCTTTGCCCTGTTCGACATCGAACAGGAAATAGCGGCAACTGTCGGGGCTGCCGGGAGCGTTGGCAGTCTGACAGATCGCAAACCGGCCATCTTCGGAAAGCCCGGAACTCGCCATATTGGCAACGAACTCCCGTTCGAAGAGACTGCCGCCGTCGGCTCGAAATCCATGCAGGCGCCCCTTTAGTCCGTCACCAAACATCCAATCGCTGAGGATGAAGTTGCCATTGTCGGCGACATGACCGTCCTGTGGCCGCTCAAGGCGGCCCTCCAGAATGATCCGATCGCTTTCGAGCAATGCCCAGGTGCCGTGACCTTCTTCGCGGTATCCTCCCCGCGTTCCATCCGGATGGCGATCAGCCCAGATCAAACGATATCGACCCTTGGGAGAAACGGAGGAATGACCGATGAAGTCTAGTGAATCAATGGACACAAGGCCATGCCCGAACTCGTGGATGTCCAGTTTCGCCCTAGACGAAGCTACTGGCTGAGGGGCAGGCTGCGGCTCGCCTGAGAAAATTCGCCGCAGAAAGTCCTTCATGCCTCACCCCTCCAGCATCATGGCGTCAGCGCTGCTTCTGACTGCTCATGAACAAAGGCAGGCTCGTATTCCTTGGCCAGATTGCCCGAAACGCCCACCTCGCGCAGCACTTCGCACCAGTTGTCTGAAACCTTCTGCGCCATCTCTCGGATCATCCGGCGAGCGTCATCTTCGGCGATCTCGAAAAACTGCGAAGCTTCTAGCGCGAGCATGATCGACCGGTCGTGCGAACCGCCTTCCATGATCGCGGTTTCGAGATGCGGATTGCGATCGGGGGCCGGATTGACGTCAAAGACTGGCGACAAGCGCCATTGTCCGTTGCCGACATAGAGGAAGCCGTGGTTCTTGAGATGATCGTCCTTGTTCGAGACCAGGATCGTGAAGATGAGCCGCCGGAACAGTTCTTCGAAATCGGCCTGCGGGTCGGCAGAATGCCCGCGCATGAAATCGACGATCTCGGTGTAGGATCCGTAGTCTCTCCCGGTCTTGCCCAACGCCGTCCGGGCCGAGATATAGGGAATGCGCGCACCTCCGCGCCGGTCGAAGCGTTCGATCAGCGCGACCGGAAAGGGGGAATCGGGCAGTTCCAGCCGGACGTTCGGCGTGCGAATGCCGCACATGCGCGCGAGCCGCAGCGTCGCGACTTCGACGCGTTCGATCGGCCGCTGGTCGTGAACTGAGGTGAACTTCGCGAGCCATAGCGCGTCACCGTCGCGGACATTGGCCTTCGGGCGGGCACCGCCCGAGCCGCCCGCCCCGGCAAGCGCCTGCATCTCTTCGGCAGAGATTTCCTTGCCCTGTTCGTAGGCGCGGGCGATGGCCGTGATGTTCTCCAGTTCGACAAGCCGCGGAACGGCATCGGCGGCATTGCCCCTGATGATCGCTCCGTCAGCATCGAGAAATCGCAAAGCGCCCTGGCGGCACATGTCGTCGGACAGCGTGAGATATTCGAATTCGGAAAGGCCGTTGCCATACGCCCGTTCGAGCAGGCGGCGGCCCCAGTCATCTGGCGCAGCATCCGAGAATGCGCCCGGCAAGGAATCTCGCATGTGACCCGGCTTGCCTGATGTGTGAAACGGCCCCCCTTCGAGGGACAGCGCCGGATCAATTGCAAAGGCTTGCGGATTGTCGCTCCATTCCTGGTCATAGGTAAAGGTCGAGAACTGGCGCGGCCCGGTTTGCGTGAATCGCAATTGTCCGACCGGCGTCAGGCTTTCGCCAAGTGCGACCTGTGCGGAAAAATCGGCCATCAGAATGCCACGCCGTCCTGATCGGTGTCATCACCCTCACTGCCATGCGACTGGCTTTGCCGCGAGCCGGCGCGACGGGTGCCGGCGGACGATCTGCCCCTTCGGGGCAAGCGCTCGGCATCGAGAGCCATTCCCAGCTCGTCCTTGCGGGCGTCGATGAGGTCGGCCAGCCGTTCAATGAGCCCAAACACCACGAGGACATCGCTCAGCGTTCCAATTCCGACGCCTGAATCGCCCTTTTCAAGTCGTGTTATGGTGCTCGCCGATGTTCCTGCGCGCACTGCCAGATCGGCGACAGAAATGCCTCTGCGCAGGCGTGCGCTGCGCAGGTCATTGCCCAGCTGTTTCAGGGCGCTTCTGGACTTGGGCGAACTCATCAACAATC
The DNA here is from genome assembly GCA_014763545.1 of Sphingomonadales bacterium. Lineage (GTDB taxonomy): Bacteria > Pseudomonadota > Alphaproteobacteria > Sphingomonadales > Sphingomonadaceae > JACXVD01. The sequence goes on from JACXVD010000016.1 coordinate 29,257, forward strand.
ATCCATATATGACGCGAATTAGCATTCAATCGTTCATATATGACTAATTGCGCGACAGAGCAAGCTTGAGTGGAATTAGCCATGCACGTTATCGATGGCGGTCAGCACATCAACCAGTTGCGCCCGCAGCCCGGATAGGCCGACCGCAAGCATCAGATAGCGCCGGTCGGCGAGTTCGAGCAGGTCAGTCGCCAATGGACTGACTGCATGCCGCTCGCGGCAAGTCTGGGGATGAGGGTGCCCCCTTCTGTGGTCAGGATTGACTTGCCGAATTCGTTGCACCAGTTTCGTAAATGGCCTGACGCAGAGGCCAGCCGCCTGCAGTAGCGAAGCCATAATGGCGCTGTGAATTCAATCGTTTCCCATTGCGTTTTCGTGGCTTGGGGGGTGGTAGCAGGCGACGCCGGTCCGGAGCCCACGGAGAACTGCGATGAATTTCGAATATTCCACGCTTGCAGGCCTGAAGTCACTCGCCAAGGAAATCCAGCGCCGACGTGGTATTCCACATCATCAGGCCCTCGACCTTGCTGCCGAACAGGGAGGCTATGCCTGTTTCAGTGACGCGAGGAGAAAACTTCCCACCGGCCAAGCCGCCCACTTTCCTGTCAATGTTCGCCAGAATTGGTGGGGATATGAATCCCGCGAGGGCGGCACAGCTGAAATCAGTCTGCGCTTGCACTCCCCGCTCGCTGAGCTTGTCCGACCCCACCATCTTGTCGGCTATCTGGGTGCTTGTAGGATAAAGTCCGACAACGTCGTTGAAAGATCCGGCCAGCAGCGCCATGCCAGTGAAACACAGTGGTACGTTGGCCGTATCGCCCGGGCTCTTCAGTTCATGGATGCAACTGGGCTGAAGCCTTCGCGCGCACGAAAAGGATATCCGACCCACGATTTCGATAGCCGTCCACCCGTGGCCGACCATGACCACTTCTGGTACGATCCTGTCGCACAGGTTCACCTGCTTTCTACCGAGCCCTATCCCGGCAAGAGAGAGCGGAATGCTGCTGCGCAGTCCGATTGGGAACACCGGCATGGCTGGACAACCGTTTATCCTGACTGGGGCGGCATTTACGGTAATCGCACCGATTTCATACTTTGTTGTCCCAACGCCTACGCAGAAACTCTCGCCGACAAGATTGAGGCACTGGAGCGATCAGGTGCTGCCCTCCGCGACGAAGAGGTGGTCATTTCGGTTTGGGGCGAAACCAAAGCGAAAGAGGACGCATGAAGACAGTCCGAACGGCATTGTGGCCGATGCTGGAGAAGGCGCGGAAGGCGGTCACCCCCGAGATGGAACATGCGCTGCGTACCGAACTCGCTCCGTTAAAGCCTTCGATTGTCGCCTACACCTTGCAGGCGTGGCGGCCCTTGGCAGTCGAACTGGCCGAGGCGAAGGCCGCGCGGGAACGGAGAGACTTGATTGATCGCCATGCAGCGACCAAGCCACAATGGGCACTGTACGCGCAGGCCGCCTGGATTGCCCGGGCATTGGCGTTGGCTGAATACATGGAGCGTACGGACCTCGCGATCCAGCCGAAGAAGTGGGCAGGTCATGCCGCCTTGAACTTTCTGGATGAATTCGAAGGCGATCTTGCCTGGCTTTGGCCATTTGAATCCGTCTCACCTTGGCCGGATGATGACGAGTGGATTGAGGACGCGCAGGCTTAGCCAGTCTTAGGCCGATCGGGGCGAGGTTGATATGCCAATTCGCTTGAAGGTTGGCAGTTCGGGGAAAGCCTTCCCCTGAGCCGGAGCCGCTGCGCTGTCTCCGCCTACCCCTTCATGCGGGGACACCCCGCAACGCCCCGGGAAGCGGAGCGGGGCTGATGACGCGCTCGGTCCCGTGCGCCGTGCCGACGCACTCCTGCGGGCGCGGCGTTTGATGTGGGGCCCCGCACGCACTCTGCCTTCGGCGGTCATGGTGGCATGTGCAGGCCTGGAAAGCCGACAGACCCCGCCTTTCCGCCTGCACGGGCAACTTCAATAACTCCCGCCTCCCTCAGGGTGCGGTTTTCTGTTTGGGCGATCTCGCTGGCCGCTCGCGCGACTTCGAGCATGAGCAGGTGAGAGTGAGAGGGTAGCGGGATCCGCCGTGACGGGATGAGGGTCTGGAGAAAGGCTCCGGGCCGCCCGTCATGGAGGTTTTCCCATGAACATGCAGGTTCTCGATGCGCGCCGCGATGTCAGCGGCGGCTACAAAGTCGATGTCTCGCGCGGCTCGCACAATGGCCGCGTCTCCTCGGAATGGTTCTCGCGGCCCGATGACCAGCGATATCTCTCGCTGGACGATCTGGCCCGCTCGGTGCGCGGCCGGTCCGAACGCAGCCGCACCCGAGTGATCGAAAGTGCCCTGATCCATGTCGAGGCGAACCGTAACGATCCCGAGCGCCTGGCGCTGATGCTGCCCGGTGCTGATGAGCCGGTTACACCAACACACTGGAGCTTCGGCCAGCTCGCCAGCCAGGTCGGTGCCCCGGCTGCCTATCTGCGCCAGCTTCCTGCCCCGCTGGCCGCGATCAATCTGCAATACGGCCTGACCTCGAACCGGACCGAGCAGGTCAAGACGCTCGAGACCGACGACCCCGTCGCCGGGCGCCGTGTCGAGCTGCGCGCGGTCACCGGTCCCGACTATGGCCGCATCTACGATCACGAACTGGTCGATGCGGTGCAGAAGATCGCAGGTAATGGCACGGGTGACACACGCTGGAAGGTGCCCGGCGTGCTCGACTGGTCGACCGGGATCTACAACCCCAACGTCGACATCTCGAAGGACACGACCACGCTCTACGCCTCGGACCGCGACGTGTTCCTGTTCCTGGTCGATGATCTCAACCCGATCGAAGCAGGCCGCCTGCCCGACGGTTCGCCCGATCTGTTCTTCCGCGGATTCTACTGCTGGAACTCCGAGGTCGGGGCGAAGACACTGGGTATGGCGAGCTTCTACCTGCGAGCTGTGTGCCAGAACCGCAACCTGTGGGGTGTCGAAGACTTCGAGGAAATCTCCATCCGGCACAGCAAATACGCTGCCAACCGCTTCGCCCACGAAGCCGCACCCGCGCTCGACAATTTTGCGAACTCGTCTCCCCAGCCCTTCATCAACGGGATCAGGGCGGCCCGCGAACGGATCGTCGCCCGCACCGACGAGGATCGCAGCGACTTCCTGCGGGCGCGCGGCTTCTCCAAGGCCGAGACGGGCAAGATCATCGAAACCGTGCTCGCCGAGGAAGGTCGTCCGCCTGAATCGATCTTCGACTTCGTGCAGGGGATCACCGCACTTGCGCGCGACAAGGCGCACCAGGACGCCCGGCTGGATATGGAGGGCAAGGCCAAGAAGCTGCTCGACCGGGTACACTGACCTCGGACCATCCCGCCAGTTCTCCGGCGTGGCGCTGCTCTCTCCAGAGTGAGGGGGCGGCGCTTCGCTTCGTGACGGGTCGAGGCCGAGAGAGAGGCTCCCGGCAGCCCGTCATGGAGAATTGCCATGACCAAGTCCAAATCAGTCCCCAAGCTCGTGCTCAGCTCCTCGCGCGACATCCCGTTCTCGCAGCTGGTGCTGAGCCAGAAGAATGTGCGCCGCCTCAAGGCCGGTCTCTCGATCGAGGACCTGGCCGAAGACATCTACCGCCGCACCCTGCTCCAGAGCCTCAATGTCCGCGCCATGCTGGACGAGGATGGCAAGGAGACCGGCTTCTACGAAGTCCCCGCCGGTGGCCGCCGCTTCCGCGCGCTCGAACTGCTGGTCAAGAACAGGCGGATGGCGAAGGACCAGCCCGTCCCCTGCGTGGTTCGCGAGGCGGGCATCGCCGAAGAAGACTCGCTCGCTGAGAACGTGATGCGCGAAGGGCTGCATCCGCTCGACCAGTTCCGCGCGTTCAGCACGCTGATCGAGGCGGGCCTTTCCGAAGACGATATCGCGGCGCGGTTCTTCGTCTCGGTCTCGACGGTGCGCCAGCGCCTGCGGCTTGCATCGGTCGCCCCCAGCCTGCTTGAGGTCTACGGCGAAGACGACATGACGCTCGAACAGCTCATGGCGTTCACAGTCAACGGCGACCATGCCCGCCAGGAACAGGTCTGGGAGCAGGTCAAGGACACACCCTACATTTCCGCGCATCAGATCCGGCGGATGCTGACCGAGGATGCCATCCCGGCGGGTGACCGCCGCGTGCGCTTCATCGGAATTGACGCCTATGTCGAGGCTGGCGGCTACGTCATGCGCGATCTGTTCTCGGCCAACGACGATGGCTGGCTGCAGGACCCGGTGCTGGTCGAGCAGCTGGTCAATGCCAAGCTGGCGACGGCAGCAGAGGAGATCAGCGCCGAAGGCTGGAAATGGGTCGAGGCGGCGATCGATCTGCCCTATGGCTGCGAGAGCGGGAAGCGCCGCATCACCGGCACGACCGTTCCATTGACCGACGAGGAGCAGGCCCGTCTGGATGCCCTGGTTGAGGAATACGATGCCATCGGCGAGGAGTATCAGGACGGGTCCGACCTGCCCGACGAAATCGATGCCCGCCTGACCGAGATCGATGAGGAACTCACCGCACTCAACATCCGTCCGGTCACCTATGATCCTGACGAACAGGCACGCGCAGGGGTGTTCATCTCGCTCACCCATGATGGGCGGCTGCGGATCGATCGTGGTTATGTCCGGCCCGAGGACGAGCCTGCCGCTGATGGCGAGGATGCTCCGGTCGACCGCGAAGGTGCGGAACCGCCTGCCGGCCCGGCGATCAGTGTTGGCGGCCATGCGTCCGATGAATTTGCCACGGACGAGGAAGACGACGCCATCCGGCCGCTTCCCGACCGGCTCGTCTCCGAACTGACTGCCGTCCGCACCGTCGCGCTGCGCAATGCGCTGGCGGGCAACCCGCAGGTGGCCTTCATTGCCGTTCTTCATGCGCTGTGCCTTTCGGTGTTTCGTTCGCATGGGACGTACGGCTGCGTGCAGATCGAGGTGAGTCAGGCATGGCTCGGCAATGTCGCCCCGGACCTGCGCGAGACCCCGTGGAGCGTGGCGATCCAGGCACGGCACGAGCAATGGGCCGAGCGTCTGCCCGACGAGTCCGCTGCGCTGTGGGATGCCTTGGTCGAACTTCCGCAGGACGAGCAGATGGCACTGCTCGCCCACTGCGTGTCGCTGGGCGTCAACGCCCTGTTCGAACCGGTCAGGGGCTACGACGGGCGCACCTCGGCGCATGGTATTCAGCAGCGGATCGCCGCCGCCGATGCGCTTGCCGCTGTCGTCGGGCTCGACATGGCCGAAGCGGGCTGGACGCCGACGGCCGACAACTACCTCGGCCGTGTCACCAAGCCCCGGATCATCAAGGCCGTACGCGAAGCCAAGGGCGATGCGACCGCCGTGCTGATCGAGCACCTCAAGAAAGGCGACATGGCGCGCGAAGCCGAACGCCTGCTCGAAGGAACGGGCTGGCTGCCCGAACCGCTGCGGCTCCCGGTGACCGAGCCGGATGAGAGTGAAATCGCCGAGCTGCCTGCCTTCCTCGACGAGGACGAGCAGAACCCGATGGCGATTGCCGCCAAGTGAGCTGTCGCACGGGGCGACTTCGGTCGCCCCGCGCGCTTCTTTCCCCATTCTCACAAAGGAGCCATCCAATGGCCATCCCTGACTATGCCCGCACCAATTTCGAGACTTTGCTCAAGGCCGCCGAGGCAGGCGATCTCGCGCTGATGGAATGCACCGAGGTTGCGAGCGGCGAGACCCGTTATGTGCTCTGCGCCGTCGGCCGTGACGACGATGATTACGTGATGACCCCGTTCGGCCATCTCGCGCCCGGCAATCCCTACGAGGCCTATATTCCGCCCGCCTGAGCGCGGCACGCCTCGCACTCTCTCAAATCGAAGGAAATCACCATGTCCAACTCGTCACTGGCGGGCGCTGCCGCGCGTCTGCTCGCTTCGACCTCCGCCGAGCAAACTGCCGCATGCATCATCGCTGCCGCCCAGGATCTCCTCGGGCATCTCGCCGCCGGCCGCCGGATCGACACCCCCGCCATTCGCACCGCCATGCAATCCGCCTTCGGGGCGAGCGATGCGAGCGGCGCTTGGGACTGGAAGACCGCCTATGAAGCGGTCGAAGTCGCGCAGTTGCTGTTCATGCGGCGCTATGGTCCTGCGATTTACCGCAAGACCAGCGACCCGTTCGAGCGGCTCAAGCTGGTCGAACGGATTGCCCGCCTCGCGCCCAGCCAGACCCGGCGCAGCGAGGTGATGGTGCAATTCCAGCAGTTCTCGACCCCGCTGGGATTGGCATGGGTCGCGGGCTTCGCTGCGCAGTTCCAGCCCGGTGAACTGGTGCTGGAACCTTCGGCGGGGACAGGTCTGCTGGCGATGCAGGCCGAACTTGCGGGTGCTGGCCTCGCACTCAACGAAGTCGCCGATGTCCGGCTCGGACTGCTACGGCAATTGTTCGACGGTGCGAGTGTGACAGCGCACGACGCGGCGCAGATCCACGACCGGCTCGATGCCAGCGTGGTTCCGAATTGTATCGTGATGAACCCGCCCTTCTCGACCGCACTGAATGTTGAGACCCGGGTTGCAGATGCTGCGTTCCGGCACATTGCCTCTGCGGTCGCGCGGCTTGCCGAGGGTGGCAGGCTGGTTGCGATCACGGGCAGCACCTGCGCGCCCGACCATCCGTCATGGCGGGACGGCTTCGTCCGGTTGCAGGAGGCGGCCCGCGTTCTGTTCACCGCGCCGATCGCGGGCAAAGTCTTCGCCAGCCAAGGCACCGCTGTCGAAACCCGGCTGACGGTGATCGAAAAGCTGCCCGCCGACGATTCTGGCGTCTTCCAGAACTCGCACCCAATGGCATGCGACCTGCAGGGGCTGCTGCAGATGCTGGTTGATGCCCTACCGCCGCGCGCGCGGGTTCCGGCTTCGACGACGCCCCTTCCGTCGATCCGATCGGCCGCTTCCGCTCGCCGCCCGCTCGCGACCTGGCCTCGCCCGATAGCTGTGCCGCCGGTTGAACCTACCGGCATCCCGCTCGGCTATGACACTGTCGATTGGGCAGCAACCAATGACGGCAAGCTGACCGATGCACTCTACGAGCCCTATGCGCTGCAATCGATCCGGATCGCGGGCGCACAGCCGCACCCGACCCGGCTAGTTCAGTCCGCCGCCATGGCCTCGGTCGCGCCGCCAAGACCGAGCTATCGCCCGCATCTGCCCGAAGGTCTGGTCGAACAGGCGCTGCTCTCTGACGCCCAGCTCGAATCCGTGATCTATGCGGGTGAGGCCCATTCAGCGCATCTGGCCGGGAACTGGACCGTCGATGCCACCTTCGACAAGGTCGAGGCTGCTCCCGACGATTGCGAGACGGCGGTCCGGTTCCGCAAGGGCTGGTTCCTCGGCGATGGCACCGGCGCGGGCAAGGGGCGGCAGGTCGCCGGGGTTCTGCTCGACAACTGGCTCAAAGGCCGTAGGCGAGCGGTGTGGATCTCCAAATCGGACAAGCTGCTCGAAGATGCGCAGCGAGACTGGCGCGCGCTCGGACAGGAGCCCTTGCTGATCCAGACGCTCGCCCGCTTCCGCCAAGGCACACCCATCCGGCTCGAGCAGGGCATCCTTTTTACGACCTATGCCACGCTACGCTCCGATGCGCGCGAGGGAAGGGTTTCCCGGGTGCAGCAGATCGTTGATTGGCTGGGCATCGACTTCGACGGGGTCATTGTCTTCGACGAGAGCCATGCCATGCAGAATGCCGGTGGCGGCAAGTCCGAACGGGGCGACAGCGCTCCCTCGCAGCAGGGACGCGCCGGGCTTCGCCTGCAGCACGCGCTACCTGACGCACGGGTGCTTTATGTCTCGGCTACCGGGGCAACCACGGTCGAGAACCTTGCCTATGCCCAGCGGCTCGGCCTGTGGGGCGGCGCAGACTTCCCGTTTGACAAGCGCGCCGACTTCGTCGCGGCGATCGAGGCGGGCGGTGTCGCGGCGATGGAAGTGCTGGCGCGCGACCTGAAAGCGCTCGGCCTCTATGCAGCCCGTTCGCTTTCCTACGAAGGCATCGAATACGAACTGCTCGAGCACCAGCTGACGGCGGACCAGGTGCGCATCTACGATGCCTATGCCGGGGCGTTCCAGGTCATCCATAACAACCTCGATGCCGCGCTCGAAGCTGCGGGTGTTACGAGCAGCAGCGAGGGCACCTTGAACCGGCAGGCGAAGTCGGCGGCGCGCTCGGCCTTCGAGTCTGCCAAGCAGCGCTTCTTCAACCATCTTATCACCGCGATGAAGACACCGACGCTGATCGCGGCGATCGAGCAGGGGCTTGCCGATGGCCATGCCGCCGTTGTGCAGATCGTCTCGACCGGGGAAGCGCTGCTCTCCCGCCGTCTGGCGGAGATCGATCCGGGCGAATGGAACGACATCCAGTGCGATGTCACCCCTCGTGAATACGTTCTCGACTATCTCTCGCACAGCTTCCCGACCCAGCTCCACGAGACCTACACCGATGGCGACGGCAACCTCGCCTCGCGTCCCGCCTATGACGGTGATGGCAATGTCATCCAGTGCCGCGAGGCTTGTCAGCAGCGCGACCGTCTGATCGAGCAATTGGCCTCAATGGAGCCGGTGCAAGGCGCGCTCGACCAGATCGTCCAGCGGTTCGGCACCGACATGGTTGCCGAGGTCACCGGGCGTTCGCGCCGGATCGTGCGCAAGCAGGATGAAACTGGCGAACGTTTCGCGGTCGAGAACCGGCCCGCCCATGCCAATCTCGCCGAGGCGCAGGCGTTCATGGAGGACAAGAAGCACATCCTCGTCTTCTCCGACGCGGGCGGCACGGGGCGTAGCTACCATGCCGATCTTGGCAGTCGGAACCAGCGGCTGCGCCACCACTATCTGCTCGAAGCCGGATGGAAGGCTGACACTGCGATCCAGGGGCTGGGGCGTACCAACCGCACCAACCAGGCACAGCCGCCGCTGTTCCGTCCGGTCGCGACCGACGTTCAGGCCGAGAAACGCTTCCTGTCGACCATCGCCCGGCGGCTCGACACGCTCGGTGCGATCACCCGCGGCCAGCGCCAGACTGGCGGGCAGGGGCTGTTTCGCCCCGAGGACAATCTCGAAAGCCAATATGCACGCGACGCGCTGCGCCAGTTCTACCTGCTGATCTACGCAGGCAAGGTCGAGCAGTGTTCGCTCGCGACGTTCGAAGAAATGACTGGCCTGTCGCTGACCGACGGCAGTGGATGCCTCAAGGACGACCTTCCGCCCATCACGACCTTCCTCAACCGGCTGCTGGCGCTGACGATATCGATGCAGAACGTGCTGTTCACGGTGTTCGAGCAACTGCTTGCCGCCAATGTCGAAAGCGCGATGGCCGCTGGCACCTATGACGTGGGTCTGGAAACGCTGGTCGCCGACAGGTTTACAGTGACGGAAAGCAAGCCGATCTACACCCACCCTGCCACCGGTGCCGAAACCCGTCTGCTCACGATCGCCATGCGCGAGCGCAACCAGCCGCTGACGTTGGAGAAGGCACTTGATCTGCTGCGCGAGGCGGGTGCGCGGCTGCTGGTCAATGCCCGCTCGAAACGAGCCGCCGTCCAGCTTCCAGCCCGCAGCCTGATGCTTGATGATGGCGAAGTCGAACGGCGGGTGCGGTTGATCCGACCGATGGAACGCCTGAACTTTGCGCTGGCTCACCTCGCCGAAACCAATTGGGAGCAGGCGGACGAAGCCAGCTTTGCCGCTGCCTGGACCGACGAGATCACCCAGGTGCCGGAATTTACGACCAGCGAATTGCATATCGTCACCGGGCTGCTGCTGTCGATCTGGAAGCGACTCCCCGAGGAAACGACCCGCGTTTACCGGCTCCAGACCGACGACGGCACGAGCATCGTCGGGCGCCGGGTCTCACCGGCTTGGGCTGCAAGCGTCACTGCCAGCACCGACGCGCCAGACCTCACGCCACCACAGGCACTAGCCTTGCTGCGCGAGGGTCACGCCATGCTCGACCTTGCCGATGGGCTGCAATTGCGCCGCTCGCGGCTCATGCAGGTCAACCGCATCGAACTGACCGGCTTTGGACCCAATGCGGTCGACCGGCTGAAGGCGATGGGGCTGTTCTCCGAGATCATCAGCTGGAAGCTGCGGCTGTTCGTCCCCGACGATCTTGCGACGGGCAGCCAAGTGCTCGAACGGCTGTTCGCCCGCCAACCGCTCACGCGGATTATCGACCGTCAGGCCGCTTGAGATGGGAGGGATTTCCACTCGTGCGGCGGAGCTGTCGGAACGCCTCGCGCAAAATGCCCACGCCGTTTGTCGCCATTACCTTCCCGCCGGAAGGCGTGAGGGACGCTACTGGATGGTGGGCGACGTCGCCGGAACACCCGGGCGTAGTCTCTATGTCCGTCTGTTCGAGACCGGGCGTGGCGCGATCGGCAACTGGGTCGATGCCGCGACTGGGGAACATGGCGATCTTGTCGACCTCATCCGGCTCAACCAGCGGCATGGATCGCTTGCCGAGACCATCGAGGAGGCCGAGCGCTTCCTGTCGCTGCCGCCATCTGAAGACGACGAGCGTGGGCGCTTGCCCGGTCCACCCGCACGTGCAGGGTCACCGACTGCTGCACGGCGGCTGTTTGCAGCCTCGAAGCCGATCATCGGCACGCCCGCTGCAACCTACCTGCAATCGCGTGGTATCATGCATCTCGCTGACCTGCCCGCCCTGCGGTTCCACCCGCGTTGCTATTGCCGCCCCAATGACGACGACGTGCCGGGTACACCCGGAGCATTTCCGGCGCTGATCGCCTCGGTCACCGATGACGACGGCGTGCAAACAGGGGCGCACCGCACATGGCTTGATCTCTCGGGCCGTAGGAAGGCAGCCGTCGCATCTCCGCGACGGGCGATGGGCAATATCCTCGGGGCTGCGATCCGGTTCGGGCAGTGCGGGGACGTCATGGCCGCTGGCGAGGGCGTCGAGACCATGCTCTCTATGCGCGAAGCCTTGCCGACATTGCCACTGGCGGCTGCCACCTCGTCTTCGCACCTGGCCGCCATCCTATTCCCGCCGACACTGCGTCGCCTCTATGTTGCGCGCGACCGCGATGCGGCAGGCGACGCTGCCTATGGCATCCTGACCGAGCGGGCACAGGCCGCAGGGATCGACCTGCTCCCGCTCATGCCGCAGCTCGGCGACTTCAACGACGACTTGCAGCGCGATGGCGTTGAAGGGCTGGGCCAGTGCCTGATCGCCCAATTGCACGACGCCGACCGGTCCAGATTTCTTCGTCGCTGAGTTTGGCCGGGACGGGATTGGGTGAGGGTCGGAGGCATGGGCCAGTCCACGCGTCACGCCGGGCGCCCGGCCTTCTTTGGGGGCGATCCGAAGACCGGCGGCGGGGCGGCCGCAATGGCTGCGCCATGCTCCACTTCGTTGCGACCACAAGGGTGCAGCCACCCCGCCGCCGGTCAGGGGGGATCGCCGGAAGGCCGGACGAGGTGCCCGGCTCAGACGTTCAAGGACCACAATCATGGCCTACCAGCAAGAACCCGATCACGAAGTCTCCCCCACCGCTCATCTCCTGGATGAAATCGCCCTCTACGGCTATCGCCCCTTCTCCGACGAAGCCGATCCGCGGCCACTTCCCGACGAACGCATCGCCAGTGGCGCTGTCGCCGACATGTTCGACGCCCTTATCGCCACCATGGTCGACACAAGGCTGGAACCCGACCTTGAAGACCTGTGCTGGTCGCTCACCAATCTATTCTACCGCGCCGAAGGCCGCATCCAGCGTGAGCTCGACGACAACGAACACGCCCAGAGGCGCGGACAGCGCGAACAGGATGGCTCTGAGGTCAAATCGGTCGAGCTCGAACGCCTCGTCAACGAAGGCATAGGCCTGATCGAACGGCGCAACGCGATGGAGTTCATGCGCGAGGCCGCTTCCGATCAGTTCGAAGCCCACTTCCGCAAGGCCTGGACCCCGCGCACTGGATCACTGGTCAATCACCGCACCCTGACCGCCGCGATGATCGACAGCCGTGATTTCCTCGCCGCCAAGCGCCGCTCCGAAACCGAACCGCTGTTGCCCACCGGCACGCGGATCGCGTTCACGTCTGGGCCTGCCTATCAGGATCATAGCCGTATCTGGGCGGTGCTCGACAAGGTTCTCGCCAAATATCCGGACATGGTCCTGTTCCACGGTGGCAATCCGACCGGCGGCGAGCATATCGCATCGCTCTGGGCGCGGAACCGCAAGATCGTCCACATCCCGTTCCGGCCCGACTGGGACCGGTTCAAGAAGGCGGCGCCCTTCCGCCGCAACGATCAGATGCTCGAAGCATTGCCCAAGGCTGTGGTTGCCTGCCCGGGTAATGGTATCAACGCCAACCTGGTCGACAAGGCCCGCAAACTGGGGATCTCTGTGTGGGCGATCGAGTGATCGCCCACCTTCTTTCGCCACAATTGGTTGAAGTGGATCTTATCAGCGCATGCTTTGCCGAGGCAATGTCGGATCGTCAGCATCGGACCGTCGCCAATACTCCCGGCACAGTCTTACGCCACTTTCCGTCAATTCATACCGAACATCGTTGTCTGGCAAAGGACGGATGAGACCAAGTTTGAGCAACGGTGAGACACTGCCGTCGGCAACCGAACGGTCACTGCGGACATTTTGACGAACGAAGGCCCAGCGCTTCCGTCCCGACACCTCGAATACCTCGAGTTCATTTGTGGCTAGCTGTTCGTGTGAGTCACTGAGCGCGGTTCGGAAACGGGTAGAGAATGAAAACGTCATATGGGCGAGCGTCTCACGTGAGCGCGGCGGAACATCTAACCAATCGAGGGCTTCGGGCATTCGTTCGCCCTCTTCGCCGGAAATCAATGTCTCCTGCCCGATGACAAACGCCTTGATCATCGCACGTTCGATCTCACCGATAGTGTTTCCCGTTTATCCCCTTGACGCATGTGCTAATTAACTAGCTCAGCGTCCTTGCTAGGGAAGCCGACAACTGGACGGTCATCCCCTGCTTTAGCTTGCGCGTATGACTTAGGAGCGCAGGCATAGGTCACGTCGCCTTCAGTGCGAACCAAGGCCAGCAAGGCCACGCTCCCATCTGCCCCGCGAACACGAATCTTCTGCATTTCAACAATCCCTTTCGAATCTCTGTTGCGTTCTGTGTGGCCCATGTTAATGAAAGAGCCACGCAGAGAATTGCAGAGGACCGAAGCCATGTCCGATAAAGCCAAATTGCCGTGCCCGCCCTACGCCACCTTTTCGTCTTTTATGACGTTTATCAATAAGTTGAGGGACACGCAGATTCCTTCGCGGATTGACAACTCGGTGTTCGGAAACGCCTCCGGTAGCCTCATTTACAGTATACTCTCCGCGCTCAAATCACTCAACCTTGTTGACGCAGACGGGGTGCCTTCCGAACTTTTTGTGGATTTCGTGAAGGCGAGCGATGAGAACCGCCCGGCCAAGATGGCGGCGATCATGAGGTCCGCATACGCGCCGTTGTTCAGTGCCTCGTTTGACCTGACCTCGGCAACTGCTGGTCAGTTCGATGAGCTGATCCGCAATGAGTATGAGGCGAAGGGCTCCACGGTCGATAAGGTGGCCACCTTCTTCATTGCCGCTGCAAAGTTCGCGGAAGTCGAAATCTCTCCCCATTTGGCAGCGCGCAAGCCTACCGCTTCCTCCGCAAGTGCTGGCAAGAGCAAGCGGCAGCGCAAGGCGAACAACAGCGACAATCCGCCACCGCCACCGCCGCCACCTCCGCAGATTTCTGACAAGGCGCTCGAATACAAGCTTATCGACTTGATGAAAGAGGCCGACATCGGCGACGAAGAACGGTCTGCGATCTGGACGCTCGTTCAGTATCTCACCAAGAAAAAGGCGACTGACGAATGAACGTCAGTCGCCTCTCTATCCCCGCCCCACGCAAAGCTTCCAACGGCCAGCGCGCGAGGCTCAACCCAAGTGAAAGGAGGTAAAAGCGTGATCTGGCATATCGCCCGGAGATTACCGGGCAACAGCCGCTAGGCTGCCAAACCCAACCTGGCCCCTTCCATAAGGGCATGTGAGCAACGGCGCGCTTCGGTTCCACCCCGGACGCGCCGTTGTGCTTCCATAGCTAGCGAAATCTTACGATTCCGTCTATAGGCGCAGCCATGACACGCTTAACGCTTGCGGAAGCTATCGAGGCTGGTCGCTTAGACGACTTCGCCTTGCAGGCAGAGGCCGATGGGATCGGCCCCGCTGATCGCGCTCAATTCGAGGCCCTGATCGGGACGCTCACAGCGCCCCAACGAGCAGGTCAAACATCCCGTTCACCCGGTGGCGGTTCGAAGCGCGGAAAGTGAACTCGTCCAGATAGCGCTGCATGTGCTTACCGCTGATCTGGACATGGGTTGACCGAACCGACGCCTTGAACAGCTTCCAGAAGCCTTCCACCGTGTTGACATGGAAAGTCTCGCCGCTGCGATAGTCGTAGTGCGCATATTCCTTCGCACCGTGCTTCACGCGGCCATGCTTGAAGCCATCGCCGGTCAGTAAACCGTAGCTGTAGAGTTCGTCGGTCGAGACGGTTGCGCCCGGCTCCACATTGTCCAGCACAACGCCACGTAGCGTCTCGCTCTTGACGTTGGGGATGACCACCGCCTTCATGCGCCCGCCGCGCTGGGCGAGACCCATGACGATGGTCTTGCCCGGAGCGCCCCGGCCACGCTTACCGCCAGACCGGCGACCGCCAACATAGGCTTCGTCCAGTTCGATGTGACCGGCCAGCAGCGCGTCAAAACCCTGCGCCTTGCTCATTAGGTCGCGGATTTGCTGCCCGATGCGATAGGCGGTCTTATATGTCACGCCGAGCTGGCGCTGGAGTTCTTTTCCACTCACGCCGTGGCGCGTCGTGCAGAACAGATACATCGCGTAGAACCACGAAACGAGCGGGGTGCGCGTGTTCTCAAGGATGGTGCCAGCGGTGGGGTTCACATGATGCCCGCAAGCGGCGCAAACAAACGTGCGGCGCTTCGCCAGCTTGTGGTGAGTGCTTTCCTTACCGCACGACGTGCACTTGAAACGGGTGCCGCCAAACCGAACGGCCATGATGTGGTCAAGGCAGGCGTCGTCCGTAGGGAAGCGGGCGAAGAACTCGCGGACGCTGAACTCGGGGCTAGCAGAGGGGCTTTTGTTCGTCATGCCAGTTTAATGGCACAACTCCATACATGCGTCAATGGGATACTCGGGTAGTGTTTTGGCTCAGTCCGTTTTTTCGAGCCCGTCGATCCCTCGCAATAATGTCCCGGGCGACTTCCCGAAATTATGCGCGGACTCGCGGCGAAGGCTTTAATGCCTTCGGAGCTTGGCTATTCTTCTGCATGCGTGCGGTTGTAGTTTCGCCCACGTGCGACGACCAGTGCAATCATGCTCTGACTGCAAATGTTCGCTAGAACTCCGGTCGACCGTTGTTGACCAACTCACTCTCAAAGGCCAATCCGTTGGCCGACCCCAAGCCTCCTTCAATCAACCCGTGAAGGGTCCGCTACGCGTTCGCGTGCGGCCACTGCGGCCTGCTGCCTACGTGGTGATTGCGGCTTTGTGCCGTCTGTCCGGGGCCTGTCGAGCGGGGATGGTCCCTGCTCCGAGACAGGAGCTCGAACATGTCACTCAAGACCGCACAGCGTCACGCCTGGAGCCTCGCCCGCACCCTGATGGTCTGCGTCACCCTGTTCCAGGCCGGTAACGGTTACGCCGCCGTTCCCACTTCCGAGTTCGATGGCGATCCCGGCAGCGTGATCCACGAATATGACCCGTTCAATCCCTGAACGCGTGACATCGCGTTGCGCAATCAGGCCGGATGCCCATCGGGTATTCCAGCTTGCGACCATGTCTGCTATTAAATCCGCGCACAATGCGCTGCGGTGGAGGTGGAGAGCGCGTCCCTTGCCCTTGGTTTCAAGGAGGACGCCATGCTAATCGGCCTAGCCCTGATAATTGTCGCAGTCTTCATGATCTGCGCACTGCTTTTCCGCCTTTCGATCTACGCCCTGCCGCTGTTCGTAGCCTTTCTTGCCGGTTCGGTGACCTATCGTAGCGATAACGGCATCATGGCCGCGTTTGCTGCCGCCGCCATTGCCGTGATCGTCCTGCTCGCCGCCGCCCAACTCGCACTCACATTCGTCAGGTCCGACCTGACCCGGGCGGTGATCGGCATCGCTTTCGCTGCGCCCGCAGCCGTTGCAGGCTATCACGCAGTCCACGGGATCGCTGCTGCGACGATGCCGCAGAGCGCATGGCAGTTTGTCCTTTCGTTGATCGGCGCAGCCATCATTGCCACAGCCTCATTTACGCAATGGAGTCGCGCCCGCCATTAGCTTCGATGTTCCGCAAAGCCCCGCCCGGCAGGCGCCGGACGGAAGCTGGCACGGTCAGATTGGCCGTGACGGGTATGGTGCAGGGATCAGAGAAAGTCTGCCTCCACCGTTCCGGTTGGCGGCAGCCCGGGCGGGTGCTGGGTCGAGCCTGGGAGAGATGGTGCGGCCTGTCGGGGACAGGTCCGGAGCGAGCCGATTGCGGGACCGCCTAGGGACGGGTGTCAGTTCGTCCCCTATGGCCTGACTGCGGGTTACGGAAACGATCAGCGGGCACACGATAGTAGAAATCACCCTGTTCGCCGCTCACTCTGGCGAGTCCGGGAAGGGGCATGTCATCCCGCTCAAGTGCGACCCGAGCCCAATGCCGCCTCTTCAATGGCTTTGGTTGGCAGGGGATGGCTTCGCCGCTTGATCCCTTGCTGCAACGCCGTCTCAGCCAACTTTCTTCCCCTGCGTGTGCCACGCATTCCTCGCGAGGCAAGAAAGCCGTCTGGCCGTCGTCCTCCACTCGCGTTCCGGTCCTACGGATGCAGCGGGCGCAAGCCCCTGCCTTGAACCAGCCATCGAGGCCGCGATGGGCGCGGGTTCGACCAACTTGAAGGAAATCATCATGGCCAACATCGGAACTTTCACCAAGACCGGCAACGAATACAAGGGCGAGATCGTCACCATGTCGGTGCAGCAGAAGAACGTCCGCATCGTCCCCGAAGCCAGCGATAACGAGAACGCACCGTCGCACCGGATCTTCGTCGGCCGCGCGGAAATCGGCGCCGCCTGGACCAAGACCTCGACCGAAGGCCGCGAATACCTCTCGGTCAAGCTCGACGATCCCAGCTTCACCGCCCCGATCTTCGCCAACCTGTTCGACGACGAAGACGGCAAGAGCTACAACCTGATCTGGTCGCGCGCTCGCCGCAACAACGGCGACTGACCGCCAGGCCAGCCCCGCCCGGCACCTGCCGGGCGGGGCTTCGGCCTGTTCAGGCCTCGCTGCCGGCGGGCGGATCGGCGAGGAGGTCCGCAGGCTTCACCTGCAGCGCCTGCGCTGTTTCGTGGAGAGTGAGAAGTGTCGCGTTCTGCTCACCGCGCTCAATCAGGCTGACATAAGCGCGATCGACACCCATGCGTTCGGCGACTGCTTCCTGGCTGAGCCCGGCTGCAACGCGGTAATGACGCACGTTGGCGCCGAACAACTTACGGATATCCATCCGTAGCTTAGAAACCGTTCGCGTATCTCCGTGCTACGTATTATAATACGCGGGCGGAGCGTCGGGCCCTCATTCTGATCATGGCCAAGGACTACTTTGCTTATGCCTCAAATTGAATGTCGCCCTACCGCGAATGGCACAGGCCAAGTTTTCACCAATCTGGTGCGGCTTAGTGCTAAACGCGTGTCCACGAACAACGAGTCGAGGCAAAGGCTCGTCCCATGACGACACCACAGTTCGAAGATCGCGCGCCATCCGATGATCACATCACGGAGTATGACGAGCGCCATTTTGTGACGTATTTACGGATACTTGACGCTGATGCCGAGGGCGCCGACTGGCGCGAAGTCGCCAAGATCCTCTTCGGCCTGGATACTCGGGTCGAAGAAGAACGCGCGCGCGCTGTGCATGACAGCCATCTCGAGCGAGCGCGCTGGATGACGACGCATGGCTATCGCCACCTGCTTGATAAATCACGAAAAGGTTGATTTCAGGCCTAAGTATTGAGGGTTTAACCCTAGTAATAGTCCCCGATGACCTTCGAAGCGCCGGACAAAGTTGCGCAAACTTGGTTACTTCCGACTTATCTATACCGATCAGACAGTTGACGCTTGGCCTTTCCGCCTGTGCCATTCGGGGGTTGCCATGTCCGGTGGTTCGTCTTGGCGGTCACCATCGACCGCAGATCAGTATTGCGATCACGACTACGCGGATTTCGCGCAGGAATTCCTGAATCGCAATCGCGACTACCGGCAGGACTATGCCGATACCCAGGCCCGCATTGCCGAGCATCCTGCGAAACTACGAGAAGAACAGGAGGGCCTGGCCGGGCGGTGGGGCCTGTGCTTTCCCCACCGATCCTGAAGCCAATGTGCGCGAATGTCCGGCGCTGTGGTCGCCCGAGATTGCGCCGGATGTCGTCACCATTGAGGCTGCAAACCCGGCAGGTGCGATCCCGCTGCCGAAAGGATCTGAACCGCTGGCCGAGTATGCGAGCGGCACTGACCGCCATTACGTGATTGCCATCGCTTCCGCACGGCTGCGCCTGTGCGTGCGTAGTATGCCGGACCTGGCCATCCCCACCCTGACGATTCCCTGTGATCCCGCTTGTGCCTTGCGGCTTGCCGCTGCTGCCCGCTTTCAGCGGGTGACGCAGGGCAAACAACCGAACATCGACCGCGCGGTAGTGCCAACCGCCTACCAGCGATCCCGGTGGGTCCAGTTCCTCGCATTGCATGACGCGCTGGAGGCCGGGGCCTCCTCGCGCACACTCGCTTTCGACCTCGTCTTTCCTCGCCACCGTCCGCTCAGGGGCGCTGAATGGAAGGGCTCCGGGGAACGGCGTCACGTTCTGCGCCTGACAGCCGCTGCGCGCCGTCTCGTCGCTGGCGGATATCGCAGCCTGCTCCTCCACCATTGAAAGCGGGAGGTGGCTTTCAATATCAGCTCTCTGTCGGCGCCTTGATCGACCAGCGTGATCTGGCTTCCAGGAATGCCTGCACTACCCCACGCAGCAATATCAGACTCATCCGTTCCAGCCGGAGCTGATTCTCTTCCGATATCTGGTGATGGGCATTTCCGCGAATGGCCTGGCAGATTGCGAGGTCGCTGGCGATTTGGGCGTCCAATGTTCCACCTTGCTTTGAATTGAACCAGTCGAGATCAATCGCTGCGGATAGCTGCGAAATTCTCCGATATTCGTCGCTCTTCAGCAGCTTGCCGACGGATGTCGCGGCCGGCCATATCTGTTTGAACTTCTCGTAAAGCTGGGTTTTCGGGAACTGAACATTTCCGACCAACATTGCATGAACGATGTGCTCAACGCTCAATGCCATACCCTGGAGATCACTTTTGAGCCCGGCCAGATGTCGAGAATCCCCCGAGAATGCCCGTTCATTCAACGAACGCCAGCGCCAATAGAATTCGTACAGGTCGTTTCCTTCGACAAAATCCAGGAAGTCGTTCGCATCTTCCTTGGTAAAGTCGGCCTTCAGAAGCGCGTCAGGTCGTGAAAAGCTGACGATCAAACGTTCGGCGTCTTCGCGCCATTCGGTTGACCAGTCCTGGAAAATCACTCGCAAGGTCGGTTTGAAATGCCCGGTCACACGGCCGACATCATCGAAAAGTCGTTGTGGTGGAACGTCCTTCAGGTAGCGGGCAAAAACCACTGCCTTCCCAATGAACGCCTTATAGGCCTTTGTGTGGTGCTGATATCCAATTCGTTCCCAGTCTCCCCAGCGTCTGCAGAGGAATCTGACTACCTCGATGACTTTCGGATAGCTGACCCGGAAGCGCTCCCGACATCGTTTCGCAAGCTCAACCGACCTTGCTTCCATTTCAGCATGTTCATGGTCATCGATCTGACGGCGCCCCTTCCACCCCCTTCGCGTCAAAACGTATTGATCGTTCCTTGCGTCCTCCTCTGTGAACCAGACGATGGCGTCCAGAACCTTTTCAAAACTCCGGAATGACCGCAGGGAGCGGATCGGTTCGAAGCTGATACCGCCACCAGTCCAGGATTCCGGGATCACGCCGGATTGCCAATCCCAATCCTCGGTATTGCCAAAATAGCTCGTCCCCATATCGTGGCACTCAAGGAAAAGGAGCAGTTGCCACGAACTGTAATACGTTACCGCTGTCTGGCTGTGCCAGAGGGGACCGCTTCGCTTTCCATCCACGCGGACACGAAAATCAGCCCACGGCACGAATTTTCGCTTGGCCGGGTACTGAATGAATTGACGCCATTCTTTGTTCGGGCTGTCCAGCGGGTAGGCTTCGGTCAGTGGGTCAGCGTCCCACTTTCGACCTTGGCTTTGGCGAGCACGTTCCAAGGCGCAAGCCGCCTTCCAGCGCGGACCATTGGGTTCTTTCGGCCCCATTGGCCTTGGGCGTGGATAGCCAGGGCGCTCCATGGCGTACCACCGTCGTTCTATAGGATCGGGATACCGCAATCGTAGTCGCGGCACCAGTATCCGTTGCCGCTCAAGTCGTTCGAGAAGCCCTTCATTTGGCGGAAAAAGCAAGACTCTCAAGTCTTTGAGCTCGGACAGGAATTGACGAATTTCTAGATGACGAGAGAACCGCATTGGCGGTTCTTATCGCACCGCAAAGCGCGTCACAAAGACTTCAAACGGACCGTGCAACGTCTTGCGCCTGACGGCCACTTAACGCCGTCTCGTCTCCAGCGGATATCGATCATTGCTCCATCACCGCTAACGCGACCCATGGGGTGACATTCGTGTCGCCGCCCACTCTGTCACTCCCTCAAGGTACCGCTGCCACGCCAAAGCTCGCGAACCCCAGCGACAGCCCGCTGTCGCATCCCATCTTCGCCGGAGCCTTGCCATGGACGCCAGACCCACGCCTGTAACCGCCCGTTTCCTGCGGACGCCCGATGCCGCCGTGCATCTTGGCCTCTCGGCCCGCACCCTAGAAAAGCACCGCTGCTTCGGAACCGGCCCGGTCTACCGCAAGCTTGGCGGGCGGATCGTCTATGCCCTCGCCGATCTCGATGCCTGGGCCGAACAGGGCCTGCGCCGCTCAACCAGCGATCCGGGCAAGGGCGTAGTCCACCCGGCCAAGCGGCTTGACGGCTACACCCCGCCAGTACGGCGCTGAGGGACGATCCATGCCCCGCATGTCCGCCCTTGCTGCGAGCCCGGCCCAGCTCGACCTGTTCGTCAGCGCAGGGGGCGATATCGCCACCCGGGATGCGCAGGATTTGATGGCCTGGCCCTTTTTCAGTCTCGCCAAGTCGAAACGGGTCAAGCCCATCGACTTCCGGATGGGCGAGGTCTCGATCCTGGTCGAGGCGACCGCTGAGCACGGAATGGCGACCATCTGGGACGCCGACGTGCTGATCTGGGTTGCCAGCCAGATTGTCGAAGCGCGCGACATGGGCCGACCGACTTCGCGGCTGATCGCCGCCACTCCGCACGAGATCCTCGCCTTCACCCGGCGCGGGACCGGCAAGGCGAGCTACGAGCGGCTGAAAGCCGGGCTCGACCGGCTGCAATCGACCACGATTGCGACCTCAATCCGCCAGCGCGACGCGCGGCGGCGGCACCGCTTCTCCTGGATCAACGAATGGAAAGAGCGCCTCGACGGCTCTGGCCGCGCGCTCGGGATCGAGATGATCATTCCCGACTGGTTCTACGAGGGTGTGATCGACCAGGCGCTCGTGCTGACCATCGACCCGGACTATTTCGCGCTGACCGGCGGCCTCGAACGCTGGCTCTACCGGCTCGTGCGCAAGCATGGCGGAAAGCAGAAGAATGGCTGGAGCTTCGATTTCCAGCATCTGCATGTGAAGTCCGGCGCCCTGTCACCGCTCAAGCGCTTCGCCTTCGAGCTGCGCGACATCGTGCGCCGACAAGCGCTCCCCGGCTACCAGCTCACCATCGAACACACACTCGGCCGCGAGCGGCTGATGTTCGCAGCGCTGCCCGCCGATCCCTTCGACGTCGCCATGCGGCGCGTCGGTCTGCGCCCTGTGGATATGTCATCATGACGTTCGGACTATCAGGAACCGCCAGACTCGGACGATCAGGAACCCAAACTTCGGACTATCGGGAACCGAAATGGCCCCTAAGCCCGCAGATTCCCTCGCGTTCCGGCTCCCTTAACTATGCTAACAAAGAATCCTTCGGATTCTTGCTAACGTCAGAACGCCTGTGGACGGACGACGTAGCACCGCCGCGCAGGCCTGCCGAGACGAAGGTGAGTGACGGCGGTCCGCTGACCCATGTGACGCTGGTCTGGCGCGAAGGCGAGCGCGAGGACTGGCTCAAGTTCGGCAAGCCGGTGGCAGAGCGGATCATCGACCGCAGGCAGCGCGTCGAAAGCTACGCGGCAGGTCAGGTGTTCGCCCTGGTGCGCTGGGCTTCCAATGAATATGGCACGGTCCGATCAACGCTCGACATCGTGCGCGCGGTCGCGGCGGACGAACCTTGTGTCCGGATTGTGCAGGTCGACCCTGGCGGTGATCTCCTCCTGTCGGTCAAAGGCTGGTCCAAGGTCGCGCAGGTCTTCCGCCTGATCGATGCGATCGAGGCGTCGGGCATCGACCCTTGCGAGGTTGCTCCCGATCATTGGCGGCACGTCCACAACCGCATGGCAGGGCGTGAACGCCCGCGTGGCTATACCTCCGCGCGCCATCGCGCATGGCTCCGGCGCAAGGCGCTCCTGCCATGATCCGACGCCGCTTCGTCCCCGCCGGTGTCGTCGCTGCCGCCACCCTCGCGACGCTGACCGTGCCGGTCTCGCGTTACGCGGTGTGGAATGCCACGGCTTCCGTGCCCACAGGCCTCTACCTCATTCGCGGTACGGCCAGCCTGCATGTTGGCGAGCGAGTGGCTATCGAGCCGCCGCCAGCCATGCGCCGCCTGCTCGCTGAGCGGAACTATCTGCCGCGCGGCGTTCCACTCATTAAGCGCGTCGCTGCACTGCGCGGACAGCGTGTCTGCCGCTTCGCCCACGGCGTGACCATCGACGGTGAATATGTCGGCGCGGCGCGTGCTCGCGACAGTCTGGGAAGGCCGCTCCCCGTCTGGGCAGGCTGCATCACGCTGCAATCGGGCGAGCTGTTCGTGATGAGCCCCGCCACACCCGACAGTTTCGATGGCCGCTATTTCGGCGTGCTGCAGATCAGCGACGTTATCGGCCGCGCCAAGCCCGTCTGGACCGACGAAGCAGGCGATGGCGACCATCAGCTGCTCGCCGATCCTCGTGCCAATGATCCTTTCATCCCCCAAGCAGAAGGAAACTGACCCATGAAGATCGGAACATTTGTTGCCGCCGATAGCGGCTATACTGGGCACCTGCACACGCTGACGCTCGACATTGATCTCACCCTCGTTCCGGCCGATCCGTCGGACAGCGATAACGCGCCCGACTACCGCGTGATGGCAGGCGAAGGCGACGAAGCGCGCGAAGTCGGTGCGGCCTGGAAGCATGTCGGCGAGAAGGCGGGCGACTATCTTTCGCTGCAAATCGACGATCCCGCCTTCGTCCAGCCGTTGCGCGCAAACCTGTTCCAGGACAACGGCAACGCCCATGTTCTGGTCTGGTCGCGCCCCTCGCGCCGCGATAAGGCGGACTGACCGGTGCGCTTCGTTGGCTCGCTCCGCATCGCCTGCGTCGCGCTCGCCCTGTTCAGTACCGCACCTGCGCTTGCGCAGGTCGCTGCCGAACGGGTGCAGCCCCGCATCGTCGACATTGCGGCGCATGTCGCCGAAGCCTCGCGACGCTTCGGCATTCCCGAGGCGTGGATCTATGCGGTCATGCGCACCGAGAGCGCGGGCCGGATCGGTGCGGTATCGTCAGCGGGTGCGATGGGCCTGATGCAGCTCATGCCCGGAACCTGGGCACGTCAGCGCGCCAGGTTCGGTCTGGGCGCTGATCCTTTCGACCCGCGTGACAACATCATGGCAGGCACGTCCTATCTGCGGGAAATGTACGATCGCTACGGTGCCTACGGCATGCTCGCGGCCTACAATGCAGGACCGGGCCGCTACGAGGCTTGGCGGGACCGCGGCAAGCCGCTGCCCGCCGAAACCCGCGCCTATATCTCCCGGATCGCACCGATGCTGCAGACCGGACGCAGTGCAACTGTCTTTGCCAGTGCATCGCCCGTGCAGGCAGTTCGCCGGAGTTGGACACAGGCTGAGCTGTTCGCCGCGCGCCAGGATACACCGGCGGATGCATCCGGCAGCTTCGCCGCCGCCGCGCCGCCCTCATCATTTCCCACTCAGCCTGTCCATCCCGACGGCCTCTTCGCGCCCGTTTCGGGGAGCATACCGCAGTGATCGCCCCCTTTGATCTCTGGCGCGTCATGGCGTGGATTGGCGCAGGTTTGTGCGGAAGGTTGGTTGCAGGAAGGCAGGCGGAAGGAGGATGGCAAGATAAAAGCAGCGCCGTCGGGTGGGGTGGAGGTCCTTGGAATTACTCGCCTTTCAGCGCCATTGCTCCTGCACCCCTGCTGGCAGCTTTGCCGAAAACTGGCGCAATTCTGCCATTTTCAGCGCCGTCGCCCGAATTCCGCCTGCCAATCCGGTGAACGACGACGACTTCAATGTCAGGCCGGGACGGGTCAGGGATCGAGGCAGGCGTTCAGCCAAGCCCCGCTCTTTGGTCGCCCAGGTCCGGGCGCTGACGAACAAGGCCGGGCGGGTTGGCATCGCCGGGCGCGGCCGACGCGGCACGGGTCGCAATGCCCGGGGCCGCAGCGCTGTTCTGCGCATCCGCGCACGGCAGGGTCAGCGCCGTGTGCTGGTCAAAGCGCGGGTAGTCCGGCACGCGGGCACCCGCTTTTCAGCTGCTCCGCTGGCGCGCCACGTCAGCTATTTGAAGCGCGAGGGTGTCACCCGTGACGGCAAGGATGCCGAACTGTTCGGGAGTGACGGCGCTTGTGCGGATGGGACGGCCTTTGCAGAACGCTGCGCCGACGACCGGCATCATTTCCGCTTCATCGTCTCGCCTGAGGATGCTGGCGAGCTAGCCGACGTCCGCGCCTTCACCCGCGAACTTATGACTGACATGGCACAGGATCTTGGCACCAAGCTCGACTGGGTCGCAGTCGATCACTGGAACACCGACAACCCGCACATCCACATCCTGCTGCGCGGCAAGGCCGACGATGGCCGCGATCTGGTGATCGACAAGGACTACATCCGCCAGGGGATGCGGGGTCGCGCGGAAGAGCGGGTCACCATGGAACTTGGGCCTCGTAGCGAGCGCGAGATTGATCGGGCGCTTGCTCGCGAGGTCGAGGCCGATCGCTGGACCAGTCTTGACCGGCGGCTCCATCGGATGGCCGATCAGCTGGGCGGCGTCATCGACCTGCGCCCCGACCCTCAACGTACCCAATCGGCGATGGACCGGCACTTGATCGGGCGAGCGTGCAAGCTCGAACGCCTCGGACTTGCCACCAGTATCGCGCCTGGTTGCTGGTCATTGAAACCCCACATCGAACCAACACTGCGCCAGCTCGGCGTGCGCGGCGACATTATCAAGACAATGCACCTAGCGATTTCCGGTCTGGGTGTTGAAGCAGATCCGGGGCGCTTTGCCATGCACCAAAGCGTGGGCGACGATCGGATCATCGGCCGCCTGGTCGAACGTGGTTTGCATGATGAACTGAGCGGGCAGGCTTACGCCATAATCGATGGTGCTGACGGGCGCGTCCATCACCTCCGCTTCTCCGATCTCGAACAGACCGGTGATGCGGCACCCGGCGCAATCGTCGAGCTGCGAACCTGGACCGACCGGCGCGGTCGGCAGGGGCAGTCGCTCTGGGTTCAATCCGACCTAGCGCTGGCCGAGCAGGTCACTGCTCGTGGGAGCACTTGGCTCGACCGGCAGCTGCTGTCTTTAGAGCCAGTTCAGTCGGGCGGCGGGTTTGGCGAAATGATCGAACAGGCCAAGCGCGATCGGGCAGAGCATCTGGTCTCGAAAGGTCTTGCGACCAAACACGGCGGTCGGATCAACATGGCCCGCAATGTCCTCTACACTCTGCGCGATCGTGACCTCGCTGCCGCAAGTGAGGCCCTCACTGAACGGACTGGTTTGCCACATCGGCCTAGTGCTGAAGGTGAAACCGTGTCCGGCACCTATCGCCAGCGCCTACAACTTGCATCGGGCCGGTTCGCGATGATCGACAACGGGTTGGGGTTTGAACTTGTTCCCTGGCGGCCGCAACTCGACAAGCACCTTGGTCAGCATGTTACCGGCATCGTCAAACCGGGCGGCGGGATCGACTGGGCTCTGGGCCGCTCGCGGGGGATTGGGATATAGGGAGCAAGGTTACGGCCACAATGCCGAAAACAGAAACCGCAAGCTTGTGCCCGCTTTGCGCTCCGTCTCAGACATTCGAGCTGCAATTCAGATCGCCTAAAAGCGGACATTCATCCATGATCGTGATTGCGACCGCTAAGCGCGAGCAATTGGGCTCCAAGAGCATCTGAGTAGGCTCGGGTTCGCTCTATTTTTTATCGAGGCGTCGGTAGTAGATTCGTTGACCGGGATTGGCGGGATCGATCTGTCGGAAATTTTCTGCATATTGATCGATATCCTGCAACACTCCCAGCAGCATATGTGCGGTGAAGGGTTGGCCGACCGAGGTCTCGTAGTGTGCGATGCAATTGGCGATAATGGACGTTGCGTGGGTTTGCTTGACCGCTGTCTTCTGCGCTGCGTCTAGGACACACTCGCCTGCCTTATCGTAAAGGTCGACCGCCCGCGTAATCGCGTCGAAATAAGTGGAAAGGGTGCGATTGTCGGGCCGTGTCGCATAGTCCGGCGGTACAGGAATCTGCAGCCGTGCGATGATGTAGCCGAGCTTGTACTCAAGATATTGGCGGACGAGCGGACCCGCGAGGTCGACACTGCCTTGGTTGAGCAGCGCGGTCGCCCGCTGCTTCAGTCGGTCGGCACCTTGGCGGCTGCTCTGCACGGCACCTGTCGGCGGCATGCCTTGAAGCTTCTGGTGGTGCCAGTCCTTGGTGTTGCCTAGCCGATCGAAGAATTTCTCTAACGCACTGTCGTGGCTTAGTAGGATAAACTGGACGCCGTCGGGTTTCGCGCCGTAGCGAAGCTCCTTCACCAGCACTTCCATCAGATTGAATTGATGGCCGCCATCAAAGCTTGACGTGATGTCGTCGAGCACCATGAAGCGTGGAGGACGAGTATGCTTCACCGCAGCCGATAGGAAGATGGAGGCGGCTACCGCATTACGATAGCTCTCCGACAACACGGCGCGGGCGTTCACATTCTCTTCGCCATGGAAATCTGAGAGCGTCAGGTCGATATTCTCGCTCTTTGCGGCGCGGGCGAGATGCGGCTTCAAATCAGGCGCGCCGCGCATGATTAACGGGAACAGTGCTTTGTAGGCCGTCTCTATGTCCTTGAGACGCTCGGTCGACAGCTTGGTCTCCGCATCAGCAAAGACTTTATCGGCTTTGCCAATGAACGCCAGCCAGCGATCGATTTTCGCCATGGAGGCTTCGGCCGCAGCGAGTTTCGAAGTGGCGCTATCCAAGCCAGCAAACTCGTCGCGGAATTTTTTGGCATTCTCAATCGCCCGCGCCGCCGCCGCGACAGACGGCGGCAGACTCTTCTCCAGCTCGAGAATTTCGCTCTCGAGAGCCGTGATCTTTTCGTCGCGGGCCTTGGTCAACGTGTCGAGCCGAGCCTTTACCTGCCCGATCTCCGCGGTCTTAACCGAACCCTCCTTCGCCCCCTTGAACAGCCCGTCCGCAATCTGCTCCTCGAGCGGCACGTCGAGCACGGCCGCTTTCTCGAGCTTGCTAAGCAGTGCTATAGCCGGACAGCCCATACATAATTTGGCGAGTTCGGCATCTAGCTCCTTAACGGCGTCATAGGCAGCGATCTTTTCTTCGAGCCGCGCTTTCAGGGGCGTCTCCTGCGGCAGATCGCAGACCGGGCAGCTTTCGTCGTCAGGCCATGCCGGCGCTCCGATCACAGTGGCGGCGCTCTTGAGCAGCGAGAGCAAGTCGGCATGGCCGACCTTCGCGAGCGCCTCGTCACGTTCTTTGGCGGTAACCTCAAGCGCATCGAGCTGACCGACATGCTCTTCAGAGATGGTCAGTTCGCGCACCGCTTCGCGGTCCTGCTGCATCTTCTGCAGCTTGAGCCGGTTCGCGCTGTCGGAGCCTTCTTCTAAGGCGGCGACTGCCGCCTTGTGGTCGAAATCCTTGACGGTCTTCCCGGCCATGACCTCTTCCAACGCGCCAATATCAGTCAGCACCTTGGTGACAGTTTTCTCTAGCGTGGCGCGATCGTCAATCTGGTCGAGGGACTGCCCAGTCAGTTCCGTATAGGCTTCGATAATCTTGCGCTTTGCCTCCGCAACACTGGCCTTGTGCGCGCCGATGTTCGCACTCAGCACCTTAATCCCAAGATCGTTGCGCAGCGTGGCGGTGTTGTTCGCGCCCTGGATCGCTTGGCGGAGGTTCGAATATTGGCTGAGGCCGATCAGGGCCGAAAAGGAACGGCCGCGCAGTAGAGCGGTGTTGTCGATGAAGCCGGCAAACGTCTTGTAATCGACGAGTACGAAATCCTCGCGGAGTGCATATAGGAGGTCCTCCGGCGTCGCGTAGCCGGACGGCGAGGTGACGACGCGGTTGCCATTGGCATCGCGTACGATGCGGATGGTCACATCGGCGCTGCCGTCGTCGGGTGAGAGCTTAAGTTCGATCGTCGCCGTCTTGGCTGGATGGAAGCGGTTGGCGATGTAGCTTTCGCCCTGCTCGGCACCCTGCAAGGCGGCAAGGCGAGGGATTTCCCCGTGGATCGCGAATTGGAGCGCCTCGAAGATCGAGGTCTTCCCGACGCCGTTGTTTGCGTAGATCGAGTTCACGCACTCCGGCTTGAACGAAAGTGTCAGCGGATCGCTGTCATTGTTGATGCCGCGAAAGCCTTCGATCGCAATTTGCGTAAGGAAGTAACGACTCATTTTGCCTTCTCTGCCGTGGGTAGGGCGTCGAGAGCCGCGTTCACTTTCGCGTTAAATTGAGATCGCGCGTCGCGATCTGCGCCGTGCGTGATCAAAATATCGATATTGTCGAAGAGAATCTTGGCGCATTCGGCATCAAGCTCTTCGCACGCCGCCTTAAAGATGGCGAGATTTTCATCGAAAGACTTTTGAGCGTCGAACACAAATTCCCCCAACAGCTGACATTTTGAACTGCATATAGATCATTTCCGTGAAGACAATATCGTCCCGCTGCTCGAGATATTGAATGGTGGAGCGCAGAACTCAAGCATCAAATAGGGGCGACTTTTTCGGTTCAATCGCAGCCCGTTTCGCCATGAAGGAGATGCGTTACCTCGGCCGTCCGCTTCGGCACAATTCTACCGGGCAGCCGCCATTCCCCTATCGGCCCCAATTGTGGTCAGGGAGTAGTCTTCTTCCCAGCGGCGAGCAGCCGCTTGGGTTTTGCGGGAATACTTTTCTTGATGCCTAATGCCTTCTGGCCGACGATAAAAGCGCGATGGAGGAACACCTCTAGCGATGAGAGCAGTTCGGAAACCTCCTGACTGTCGGGCTCCCAGCCGCGATGCGCAGCCGCATTACCCGCATCCGTAACAACGCCGAGGATGTCCCGCTCAGTTTGCCCGATCCACCCTCCGTCGCGCAGCTCGTTCAGTTTCTCATCGAATGTCTTGGCCGGGTCGATGCCGAGGACTTCGGTTGCACGGTCCAGTGCCGTTCTGAGTCCTATCGCCGTGAGGATGTGTGCCTCGTTGTCGTGCGCTACGTACATCTGGCTCAGGATATTGCGCAGCTGGGGGTCAGCCTTTTGCATGGCGTCGAACCATACCGGCTTCGTCTTGGCCTCTGGCTTCGGATAAGTTTGTATCTCCCTCGGATGCTCATACTGCTCCTGCCCCGTCGCATCGTAGTAGTGATCGATGTCTTCGCTGTTCCAGCTGGAAGTTTCGTAGAAGACCGTCTCGCACCCTCGACATTCGAGCAGAGAGTGGTCGACACCGCCGTTGACCGAATGGCCATATTGCCTGTCCTCCCAGTCCCAAGCCTTGTAGATCGAGCCGTGGATTTCGCAGGTGCGCTCGCCATCGCAGGTGGGACAGTGCCCCTTCTTCGTTGCGTTTGTTGTTGTCGGTGTCGTGGCCATAGAGCCCAATAGCGAGCACTGACGAACTTTTCCAACAGTGTGCGTGTAAGTCGGCGCATCCTAAGTCCGCTTTTTGGGTTTGGCCGCTCTAGAGCCGCCATTCTGCTTCCGGCCCACTGTTGGCCGTAGTCACGCGCCAAATTCCCCGTCACATTGCGCCAACCTAACATAATCAACGCTAGGCCACGACGACCAGCAACATCGGGTTGAATGGCGCTGCAAGAAGCTGACACGCTCGTGCGATGTCAGCTGCAAAAATCCTCTGGGGCCAGGTGCTGGCCGTCTTCGTGATCATCCTGACGAGCGTTTGGGCCGCTACCCAGTGGACCGCGTCGGCGCTCGGTTTCCAGCGTGAACTTGGCACGCCCTGGTTGGTTCTTTTCGGCCATCCGGTCTATCGACCCTATGACTTCTTCTGGTGGTGGTTCTCATACGAGGCCTATGCACCGACAATCTTCGAGCGGGGAGGGATGATTGCGGCTTCAGGCGGGGTCGTCGCCATCGTCGTCGCGATTGCTCTGTCGGTCTGGCGCGGCCGCGAGAACCGCAACTCCAACACTTACGGTTCGGCCCATTGGGCAACCCGCAGCGACATAACCAAAGCTGGGCTTTTTGGCGAGAAAGGGGTCGTGCTCGGCAAGTTCAACAACAGCTACTTGCGCCACGATGGGCCCGAACATGTGCTGTGCTTCGCGCCGACACGCTCGGGCAAGGGCGTCGGCCTCGTCATCCCGACCCTGCTGACCTGGTCCGGTTCGGCGATCGTCCATGACATCAAGGGCGAAAACTGGGGGCTGACCGCGGGCTTTCGTTGCGGCTTCAGCCGCGTCCTGTTGTTTGACCCGACCAACCTGAAGTCCGCCGCCTACAATCCGTTGCTCGAAGTGCGCCGCGGCATGTGGGAAGTGCGCGACGTCCAGAACGTCGCCGACGTGCTGGTCGATCCCGAAGGCAGCCTCGAGAAGCGCAACCATTGGGAGAAGACAAGCCACGCACTATTGGTCGGCGCGATCCTCCATGTCCTTTACGCCGAGCCAGACAAGACGCTCGCCGGTGTTGCCGCCTTCCTTTCCGATCCGAGCCGAACAATCGAAACCACGCTGAAGGCCATGATGACCACGCCGCATCTGGGTGAGGCAGGGCCTCACCCGGTCGTTGCCAGCGCGGCGCGCGAACTGCTCAATAAATCCGAGAACGAGCGGTCTGGCGTGCTCTCGACCGCCATGTCATTCCTCGGTCTTTACCGTGACCCAGTGATTGTCGAAGTCACAAGGCGGTCCGAATGGCGAATCGCCGATCTCGTCGACGGCAAGAAGCCGGCCACGCTCTACCTGGTCGTGCCGCCTTCCGACATCAGCCGGACCAAACCGCTGATCCGACTGATCCTTAATCAGATTGGGCGCCGCCTGACAGAGGAACTCGAAGCAGGCAAGGACCGGCACCGGATGCTGCTAATGCTCGACGAATTCCCGGCGCTGGGCCGGCTCGATTTCTTCGAGAGCGCACTGGCATTCATGGCGGGGTATGGCCTCAAGGCGTTCCTGATCGCGCAGTCGCTCAACCAGATCGAGCGCGCATACGGTGCCAACAACTCAATCCTCGACAACTGCCATGTCCGTGTCGCCTTCGCGACCAATGACGAGCGTACCGCCAAGCGCGTTTCGGAATCCCTCGGCACGGCGACCGAGCAGCGCTCGATGCGGAACTACGCTGGCCACAGGCTCTCTCCCTGGCTTGGACACTTGATGATTTCCCGTTCCGAAACGTCGCGGCCATTGTTGACCCAGGGGGAGATCCTGCAACTTCCGGAGACCGACGAGATCGTCATGTTGTCGGGCGCACCGCCCGTGCGGGCGAAGAAGGCGCGCTATTATGCCGATCCGCGTCTTCAAGGTCGTATCCAGAAGCCGCCGCAGCACGGGCACGACCGAACCGCTCGCTTGCCGGTCGATGACTGGAGCAACTTGCCTGCAGTAAAGCCGGTCCGTTCGGTGACCCAACAGGGTTCGGTGGATGAGGATCAAGCCAACGGTGGTGTCCGCCGCGAACCCGAACTGCCACTCCATGTCGAAATCGCACCCCCGCCTACGCCTCAGGTCAATGAGTTCGACTTTGGCAGTGATAGCAACAACGACGACGACGCTGCGCGCTCAGAGCGCTTGCGCGCCCGGATGGTCGCGAATTCCCGGCAAGCAGCGCTCGACCCCGGCGATGGAATCGAACTGTGAAGTCGAAGCACACGTTTCGATTATCGCCTGCGGTCGCCAGCCAACTCGCGGAACTGGCGATCCGGAAGCGGGTTTCGCAAGCTGAAATTGTCGAGACGGCGTTGACCTCGTTCTTATCACCAGATCGATCGGAACGAATGGAGGCGGCTTTCAGTCGACGGATTGATCGAGTCGTTCGCCAAATGGAAAACCTGGAGCATGTCGTCGAGGTCGGAAATGAAGCGTTGGCGCTGTTCGTGCGGTTTTGGCTCACTGCGAGTCCCTCACTCCCTGAAGCTGGTAGCGCAGCTGCGCAAGCCAAGGGCAAGGACCGTTACGAGAGCTTTGTTCGGGCGTTGGCCCGAAGGCTGGATAGCAACGAGCGCTTGGGCAGGTAACGCCGACTGAGCCGTCATTCCCGACTCCAGAGTAGCTCGCCAAAAGCTGCCTTTCGTCAAGGCTCGAGCCGACGACGGCAAATGAACCGATGTGGTTAGTCTGCTTTCGGGGGTCAAAACCGCGATAGCCGATATTCCGCAGCCGATCCTAGTAGAGGACGCTAGCGCTTGCCCGCCAAAAGCAGAAGTGAAGACCAAAAGGCCTCCAGTACGGGCGGGCCGAACGAGTAAGGACGCCAACGCGAGACAGAAAATCCCCAGTATGGTTAATTACGCCAACGCCAAAGCAGGTGACGTATACGCCCAAGGAGGTCCGTGTGTGCAAGACGCCATGCCAATCTGCTAGCTCGCTTCTTGACCGCTTTCCGGTTCTCTGAAATGAATCCGGGCAGTCGGCCCCCTACCCAAAGCTGGTCGACCTTCGCGCATACGGATGAAACTCCAAGCGGTAGATCAGAGCTGCTGAACGACCGCTCCTTTCGTCACATTCCAGTTCTCTTCGCCAGCAGCAAAGCACCTTCGACATCTACGTCAGCCGGTTATTGGTGTCATCCTCGCAGCCACGTGACTGGACGGGACCGTGCGACGCGCGGCTCAAATCCTTGGCAGTCGCTCGTTGAGAAAGGCCTTAGCCGGAATCCAAGTCTCACTGGCAATCATCTGGTCGGTGTAGAGCCCCAGCTCTGCAACGAAACGGTCCTCGTCCGGAAAGTGATGCACAAAGGTGCTGAGTGCCGGAAAGTCGAGGATTGCCAGCTTTCGCCCCGCAGACCGAGACCTCTCAATTGCTGAGAAGATATCTTCCGCTTGCGTGGGAAAGATCTCCTTGATGACGGCGAGGCCGAGCAGTGCACGGCCGTTGACGTAGAGATCGATATCGTCTCCTTTGCAGGTGAGCGGAACCGGTTCGCCCCTGTCCGTGTAGCGGAATGCGCCGGTGATCTGCCCAAGGGCGGCCTTGAGCTGCGCCTGCGAGGCGCGTCGTTTTCGCCCGAGCGACCGCGCCATGGCGCGTGCATCGGTCGGGCTGTCCTTGGCCTGAATCACGATGACCGTGCTCTGGGTTGCACAGACCAGATCAGCATACTCGCGGTCGCTGCCACGCCGGAAGGGATTGAGAATGACCTGTTCCGGGGAGAGGAAACGCCGGAACAAGGCGGCGATGTCGCGTTCCTGGTGGAAGCCGGGCCGCGTTTCGTCACGCTCCAGCGCGCTCATGACGAAGCCATCGGAGCCCAGATACTTGTTTGGCGGTTCGCGCAAGTCGAGGATTGCCTGGTCGCTGGGCCAGAGTTCCTCCGATAGGCGGACCCTGATCGCCTGGCTGTCGTCGAGCGGCGTGCGCAACCCGAACCATTCGGCGAGGAAGCTCAGGATCACGCGCGAATTTTCGCGCGTGAACGGAGCGAGCCGGATGTCCGGGCCTGTCCGGAAATAGCTACCTGGGTCTTCGATCCTGCAGCGATAGCTCATGCGCTCCCATCCCAAGTCATCGAACAGGTAGATGTCCAGCTCTTCGCCGGTCAGCAGCGCGACGGTCTCGATGGACGGGGTCTCGTCGCCGAACAGCGGCGTGCGGATGACCAGAGGTTCGTCGGCATCGTCGAAGAAGGCCGTGACGAGGCTAATGGCAACGCCGTCGCGCGCCGGGACCGGGACAACATAGACTGCAAAGCCGCCGTGTTCACGAATCGCGATAAGCGCTTCTTTCGATGCCTTGATCGCCAGCGACAGTTTGCCATCGGGCCTGATCGGGAAAAGTCCGCTCGGAAGCGCGGTCATCCGTGCGGCGATATCGGGATGGGTAAGGGCCAGCATAGCGCCACCCATACATTGCGAAAGTGCCGCAACAAGCTGGCCAGACGATGAAAGCCCTGTTTGCAACGACCAGATTAGCGATGACAAGTTGCGGCTTGGCGGTTATCGTTCCCCTCCGGGGCAAAACAATGAACATGTGATCGAGGGTAGTGTCTAACGCAAAACAGATTGCCGCCATGTTGCGCAGCCAGGCGGAAGGCGACGAGGAGCAATACCTCTCCATTGCCTTGCAGGTCGCGGCGGCGGAAGCGCGGCAGGGTCGGCGTGAAACCGCCAATGAAATCCGCGCGGCCGTCGATGCCGCGCGTGCGCATCGCGGTGTCAATCCCAGTATTCCCATCGCATTTTCGCGGCCCAAGGGCGATCTCGAAGGCTTGCTCGAACTGCGCGAGACCCGCAACCGTATCGCGGACGTGGTCTTGCCCGGCCATATTTCCGAACGCCTCGAGAACCTGCTGCTCCAGCAGCGCAGGCGCGACTGGTTGCGCGAGCACGGCAGGGTTCCCAGTCACCGGCTCCTATTCGTCGGTCCGCCGGGATCGGGCAAGACGATGACGGCAGAGGCGCTCGCTGGCGAGTTGAGGCTTCCGCTCTTCGTCATCCGACTCGACACGCTGATTACCCGCTTCATGGGAGAAACGGCGGCAAAGCTGCGCCTCGTGTTCGACGAAACCCTGCGCCGCCGGGCTGTCTATCTGTTCGATGAATTCGACGCCGTCGGTGGCCGCCGCAGCGCCTCGAACGACGTTGCGGAAATGCGCCGGGTGCTGAACAGCTTTCTCCAGTTCATGGAAGAACCGAGCGCGACCGACAGCCCCATCGTCGCCGCCACCAATCACCCCGAGTTGCTCGACCGCGCCTTGTTGCGTCGCTTTGACGAAGTACTCGAATTTGACCTGCCTGATGCCGAACAGGTCCGTGCTGTCATCAAGGCCAACCTGCGCGGCATGAAATATCCCCGGCTCAGCTGGCCGGCGATCGAAGACATGGCCCAAGGCCTGAGCCAGGCGGAGATCGCGCGGGCGGCAAATGAAGCGGTCAAGGATGCGATCCTGGCGCAGCGCAAGACGATCTCGACCGCACAGCTGACCGCGAAGCTTTCCGAACGCCAGGCTATGCGAGCCGCCTTCGCACCCAACGTCTGATCGGTGAGCGAATACGACAGACCACACCTGGATATCTCGTCGCTGGTCCAGCGCGGGGAATACAAGTCGCCGACCTCCAACGCGCGCTCGGACGCTGTGCAGCGCATCCGGGCCGATCACGGCCAGCGTCTTGCGACCGAACTCCACGAAGCCTTCGCTAGGGCCGACGAAGGGCAGGGTGCCCCCCTCGCGGACCTGCCGGACATCAATCCCGCAGGCGGGATTTATCTCGAGGTTGAGCTGTCACCCGGAGCGGGCGCGTTGCTGGTTGAGCGAAAGACCGAGGGCACCCGGCAAAGTGCGGAAAAGGTCTTGGAAAACGGAGCCCGCACGCTTGCCCTTTTCGTGCCTGACGAGGCGCGCGACAAGATCGCAGCCGTCATAGCGGACTACACCGACGGAGAAATCACCTCCCCGAAAGGCACGCCTCCACGGGCCTCACGGGTCGAACCGCTGGAGCATTTCCGCGAAGCGCGGCTGCGCACTTTCTGGCGCGATGACCCGGAAGCGCTGCCAACCGATCCGCAGGCAGAGCTGTGGTGGGGTGCCTGGTGCTTCAACGACCGGGTCGACCGGGTCACGGAGATCGCCGAGGCGCTCGGCATGCAGGTCGGCGATGCCGGCACGCGCATGCTGTTTCCCGAAACCACCGTCGTTCCTCTTTTCGGGCGGGTCAGTGCGATCGAGCTGCTGCTCTTCGCGAGTGGCGGAATTGCCGAATTGCGCCGCGCGAGCGACAACCCCGCGGTCTTTACCCAGGAGCTGAAAGAGGATTTGCCAGCCTTTGTTGAAGACCTTGCAGGGCGGATAACTTGGCCGGGTGCGCAGGCCGCTGCCGTGTGTCTGCTCGACAGCGGGGTCAACCGGGCTCACCCGCTGATCGAACCGGCGTTGTCGGAAAACGATCTGCTCGCGCTCGATCCGGCATGGGGCGGGGATGACCATGAACACGGGCCCGGCCATGGTACGGGGATGGCAAGCCTCGCCTTGCACGGCGATCTTGTCGCGCCGCTCGCTGACCAGTCGGAACCGGTGCTTTCGCACAGGATAGAATCGATCAAGATCCTCCCGCCGCAAGGCTTTCCTCCCAACGAACCGCATTCCTACGGGCCCATCACACAGTCCGCCGTCGCGCTCGCGGAAATCAACAATCCGGAGCGGTCACGGGTCTTCTGCATGGCGGTGACCAACAGCAATCGTACGGGCGCCGAGGCCAGCGCATGGAGTGCGGCCATCGACCAAGCCGCAGCCGGGGCCGAAGGGGGAGACCCTGACAATCCTGGACCCAGGCGGCTGTTCATGCTGGCCGCAGGCAATGTTCCAGACAGCGCTGTCGCTGCCGATATCGAAGATGCCGACGCATTCCCGGCACTCGACCCGGCACAGGCGTGGAATGCGCTGGCGATCGGGGGTTATACTCAGCGAACCGATATCGCCGAGGCTGGGTATGAGGACTGGTCCGCCGCCGCTGCGGTTGGCGAACTTAGCCCCTACAGTCGAACTTCATATCTGTGGGATTCGAGCAAATCTCCCTTCAAGCCGGACCTCGTTCTGGAGGCGGGCAACAGGGCGCTCAGCCCCTCCGGACTCGAAGCCGTTGCCGGGCTCGACTCGCTTTCGCTTCTGGCCGCTTCGAGGAATGTCGACACCGAACCCCTGACTCCGTTCTGGGCCACGAGCGCAGCGACGGCGCAGGCATCGAGAATGGCGGCGCAGATCGCCGCAGCCATGCCTGGTTACTGGCCCGAAACTGTGCGGGCTTTGATGGTCCACAGCGCAAACTGGACTGACCCCATGCGCGCAGCCCTCGATGCCAGCCCGGGCAAGACGCAAAAGGCAAATTGCCTTCGCCGCTTCGGCTACGGCGTTCCCGATCTGGGCCGCGCTCTTGCATCAGCCAGCGACGATCTGGCGTTGGTCGCACAGAACCATATCCAGCCCTTTCGCAAGGATGGCGCGGTCCGGTTCAACGAGGCTCATCTCTACGAACTGCCCTGGCCGCGCGAAGTGCTCGAAGATCTCGACAACACGCGCGTGCGTCTCAAGGTCACCTTGTCCTACTTTATCGAGCCCAACCCGAGTTTCGCCAGCGCGATCGATCCCGCCCGATATCAGTCTTTCGGTCTTCGCTTCGATCTCAAGCGCAGCCGCGAAACTGCTGCGCGGTTTCACCGGCGCAACAATGCCGAAATGGCGGGAAATGGTGCCGGGGCCGCGAGCGATCCCGACAGTGGCTGGCTGTTCGGACCACGTTCTGTGTCGGCCGGCTCGCTGCACATGGATATCTGGGAAGGCGCGGCTGTTGAACTGGCGGCAAGAAACATGATCTATGTGAAGCCCATCACCGGATGGTGGCGCGAGCGAACCGGACTGGGGCGATACAACGATAAGGCGCGCTATGCCCTCATCGTCAGCATTGAGACCCCCGAGGCCGAAGTCGACCTCTATTCCCCGATCGAGGCGCTCATACCGACAGCGATCGAGATCGAGACCTGATAACCTCTGCCGGTTGTTGGTGGAGCCTTGCCGCGCGCGTCGGCTTGCAGCGGGTACCTCAGGCTGGCGCAACTCGGTCTACTTCGGGTACCGCATCAACAGTCCAGCGCGTCTATAGCATGGGGAAGATCCTCTAATCCCTTGCTCCGAAAGGTTCTGCCCGATGCGACAAGACATAATCGCCTGCCGTGATATCCTGTTGGCGGAAAAAGCGCTAAACGAAGAACTCGGCATCTGGCGCAGTGTAAACGCCGTGATCGAGCGAATGCTCGAGCGCGAGCTCGAACTGCATCAGGCCTATGCCGAGATCCAGGCCAAGCTTGGCGACTATCCGCAAGCTCCGCGTGTTTTTCTCGACCGCGTCCTGACCGTCGCCGCGTTATGGAGTCCGGAGCAAGCCGCAGCGATGCGAACCGATTTGAAGCGGCTCAGGTTGGTGAATGCCGAAATCGCCACTTGCGCGCGCCAACTAGCTGGCCTGCTGCGCGAACGCGAAGCACTGCATAACAAGACCGATTTTTCGAGCGATACGCATTACCACGTCTGCGAAGTCATCGATCAGGCGGCGGAGAGTAATTACCTCTTCAAGTCATGGGTAAGAGACGAACTGCGTACGCTGCGCGGACGCTACGACCTCAAGTACTGGCCGCGTATTGCCGATTTCGTCGACGTTCTCGCCGGGGATGCCGCGGCCGCCGACATAGAGGTGCATGAACCGATCACCGAGGCTGTGACATCGTCGCAGCGACCCTCGAGAGCCGACTTCTTCAAGGCCCTGTTCGCTGCGGTCGAGGAGACGATGGATGGCTTGCCAAGGCTCCTGCCGATAGATTTCAGGCTGACCGACGAGAGCTACGCGGCACTGGCCAATTGCGCACTCGGTCTCGGTCCCGATGACATGGTCGAAGGGGTTTACGTCAAGCGCCTTCGGCAGCGCATGCGTGAAGCGGAGTCGATGTCCTAAATCGTTTCGTCACGAGAATCCCAGCGTCTCCAGTCTGCGCGGCGTTTAGTGGTCTCGTCGTCCGGTTGCCTCCTCGAACCGCTGGCGCAAAGTGCGCTCGGCGTTTCAGCTCGCAAGATAGTCGAGCCCGGGCCGAAAAACCTTCGCCTGCTGGCCATCGAGCGCCGTTCCGCCGACTTCGCGCAGCACGACATCAAGTATATCGAACCGGCGTGTCATGGCGATGAGCGCCAGAAAACGAGAAGCCTGCCGCAGCCAACAACTCCCGGGAATGACCGATAGCCGTACTCTCGTTCCCAAAATCCGCCTGATCGGATTGTCCAACTGAGCAGATCAGTCTGACCTTCACCGCCACAGCTTCTAGCTCTACGCCACACCGCGATGCCGCAAACCCGCTGTTGCCATCCCCTGAACTAATGTCTCTTTGATCTGCCTCGCGAGCGCAGCCGATGGTCGGTTGCCTCATCTGAACGGGGCATCCCATGAGCGTCATTCCGATCCGGTCCGAAGCATCCTCGCGCGGCGCGCGCATGCTGCGCACGGCACTCGGGCCGGAGATCGCTGCGTGGCTTGAAGATGCGGCAGTCATTGAGGTCATGCTCAATCCCGACGGTCGGCTGTGGGTCGACCGCCTTGGTGCCGGGATCGCCGATACGGGGAGCGGGATGTCCGCTGCCGATGGCGAACGGATCATCCGGCTTGTCGCGCACCATGTCGGGGCCGAAGTCCATGCAAGGGCGCCGCGGGTTTCGGCAGAGCTTCCCGAGACGGGGGAGAGGTTCGAGGGGCTGTTGCCGCCGGTGGTGGCAGCACCCAGCTTTGCGATCCGCAAGCCCGCCGTCGCGGTGTTCACGCTTGGTGATTACGTTGCTGCCGGGATCATGGCGCAGGGCCAGGCCGACGCGCTGGCCCGAGCAGTCGGCGAGAAGAAGAACATCCTTGTCGCCGGGGGCACTTCGACCGGCAAAACCACGCTCACGAACGCTCTGCTCGCCGAGATCGCGAAGACCGACGACCGGGTGGTCCTGATCGAAGACACGCGCGAGCTGCAATGCGCCGCGCCCAACCTCGTGTCGCTGCGCACCAAAGACGGGGTGGCATCGTTGTCCGACCTGGTCCGCTCGGCGCTACGCCTGCGGCCCGACCGCATTCCCATCGGGGAAGTGCGCGGTGCCGAGGCGCTCGACCTGCTCAAGGCCTGGGGCACCGGCCACCCGGGTGGTGTCGGCACGATCCATGCCGGATCCGCGCTGGGCGTGCTGCGCCGGCTTGAACAGCTGATCCAGG
This sequence comes from Sphingomonadales bacterium, assembly GCA_014763545.1. Lineage (GTDB taxonomy): Bacteria > Pseudomonadota > Alphaproteobacteria > Sphingomonadales > Sphingomonadaceae > JACXVD01. Next base: position 69,787 of record JACXVD010000016.1, read on the forward strand.
AAAGCGTCGTCACCGTGCCGCGCGCGCTGATCGCCGAGACCATCGATGTCGTGGCCGTGCTGGTTCGCGACGGCACCGGACGGCGGCTGGCCGAACTCGCCGAGGTCACCGGGCTCGATGAGCGCGGTGATTACTGCATCCTTCCCTTCATCCCCCATGCCCAAGGAGACAATACGTGATCCAGACCTTTTCGCGTGCGCGTGCCCGGCTGTCTGCAGCTATGCTCGGCGGCTTTGTTGCCCTGTCAGTTGCCGCGCCTGCCCATGCGGCCGGTTCGTCGATGCCGTGGGAAGCCCCGCTGCAATCGATCCTTGAATCCATCCAGGGCCCGGTCGCCAAGATCGTCGCAGTCATGATCATCATCGCCACCGGTCTGGCACTCGCCTTCGGCGACACCTCGGGCGGCGCGCGGCGGATGATCCAGATCGTGTTCGGCCTGTCGATCGCCTTTGCCGCCTCGTCCTTCTTCCTGTCGTTCTTTTCGTTCGGCGGCGGAGCACTGGTTTGATGGAGGCCGCGCCGCCCGAAACCGTCCCCGGCTATGTGGTGCCTGTCCACCGCGCCCTGACCGAGCATATCCTGCTCGGCGGCGCGCCGCGCGGCCTCGCCATCGCCAATGCGACGCTCGCCGCCGCGATCGGGCTGGGCCTGCGCCTGTGGATCGCTGGCGTGGTGATCTTTGCGATTGGACATGCGGTTTCGGTCTGGGCCGCGCGGCGCGATCCTCAGTTCGTCGATGTCGCCCGGCGGCATCTGCGCTTTCCCACTTACTTGAGGGTCTGAAGCCCATGCTCTCGCTTCGCGAATACAGGAACAAGGCCGACCGGCTCGCAGACTTCCTGCCTTGGGCTGCGCTGGTCGCACCCGGCGTGGTGCTCAACAAGGATGGCAGCTTCCAGCGCTCGGCCCGGTTCCGCGGACCCGATCTCGACAGCGCCACCCCCGCCGAGCTGATCGCAACCACCGCGCGGCTCAATTCTGCGCTGCGGCGGCTGGGTTCGGGCTGGGCGATTTTCGTCGAAGCCGTGCGCCGGCCCGCGCAGGATTATCCCGACAGCCAGTTTCCCGATCCAGCATCCGAATTGGTCGAGCGCGAACGCGCCGCGCAATTCGCCGAGGAAGGCGCACATTTCGAGAGCGGCTATTTCCTGACCCTGTGCTGGATGCCGCCTGCCGAGGATGCCGCGCGGGCAGAAAGCTGGCTCTACGAAGGCAAAGCCGAGAAGGGAATCAACCCGAAGGAACTGCTCGACCTGTTTATCGACCGGACCGACCGGCTGCTGCGCCTGGTCGAAGGCTTTGTGCCCGAAGTGGCCTGGCTCGATGACAGCGCAACGCTGACCTACCTCCACAGTTGCATCTCGACCCGCAGCCAGCGCGTTCGGGTTCCCGAAGTGCCGATGCACCTCGATGCGTTGCTCGCCGACGAGCCGCTCACCGGCGGGCTCGAACCGCGCCTGGGGCGCGCGCATCTACGCACGCTGACCGTGGTCGGATTTCCGAGCAGCACATTCCCGGGGCTGCTCGACGAACTCAACCGGCTCGCCTTTTCCTATCGCTGGTCGACCCGCGCGGTGATGCTCGACAAGACCGATGCGACCAAACTGACAGCAAAGATCCGGCGGCAGTGGTTCGCCAAGCGCAAATCGGTCGCCGCCATCCTCAAGGAAGTGATGACCAACGAGGCTTCGACGCTGCTCGACAGCGACGCCTCGAACAAGGCCGCCGACGCCGATGAGGCGTTGCAGGAACTCGGCGCCGACCACGTTGGCCAGGCCTATGTCACCGCGACGGTCACGGTGTGGGACGAGGATCCCGCGCTTGCGGCCGAAAAGCTGCGCCTCGTTGAGAAGGTGATCCAGGGCCGCGACTTCACCGTGATCGTCGAAGGCATGAACGCCATCGAGGCCTGGCTCGGATCGCTCCCCGGTCATGTCTACGCCAATGTTCGGCAGCCGCCGATCTCCACCCTCAACCTTGCGCATATGATCCCGCTCTCGGCGGTCTGGGCCGGGCCGGAACGCGACGACCATTTCCGGGCGCCGCCGCTGTTCTATGCGCGCACCGAAGGCTCAACCCCGTTTCGGTTTTCGCTTCACGTTGGAGACGTTGGCCATACGCTGATCGTCGGGCCGACCGGGGCGGGCAAATCGGTGCTGCTCGCGCTGATGGCCTTGCAATTCCGGCGCTATGATCGCGCGCAGGTCTTCGCCTTCGATTTCGGCGGCTCGATCCGTGCGGCTGCACTGGCCTGCGGCGGCGACTGGCAGGACCTGGGTTCGTCCTTGGGGGGCACCAGCCTGTCCGACGACAGCGCGGGTGCGGTGTCACTGCAGCCGCTGGCGCGTATCGATGAGCCCGCCGAACGTAACTGGGCCGCTGAATGGCTGCAGGCGATCCTGACCTCTGAAGGCGTCACGGTCGATCCGGTCACCAAGGAGCATCTCTGGTCGGCGCTCACCTCGCTCGCCACCGCGCCGGTCACCGAACGCACGCTGACTGGCCTTGCCGTGCTGCTCCAGTCGCAGGCCTTGAAGCAGGCGCTCGCACCCTATTGCATCGGCGGGCCGTTCGGCCGTCTGCTCGATGCCGAAGTCGAGCATCTGGGCGAAGCGAGCTTCCAGGCATTCGAGACCGAAGGGCTGACCGGTTCGGCCGCGGCCCCCGCCGTCCTCTCCTACCTGTTCCACCGCATCGAAGGCCGACTCGACGGTTCGCCCACGATGATCATCATCGACGAGGGCTGGCTGGTGCTCGACAGCCCGGCCTTCGCCGCGCAGCTGCGCGAGTGGCTCAAGACGCTGCGCAAGAAGAATGCCAGCGTCGTCTTCGCGACGCAGAGCCTCGCCGATATTGAAACCTCGGTGATCGCGCCTGCCATCGTCGAAAGCTGCCCGACGCGGATATTCCTCCCCAACGAGCGCGCGGTCGAGCCGCAGATACTTTCGATCTATCGCCGCTTCGGGCTCAACGACCGGCAGATCGAGATTGTCGCCCGGGCCACCCCCAAGCGCGACTATTACTGCCAGTCGGCGCGCGGCAACCGGCTGTTCGAACTGGGCCTGGGCGAAGTCGCGCTCGCATTCACCGCCACCTCCTCGAAGGCCGACCAGCTCGCGATCGGCGAACTGATCGAAGTCTATGGTGCTGACGATTTCGCGCGGACCTGGCTGCGCCATCGCGGTCTCGCCTGGGC
>JACXVD010000017.1 GCA_014763545.1 Sphingomonadales bacterium
CGGCCGGCGATTTTTCCCGACCATCGCAAGACGCAGCGCCAGCACCGCGCACCAGCATGCGCGTGGTCGGCTCTTCGGGGGTCGGCGCGCGGAATTGTGCCGTTCAGCAGGCGATGACGTTGACCGCCAGCCCGCCCTGGCTGGTTTCCTTGTACTTGCTCGACATGTCGATCCCGGTCTGCCGCATCGTCTCGATCACCTGGTCGAGGCTGACGCGGGTTTCCTCCTGCCGGTGCAGCGCCAGCCGTGCGGCATTGACCGCCTTGACCGCGCCGATCGCATTGCGTTCGATGCAAGGCACCTGCACCAGCCCGCCGACCGGATCGCAGGTGAGGCCGAGGTTGTGCTCCATGCCGATCTCCGCCGCGCTGGCCACCTGCGCCGGGCTGCCGCCCCACAGCGCCGCCAGCCCGCCCGCCGCCATCGAACAGGCCACGCCGACTTCGCCCTGGCAGCCCATCTCCGCGCCCGAAATGCTTGCGCGCTGTTTGTAGAGCAGGCCGATCGCCCCCGCGGTGAGCAGGAAGCGGCGGAAACTGTCGCGGCACGGGCCGCCATCGCCATCCTTGCAATAGAAGCGCAGCACCGCCGGGATGATCCCCGCCGCGCCATTGGTCGGCGCGGTGACCACGCGGCCCCCGGCGGCGTTTTCCTCGTTCACCGCCATGGCGAAGCAATTGAGCCAGTCGAACAATTGCTCGCGCTCGTTCGATTGCGGATTGGCCTCGAGGCTGGCCCACAGGCCCGGCGCGCGGCGGCGCACCTGCAGCCCGCCGGGCAGGATACCTTCGCGCGCCAGGCCGCGCGCAATGCACTCCATCATCGCCTGCGCGATCCGGTCGAGCCCCGCCTCGCTCGCCTCGCGCGGGCGCATCGCATCCTCGTTGGCGAGCACGAGCTGGTCAATCCGCAGATCATGCGCGACGCACAGCGCCAGCAGCTCTGCCGCCGAGCCGAAGGCGTAGGGCACGGCACGCCCCAGCTCGAGCCGGTCATCGGCGACCGGACGGCGCAATTGTTCTTCCGAGGCGACGAAGCCGCCGCCGGTGGAAAACCACTGCCGCTCGGCCAGCAGGGCGCCATCGGCAGCGAAGGCGCGCATCACCATGCCATTGGGATGGAGTTCGGGAATCACGTCGCAGGCGAGCGCGATGTCATGCGCGGGATCGAAGGGGATGGTGCCCACGCCGGGCAGCGCAAGGGTGCGGCAGTCACGCAATTGCGCGACTTGGGCCATCGCTATGTCGGGATCAACCGATTCCGGGTGGTGGCCGAGCAGCCCCATCATCACCGCATCCACCGTGCCGTGGCCGATCCCGGTCAGCGCCAGCGATCCCTGCAATTCGACCGCGACCCGCGCCGTCCGCCGCGCCAGATCGCCCTGCGCCAGCTGCTCGACGAAATGCTGCGCAATCCGCATCGGCCCGACCGTATGCGAGGATGACGGACCGATCCCGATCCGGAAGATGTCGAGCACCGATAGCATCGCCGCGCGTCGATGCGCCCGATGGCACTGCCGGTCAATCTGATTTCAATTGCAACCGTCGCGCGCAGGCCCGGCCGATGCTAGGCCGCAGCAAACAGAGTGGAGAGATGCGATGAAATATGGCTGGCTGGCAATGGCGGGGCTCGCGCTGGCAGGCGCAGCGCAAGCGGGTGCAGCGCAGGCGGGTGATGCGGGAGTGGGCGATGCGGCGGGGGCCCCGCCGCGCGTCGTGCTGGCGATCTTCGCCCATCCCGACGACGAGCTGGTCGTCTCCCCCGCGCTCGCCGCCGAAGCGCGCAAGGGCGCGCAGGTGCGGATCGTCTATGCCACGCGCGGCGATGCCGGGCCGGGGGTCAGCAGCCTGCCCAAGGGCGCCGAACTGGCGGCGGTGCGCAGCGGCGAGGCGCAATGCGCCAGCGCCGCGCTGGGGCTGGATGCGCCGCTGTTCCTCGATTTCGGGGATGGCGAATTGTGGCGCTATGCACGCGGGCAGAGCGGCGAGACGGACGCCGCCATGCGCAACCTGGCCGGCGCGATTGCCGATGCCATCGCCGCCGCGCATCCCGCTGTGATCGTCACCTGGGGGCCGGACGGCGGCTATGGCCACGCCGACCACCGGATGGTGAGCGACCTCGTGACCCAGATCGTGCAGGCGATGCCCTCCGCCACGCGCCCGCAGTTGCTCTATCCCGGCATCCCGGCGGGCAGCTTGCCGCCGGTGCCCGAAATGCAGAGCTGGGCGGTGACCGACCCCGGCCTGCTCGACGTGGCGATTGCCTATGACAAGGGCGATCTCGGCGCCGCGACCAAGGCGACGCAGTGCCATGCGACGCAATTCGATGCCCCCACCCGCGCCGCCCTGGCGCCGCTGTTCGACCAGTCGATCTGGCGGGGCGCGGTGCATTTCCGCCGCGCCCTGCCCGATGCCGGGGAAGCTACTTCGCCAGCGTCTTGACCAAATCGAACAGATAATCGCGGCCGATATAGATCCCGCGGATTTCCAGCCGCTCGTTCAGCCCGTGCACGCCATTGCCGTCCGGGTCGCCCCAGGCGCCGGGCACGCCATAGGTCGGGATGCCGACCGCCGACATATACAGCCCGTCGGTCGCCCCGGTGGACATGGAGGGGATCACCGGCACGCCGGGGAAATATTTCGCCGCCAGCGTCTCCATCGGGCCGACGATCGCCGGGTCGAGCGGGGGCGACTTGGCCAGCGGCTTGTCCACCCGCGCGCGGGTGACGGTGATGTTCGGATCGCCGATGATCGCTTCCAGCTCGTGCCCGATGTCGACCGGGTCATGGCCGGGGAAGATGCGGCAATTGACGTTGGCCACCACCTTCTGCGGCAGCGCGTTCACCGCATGGCCGCCGTCGATCATCGTGGCGACGCAGGTCGTGCGCAGCACCGAATGGAAGTAGCGGTCGGTGTTGACCTTGGCCTGCGCCGCTGCGTCGGTGGGGTCTTTCGACAGCGCGACCATCGCCGCGCCCATCTCGTCACCCCGCGCAGCGCCGGCCTTGGCGAAGAAGGCGCGGGTGACATCGGTGAACTCCATCGGGAATTCATGCTCGCGGATCTTCAGCAGTGCATCGCTCATCGCGTAGATCGCGTTTTCGCGCACCGGGGTGGAGCTGTGCCCGCCCGGGTTGGTCGCGACCAGCTTGTAATCCTGGTAGATCTTCTCGCCGACCTGGATCGACTGCGCCACGACGTTGCCCTCGCCATCGGTATCGCCGCCGCCGCCTTCGTTGAGGGCGAAGGCCGCCGCGATCAGGTCGCGCCGGTTGTTGGTGAGATATTGCGCACCGTTGAAGGCAGTGTCCGATTCCTCGCCGCAGGTCAGCGCCATCTTCACCGTGCGCCCCGGCTTGTAGCCCGACTGTTTGAAGCGGATCAGCGTGTCGGCCCACACCGCCGCCATGTATTTGTCGTCGGCGATGCCGCGCGCATAGTAATAGCCATCTTCCTCGATCAGCTTGAACGGGTCGCGCACCCAGTCCTCGCGCTTGGCGGCCACCACGTCGATATGCGCGAGCAGCAGCATCGGCTCGAGCTTCTTGGAGGTGCCGGGGTAGACCACCACCAGCCCGCCTTCGTCGGGATGTTCGGGGACGGAAAACGGCGTGATCCATTCTTCGGGAATGCCCGCCGCCGTCATCCGCGCAGCGATCTGCGCTGCGGCCTGCGTGCAGCTGCCGTGCGGCAGGCTGGTGTCGGTTTCGACCAGTTCCTTGTAAAGGCCGAAGAACTGCTGCTGGTCGGGGCGCAATTCGCCCATCATGCCGGTCGGCACCTGCGCGGCAAGCGGCGCGGCGGTGGCGGTAATCAGCGTGGCGCTGGCGGCGGCGGCAAGTGCGGGTGCTTTCATCGGCTTTCTCCGTTGCGAATCGCAACCGCAATTCAGCAGCTTTGAGTTGTGGATGGAAGGGTGCCCCGCGCCTTCCTAAACCCCCCGCTGCTGCCTATATGATGGCCATGGCAGATACCCCCGAAAAGCAGCAGAACACCAACGGCTACGGCGCGGATTCGATCAAGGTCCTCAAGGGGCTCGACGCGGTGCGCAAGCGGCCCGGCATGTATATCGGCGATACGGACGACGGTTCGGGCCTGCACCACATGGTGTTCGAAGTGTCCGACAACGCGATCGACGAGGCGCTGGCCGGGCATTGCGACCTGGTGCTGATCGAACTCAACCCCGATGGGTCGGTCAGCGTGGAAGACAATGGCCGCGGCATTCCGGTCGATCTGCACAAGGAAGAAGGCGTATCGGCGGCCGAGGTCATCATGACCCAGCTGCACGCGGGCGGGAAGTTCGAGAACACCAGCGACGACAATGCCTACAAGGTGTCGGGCGGGTTGCACGGCGTGGGCGTGTCGGTGGTCAACGCGCTGTCCGAATGGCTCGAACTGGTCGTCTGGCGTGACGGCAAGGAACACTGGATGCGCTTCGAACACGGCGATGCGGTAGAGCCGCTGCGCGTGGTGGGCGATGCCCCCAAGGTGGAGGGCAATTCCGATCCCGATGGCTTCAAGAAGGGCACCCGCGTGACCTTCATGGCCAGCCACGACACGTTCAAGAACGTCACCGAATTCGACTTCGAGAAGCTCGAACACCGCTATCGCGAGCTGGCCTTCCTCAATTCGGGCGTGCGCATCCTGCTGCGCGACCGGCGGCATGAAGAGGCCAAGGAACACGACCTCTATTACGAGGGCGGGATTGCCGCCTTCGTCAAATGGCTCGATCGCAACAAGCAGGCGATGCTGCCCGATCCGATCGCGATCAGCGCGGAAAAGGACGGGATCGGCATCGACGTGGCGCTGGAATGGAACGATTCCTACTACGAAAACGTGCTGTGCTTCACCAACAACATCCCGCAGCGTGACGGCGGCACCCACCTGGCTGCCTTCCGCGCCGCGCTGACCCGTACGCTGAACAATTACGCCGACCGCTCCGGCATCATCAAGAAGGAGAAGGTCAGCCTGTCGGGCGAGGATATGCGCGAAGGGCTGACCGCGATCGTTTCGGTCAAGCTGCCCGATCCCAAATTCAGCTCGCAGACCAAGGACAAGCTGGTCAGCTCCGAAGTGCGCCAGCCGCTCGAAAGCCTGATGGGCGACAAGATGAACGACTGGCTGGAAGAAAACCCGGCGCTGGCGAAGGAAGTGATCCAGAAGATCGTCGATGCCGCCGCCGCGCGCGAGGCGGCGCGCAAGGCGCGCGAGCTGACCCGGCGCAAGGGGGCGATGGACATTGCCAGCCTGCCCGGCAAGCTAGCCGACTGCCAGGAACGCGATCCCGCCAAGAGCGAATTGTTCCTGGTCGAGGGCGATTCGGCAGGTGGCAGCGCCAAGCAGGGCCGCGACCGCAAGACGCAGGCGATCCTGCCGCTGCGCGGCAAGATCCTGAATGTCGAGCGCGCCCGGTTCGACCGGATCATCGGCAGCCGCGAAGTGGGCACGCTGATCCAGGCGATGGGCACCGGGCTGCGCGACGAATTCAACCTCGAAAAGCTGCGCTATCACAAGATCGTGATCATGACCGACGCCGACGTCGACGGCGCGCATATCCGCACCCTGCTGCTGACCTTCTTCCACCGGCAGATGCCGGACATCGTCAAGGCCGGGCATTTGTTCATCGCCCAGCCGCCGCTGTACAAGGTCGCCAAGGGTCGCAGCGAGGTCTATCTCAAGGACCAGGCCGCGCTCGACCGCTATCTCGTCGATGCGGGGCTGCAGGGCCGGGTGCTCGAGGCTGCAGGCGGGGCGCGCGGCGAACAGGAATTGCGCGCCATGGTCGACCACGCGCTGCGCGTGCGCAATCTGATGGGCTTCGTGCCGCGCAAATACGATCCCGCGCTGGTCGAGCAGATGGCGCTGTCGGGCGCGCTCGATCCCGAGCTGACCGCCGCCACGCGCGAGCAGGCGGTGCAACTGGCCGCCCGGCGCATGCAGCAGGGCGATCCCGAAGCGAAGTGGAGCGCGCGGCTCGCCGCCGACGGCACGATCACCTTCGAACGTGCCTGGCGCGGGGTGACCGATGCCTGGCTGATCGAACCTTCGTTCGCCACCAGCGCCGAAGCGCGCAAGCTGCATCGCCTCGCCTCCGAACATGCGGAGGCCTATGCCCAGCCTGCCCGGCTGGTGCGGGCCGGCGCGGCGGAGGTCGAGGCCGAAACCGGCGCCGATGGCGAGGATGGCGACATCCCCGCCGCCGCCATTGCGCCCGGGGCGATTACCCGCCCGACGCAGCTACTCGATACGGTGCTGGCCCTGGGCCGCAAGGGGCTGTCGATCCAGCGGTACAAGGGGCTGGGCGAAATGAATGCGGAGCAATTGTGGGAAACCACGCTCGACCCGGAAAATCGCGCCCTGCTGCAGGTGAAGGTCGAAGATGCGGATGTGACCGACGAGATCTTCACCCGCCTGATGGGCGATGTGGTCGAACCGCGCCGCGAATTCATCCAGGAAAACGCGCTCAACGTCGCCAATCTCGACGTCTGATCAGTCGCCTGAAAAGGATGGACCGGCGGCACTCGGTGGGGCGCCGCCGGTCTCCTTGCCCCGGGGGAACTCCGGGGACTTTGGCTGTGCGGCGGATTACTCCGCCGGTTCGCTCACCCGCCGACGGGCGGACACCGCATTGTCTGCACGGCCGGCAGAAAGGCGGTGCTCGTCACCGTGGTCACGGAAAATTGGCTTGTTGCGATCGCCCAGCGCAAGCCAGGCAATCAGGCCGACCGAGACCGCAGCGATGAGCATCAGGGCGAACATGATCGTTTCCTGTTGCATCGAAGTCTCTCCATTGGCGGCAAGACCCCCCGCGTGGTTGCCAGATCAATGATGCAACAGGGCTTCCGGTTCCACGGCACGCGCAGCATAGAGGCCGAATGAGCGAGAATTTCGACGCGATCGTCCTGGGGGCAGGCGCAGCAGGGCTGTTTTGCGCCGCGCAGGCGGGTCAGCGCGGCCGCCGGGTGCTGGTGATCGAGCGCGCCGGCGAGGTCGGCCGCAAGATCCTGATCTCGGGCGGGGGACGCTGCAATTTCACCAATATCGGCGCGGGCCCGGGCAATTACCTGTCGGCCAACCCCCATTTCGCCAAATCCGCGCTCGCCCGCTACACCCCGCGCGACTTTCTCGAACTGGTCGAAAGCCATGGTATCGCCTGGCATGAAAAGACGCTGGGCCAGCTGTTCTGCGACGGGTCCGCGCGGCAGGTGGTGGACATGCTGCTGGCCGAATGCGGCAAGGGCGATGTCGCGATCCGCTGCGGGCAGGACATCGCCGCCGTGTCGCACGGCGATGCCGGTTTCAGCGTGACGACGCAGGGCGGCACCTATACCGCCCCGGCGCTGGTGATCGCCACCGGCGGCCCCTCCATCCCCAAGATGGGCGCGACCGGCTTTGCCTATGACCTTGCGCGGCAATTCGGGCTGAAAGTGGTCGAGCCGCGCCCCGCGCTGGTGCCGCTGACGCTGGGGGGCGAGGATGTGCTGTTCCGCGAGCTGTCGGGCGTCGCCGCCCCGGTCGAGGCACGCTGCGGCAAGGCGGCGTTTCGCGAGGCGGCGCTGTTCACCCATCGCGGGCTCTCCGGCCCGGCGATCCTGCAGATCAGTTCCTACTGGCGGCGGGGCGAGTGGGTCGAAATCGACTTCCTGCCTGCGCTGCCATCGCGCTGGCTGGTCGGGGCCAAGCGGTCGCACCCGCGCAAGAGCCTGCGCGCGCTGCTGGCCGACCACCTGCCCGAGCGGCTGGCCACTGTTCTGGCCGAGCGCATCGCGCTGCCGGGCGAGCTTGCCAATCTGCCCGACAAGGCGCTTCAGGCCGCCGAAGATCGGCTGGCGCGCTGGCCGTTCCACCCCAATGGCAGCGAGGGTTTTGCCAAGGCCGAAGTGACCGCAGGCGGCATCAGCACCGCCGAACTGTCGTCGCAGACGATGGCGGCAAAGCGCGTACCCGGGCTCTACGCCGTGGGTGAGGCGGTGGATGTGACCGGATGGCTGGGCGGCTATAATTTCCAGTGGGCCTGGGCCAGCGGCCATGCCGCTGGCCAGGCGATCTGATCGTTTGGGGGCCAGCGGCCACACCGCCGCGCAGGCGATCTGACGGGCGCTCCCGCATTTTGCCTTGAGCCAGTCACACGCGGGCGGCATGACATGCGCCATGCTGCGCAAGACTTTCGCTTTCCTCGCCCTGCCGCTGGCGCTCGCCGGTTGTGCCACCCTCCCCGCCGCCACCGCGCCCGAAACGGTCCGCGTGCGGATCATCGGGATCAACGATTTCCACGGCAATCTCCAGCCGCTGGGGCGCAAGCTGACCATCACCGATGCCGACGGAACGCGTGAGGAGGTGCGGGTTGCCGGGGCCGCCGCGCTGGCCAGCGCGATCGAAAGCCACCGCGCGCAGGACAAGTATTCGCTGGTGATCTCCGCCGGCGACCTGATCAGCGCCAGCCCGCTGATCTCGTCGCTGTTCCTCGACGAACCCACGATCACCGCGATGAACCGCATCGGGCTGGACTTCAACGCGGTCGGCAACCACGAATTCGACCGCGGGTGGAAGGAACTGCGCCGCATGCAGGATGGCGGCTGCGACAAGAATACGCTGCGCACGCCCTGCGCGATCGAACCGTTCGCGGGCGCGAAATTCTCCTTCCTGGCGGCCAATGTCGCCTTCAAGGATAGCGGGCAGACCCTGTTCCCGGCCTCGGCCATGCGCAGCTTCGGCAAGGGCAGGGGCGAAGTGAAGATCGGCATCATCGGCCTGACGCTGAAGGACACGCCCATGCTGGTGACCCCCAGCGGCGTGGCGGGGCTGGATTTTTCGGACGAGGCGAATGCGATCAACGGGCAGGTCGCCCGGCTGGAAGGCGATGGCGCGGATGCGATCGTCGTGGCCATCCACCAGGGATTGTTCAGCGATCAGCCCTACGACCGGCCGAGCTGCGACGGGATCAATGGCGAGCTGCTCGACATCCTCAAGCGGCTCGATCCGCGGGTCGACCTGGTGATTTCGGGCCATACCCACCAGTTCTATATCTGCGACTATTCCACCATCGACCCGTCGCGCCATTTCCTCGTCACCAGCGCGGGCTATGGCGGATCGTTCCTGACCGACATCGCACTGACGATCGACCCGAAGGCGGGCGATGTGGTGGCCCGCGAAGCGCATAATGTGCTGGTCCGCGCCGACGGGCCGAGCGACCCGGACATCGCCACCTATGTCGGCAAATATGCCGCCGCCGCGAGCGCCGAGGCGAACCGCGTGGTCGGGCGCGTGTCGGGCGCGGCGGACAAGGCCGGGTCGATGGATGAAACCGCGCTGGGCAATCTGGTCGCCGATGCGCAGCTGGCTGCGACCCGCGAGGCGGGTGCGCAGATCGCCTTCATGAACAATTCGGGCCTGCGCGCGGCGCTGGAGCCGGGGGCGGACGGTCAGGTGACCTTCGCCAACATCTATGCCGTCCAGCCGTTCGCCAACACGCTGATCACGCGCAGCTATACCGGCAGGCAGCTGCTGGCGCTGCTCGAACAGGAATTCGACGACGAGGGGATCCACCAGACCTTTTCGGCCAGCGAAGGCTTCGCGCTCAGCTACGACATGTCGCGCCCGATCGGCAGCCGGGTGGTCGGCGCGACGCTGAACGGGCGGGCGATCGACCCCGATGCGACCTATCGCATCACCATGAACAGTTTCCTCGCCGCCGGGGGCGATGGCTTCACCGTCTTCAAGGACGGGACGGACACGGTGACCGGGCCGCTCGATCTCGATGCGATGGAGGCCTATTTCGCCACCGCACCGCTCATCCAGCTGCCAGCGACCGGGCGGATTACCGACCTGACGGCGAAGTGAGCGCACGCCGCTCCCTCAATAAAGTTGCAGTTGAAACTAAATTTGGATAGATTGGGGCAAGACCAGAACCAGCTGAGAGGTACCCCACGCAATGGCCGACCTTTTCGAAAATCCCGCCGGGCTCGACGGGTTCGAATTCATCGAATTCTCCGCGCCGGAGAAGGGGTTGCTCGAACCGGTGTTCGAAACGATGGGCTTCACCCATGTCGCCAACCACCGCAGCAAGGATGTGCAGCTTTGGCGCCAGGGCGGCATCAACCTGATCACCAATTACGAGCCGAACAGCCCGGCCTGGTTCTTCGCGCGCGAACATGGCGCCGCCGCCTGCGGCATGGGCTTCCGCGTGCGCGATGCGCGATGCGCCTACAGCCATTTGCTGGCGCAGGGGGCGGAACCGGTCGACGGCAAGGCCGGGCCGATGGAGCTGGTCATCCCCGGCATCCGCGGGATCGGCAATTCGATCATCTACCTGATCGACCGCTATGAAGGCGATGCGCATGGCGCGCATTCGCTGACCATCTACGACATCGACTTCGAATTCCTGCCAAATGTCGAACGCCACCCGACCGGCGCGGGCTTCCGCGCGATCGATCACCTGACGCACAATGTCTATGGCGGGCGGATGGAGTTCTGGGCCGATTTCTACGAGCGGCTCTTCAACTTCCGCGAGATCCGCTATTTCGACATCAAGGGCGAATATACCGGCCTGACCAGCAAGGCGCTGACCGCGCCCGACGGCAAGATCCGCATTCCGCTGAACGAGGAAGGCAAGAGCGGCGGCGGCCAGATCGACGAGTTCCTGCGCCAGTTCAACGGCGAAGGCATCCAGCATATCGCGCTGATCTGCGACGATCTGCTCGCCAGCTGGGACGCGCTGAAGAAGCGCGGCGTGCCCTTCATGACCGCGCCGCCGGCCGCCTATTACGAGATGCTCGAAACCCGCCTGCCCGGCCACGGCCAGCCGGTCGACCAGCTGCAGATGCGCGGCATATTGCTCGACGGGACGACCGACAGCGATTCCCCGCGGCTGCTGCTGCAGATCTTCGCCGAACCGCGGATCGGCCCGGTGTTCTTCGAATTCATCCAGCGCAAGGGTGACGAGGGTTTCGGCGAAGGCAATTTCAAGGCATTGTTCGAAAGCATGGAACGCGACCAGATTCGCCGCGGCGCAATCGCGGTGGACGACAGCGTGGGAGAGGAAGCATGAGCCCGGTCAAGCTCGCTGGAATCCACCACACCGCCTATCGCTGCCGCGACGCGAAGGAGACGGTGGAGTGGTACGGGCGGGTGCTGGGGATGGATTACACCACCGCCTTTGCCGAGGATCACGTTCCCTCCACCGGCGCCTACGATCCCTACATGCATGTCTTCCTCGATGCGGGGAACGGCAATGTGCTGGCCTTTTTCGAACTGCCCAACCAGCCCGAAATGGGCCGCGATGCCAACACCCCCGAATGGGTGCAGCACCTTGCGTTCAAGGTCGGTTCGGAAGACGAGCTGCTGGCGGCCAAGGCGCATATCGAAGGCTGCGGGATCGACGTGCTCGGCCCGACGCATCACGGCATCTTCAAGTCGATCTATTTCTTCGATCCCAACGGCCACCGGGTCGAACTGGCTGCCGATATCGGCACCGACGAACAATATGCCGAATTGAAGCGTGTTGCCCCGCTGATGCTGGATGAATGGAGCCGCACCAAGAAGGCCCCGCAGCATGCCGCGTGGCTTCATGAGGAGGCGCTCAAGCAGCAACGCGCTAGCGCAGACAACGAAGCCAGGAAGGAACACGGCGTTTGAAGCTCCACGCCTATTACCGCAGCTCGACCAGCTACCGGCTGCGTATCGCGCTGAACCTCAAGGGACTGGATTACGACATCGTGCCGGTGAACCTGCTCCAATCGGAGCAGCGGGGGCAGGCCTTCACCAGCCGCAATCCCTTTGCCGGGGTGCCGATGCTCGAGGCCGACGGGCGCGACCGGGCGCAGAGCATGGCGATCCTCGAATGGCTCGACGAAGCCTATCCCGACCGCGCGCTGCTGCCGCGCGATGTGGAGGACCGCTTCACCGCGCGCGAGCTGGCCTATGCCATTGCCACCGAACTGCACGCGCCGCTCAACCTGTCGTCGCTCAAATATCTCAAGGATCCGCTCGGCCACACGCAGGACGAGATCGACAGCTGGTATCGCCACTGGCTGGCCAAGACGCTGGGTGCGGTCGAGGCGCGGCTGGCGCAACTGGGCAGCGGCGATTTCCTGTTCGACGCGCCCGGCCTGTTCGAAGTGGTGCTGGTCCCGCAGCTGTATAATGCGCGGCGGTTCGCCTTCGACCTGTCCGCCAGCCCGCATATGGTGCGGATCGAGGCAGCCTGCCTTGCCCTGCCCGCGTTCATCCGGGCCCATCCCGACAACCAGCCCGATACGCCCCCCAATACGCCCCCCAGTACCCCCAAGGACGCCTGAAACATGAAACTCGCCAGCCTCAAATCGGGCCGCGACGGCCAACTCGTCGTCGTTTCGAAAGACCTCACCCGCTATTGCGTGGCGGATAATATCGCGCCGACCATGCAGGCCGCGCTGGACGATTGGGACCGCGTCGCCCCCTATCTCGAGGCGCTTTATCGCGATGTCGAACACTGGAGCGTGCCCTGCGGCCGGTTCCACGAACACGATGCGCATTCGCCGCTGCCGCGTGCCTATCAATGGGCGGACGGCAGCGCCTACGTCAATCACGTGGAACTGGTGCGCAAGGCGCGCGGGGCCGAACTGCCCGACAGTTTCTGGCACGATCCGCTGATGTACCAGGGCGGCTCCGACAGCTTCGTGCCGCCGCGCGATCCGATCCCGCTGAAGGACACCGCCTGGGGCTGCGACATGGAAGGCGAGATCGCCTGCATCACCGACGATGTGCCGATGGGCGTGACGCCAGAAGCGGCTGCCGGGCACATCAAGCTGCTGATGCTGGTCAACGATGTGTCCTTGCGCGGGTTGATCCCGGGCGAGCTGGCCAAGGGCTTCGGCTTCTTCCAGTCGAAACCTGCCAGCGCCTTTTCCCCGGTCGCCGTCACGCCCGACGAGCTGGGCGATGCCTGGGCCGATGCGCGGGTGCATCTGCCGCTGATGGTCGATTACAACAACCAGCCCTTCGGCCGCGCCGATGCCGGGGTGGATGCGACCTTCAGCCTGGCCGACCTCGTCGCCCATGCCGCCAGGACTCGTAACCTCGTCGCCGGCAGCATCATCGGGTCGGGCACCGTGTCCAACCGCGATGCCGATGGCGGGCCGGGCAAGCCGGTGGCCGAAGGCGGCAAGGGTTACAGCTGCATCGCCGAAATCCGCATGATCGAAACCATCGCCGGGGGCGAACCCGCCACCCGTTTCATGGCGCCGGGCGACAGCGTGCGGATCGAGATGCGCGACAAGGATGGCCATTCGATCTTCGGCGCGATCGAGCAGGAAGTGGTCGCCGCCTGACCCCTGCCCGCGGCGGCGGACGGAAGCTTCCCCGCGGCGGCGGACGGGGGCTTGCCCGCGCGCCGATCATGTCGCACATTCCCTGCCCGAAGGGCGAGTTTTGGGGAGTGGGTCACATGGCCACAGCAGGCCGGGCGCAGGTGGCGCCATATACGGTTGCGCGCGATATTTCGATGGCGGATTTGCGGGCCGCGCTGGCGGCGGGACTGCGCGATTTCCTCGCCTGCCCGATGTTCGGCCTGTTCTTTGCCGGGGTCTATGTCGGCGGCGGATTGTTCGTCGCCTATGCGCTGTTCGCCTGGGGATCGCCGACCTGGCTGATCCCGGCGGCGGCGGGCTTCCCGCTGATCGCACCCTTCGTCGCGGTCGGCCTGTATGAAGTCAGCCGGCGGCGCGAGGCTGGCCTGCCGCGCAGCTGGGGCGCAGTGCTGGGCGCCTTGCGCGGGCGGGGTGACGAACAGATCCTGTCGATGGGGGTGATCGTCTTCGTCGCCTTCAGCTTCTGGATGATCGTGGCGCATTCGATCTTCGCGATCTTCCTTGCCGAAAGCGGCATCGGGTCGGAATCGCTGGAAATCTTCACCACCACTGCGGGCATGGCCATGCTGGTGGTGGGCAGCGCAATCGGCGGGCTGATGGCGCTCGCCTTCTATGCGATCACGGTGATGAGCCTGCCGATGCTGGTCGATCGCGAGGTCGATTTCCTCACCGCGATCATCACCAGCCTGGCCGTGATCCGCTGCAACAAGCCGATCATGCTGGCCTGGGCGGTGATTATCGCCGCGCTGCTGTTCGTCGCGATGCTACCCGGATTCCTCGGCCTGTTTGTCGCCCTGCCGGTGCTGGGCCATGCGACCTGGCACCTCTATCGCCGGGCGGTGAGCGCGACGGAGGATGGCGCGGCGCCTCAGTCCGCCCAGTAAAGCCGCATCGGATTGTCGACCAGCAGCTGGCGCTGCAGCGCCTCGGTCGGCGCGATGCGCGGGATCATGTCGACCACATGGCCGTCATCCGGCACCTCGTCCTGCATATTGGGATGCGGCCAGTCGGTGCCCCATATGCAGCGGGTGGGATAATCGGCGACCAGCGGGGCGACGGCGCGCGCGAAATTGTCCCAAGGATCGCCCATCCCGCCTTCCTTCACCGCGTCGAGCCGGTCGGGGCAGGTCGGCTTGAAATGAATGTCCGCGCGGCTGTCGAGCAGGCGGCGGAAGGCGCGCATGCTCGGCCCGTCCGGGCCTTCGGTGACATCGGGGCGGCCCATGTGGTCGACCACCACCGGCACCGGGATCGCGTCGATGAAGGGGCGCATTTCCTCGAGGATGTCGGCCTCGAAATAGATCACCACATGCCACCCGGCAGGCAGGCGCCCGGCGACTTCGAGGAACTTGTCCTTCGGCGCATTGTCGACCAGCCGCTTGAGGAAGTTGAAGCGGATGCCGCGAATACCGCCCGCGTGCAGCGCGTGCAGCTCTTCCTCCGAGATCGCCGGATCGACCACCGCCACCCCGCGTGCCTTGCCCTGCGAGCGGGCGATAGCGTCGAGCGTGGCGGAATTGTCGGTGCCGTGGCAGCTCGCCTGCACGATCACGTTGCGGGCAAAGCCGAGATGGTCGCGCAGCGCGAACAGCATGTCCGGCCCGGCATCCTCGGGCAAATATTTCGCCTTCGCGCTGAAGGGGAATTGCGCCATCGGGCCGAAGACGTGGCAATGCGCATCTACCGCGCCCGGCGGCGGGGTGTAGCGCGGCTTGCTGGGCGCAGGATGCCAGCTGGTGATGCGATCAGGCATAGATTGTTCCATCCATCAGCTTGCGCGCGGTGCGCAGCAGGGCGCTGGAGGTGACCACCCCGCCCTCGTCCACTTCGAGCACGCAGCTCATTTCGCCGCTCGGGTGTTCGATCGACAACGTCTTGCGGCGGCCTTCGGGAATCTGCGCGACCGCGGCGGCGGGCGAACCGGGCACGAGGCAGGCGGTCGCCGCGGTCACCGCACCCAGCACGCCGATGCTGGCATGGGCGCGGTGGGGGATGAACACCCGCGTCGTCACCGCGCCGCCGTGGCGCGGCGGGGCGACCAGCGTCATCTTGGGCACGGTCTTGTCGGTCACATCGCCGAGGTTCATCAGCGGCCCGGCGGCAAGGCGGATCGCCTCGATCTTCGCGCGGATCGGCGCGAAGGCATCGCTCTCCAGCTCCTCGCGGCTTTCGTAGCCGGTCGCGCCGACATCTTCGGCCCTGAACACGACGCACGGCATGCCGTTGTCGATCAGCGTGCAGGGCACGCCTTCGATCACATCCACCGCATTGCCCGTCGGCAGCAGCGCCCCGCAGCTCGACCCGGCGGTGTCGCGAAATTCGAGCGGCACCGGCGCATGGCTGCCGGGCACGCCGTCGATCCGTGCATCGCCCGCGTAATTGACCTGCCCGCCGGGGGTCTCGACCGTCGCCACCGCGACTTGCCCGGTGTTTTCCATGTAGATCGCCACGCGCGTTTCCTCGCCCGTGGGTGCGACCAGCCCGCGCTCGATCGCGAAGGGGCCGACCCCGGCGAGGATATTGCCGCAGTTCTGCTGGTCCGAGACGAGCGGCTGGTCGACGAAGACCTGCAGGAACAGGTAGTCGACGTCGATCCCTGCGCGGTCCGATTTCCTGACCACCGCCACCTTGCTGGTCAGCGGATCGGCCCCGCCCATCCCGTCGATCTGGCGCGGATCGGGGCTGCCCATCGCCCGCAGCAGGAAGGCATCGCGCTGCGCGACATCGGCGGGCAGGTCGGATGCGAGGAAATAGCCCCCCTTGGAGGTGCCGCCGCGCATCCACATGCAGGGGGC
Source organism: Sphingomonadales bacterium (assembly GCA_014763545.1). Classification (GTDB taxonomy): domain Bacteria; phylum Pseudomonadota; class Alphaproteobacteria; order Sphingomonadales; family Sphingomonadaceae; genus JACXVD01. Next base: position 16,141 of record JACXVD010000017.1, read on the forward strand.
GGAGGTCATTATAGTCCCCTCCCGCCTGCGGGAGGGGTCAGGGGTGGGCGCGCGCAGCGCTGGGCCGACAGGCCCACTCCGCTGCGACTAACCCTCGCTGGCGCGAGGGCAAGTCTCGCTGCCCCTCCCGCTCGCGGGAGGGGAGAGTTGCGCTCAGACATACTTCAGCCCTTCGGCTGCGAGCCGTTCGCGCATCTTGTACATGTCGAGGCCCAGCACCCCGCTGGCCAGCTTGGCGCGTTTTTCCGCCTCGTTCGCTTCGCGCGCCTGCGCGGCCTTGAGCACTTCGGCAGCCTTGGCGCGCGGCACGCAGACCACGCCATCGTCATCCGCCACGATCACATCGCCCGGATTGACCATGGCCCCGGCGCAGACCACCGGGACATTGACGCTGCCGAGCGTGTTCTTGACCGTGCCCTGCGCGAACACCGCCTTGGACCAGACGGGGAAGTTCATCTCGGTCAGGTCGCGCACGTCGCGCACGCCCGCGTCGATGATCAGCCCGCGGCACCCGCGTGCCTGCGCGCTGGTGGCGAGCAGATCGCCGAAATAGCCATCCTCGCACGGGCTCGTCGGCGCGAGCAGCAGCACGTCGCCCGCCTTGAGCTGTTCGATCGCGACATGGACCATCCAATTGTCGCCCGGCGCCGCGCTGATCGTCACCGCATTGCCCGCGATCCGCGCGCCGGCATAGATCGGGCGCATATAGCTGGCGAGCAGCCCGGTGCGGCCCTGCGCCTCGTGCACGGTGGCGACCCCGCAGGCGGCGAGGCCATCCACCACATCCATCTCCGCGCGTTCGATATTCTGGACGACGACACCCATCGGCTGCTCCTGTCGCGACAATGCAATCCTGCAAGCAAAACGCCATGTCCCCGCCCCCGGCAAGCGGCCAATGCGAAGTTGTGCGGAGATATAAAAAATTGCTAATCATCTTGCCATGCTCGAACGGCTGCCGAATATCCGCCACCTTGCCGCGCTGGCCGCCACGGTGCGCCATGGCACGGTCACGCGCGCCGCGCGGGCGGTGAACCTGACCCAGCCGGCGCTGACCCAGGCGATCGCCCGGCTCGAAGCCGAACTGGAGTGCCGCCTGTTCGAGCGCAGTGCCGCGGGGATGAGCGCCACCGCACCCGCCAATCTGCTCGCGCCGCGTGCCGAACGGGCGATCGAACTGATCGGCAGCCCGCGCGTCACCGCAACGCAAATGCGCGCCTTCCTCGCACTGGCACGCGGCGGCAGCTATGCCGCGGCAGCGGACGCGACCGGCCTGTCGCCCGCCTCGCTGCACCGGGCGGTGGCCGATTTGTCGGTCGCGCTGGGCCAGCGGCTGGCGGACAAGCGCGGGCGCCATGTCACGCTGACCCCGGCAGGCGAGCGGCGCGCACGCGGCTTCAGCCTCGCCCTCGCCGAATTGCGCGCCGGGCTGGACGAGGTCGCCGCCTGGCAGGGCAAGCGCGCCGGGCGGGTGACCATCGGCGCAATGCCGCTCAGCCGGGCAGAGTGGCTGCCGCAGGCGCTGATGCGGTTCATGCACAGCCACCCGGGGGTGGATGTCAGCGTCGTCGAGGGCAGCCACGCCGAACTCGCCGCGCCGCTGCGCGATGGCGAGGTGGATTTCCTGCTCGGCGCGATGCGCGAGATCGATCCCGAGGGGCTGGAACAACACCCCGCCTTCATCGACCGCCCGCAGGTGATCGCGCGGGCCGGACATGCGATCTTTGCCGGTCCGCCGCCCGATGGCCACGCACTGGCGCAGCAGGACTGGATCCTGCCCGGCGCCGACACCCCGCTGCGGATCTATTGGGAGGAGATGCTGCGCGCCTCCGGCGCCGCCCCGCCGCATGTCGCGATCGAATGCGGATCGGTGATCACCATCCGCGAACTGCTGCTGGGCGGCGATGCGCTGACCCTGCTGTCGCCGTCGCAGATGCGGGTGGAGCTGGAGGCCGGGCTGGTTGCCGCGCTGCCCCCGCCCTGCCCGGTAACGCGCGAGATCGGGGTGACCACCCGCCAGGGCTGGCGCCCCACGCGCCCGCAGGCCGCGCTGTTCGCCCTGCTGCTCGCCATCGGCAGGGAGATCGATTCGTAAAAATTTATGGCGGGCGCGGCCTATTCATTGGCCGCGCGCGATGGCGCTGCGCATGGATGGCGCGATGGAGAGCACCGTTGCCCTGATCGGATTCGGCGAGGCCGGTTCGACCTTTGCCCGCGCAGCGGGCTGGGGCACCGCGGCCTGCGGATATGACATCGACCCCGCGCGCGAACCGGCGATGGCGGACCATGGCGTGCGCCCCGGTGCGTCTGCCGCCGAGGCCGTGCGGGATGCGCCGATCGTGCTGTCGCTGGTCACCGCCGATGCCGCGCTCGCCGCCGCGCGCGATTATGCGCCCTTGCTCGCCCCCGGCACGATCTGGTGCGACATGAATTCGGTCGCCCCCCAGACCAAGCGCGAAGCCTGCGAGGCGGTCACGGCGGCCGGCGGGCGCTATGTCGATTGCGCGATCCTCGCCCCGGTGCAGCCGGGCGCGCTGGCGGTGCCGTTGCTGCTCGCCGGGCAGGCCGCGGCGGATGCCGTGACGATGCTCGCCGCGCTGGGCTTCACCAACCTGCGCGTCGTCGGCGACGAAGTAGGGCGCGCGAGCACGATCAAATTATGCCGCTCGGTCGCGGTCAAGGGGATCGAGGCGATCTGCGCCGAGATGGCGCTGGCCGCCGCCCGCGCGGGCGTGCTCGACGAGGTGCTGGCATCGCTCGACGCCAGCGAGAAGCCGCAGAGCTGGGCGCAGCGGGTCGACTACAATCTCGACCGCATGCTGCTCCATGGCCGTCGCCGCTCGGCCGAAATGTTCGAAGCGAGCGAGATGCTGCGCGACCTTGGCATCGCCCCGCTGGTCACCGACGGGACGGTGCAATGGCAGGAAGGGATCGGCGAACTGGGTATCGCCCCGCCTGCCGGGCTTGCGGCAAAGCTGGAGGCGATTGTGCAATCGCCCGAATTCAAGGGAGAGATCTGACCCCATGAGCCTGGTTATCGACTGCCACGGTCACTACACGGTGCTCCCCAAGGGGCACGATGCGTGGCGCGAGGAACAGAAGGCGGCGTACAAGAACGGCACCGCCTGCCCGCCTTATCCCGATATTTCCGATGACGAGATCCGCCAGACGATCGAGGACAACCAGCTCAAGCTGGTCAAGGAACGCGGCGCGGACTTCACGATCTTTTCCCCCCGCGCCAGCGCGATGGCACCGCATGTCGGCGACCAGGCGGTGGCCAGCGAATGGGCGCGCCGCTGCAACGACCTGATCTATCGGGTCACCCGGCTGTTCCCCGACACCTTCATCGGCGGCTGCATGCTGCCGCAGAGCCCGCAGTCGGACATGGCCGAAAGCGTGCGCGAACTGCGCCGCTGCGTCGAGGAACTGGATTTCGTCGTATGCAACCTCAACCCCGATCCGGGCGGCGGCCATTTCACCCATCCCCCGCTGACCGACGAATACTGGTTCCCGATCTACGAGGCGATGTGCGAACTGCAGGTGCCCGCGATGATCCACGTGTCCGGGAGCTGCAACCCGTCGATGCATGCCACGGGCGGCTATTACATCGCCGCCGATACGATCGCCTTCATGCAATTGCTGCAGGGCGACCTGTTCAGCCGCTTCCCCGAACTGAAGCTGATCATCCCGCATGGCGGCGGTGCGGTGCCCTATCACTGGGGGCGGTATCGCGGGCTGGCCGACATGCTGAAGCAGCCGGATATCGAACAGCACCTGATGAACAATGTGTTCTTCGACACCTGCGTCTACCACCAGCCGGGCATCGACCTGCTGGCCGACGTGATCGCCAACAAGAACATCCTGTTCGGCAGCGAAATGGTCGGCGCGGTGCGCGGGATCGACCCGCAGACCGGGCATTATTTCGACGATACCAAGCGTTACATCGATGCGCTCGACATCAGCGAAGAGGAACGGCACGCGATCTTCGAGGGCAATGCCCGCAAGGTCTATCCGCGCCTCGACGCGATCCTCAAGGAGAAGGGCCTGTGAGCAAGAAGCCGACCCAGGACATCCACGAATATCTCGCCGAGTTCGACGATATTCCCGGCACCCGCGTCTATACCGCCGCGCGTGCCCGCAGGGGTTACCACATCAACCAGTTCGCGATGAGCCTGATGAAGGCGGAAAACCGCGAACGGTTCAAGGCCGACGAAAAGGCCTATCTCGACGAGTGGGATATTTCCGACGAGGGCAAGGCCGCATTGCTGGCGCGCGATTACAACACGCTGCTGGACCTGGGCGGGAATGTCTATTTCCTCTCCAAGCTGTTCAGCACCGACGGGCTCAGCTTCGCCGAGGCGGTCAGCACGATGACCGAATACAGTTTCCCGGAATACCGGGACATGATGCTGAAGGGTGGCCGTTCGCCCGAAGGCAATCGTTCGATTCGAGAGAATGCCGCGGCGGCTGCCGCCGCCGGCAAGGGAGGCAACTGACATGGCCCGGATTACTGCAGGCGTCGCCTCCAGCCACGTGCCGCTGCTGGGCGTGGCGGTCGACCAGGGCAAGACCCGCGACGATTACTTCGGCCCGATCTTCGCCGGGTACGACTGGACCCGCGAATGGGAAAAGCAGGAAAAGCCCGACGTGGTGATCCTGGTCTATAACGATCACGCATCGGCCTTCGACATGAAGATCGTGCCGACTTTCGCGATCGGCTGCGGCGAACGTTACAAGAGCGCGGACGAAGGCTGGGGCCCGCGCCCGGTGCCCGATGTGGAGGGCGATGCCGACCTCGCCTGGCACATCGCGCAGAGCCTGATCCTCGACGAATTCGACATGACCATCATCAACGAGATGGATGTCGACCACGGGCTGACCGTGCCGCTGTCGATGATGTTCGGCCAGCCCGATGCGTGGCCGTGCAAGGTCGTGCCGCTGGCGGTAAATGTCGTGACCTACCCCGTCCCCAGTGGCAATCGCTGCTGGGCGCTGGGCGAGGCGATCAAGCGTGCGGTGGAAAGCTATCCCGAAGATCTCAACGTGCAGATCTGGGGCACCGGCGGGATGAGCCACCAGCTGCAGGGCCCGCGTGCCGGGCTGCTCAATCGCGAATGGGACAACAAGTTCCTCGACATGCTGGAAGCCGACAATGACGATGTGCGCTGGATCCCGCATATCGAATATCTGCGCGAAACCGGCAGCGAAGGGATCGAGATGGTCATGTGGCTGATCATGCGCGGCGCGCTGGGCAAGAAGGTGAAGACGCTGCATCGCCATTACCACATCCCCTGCTCCAACACGGCGATCGGGCATATCGTGCTCGAACCGGTCGCGGAGGAGGCTGTCCCGGCCTGAGAATCCATCCCTCCCGTTCGCGGGAGGGGCAGGGGGCGGCCCAGCGACGGCTTGCCTCCATTCCGATCCAACCCTAGCCCTTCCCCAAGGCGGGAGGGGGACAAGGAGAACGACATGCGTATCGCCCTCGCCGGCGCCGGTGCCTTCGGTGAAAAGCACCTCGACGGACTCATGAAGATCGACGGGGTGGAAGTCGCCTCGGTCATTTCGCGCCGGGCCGACCAGGCCGCCGAAGTCGCCGCGAAATATGGCGCGGCCCATTCGGGCACCGAATTGTCCGAAGCGCTGGCGCGCGACGATGTCGATGCGGTGATCCTGTGCACCCCCACCCAGATGCACGCCGAACAGGCGATCGCCTGCATGGAGGCGGGCAAGCATGTGCAGGTCGAAATCCCGCTGTCCGACAGCTGGGGCGATGCGCAGGCGGTGGCCGACAAGGCCAGGGAAACCGGCCTCACCTGCATGGTCGGCCATACCCGCCGGTTCAATCCCAGCCACCAATATGTCCATAACCGGATCGTGGCGGGCGAATTCGCCATCCAGCAGATGGACGTCGAAACCTATTTCTTCCGCCGCAAGAACATGAACGCCAAGGGCGAACCGCGCAGCTGGACCGACCATCTGCTGTGGCACCACGCGGCGCACACGATCGACCTGTTCGCCTACCAGGCGGGCAGGATCGTGAAGGCCAATGCGATCCAGGGGCCGAAGCATCCCGATCTGGGCATCGCGATGGACATGTCGATCCAGCTGAAGGCGGAAAGCGGCGCGATTTGTACCCTGTCGCTGAGCTTCAACAACGACGGGCCGCTGGGCACTTTCTTCCGCTATATCGGCGACACCGCGACCTATATCGCGCGCTACGACGATCTGGTGACGGGCAAGGAAGAACCGATCGACCTGTCGGGCGTCGCCGTATCGAACAACGGGATCGAACTGCAGGACCGCGAATTCGTGGCCGCGATCCGCGAAGGGCGCGCACCCAACAGCTCGGTCGGCCAGGTGCTCGATTGCTATCGCGTCATCGGCGAACTGGCCGCCAGCCTCGAGGAACAGGACGGCTGGAGCTGAGCACGATGCAACGTATGCTGGCCGGGCGCGCGGTCAATCCCATCGGGCTGGGCTGCATGAATGTCGCCTGGGCCTATGCCGCACCGCCCCCGCGCGAGGACGCGGTGCGGCTGTTCCGCCGTGCGCTCGACCTCGGCTACGATCATTTCGACACGGCCAATATCTATGGCAAGGGCGTCTCGGAAGAAATCCTGGGCGAAGCGATCATGGACCGGCGCGGCGAGTTCCTGCTCGCCAGCAAGACCGGGATCGTGGTCGACGGGCCACGGCGCGGGATCGACTGTTCGCCCGGCGCGATCGCCGAAAGCCTCGACGCCAGCCTCAAGCGGCTGCGGACCGATCATATCGACCTGTTCTACATGCATCGCTTCGACCCCAAAGTGCCGATTGCCGACAGCGTGGGCGCGATGGTGCGGGCGATCGAGGCGGGCAAGATCGGCGCCTATGGCGTGTCCGAATGGTCGAGCGCGCATATCCGCGAGGCGCATGCCGTCCACCCGATGGCGGCGGTGCAGCCCGAATATTCGCTGTGGACGCGCAATGTCGAACTGGGCGTGCTGGAAACCACCCGCGAACTGGGCATCGCGCTGGTCGCCTTCAGCCCGGTGGCGCGCGGCGTGCTGGGCGGCGAGATGAAAGACCCGCAGGCTCTCGGCGAAAACGACCTGCGCCGCAGCCACCCGCGGTTCCAGCCCGATACATGGCCGCACAACCTGGCCCTGGTCGAGCGGTTCGACGCGATCGCCGCGCGCGAGGGGATCGCCCCGGCGCAGCTGGCGCTGGCCTGGGTGCTGTCGCGCGGCGAGCATGTGCATGCGATCCCCGGGACGACCAGCTTCGCCCATCTCGAACAGAATATCGCCGCACCGCAGGTCGCGGTCGCGCCAGCGGTGCTCGACGAGGTCGGCGCGCTGATCAACCAGCAGACCGTCACCGGCCACCGCTATCCCGAGGTGATGCGCGCGACCATCGACACCGAGGATTTCGCCCCGGCCGACTAAGCGCTCAGCCTTTCAGCGTGCGGCCGTAGAGGTCGAGCAACCGCGCCCAGGCACGTTCGGCCTCCGGCTTGTCGTAGCTCGGCGAATCCAGCACGCACCAGCCGTGGTCGGCGTTGTAGACCTCGATCTCTGCCTTTACGCCGACCGCGTCGGCGGCCTCGCGCAGCACATCCTTGTCGCCCGGCGCCTTGGCATCGTCGTTCTTGGCGATGCAGATCAGATATTGCGCCTTCGCCTCGCCGAAGGTCGTGTGCGGGCTCATCGCGCCCTGGCGCACCAGCCCGCCGCCATGGAAACTGCCGACCGCGCGGACATGCGGCACATCGGCCACCGCCGTGAACATCGCGAAGCTGCCGGTCATGCAATAGCCCTGCGACCCCATCCCGCGGGTTTCATCGACGCTGTCCTGCTGCGCCAGCCAGCCGGTCGCGGCCCCGGCATCGCGCAGGATCGCCTCGGGCACCAGTTTCTCGCGCCAGGGGCCGACTTTCTGGAAGCCCGAATTTGCCATGAAATCGGCAAAATCCTTGAACTGTTCGCCCTTCACATCGCGGTAGTAGGGATTGGCGAGGAACACCGCATAGCCCTCGCTCGCCAGCCGCCGCGCCATCGACCGCTTGGCTTCGCGCACGCCGGCAATGTCGGGCCAGAACAGCACCGCCGGGTGCTTGCCCGCTGCCGGGCGGACGAAATAGCCGTCCATCGTGCCGTCAGGCGTAGCGAAGCTGACCTCGCCTTCTTCCAGCATGTTCTCGCTCGCTTCGCCCTTTTGCGGGGTGGTGCAGGCGGCGATCGCCCCGGCTGCCCCCAGGACCGCGAACTGCCGACGATTGACCCCGGCCCCGCGCGCGCTTTGCGCGAACCGCGCCATGTCCTGTTCGTCACACATTGCATCTCTCCATGTCGGCCCCGTCCGCAGGGCAGACTAGCGATGCCGTGGCATGCCGCAAGCGCTCAGGTCAGGTCGTCCAGCCCGATCGCCATGCCCGCTTCCGCCGCGCGCATCGCCTCGCGCCGCAAGTGTTCGATATGCAGCCGCGCGGGCGGCGCATCCTCCTGCGGCAGCGCGGCCATGACCCGGGCGTGGATTTCCTCGAAGTCGGGCCCGTGTTCGGGATGGGTCAGGATCAGCGCATCGTTGCGGGTCATCCCGGCGAGGATCTTGCTGCCCACCTCGTAGGGCTCCATCCCGGCATCGAACGCGGTGCCGAATTGTTCCAGCTCCGCCTTGTCCGCGGGCTTGAACCCGCTGTCGCCGAAATTGTCCGGCCGCTTGAGCGCGCTGGTCCAGGCGTTGGTCCTGGTCAGCGCCGGGCAGCACAGCGAACAGCCGATGCCGTGGGGGAAGAGATTGTAGCGCAGGCTTTCGGTCAGGCCGCGCACCGCGAATTTGCTGGCGGTGTAGATCCCCGCCTGCGGGCCGGGCAGGAACGCGGCCATGCTGGCGACATTGACGACGTGGCGCCGCCCCTCGCTCGCCTTCAGCTTGGGCAGGAAGGAAACCAGCCCGTTGACCACTCCGCCGAAATTGACCCCCATGATCCAGTCGTAATCGGCATAGCTTGCCTCGTCGGTCGGGCCGAAGACCGAAACGCCGGCATTGTTGACCAGCACATGGGCCGCGCCGAAATGCGCCTCCACCTCGTCCGCCGCCCGCGCGAAGGCGTCGCGATCGGTCACGTCGAGCTTCACGAACAACGGTGCTTCGTAACCCTTGGCGGCGAACCATTCGGCGGTCCGCGCCCGGTCATCCTCGTTGCGGTAGCTGAGCGCGAGCCGCATCCCGGCGTCGGCAAAGGCTTGCGCCACGCCCAGCCCGATACCGGTCACCGCGCCGGTGATGAAACCCACCCGGCCGCGCCATTCTTCGCCCATCGCCATTTTTCCTCTCGCCTTATTTCTAACGATTGTTAGTGTTGCATACAAAATCACGCAATGGGAGAGTCGAAATGGCAGATGTCGAGAGCCGCCTCGCGCAGCTGGAAAACCGGGTTGGCGAGTTGGAGGATATCAACGCGATCCGGCGGCTGCACTGGGCCTATGGCTATTACATCGATTTCAACCGGGCGAAGGACGTGTCGGAACTTTTCGCCGAGGATGGCGAAGTGATCTTCCTGTCGGGCATCTATCGCGGGCGCGATTCGGTGTTCCGGCTGTACGGCACCTGGTTCCAGAACCTGTTCCTCGAAAACGGGGGCGAAGGGCCGGTGGACGGGTTCCTGCTCGACCATTTCCAGATGCAGGACATCGTCACCGTCGCGCCCGACCGGCAGACCGCTAAGGGGCGCTTCCGCGGCATGTTGTTCGGCGGCAGCCACGAAAGCCGGGCGTGGAAGCCCGAAGGGCTGCCGCTGCAGTTCATGGAAGCCGGGATCTACGAGAACGACTACGTCAAGGAAGACGGGATCTGGAAGATCAAGCGGCTCGATTACATGATGCAGTGGCAGGGCGAGTACGAGCAGGGGTGGTCGAAAACGATCAGCCACCTCCAGCCGCTCGACACATGCTATCCTGAAAACCCCATCGGGCCGGACGAAATCCGCAGCGAGGAAATCCGTCAGACCTGGCCCTATCGCCACGATGTGCCGATGCATTTCGCGCATCCCAAATTCGGGGCGATGCTCGCCGGGATGGAGCCGGGCTGATGCGCGGGCTCCTGCCGGCGCTCGCCGCCCTGGCCGCGCTGGCCCTGCCGGGCGGGGCGCAGGCGGCAGAGGCAGGCACCGCCGCCGTGCCGCCACCCTGCACGATGAGCGCGCGGCAGGTGGTCGATGCCTTCATCCCGCTGTTCTACCAGCAGCGCAACGCGACCGAGGCATTCGCCCGCTGGGTCGCGCCGGGGTACAGGCAGCACAACCCCAATGCGCCCGATGGCGCGGCGGCGGCGGTGGCGTTTCTCCAACCGTTTTTCGATGCCAACCCGCAGATGCGCTACACCGTCAAGCGCGTGTTCGGGTCCGACGGGCTGGTGGCAGTCCATTACCATTGGCAGCTGAATCCCGAAGACCGGGGCACGGCAGTGGTCGACATCTTCCGCGTGGCCGATTGCAAGATCGTGGAACATTGGGACGTGATCCAGCCCGTCCCCGAAACCAGCGCCAACGACAACACGATGTTCTGAGCGGCGCGAGCCGGGAGAAAGCCATGCCGAAACTGCCCGACGGGAGCGAGAAGGGCCTGCGCGGCCATGCCGAGGAACGCGGCGTGCGCGCGCGCATCGGCATGGCGCCGCGCGCGGGCCATATCGACCGCGACGCGGCCTATAAACGGATCGCCACCGAAGAAGCCTGGACCTTCCCCGATCTCGTCAAGGCGCAGCTCGCCTATCTCGACAGCGGCGAGGCGCATGACGATTCGCTGCGCATGGCGGGTATGTTCGCCAGCATGCCGCGGTTGCAGGACATGCTGCAGGACCTGGGCGAGCTACGCCTGGCGCATATGGACGAATATGGGATCGACCGGCAGTTGCTGCTGCTGACCAGTCCCGGCGTGCAGGTGGTGCGACCGGGCGAGGGGACGGCGCTGGCCCGGCAGGCGAACGACATTGCCGCCGACGCCTGCGCGCGCCACCCCGATCGCTTCTCTGCGCTCGCCGCTTTCGATCCGCGTGACGTGCCCGGTTCGGTGACAGAAATCGAACGGGCGATGGCCACGCTCGGCCTCAATGGCGCGGTGCTGAATTCGCATTTCCAGGGTCATTATCTCGACGAGGCGGCCTATTGGCCGATCCTCGAAGCGCTCGAGGCGCATGACGCGGCGCTCTATATCCACCCGACCGCGCCGTTCAACGCGCCGCATTACAAGGATCGCGGGTTCTTCGGCGCGCTCGGCGGCTTCCCGCACGATGTGTGGCTGCACACGATGGGGCTGATCTTTTCCGGCGCCTTCGACAGGTTTCCCAGGCTGCGGCTGGTGATCGGCCATCTCGGCGAATGCCTGCCGCTGCATCTGTATCGCTTCGACTGGATGCAGGATAATGCCGATGGCGTGCCGGGCCTGCGCGGCGGCCAGCCGGCGGTGAAGCTCAAGCACCCGGTGAGCCATTATTTCCATCACAACATCTGGATCACCACCAGCGGCGTCGGCTGGGAACCGGCGATCAAGTTCTGCATGGAGGTGATGGGGCCCGAACGCGTGCTCTATGCGATGGACTACCCCTACCAGCAATCGAGCGACGAGGTCGCCGCCTACGACCGGCTCTCGATCAGCGCCGAGCATAAGAAGATGCTGATGGAAGGCAACGCCCGGCGGGTCTTCAACCTGCCCGCCTGACCCGGCGCGGGGGCCGCGCGAAATGTGACTTTTGTGCACCAGACACGAAACATCGTAACGGGCGTTATCTAAAGCTTGCCAATTCGAATTTTGTATGTCTTACTAACAATCCGAGCGCCACAGGCGCCGTGTTTCGAGGAGGGGAGTCCCAATGAAATTCACGCAACAATTGCGCCTTCGTTCCGCCTTCGCGGTGGGCGTTTCCGCCATGGCTATGCTCGCCGCGCCCGCGATGGCGCAGGACGATGCCAAGTCGAAGGAGGACAACCAGGGTCGCAATCCCGAAATCGTCGTGACGGCGCAGTTCCGCGAACAGGCGCTGCAGGATACGCCGCTGTCGATCACCGCGGTCGATTCGGCCCTGCTCGAAGCGCGTAACCAGACCGATCTGGCACAGGTAGCCAACCAGGCCCCGAACGTGACGCTCAATTCGATGGGCGGCGCCTACGGCGCCTCGCTCGGCGCGTCGATCCGCGGCATCGGCCAGTTCGACTTCAACCCGGCCTACGAGCCGGGCGTCGGCCTCTATATCGACGATGTCTATTACCCGACGCTGACCGGCGCCAACTTCGACCTGCTCGATCTCGATCGCGTCGAAATCCTGCGCGGCCCGCAGGGCACGCTGACCGGGCGCAACTCGATCGGCGGCGCGATCAAGATGTTCTCCAAGAAGCCCGACGGCAACACCGGCGGATATGTCGTCGCCGGTTACGGCACGCGCGATTATCTCGAACTGCGCGGCTCGTTCGACGTGGCGCTGACCGACAGCCTGTTCATGCGCGTGTCGGGCGTCCACAAGCAGCAGGACGGCTACGTCCAGCAGATCGACTATGGCTGCGCCAATCCGGGCAATTCCGACGGTATCCTGCCCGCCACCGGCAACCAGGATTGCGTGGTCGACGATCTCGGCAATGTGAATTATTCGGGTGTCCGCGCCTCGCTGCGCTACGCCGATGGCGGCCCGATCGAAGTGATGGTGATCGCCGACTATATCGACGAGAAGCGCAATAGCGCGGCCGAAGTCGTCAGCCTCACCGGCACCGGCACCGGGGGCGTCAACACCGCACCCTATGCCTGCGGCCCCTATTGCACCTATGCCAGCTGGTACTTGCCCGCAGGCGGACAGACCGGCGCGTGGAGCCCGGGCAACGACATGCGCTTCACCGGCTGGGGCCTGTCGGGCCACATCGACATCGAGCTGGCCGACAACCTCCAGCTGCAGTCGATCACCGCCTATCGCGAATACAACAACACCTGGGGTACCGATGACGATTTCGGTCCCAACCCGACCAATGGCGCGCAAGGCTACAACGATCTCGACTTCTGGTTCTTCAGCCAGGAACTGCGCCTCAACGGTTCGATCGGCGACCTGCTGGATTACACCGTCGGCGGGTTCTATTCCGACCAGCGCAGCACCTATGCCACGCGGCAGGACATTCGCTATATCGCGCCGGGCCTGAACTTCCAGTTCGACGGCAACGACCCGATCAACGCCGACAGCAAGGCGGTGTTCGCCACCGTGATCGCGCATCCGGTGGAAGCGATGTCGATCACCGGCGGCATCCGCTATACCGACGAGCACAAGGATTACACCTTCGTCCGCAAGAATTACGACGGGACCACGTCGACCTTCCTGGGCGCGCTCGACGGGCTGACCGCCACCTATGACGGCAGCAAGTGGGACTATCGCATTTCGGCCGACTACCGCTTCTCGCCCCAGGTGCTGGTCTATGCCAACGTCGGCACCGGCTTCAAGGGCGGCGGCGTGACCGCCCGTCCGTTCGACGCGGCCCAGGCGCTCAACGGCAGCTTCGGCCCGGAAACGGTCACTGCCTATGAGCTGGGGCTGAAGACCGACCTGCTCGACCGCCGCCTGCGGCTGAACCTGGCCGGCTTCATCAACGACTACAAGGACATCCAGCTGCCGCTGATCAGCTGCGCCTCGCTCGGCTCGAATGCGCCGTGCGGTGCCCGCCAGAACGCAGGCGACGGCCGGATCAAGGGCTTCGAAGCCGAACTGATGGCCGAACCGACCGACGGGCTGATGATCGACGGTTCGCTGAGCTACATCACCGGCAAGTTCACCCGCATCGATGCCGCGGTGGGCAATGCCATCCTTGCCAGCGATCCGCTGACCACGCCGAACTGGAAATGGAGCTTCGGCATCCAGTACAAGGTGGATCTCGGCAATGCCGGCACGCTCACGCCGCGGTTCGACATGAGCTACACCGGCAAGACCAGCGCGGGCCGCATCTCGGCCGGCCAGCCGATCGAATATTTCGACAGCTACACGCTCGCCAACGCGCGGATCACCTGGTCCAACGCGGATGACGATTTCGAAATTTCGCTCGAAGGCCGCAACATCTTCGACAAATACTACACCCCGTTCCGCTTTGTGTCGGTCTATGCCTTCTCCGGCACGGGCTACAGCCAGGTCGGGCGCCCGCGCGAGTGGATGCTCACCGCCAAGAAGACCTTCTGATCCACCTCCCGGATCGGACATGAAAGGGCGGCCCCTGCGGGCCGCCCTTTTTCTTTGGCGCGCAGCGATTGACACCGGCAAGTCGCCCGTTATTGTAACGGTCGTTATAAATAAGGGAGGAGGGGCTGCGCATGGAATTGCGGTTGCCGCCACGCGTTTCGCCGGAAGATTTCCAACGTGCCAGCGACGCCTTCGCCGGGGTCGTCGGCAAGGATTGGGTGCTGGTCGAGGATGAGGATCGCGACGCCTATTCCGATGCCTATGCCCCCGGCCCCAAGGAACAATGGCCGCCTTCGGGCGCGGTCGCGCCGGGCAGCGTCGAGGAAGTGCAGGCGCTGGTCCGCCTGGCCAACGAACACCGCATCCCGCTGTGGCCGGTCAGTCGCGGCAAGAACCTGGGCTATGGCACCGCCGCGCCGCGCCTGCCCGGTGCGATGGTGCTCGACCTCGGGCGGCTGAACAAGGTGCTCGATCTCGATCCCAAGCTGGCCTACGCGGTGGTCGAACCGGGCGTTTCCTTCTTCGACCTGTTCGACCATATCGCGCGCGAAAAGGCCCCGCTGTGGATGAGCGTGCCGGGCAATGGCTGGGGTTCGGTGCTGGGCAATGCGCTGGAACACGGCATCGGCTACACCCCCTATGGCCTCCACGCACGCAACCTGTGCGGGATGGAACTGGTCACCCCCACCGGCGACCTGGTGCGGACCGGCATGGGCGCGATGGATGGCAACCATGCCTGGCACCTGTTCCCCTTCAGCTTCGGCCCGACCTGGGAACTGGCGATGACCCAGTCCAGCCTGGGCGTGGTGACCAAGGCGGGGCTGTGGCTGCAACCCGAACCGGAAAGCTCGCTCGAACTCAGCTGGGACATTCCCAAGGAAGAAGACATCGGCTGGGTGATCGACACGCTCGCCCCGATGAAGATTTCCGGGCTGATCGAACAGAACATCTTCATCCCCAGCTGGCTGGGCAAGGTCGTGCTGAAGGGCCAGCGCAAGGACTTCTGGGACAAACCCGGCGCGATCCCCGAATGGCGGGTGCAGGAACTGCTCGACCAGTACAAGCTCGGCTACTGGAAGGTGCAGATCCGGCTGTATGGCGACAAGGCAGTCAACGAAGCCAAGGCCGCGGTGATCAAGGCGGCGATGAAGCGCCACCTTGCCGCCCCGCCCGAAGAGGTCTGGTGGCACGCAGGCGACAGCCGCAGCGCGGTCGACACCACGATGGGCGTGCCCAGCGCGATCCCGCTGCAGATGGGCGACTGGATCGGCGGTGCGGGATCGCACATGGGCTTTTCCCCCGTGGTCCCGGCGACCAGCGAACATGTGCTCGGCCAGCTCAAGCGCAGCCGCAAGATCATCGCCGATCACGATATCGACTTCTACGCCAGCTTCACCATCGGCGGGCGGTTCGCGAACAACATCAACATGCTGATGTTCGACCGCACGCAGCAGGCCGAGGTCGACAATACCAAGAAGCTGTTCGACGCGCTGATCGCCGAAACGGCCAAGGCGGGCTACGGCGAATATCGCACCCACCTGGGCTGGATGGACCCGGTGATGGCGACCTTCGATTTCAACGATCATGCGCTGCGCCGGATGAACGAGAAGGTGAAGGACGCGCTCGACCCCAACGGCATCATCGCACCGGGCAAGCAGGGCGTCTGGCCTGCCGCCTATCGCGACCTGGCAGGAGCCCGCGCATGAACGCCCGGCTGACGATCGCCCCCGCCGCACTCGGCTGCGCGCTGCTGCTGGCTGCCTGCAATTCCGACGTCGGCAAGGGCGACACCGCCGCGCCGCCCGAAGGTGCCAAGGGCGCTGCGGGCGCAGCGGCAGCCCCGCCGATGGGCCCACCGCCGTATATCACCCGCGACCAGGCCCCGGCCGGCAACCGGCTGGCGGTCGCACGCGATCCCAAGGCGGTGTTCCAGCATGCCTGCGGCTATTGCCACCTCGAAGCCGGGATGGGCACCAACCTGCTGGTCAAGCAGCGGATCGCCGCGGGCGCCCCGCCCGAAACCGCGCTGCTCGCCAATCGTGACGATTTGACCGCCGACTACGTCAAGCAGGTGGTGCGCCAGGGCAAGAACGCGATGCCGCCGCAGACCAGGGTCGACATCACCGATGCCGAACTGGACGAGGTCGCCAAATGGCTGGCGAAGGGCAAGTGATGCGCCTGACCCGTCGCCACGCGCTGACCGCGGGCGCCGCGCTGGGCGCCGCCACCGCCCTGCCGTTGGCCGGTGCCCGCCTCGCCGCGCGCCCGGCGCTGCTGGTGCACGACAGCCGGCTGGCCGAATCCCCCGCCTTCCTCGCAGCGCATCCGGCGACCCGCCGGTTCGACATCGCGGGCGAGGCGGCGCAGCAGTGGCGCGGGCTGCGCGGTGACGGCCTTGCCCGGATGGCGCGCGGCCCCGTCTCCGGCCTCACCCGCTGGAGCGACTGGGTGCAGTTGCGCGGCGCGCTGGAGGCGCAGGGCCTGCGCCTTGCCAGCGAGCGCATCCTGCGGCCGACCGCCGGTTTCAGGCACGATCTGGTGCTGTGGGCGATGCGCCCCCGGCAGGGATGATCGCGCTGCCCGAACCTGCCGATTGACCGCTTGACCGACTCCCCCGGGTGATTGTAAGCATTGCTTACAAAATGACGGAGCAGAGACTCCGCGCGAGAGGAGAGGAAATGGCCGATATCGCGCTCTACCATTGGGAGCCGAATGCCAATTCGGGCAAACCGATGCTGGCGCTCGCCGAAAAAGGCGTGGCGTGGGACAGTCACTACACCGACCTGCTCAATTTCGACCAGCACAAGCCGGCCTATCTGGCGATGAACCCGCAAGGGACGATCCCGGTGATGACCCATGGCGACCTGGTGCTGACCGAAAGCACGGCAATGATGGAATATGTCGACGAAGCCTTCGCCGGGCCCGAACTGATGCCGGCCGATCCGCGCGATCGCTGGCGGGTGCGCTGGTGGATGAAATTCATGGACCAGTGGCTCGGCCCCAGCTTCTCGATGATCGGCTGGTCGATGTTCGTCGGCCCCTCGGTGCGCCAGAAAGACCCCGCCGAACTGGAGGCCGCGATCGAGCGCATCCCGCTGCCCGAACGCCGCGTGGCCTGGCGCAAGGCGATCAGCGGCAGTTTCAGCCCCGAGGAAATGGCCGAGAGCCGCCGCCGCGTGGCGCAGGGCGTCGCGCTGCTGGAAGAGGAACTGGGCAAGCGGCCCTATGTCGGGTCGAACCAGTATACGCTGGCCGACATCAACATCTTCAATTCGACCTATTCGCTCCCGCTCGGCCAGCCCGACCTCGCCGGGCCGGACAAGACCCCCAACATCATGGCCTGGCTCAAACGCTGTTACGACCGGCCCGCCGTGGCCGAAGTGTGGGCAATGGGCCGGACCGACCTCGCCAAGCGGGTTTCCGCGATGATGGAGCTGCTGTGATGGGTGCGATCCTCTACCACGGGCAGCCCAACGGCCCCAGCTTCAGCGTGCTCGCCGCGCTGGCCGAAAGCGGGCTGGCCATCGAAACCCGCAGCATCGACCTGCTGGCGGGCGAGCGCCACACGATCCCCGGCCTTGCCGAACCGCTGGCCCGCGACATGGGGCTGGAGGGCGAAGGCCCGGTGCTGGTCGCCGATGGCGAGGCGATGACCGACGCCGTGTTCCTGGCGCAATATTTCGACGAGGCTGCCGGCGGCTGCGGCTTGCAGCCCGCCGATCCCTATGCCCATTGGGAAATGATGATGTGGTGCCGCCAGCTGACCGAACGGCTGGCCCCGGCGGCAGCCTGCCTCGGCACGCTGGCCCATGCGCAGCCCGCACTGGCGGCGCTGGGGGGCGATGCGTTCGCCGCGCTCGCCGCCAATATCGCCAGCGAAGATCTGCGCGCGCGGTGGCAGGATCTGCACGATGGCGCGTTCGACACGGCCAAGCTGGCAGACAGCAAGGCCAAGGTCGCCCAATTCGCCCAGCGCACGGAAGACCGGCTGGCCGACGGGCGCGACTGGCTGATGGGCGATTTTTCCATCGCCGATTTCGAAACATACGGCTGGATGGCCGGGATGCGCGCGCTCGAACCGGAAGCCTTCGCAGGCAAGCCGCATCTCACCGCCTGGTTCGCGCGGATCGAGGCGCGTCCGGCCACGCAGGCGGCACTGGCGCATGCCACCGTCGCCGACCCGTCCGCCGCCTGGGCCCCCGGCCCCGAAATCAACCGCTGGGGCTGAACCGCCATGCGTTCCATCGACTATTTCGACCGCGGGCACGATCGCGACCCGACGCGCAGTTGCATCATCGATACCGCGACCGGGCTCGAGCTGACCTTTGCCGAAGTGCGCGAGCTGACCTTCCGCATCGCCGCCGCGCTGCAGAAGAACGGCTTCGAAAACCAGGACCTGCTGGGGCTTTACGGCCCGAACGACGGGATGCTGCTGGTCGTGATCCTCGCCATGTGGCGCGCCAACGGCAAATGGATCCCGGTCAACACCCGCAACGAGATCGACGCGAACGCCGCCTATCTCAACTATGTGCGCTGCAAGTGGATGGTCTATCATTCGAGCAAGGCCGAAGAGGTTGCCCGGCTGCGCAGCCTGTGCCCGGGGCTGACCCATTTCATCTGCCTCGACCGGCCCTGCGACACCGGCGGCACCGCCACCGACCCCTCGCTCGACCAGCTGCTCGACGGGGTGAGCGCGGCTGACTTCACCGAGGTCGAGATCGACGCTTTCGGCAATCTGTTCGACCTCGTCGGCATCTTCCCCACCGGTGGCACCACCGGGCCGAGCAAGGGCGCGAATGTCACCAACCTCGGCTGGGGGACGATGATCGAAACCGCCGCCGATGCGATGGGCGGGCGGACCGACCAGCCGGTGGCGCTGGTTTCCGCGCCGATCACCCATGCCGCCGGGCCGATCGCGCTGTCGACGCTCAGCCTGGGCGCGACGCAGGTCATCCTGCCCGGCTTCGATGCCGAGCGCGTGCTGCGCTCGATCGAGCAATACCGCATTACCCACATGTACCTGCCGCCGACCGCGCTCTACCAGCTGCTGGCGAGCCCGGAGATCGGCGAGCACGATTATTCCAGCCTCAGGATCTTCATCCTCGTCGGCAGCCCGTGCAGCCCGGAAAAGCTGCGGCTGGCGGTGGAAACGTTCGGACCGTGCATGTGCCAGAGCTATGGCCAGGTCGAATGCCCGATGATCGTCGCCTGGTTCCCGCCCGAAGATGTCGCCAAATTCGCCTATGAAGCGCCGGAAAAGCTCGCCGCCTGCGGCAAGGTGACGCGATCGGTGAAGGTCGCGCTGCTCGACGACGACGGCAACGAGGTGCCGCGCGGCGAGGCTGGCGAGATCTGCGCGCGCGGTGCGCTGGTGACCCATTCCTATTTCGAAAAGCCCGAAGCCACGGCGGAAATCCGCCAGTTCGGCTGGCACCACACCGGCGATGTCGGCAAGTTCGACGAGGATGGCTACCTCTACATCGTCGATCGCAAGAAGGACATGGTCGTCACCGGCGGCTTCAACGTCTTCACCGCCGAGGTCGAAGCCGCGATCACCGAACTGCCGCAGGTCCGCGAGGCCGCAGTGTTCGGCATCCCGCACGAGAAATGGGGCGAACAGGTCCACGCGGTCGTCGTCGCCGAGGGGATTTCCGATACCGAGATCATCGCCCACGCCAAGGCGCGGCTCGGCGGCGTGAAGGCCCCCAAAACAGTTGCATTTCTAGACTCGATTCCACGCACCGCAGCAGGCAAGATGGACAAGAAGAAGCTGCGTACCCCCTATTGGGGCGAGAATGCGCGGATGGTGAACTGAAGGGCCGCAGCCGGGCGGCGAGGAGAGGAACGAATATGCGTCTTGCTTTGGGATTGGTGGCGGCGCTCGCCCTGCCGCTGGCGGCCTGCAACAAGGGGCCTGCCAGCCCCACCCTCGCGACCGAGGGCGTCACCGATGCGATGATCACCAGCCAGCCGCAGGGCGAATGGCTGACCTATGGCGGGACGTACGACGAACAGCGCTTCTCGCCGCTGACGCAGGTGAACGACGGCAATGTCGGCGAGTTGGGCCTCGCCTGGAGCCACGATCTCGACACCGCGCGCGGGCAGGAAGCGACGCCGCTGATGCATGACGGCGTGCTCTATGTCTCGACCGCGTGGAGCAAGGTGCTGGCCTTCGATGCGAAGACCGGGGCGCTCAAATGGTCCTACGATCCGCAAGTGCCGCGCGAAACGCTGGTGCGCGCCTGTTGCGATGCGGTGAACCGCGGCGTCGCGCTCTATGGCAACAAGCTCTATGTCGGCACGCTCGACGGGCGACTGGTCGCGCTCGACCAGGCCAGCGGCAAGGAAGTGTGGTCGAAAGTCGTGGTCCCCGACCAGGTCAATTATTCGATCACCGGCGCCCCGCGCATCGCCAAGGGCATGGTGCTGATCGGTTCGGGCGGCGCGGAATACAAGGCGCGCGGCTATCTCGCCGCCTATGACGCGCAGACCGGCGAGGAAGTGTGGAAATTCCACACCGTGCCCGGCAATCCCGAAGACGGGTTCGAAAACGACGCGATGAAGAAGGCCGCCGAAACCTGGACCGGCGAATGGTGGAAGCTGGGCGGCGGCGGCACGGTGTGGGATTCGATCACCTACGATCCCACCACCAACCTCGTGCTGTTCGGCACCGGCAATGCCGAGCCGTGGAACCCCGCCGTCAGCGGGCGCGAGGGCGACAGCCTCTATACTTCCTCGGTCGTTGCGGTGGATGCCGATACCGGCGAATATCGCTGGCATTTCCAGGAAACCCCGGAAGATCGCTGGGATTTCGATTCCGACGCGCAGATCACCATCGCCGACCTCCAGATCGACGGCAAGCAGCGCCACGTGGCCCTGCACGCGCCGAAGAACGGCTATTTCTACGTGCTCGACGCCAAGACCGGCGCGTTCATCTCCGCTGGCAGCTTCGTGCCGCAGAACTGGACCACCGGAATCGACCCCAAGACCGGGCGCCCGACGATCAACCCCGAGGCGCGCTACGAACAGACCGGCAAGCCGTTCATCTCGATGCCCGGCGCGGGCGGCGCGCACAGCTGGCAGCCGATGAGCTTCAGCCCCAAGACCGGCCTCGTCTATATCCCGGCCAATATCGCCGCCTTCCCCTATATGGCGGCAAAGGACTTCCAGCCGAGCGACATCGGCTTCCAGACCGGGCTCGACGGCGCGGCGGTGGCCATGCCGGCCAACAAGGAAGCCCGCGCCGGCGCGCTGGCGGCGACCACCGGGGCGCTGATCGCGTGGGATCCGGTGGCGCAAAAGCCCGCCTGGACGGTGCCGCAGACCAGCCCGTGGAACGGCGGCACGCTGGCGACCGCGGGCAATCTGGTGTTCCAGGGCGACGCGACCGGCAATTTCAACGCCTACAGCGCCGACAGCGGCAAGCAATTGTGGTCCTTCCCGGTGCAGACCGGGGTGATCGCCGCTCCGATGACCTATGAGGTGGACGGCGAACAATATGTCGCCATCCTCGTCGGCTGGGGCGGCGTGTGGGACATCGCCACCGGCGTTCTGGCGCACAAGGGCGGCGCGACCAAGAACATCAGCCGCCTGCTGGTGTTCAAGCTGGGCGGCACGGCCAAGCTGGCCGAAGCGCCGCGTTCTGCCGACCGCGTGCTCGATCCGCCGCCCTTCACCGGCACGCCCGAACAGGTCGCCGCGGGCGCCGCCACCTATGGCCGCTATTGCTCGGTCTGCCATGGCGACGCGGCGGTGGCGGGCGGGGTCAACCCGGACCTGCGGCACTCGCCGGTGCTCGGCAAGGCCGACACGTTCAAGGCGATCGTGATCGACGGGGCGCTGTCGCAGGGCGGCGGCAACGGCATGGTGTCCTTCGCCACCGCGATCAAGCCGGAACAGGCCGAGGATGTCCGCCAATATGTGATCAAGCGCGCCAATGAGGACAAGGCGCTGGGCGACAAGTGATCCAATGCAATCGGGCGGCGCCGGGTGGGCGCCGCCGGGAAAGGAAGCAGCGATGAACGAAGTAACCAGTATCGACCGCACGCAACGCGAATATTCGGCCGCTGTGAAGCAGGCTCTTGCCCGCGCGCCGCAGCTCTACATCAACGGCGAATGGGTCGATTCATCGGGCGAGGCGACGATCGACGTCGAAGACCCGTCTTCGGGCAAGGTCGTCGCCAGCATCGTCGAGGCGACCGACAAGGATATCGACCGCGCCGTGGCCGCCGCCCGTGCCGCCTTCGACAGCGGCGTGTGGCGCGAGATGCCGCCGGTCGCGCGCGAGAAGATCATGCACCGCCTCGCCGACCTGATCGAGGCCCATGCCGACGAACTGGCCGAACTGGAAGCGATCGACGTGGGCAAGCCCAAGGGGATGGCCGCCGCAGTCGACGTGCCGGGTGCGGCCAACCACATCCGCTACATGGCGGGCTGGGCCGGCAAGATCAACGGCGAGACGATCGCGCCCTATTCGCTGCCGGGCGGGATGATGTTCGCCTATACGCTCAAGGAACCGGTCGGCGTCTGCGCGCAGATCGTGCCGTGGAACTTCCCGCTGCTGATGGCCTGCCTCAAGATCGGCCCGGCACTCGCAGCGGGCTGCGCCACCATCCTCAAGCCCGCCGAACAGACCAGCCTCACCGCGCTGCGGCTGGCCGACCTGGTGCATGAGGCAGGCGTGCCGCCGGGCGTGTTCAACCTCGTCACCGGTTATGGCCATACCGGCGGCGACCGGCTGGTGAAGCACCCCGATGTCGACAAGGTGGCCTTCACCGGTTCGACCGAAATCGGCAAGCTGATCAACCGCAACGCCACCGAAACGCTCAAGCATGTGACGCTCGAACTGGGCGGCAAGAGCCCGGTGGTGGTGATGCCCGACGTCAACCCGGCGGAAGCCGGGCCGGGCGTGGCGGGCGCGATCTTCTTCAATTCGGGCCAGGTCTGCGTCGCCGGTTCGCGCCTCTATGCGCACAAGAGCGTGTTCGACGAGGTCGTCGAAGGCATGGCCGCGACCAAGGATTTCTGGGCCCCGCGCCCCTCGCTCGATCCCGAGGCCCACATGGGCCCGCTGGTCAGCAAGGAACAGCACGAACGGGTGCTCGGCTATATCGAGGCGGGCAAGCGCGACGGCGCCAGCGTGCTGATGGGCGGCGATGCCCCGGCGAGCGACGGCGGCTATTACGTCAACCCGACCATCCTGACCGATGTGAACCCGCAGATGAGCGTAGTGCGCGAGGAAATCTTCGGCCCCGTCGTCGTGGCCCAGCGCTTCGAGGATCTCGACGAAGTGGTCCGCGATGCCAACAACACGCAATATGGCCTGGCCGCGGGCGTGTGGACCAAGGATGCCAGCGCCATCCACAAGATCGCCAGCAAGCTGCAGGCCGGCACCGTCTGGGCCAATTGCCATGCGATGATCGACGTGGCGATCCCCTTCGGCGGCTACAAGGAAAGCGGCATCGGCCGCGAACAGGGCCGCGAAGGGGTGGAAGCCTATATGCAGACCAAATCGGTCATCATGAAGCTGTGATCGGCTGACCTATTCGGGCCCGCCGCCGGTTACGTCGGGGCGGGCCTGTTTATTCGGGGGAAGTACGATGGAGGTTCCCGAGGGTATTTTCGCCATCACCGACCTTGCTCGAGCGGTCGGCGTGAACGAGAAGACTGCTCGTGCTCGGTTGCGCAAGCACTTTGGCGGTACATTGGCCGATCTCGGGAAGCGGCGTTGGACTTATGGACCTGAGGACCGAGCCAGGATTCTTGCGATAATTTGTGGAGGCTGAGCCTTCAAGAATCGTCGCTCATCAGAAAGCTGCATATGCCCATCGACCTGAACAAGATCCGCGCCATCGACGTGCATGTGCATGCGGAGATTTCCTGCCACGATCCGGAAGACCCGGTGATGGGCGAATTCTTCGACGCGGCCAGCGCCTACTTCAAGGCCCCGCGCGAACGGCCCAAGATGCCCGAGATCATCGAACTCTATCGCGAGAGCCAGATCGCCTTCTGCATGTTCACCGTCGATGCCGAGAGCGGCATGGGCGCCAAGCGCGTCTCGAATTACGAAGTGGCCGAAATCGCCAACAAGAACGACGATATCTGCATCCCCTTCGCCAGCATCGACCCGCACAAGGGCAAGCTGGGCGCGCGCGAAGCCCGCGATTTGGTCGACAACCACGGGGTCAAGGGCTTCAAGTTCCACGGCATCGCGCAGAATGCGCACCCCGCCGACCGGATGGCCTGGCCGATCTACGAGGTGATCAACGAATACAAACTGCCCGCGATCTTCCACACCGGCCATTCGGGCATGGGCACGGGCATGCGCGGCGGCGGCGGGATGCGGCTGAAATTCGGGCAGCCGATCCTGATCGACGATGTCGCGGTGGAATTCCCCGACATGAAGATCATCCTCGCCCATCCCAGCTGGCCCTGGGTGGACGAAAGCCTGTCGATGGCGCTGCACAAGGACAATGTGTTCATCGACCTGTCGGGCTGGAGCCCCAAATATTTCCCCAAGCAGGTGATCACCTACGCCAACACGCAATTGCGCAAGAAAATGCTGTTCGGCAGCGACTTCCCGCTGATCCATCCCGACAAATGGATCGCCGCCGCACAGGAAGTGGGCTTCCGCGAAGAGGTGATGCCCGGCATCATGAAGGACAATGCCGCGCGGGTGCTTGGCCTCGCCTGATGGGCGACCCGAGCGACATTCGCGGGTGGCAGCGGCTTGATGCGGCCACCACCACCTCGGGTCGGCTGGAGGAGCATGATCCCGCACGGCTCGCGGCCATCGGTGTGCGCCATGTCGTCAACCTTGCGCTGGCCGATCATCCCGAGGCGCTGGCCGACGAAGGCGGGAAATTCGCCGCGCTGGGGATCGGCTACAGCCACATCCCGGTGCCCTTCGATGCGCCGGACGACAGCCACTTCGCCGCCTTTGCCGCCGCGCTCGATGCGGCGGACGGGCCGGTGCATGTCCACTGCATCATGAACTGGCGCGTCTCGGCCTTCTTCTATCGCCGCCATCGCGAACAGGGGATGGACGATGCGCAGGCCAGCGCGCTGATGCGCCAGCAGTGGGATCCGCGCAGCCATGACGATGCGCGCGCCCCCGTCTGGGCGCGGTTCATCGGCGGTGGACAGGATTGATGGACTTCGCGGGCCGCCATGTCGTCGTCACCGGCGCGTCCACCGGAATCGGCCGGGCAACCGCCGAGCACATCCTGGGAAGCGGCGGCAAGGTCACGCTGATTGCCCGCAGCGCCGACAGGCTGGCGGAACTGCGCGAGCTGCACGGCGATGCGGCCCATGTCGCCCCTGCCGATGTCGCCGACGCGGAGGGGCTGACCGCTGCGCTCGATGCCGCAGAGGCCTTCGCGCCGATCGACGGGCTGTTCTGCAACGCCGGGACCGGCGGCAGCTTCGCCCCGCTGGAAGATTACGCGGCGGATGATTTCGACGCGCTGATGGCGGTCAACATGCTGGGCGCGCTGCGCGCGGTGCAGCAGGTCTATCCGCGGATGAAAGCCCGGCGGAAGGGTGCGATCCTGATCACCGGCAGCCTGGCCAGCGAACGCGGGATGGCGATGAACGTCGCCTACGTAATGAGCAAGCACGCCGTGCTCGGCCTCGCGCGGGCGGCGGCGGTGGAGGGTGCGCCGTTCGGCGTGCGTGCCAATTGCCTGATCCCCGGCTTCATCGACACGCCGCTGATGGACGGGATACCGCCAGAGCAGCTCGGCCATCTCGCACAGAAAGTCCCGCAATTGCGGCTCGGCAGCAGCGCGGAAACGGCCGCGGTGGCCGCCTTCCTGCTGTCCGATGCCGCGAGCCATGTGACGGGGCAGAGCTGGGCGGTCGACGGCGGCGTGCTGGGCACACTGCGGGTTTGAGGAGAGGGGAACGATGGCGCTCAGATATTACCACGCCGAACCGCTGGCCAATTCGCTCAAGTCGATGATCCCGCTGGTGGAGAAAGGCCTCGCCTACGAGAGCATCTATGTCGATCTGCACAAGTTCGAACAGCATTCGGACTGGTTCACCGCGATCAATCCCGAAGGGCAGGTCCCCGTGCTCGACCATGACGGGACGATCGTCACCCACACCACGGTGATCAACGAATATCTCGAGGATGTCTTTCCCGATGCCCAGCCCGCCAGCGGCCCGCTGCGCCCGCGCGATCCGGCCGGCGCGGCGCGGATGCGGTACTGGAACAAATTCGTCGACGAACATGTGATGAATTACGTCTCGATGCACGGCTGGCACCGGCTGGTGCGGGTGATCGCCAGCGCGATCGAGGATGACCGCTTCGAAGAACTGATGAGCCATGTGCCGCTGCCCGACCAGCGCCGCAAATGGATGACCGCGCGCAGCGGGTTCGAACAGAAGGATCTCGACCACGCGACCGGCAAGATCACCTATGCGCTGGACAAGATCGAGGCGCATCTGGGCGAGAATGCCTGGCTCGCAGGGGACAGCTACGGCCTCGCCGACATCAATTTCTATGCCCATTGCGGGCTGATGGTCGACCGCATGTTCCCCGATCTCAGGGTCAACGAAACGCGGCCCAACATCGCGGCCTGGCGCGACGCGATCGGCGATCGCCCCGCGGTGAAACAGGCGCTGGCGAGCGAGGATCGCACCCAGCCGGGCCTGCGGACATGGAGCGGCGACGGACGCGAATAGGGCAAGGCGCCACAAGTGGAGAGGTGATGATGCGCGCATGGATGCTGCCCGCGGGCTGCGACGGGTTCGACAAGCTGTTCCTGAAGGATGATGTGCCCGATCCCACGCCCGGATATGGCGAAGTGGTGGTCGCCCCCCGCGCATGGTCGATCAACTATCGCGATTTCGCCGTGGCCAGCGGGCAATATTTCGGCGGTGTGCTGAAAGCCGACGCGGTGCCCCTGTCCGATGGCGCGGGCGAGGTCGTCGCACTGGGCGAAGGTGTCACCGGGCTGGCCGTGGGCGACCGGGTCCAGTCGAGCTTCTTCCCCCATTGGGTGGAAGGACCGGCCCGCATGGGCCCGGCGCTGGGCGACGGCACCGGCGCCGGCATGCTGGCGGAACGGGTGGTGCTGCCCGCCAGCGGCGTGGTGCCGATGGCCCGCACGCTCGATTTCGCGCAGGCCGCCTGCCTGCCCTGCGCCGGGGTGACCGCGTGGAACGCGCTGTGCGAAGGCGGGCGCCCGGTACAGGCGGGCGACACGGTGCTGGTACTGGGCAGCGGCGGGGTTTCGACCATCGCCATGGCCATCGCCCGGGCCAGCGGCGCGCGGGTGATCGCCACATCCTCCTCCGACGACAAGCTCGCCCGGCTGCGCGAACTGGGGGCCAGCGAAACGGTCAATTACCGCGAAATCCCCGACTGGGGCGCACATGTGAAGCAGGCATTCGGCGGGGCCGACAAGGTGGTCGAGGTCGGCGGCACCGGCACGCTCGGCCAGAGCTTCGCCGCGCTCGGCTTTTCCGGCGAGGTTGCCCTGATCGGCGTGTTGAGCCATGGCGAGCCGCCCAGCCCGCATGCGCTGATGATGGTCGGCGGCACCCTGCGCGGGATCTTCGTCGGCTCCGCCGCCATGGCGCGCAAGCTCAACGCCGCGATCGACGCCAATGGGATCAAGCCCGCGATCGGTCGCCGCTTCGCCTTCGAAGATGCCCCCGCCGCCTATGCCCACGCCTGGAGCAGTGACAGCTTCGGCAAGACGGTGATCGAGCTGCGCTGAGGCGCGGCGACGTGGCGATGGCCGGCACCGCTCCCCCGCGCGACCCGCGCTACGAACTGGGCCTGCTGGCCCTGTTGACGCTGGCCAATGGCGTGGTCGCGTTCGACCGGCTGACGGTCGCCTTCCTCGCGCCCTATATCGTCAAGGATCTGGGGCTGAGCAATGCCGAGGTCGGCTGGCTGGCCGGCGCGCTGTCGGGCGCGGTCGCATTGTCGGCCTTCTTCGGCGGGCGGCTGGCGGACAGCACGGGCAAGCGCAAGGCGATCCTGATCGCCTGTACCGTGCTGTTCTCGCTCGGTTCGGGCGCGGGCGGGCTGGCGCTGACCTTCGCCGTGCTGTTCGCCGCGCGTTTCGTGCTGGGCATCGCCGAAGGTCCGATGGTTCCGGTCAGCCAGACGGTGATGGCCGACACCAGCGAGCCCGAACGCCGGGGCATGAACATGGGGATCATGCAGATGGCGGGCGCCTTCGGGCTGGGCGCGATGCTCGGCCCGATCGTGGCGACGCAGGTGGCGGATAGCCATGGCTGGCGCGTGGCCTTGTTCCTTTCCGCCGCGCCGGGCCTGTTGCTGGCCGCGATCATGGCGCTGTACATGAAGCGCGACCCCGCGCCGGATCGGGCAACGGCAGCGCAAGGCGGTTCGGCCCTCGCCGCGCTCGCTGCCCTGCTCCGCATTCCCAACATGCGCGTGTCGCTGGGGGTGGCGGCGCTGTTCACCGCCTGGCTGGTGCTGCAGAACACCTTCCTCGCGCTCTACCTGACCGATGTGAAGGGCCTGGCGCCGACCACGGTGGGCGGAGTGCTGTCGATGGGCGGGCTCGCCGGGATTGCCGGGGGCGTGGGCCTGCCACTCCTGTCCGACCGGATCGGGCGAAGGCCGGTGGTGATCGGGGCGACGCTCGCCGGGGTGCTGTGCCCCGCTGCCCTGCTGCTGCTGCCGGGCGACCCGCTGCTGCTGGGCGCGGCGATCCTGATCGGCTGGCTGCCGCTGGGCATCGCCCCGCTCTATTGCGCAACGATCCCGACCGAGAGCGTCAGCCCGGCCATGGCGACCACCGCTGTCGGCCTGTCGATGGGCACGGCAGAGCTGGCCGGCGGGGTGATCGCCCCCGCGCTGGCCGGGCCGGTAGCCGATGCGCATGGCCTCGCCAGCGTGCTGTACATCTGCATCGGGCTGGCGCTGGCGGCGATGGCGGTGGCGCTGTTGCTGCAGGAAACCGCGCCCTGCATCCGGGGCGCCACGGGGAAGGAGTGACACCATGTGGGAAGTTCGCGTCAGCCCGAGCGGCGAATTCGGCAATCATCCGCTGCACTTCGCCCAGTTCCACACCGCCCCGCTGGCCGCCGCGATGGGGGCGGAGGTGGTCGGCGTGCGGCTGACCGAGCTGGATGAACAGGGCCTCGCCGATTTCAAGCAGGCGCTCTACCATCACAAGATGCTGTTCATCCGCGACCAGCACCTGACCCATGCCGAACACGAGGCATGGGCTGCCCGGCTCGGCCCCTTCGCCGTCGATGCCTATACGCAAGGGGTGCCCGGGCACCGCGAGGTCCACCCGATCATCAAGGAAGCGCAGACCAGTTCGAAGGCGCTGTTCGGCGGCGGCTGGCATACCGACAGCCCGTTCCTGCCGATACCGCCCGCGATCACCACGCTGCGCCAGGTGGAGGGGCCGCCCTATGGCGGCGACACGACCTGGGCCAATTGCGCGCTGGCGCTGCGGCACCTCTCGCCCGCCTATCGCGAGATGTTGCGCGGGCTGAACGTCTGGATGAGCGCGGCGAACAATTTCGCCACGCAAGAAAAGCTGCTGGGCGGTGCGATCCAGTTCGCCGACCGCGAACAATTCGAACAGGGCCAGCGCGGCACCATGCACCCGCTGATCCGCAAACATCCCGAGACCGGCGAGGAATCGCTCTACATCTGCGACACCTATGCGGCGGGGATCGAGGGGATGACGAGCCACGAGGCCAAGCCGATCCTCGACTACCTCGTGGCGCACGCGACCCAGCACGCCTTCACCTGCCGCCTGCGCTGGGAACCGGGCATGGTCGCGCTGTGGGACAACCGGCTGACGATGCACCTCGGCCCGAACGATTACGACGGCTACCGGCGGGAGATGTACCGGACGACGACGGCTGGGGGTGTGGCAGAGTAGGGACGCGCGGCTGAGATGGGGCAAGCACCGGGTTAGGCGGCTCGTCCGGTTTGGGGTGGATTCCAGACGCGACTCCTGATGAGATTTCAACTATTCAAGCCCGTATGCAGGACCGAGTCTACAGCCTTGGCGAGCGATCCTTTTTGGTCGCATCTCGGCTGTTTGCCACCGCAACACTTACTGGACTCATCGGTGCGGTTCTCAATTCCCTTTATGAAAGATTTTTCGATCCCGAAGCTTATTCTGCAGGTCCGCCACTTGCGCGTGGATTGTTCGCATTTGTATGGACGATCCCATTCATCATAGTGGCACTGATTTTCTTAGGTCTCCCAAGCTCTTACTTGATTCGTCGTCTAGGATGGGAAAACTGGCCGACATATTCGCTTGTCGGCGCTGCGCTTGGCGCAGGTTTCCTTTACGCGCTTTTCCCAAGCCTCACTCCTTATGGGATAAGCCTTGGTGCAATTTACGGCAGTGTCTGCGCTGCGATCTGGTTTGCTTTGCGACGAATGGTGCACTGACTGCTTCCCCTGAAATCTCGCCCTGAATCACCGTGCCGCAGCACCGCGAATTTTTGGCCCCAGGACAGTGTAACATGCGGTCCATGTCTCCCGCTCACACACAGTCCATCCCCCGAATCAATCGCCGAAGAAGTTCAGTTCCAGCAGGACATTGTTCGGGTCGGCGGTGAAGATCTGCCGCAGGCCGATCGCGGCGATGAAATTGGTCTGGTAATCGGCCCCGCGCGCATCGAGCCGGGCAAGCGTATCGTCGTAGCCGGTGCAGCGCAGCGCCACATGATGCAGCGCGCCGGTCAGTTCGCCGGGGGTCACGGCGCGGTCATAGGCGCGCGGGCAGTCGAGGCTGTTGATATGCACGATGGCGCGGCCATCGGCATCGAACATCCAGGTCGCGTTCTGCGGCGTCAGCGGCGGCGGGGCATCGCGCCGTTCGAGGTCGAGCAGCGCGGCGTAGAACTCCGCCGTGGCGTCGAGCCGATCGGTGATGATGTTGACATGGTCGAGCGCTTCGACAGCCATGGCCATTCCTCTCTTTCCCGCTTGCGTGCGGTGCGTATTTTTGTATGTATAGCATACAAATTAAGGCAAGTCCGCAAGGGATAATCGGAGAGGACAATATCATGGCGGCCCAGAACCTCGAACAGCTCCTGCAGGGGCAATCCAACATCGTGTCGATGCTGCGCAATTCGCAGCTCGGCGCCTATGTCTATCCGGTGGTGGCGCCGGAGTTCTCCAACTGGCGCAGCGAGCAATGGGCATGGCAGCACAGCGCCGTGCTGTTCGACCAGTCGCACCACATGGTGAACCTCTACATCCGCGGGAAGGACGCGCATAAGCTGCTGTCCGACACGATGATCAACTCTTCCAAGGGCTGGTGCGTCAACAAGGCCAAGCAATATGTGCCGACCACCCCCTATGGCCATGTCATCGGCGACGGCATCATCTTCTGGGAAGAAGAGGAAAGCTTCACCTATGTCGGCCGCGCGCCGGCCAGCAACTGGCTGCGCTACCACGCGGCGACCGGCGGTTACGACTGCGAGATCGAGCTGGACGACCGTTCGCCGATGCGCCCGATGGGCAAGCCGGTGACGCGCAAGGAATGGCGCTTCCAGATCCAGGGGCCCAACGCCTGGAACGTGATCGAGAAGCTGCATGGCGGCCCGCTCGAACAGCTCAAATTCTTCAACATGAGCACGATGAACATCGCCGGGCGCGAAGTGCGCACGCTGCGCCACGGCATGTCGGGCGCGCCGGGCCTCGAAATCTGGGGCCCCTATGAAGAACAGGAAGAAATCCGCGCCGCGATCCTCGAGGCGGGCAAGGAATTCGGGCTGATCCCCTGCGGCAGCCGCGCCTATCCCTCGAACACGCTCGAATCGGGCTGGATCCCCTCGCCGCTGCCGGCGATCTACACCGGCGACAAGATGAAGGGCTTCCGCGAATGGCTCGGCGCCGACAGCTACGAAGCGACCGGCTCGATCGGCGGCAGCTTCGTGTCGGACAATATCGAGGATTACTACCTCAACCCGTGGGAGCTGGGTTACGGCGGCTTCGTCAAGTTCGACCATGACTTCCACGGCCGCGAAGCGCTCGAAGCGCTCGACCCGGCGGCCCAGCGCAAGAAGGTGACGCTGGCCTGGCACCCGGAGGACATGGCCAAGATCATGTCGTCGCTGTTCGATCCCGATGGCGAGAACTACAAGTTCTTCGACACGCCGCTCGCCAACTATGCCAGCTCGAACTACGACGCGGTGACCGATGCCGATGGCAAAGTGCTCGGCTTCTCGATGTTCACCGGCTATTCGTTCAACGAGAAGCAGGCGCTCAGCCTCGCGACGATCGACGCCAATGTGCCCGAAGGCAGCGAAGTGCGCGTGATCTGGGGCGAAGAGAACGGCGGCACGCGCAAGAGCACGGTCGAACCGCACAAGCAGCTTTCGGTCCGCGCGATCGTCAGCCCCGTGCCCTACAGCCGCGTCGCCCGCGAAACCTACCAGGAAGGCTGGCGCTCGCAGGGGCTGTGATCCCCGCATGAACGGCTGGATTTCGGGGGGAGGTCTCGCAAGGGGCCTCCCCCGTTTCGTCGAAGGAGCAGGACATGGCCAGTTTCGTGTGCATCCACGGCGCCTGGGGCGGCGCCTGGACCTGGGGCGACATACCTGCGCGGCTGCGCGCGCTCGGGCATGCGGTGCTGTGCCCCGACCTGCCCGGCATGGGCGAGCGGGTCGATGAGAAACATCCCGGGATCACCCTTGGCGACCATGTGGCCGATGTCTGCGCGCAGATCGCGGCGGCAGGCTTCGACCGTTTCATCCTCGCGGGCCATTCCTATGGCGGCATGGTCATAACCGGCGTCGCATCGCGGCTCGGCGCACGGATCGACGCCATCGCCTATCTCGATGCCTTCCTGCCGCATGACGGGCAGAGCCTGTGGGACGTGACCGGCAGTCACGAACACGACTGGTATGTGGGCAGCCAGAAGCATACCCCCGGCCTCGTTGCCCCGATCTTCGGCGAGGAAATGCTCGCGCTTCCCGGGTTCAGCCGCCAGCCGCTGCTCACCCTGGTCGAGGCGGCGGAACGCGGCGCAGCGTGGGATGCCATCCCGCGCAAGTGCTATGTCTTCGCCAGCGCCTGGTCGCCTTCGCCCTTCCCGCGATTCGCAGCGGAGGTGAAAGGCGATCCGGCGTGGGATTATCACGAACTCGCGTGCAGCCACGCGCTGATGACCGACCTGCCCGACGAAACGCTGGCGATCCTGTCCTCGCTCGCCTAACCGGCGCCGATGGAAGCCTTCCTCACCTCAACCGCGGTCGTCGCACTCGCTGAAATTGGCGACAAGACGATGCTGCTGGCAATCGTGCTCGCCACGCGCTTTCGCGCGCCGCTGCCGATCATCGCGGGGATCTTCTTCGCCACCATCGCCAACCACGCGCTCGCCGCATTGCTGGGTGCGACGGCGGCGGAATTCCTCGCCGGCGACTGGTTCCGCTATCTCGTCGCCGCCAGCTTCATTGTAATGGGGCTGTGGACGCTGATCCCCGACACATTCGACGAAGACGACAAACCCAAGGACCGCAGCAGCGCCTTCCTGACCACGCTGGTGGCCTTCTTCCTGGTGGAGATGGGCGACAAGACCCAGCTCGCCACCATCGCGCTGGGCGCGCGCTATCACGACGTCGCGCTGGTGGCGGCGGGCACGACGCTGGGCATGATGATCGCCAATGTCCCCGCCGTCTATCTCGGCGAGGCACTGGTGAAGCGCGTGCCGCTCGGCGTGGTCCGCACCATCGCCGCCGCGCTGTTCGTCGCCATCGGCCTGTGGATGCTGGCGGAGGTGGCGGGCTGGATCTAGCGACGATTCACGACCCTTTCCTACATCCCCGCGAAGCGCCATCATCGCGCCGCTCTTTCGCATTGTCGGTTTTCGGCGTTCGTGCTGGACAAGTGTCAACCGGCTTGAACTGCCTTTTTTCGCACCCATCCGATTGGTTTTGAAGCGCAATTTTCCCTGCCCGTCTGCCTGTCAGGGTGTCAAATTCGTCAAGCAGATCGGGTCAGATTTCCTTGCCCATGCTGGTTCGTGGTTCCTCGGCATAACCAAGGCCGCGATAGAAACCAGCCACCAGATTGCCTTCCCGGACCTGCAGGTTCACCTTGAGGCAGCCACGGCGCTTCAGTGCCTGCTCGGCATGGCTGACCAGTTTGCGCCCGATACCCTCGCCCTGCCGCGACGCGCTGACGGCGACGGCATAAAGCCAGCCGCGATGACCGTCATAGCCGGCCATGATGGAGCCGACGACGGTCCCGTCCGCGAGTGCAACGAACAGCAATTCGGGTTGCTCGGCCAGCTTGGCGGGAACCGCAATCGCTGCACGGTTGCGCGCCGGATCGTCCGGAAAGGCTTCGCGCCAGAGCTTGTCGAGCCCGTCGAAATGGTCCGCCTGATAGGGGACTATCGCAACCGGCGCAGCCATCACCGCCGCGTCAGCGCCGCTTCGCTTTCTTCCATCAGCTGCGCGATGATGTCGGCGACGGGTTCTTCCTTCGTCACCATGCCGACGCTCTGCCCAGCCATGATCGAGCCGCTTTCGACATCGCCGTCGATCACCGCGCGGCGCAGCGCACCGGCCCAGAAATGTTCGATCTGCAGCTGGGCCTCGCCCATGTCGACCTTGCCTTCGTCGAGCAGGCGAGCGACCTCGATCTGCTTGGCGGTGAATTCCTCGGTGCCCTTGTTCTTCAGCGCACGCACGGGAATGACCGGCAGGCGCGGGTCGACCTGCACGCTGGCCACCGCATCGCGGGCATTGGCGCGGAAAAACGCCTTCTTGAAATCGGGATGGGCGATGCTCTCGCTCGCGCAGGCGAAACGGGTGCCGAGCTGCACGCCCGATGCGCCCATTTCGAGATAGCCCGCCATCGCCTCGCCGCGGCCGATCCCGCCGGCCACGAACACGACATGCTCTTCGGCCAGCGCGGGGAGGAATTCCTGGGCCAGCACGCTGGTCGCGACCGGGCCGATATGCCCGCCCGCCTCGCTGCCCTCGATCACCAGCGCATCGCCGCCCGAACGCAGCAGCTTCTTTGCCAGCGCCAGCGTCGGCGCGAAGACGAGCACCTTGGCGCCGCCCACCTTGATCGCCTCGACGCTGCCCTTGGGCGGAATGCCGCCGGCCAGCACGACATGCGACACCCCGTGCCGCTTGCAGACCTCGATCAGCTCGAACAGTTGCGGGTGCATGGTGATCAGGTTCACGCCGAACGGCTTGGCGGTGCGCTTGCGCGTTTCGGCAATCTCGGTGTCGAGCAACTCGGGCGTCATCGCGCCGCAGGCGATCACGCCGAAGCCGCCGGCATTGGAAATCGCGGAAACCAGGTTGCGCTCGGACACCCAGCTCATCGCGCCGCACAGGATCGCATGCTCGGTGCCGAGGAATTCGGCGCCGCGCGCCATCAGGTGGGTCGTCTTGGGATAGCTCATCCCGCGCGCTTAGGCTGGGCTGCGCGTCGCGGCAAGTGCGATGCACTACCGGGTCATTTGCGCGGCGGCCCGTGCTGTGCGCGCGGCCACCGGACGGCGGCGACGCTCACAATCCCATGATCGACTGAGGCGATGATGCTGAGTGGTTTTAATTGTTTCATTCGATCAAGCCCGAGCGTTATCCTCCGCCTCACGAACGCAAGGAAGAGGAACACTGCAATGGATATCAAGACCGGAGAGATGGGCGGAAAGTGCCCGATGCATGGCGATGGCGGCGTACGCGGTCTGCTGGGCATGACGAACAAGGACTGGTGGCCGGACATGCTGGCGACCGACATCCTCACCCCCAATGGTCCGAGCAATCCATATGGCGAGGACTTCGACTATGCCGAAGCGTTCAACACGATCGACTACAAGGCCCTGAAGGCCGATCTGACCGCGCTGATGACCGACAGCCAGCCTTGGTGGCCGGCGGATTACGGCCACTACGGCCCGTTCTTCATCCGCATGGCATGGCACGCGGCGGGCACCTATCGCACGGCGGACGGGCGCGGCGGCGCCAACAGCGGGCAGCAGCGCTTTGCCCCGCTCGACAGCTGGCCGGACAATGGCAATCTCGACAAGGCGCGCCGCCTGCTGTGGCCGATCAAGCAGAAATACGGCAAGACCATTTCCTGGGCCGATCTGTTCATCCTGGCCGGCAATGTCGCGATCGAAAGCATGGGCGGGCCGACCTTCGGCTTCGGCGGCGGCCGCGCCGACGTCTATGAGCCCGAGCGCGACATTTACTGGGGCAGCGAGGACAAGTGGGTCAACGAAGGCGTGCAAACCCGCATCGACCCCGAACATGGCTTCGAACAAATCGAAGGCCCGCTCGCCGCGATCCAGATGGGGCTGATCTACGTCAATCCCGAAGGGCCGCAGGGCAATCCGCATGACGATGCCGGCATGGCCCGCGACATGCGCGAAACCTTCGCCCGGATGGCGATGAACGACGAGGAGACCGTCGCGCTGACCGCAGGCGGTCACACATTCGGCAAATGCCACGGCAATGGCGATGCTTCCACCCTCGGCGCAGCCCCGGCAGGCGGCGACATCGCCTCGCTCGGTTTCGGCTGGGTCTCGAACCAGGATCACGGCGGCATCGGCGAACACACGATCACCAGCGGGATCGAAGGCGCGTGGACCAACACGCCCAACAAGTGGAGCGAGAACTACTTCCGCCTGCTGCTCGATTACGATTACGAACTGACCAAGAGCCCGGCGGGCGCTTACCAGTGGACCCCGATCGACCCCAGGGAAGAGGATATGGCCCCGGCCGCCTGGGACCCGTCGATCAAGGTGCCCACGATCATGACCACCGCCGACATGCAGCTGAAGCGCGATCCGGAATATCGCAAGATCGCCGAACGCTTCCGCACCGATCACGAGGCATTCAAGGATGCCTTCGCGCGCGCCTGGTTCAAGCTGACTCACCGCGACATGGGCCCCAAGACGCGCTATCTCGGCCCGGAAGTCCCGGCGGAGGATCTGATCTGGCAGGATCCGGTGCCCGCCGGGACCATGCCTTCGGACAGCCTCGTTGCCGAAGTGAAGGGCAAGATCGCGCAGAGCGGCCTGACCGTCAGCCAACTGGTCAAGGCGGCCTGGGCCTCTGCCTCCACCTTCCGCAAGTCGGACTTCCGCGGCGGCGCCAACGGTGCGCGGATCGCTCTGGCCCCGCAGAAGGACTGGGAGGTCAATGAACCGGCCGTGCTGGCCAAGGTAATCGACACGCTCGATGGCCTGCGCGGCGACATGAGCCTGGCCGATGCGATCGTGCTCGGCGGGGTCGTGGGGCTGGAAATGGCCGGTGCGAAGAACGTCCCCTTCACCGGCGGGCGCGGCGATGCGACGCAGGACCAGACCGATGTCGAAAGCTTCGACTGGATGGAGCCGGAAGCCGACGCGTTCCGCAACTATCTCGGCAAGAAGAAGCTGGCGGTGAAGACCGAGGAAATGATGCTCGACCGGGCATCGCTGCTCGGCCTCTCGGTCCCGGAAATGACCGTGCTGGTCGGCGGCCTGCGGGTGCTCGGCGCCAACCATGGCGAGCGTGGCCACGGTCACTTCACCAAGCGTTCGGGCCAGCTGACCAACGACTTCTTCGTCAATCTCTATGACATGACCAATGTCTGGAAGCCGACCGACGAGAGCGAAGAGGAATTCGTCGCCACCGACCGCGCGAGCGGCGGAGAAACCTGGCGGGCGACCCGCGCCGATCTGGTGTTCGGTTCGAATTCCGAACTGCGCGCCGTCGGGCAGGTCTATGCCGAAAACGGCAATGAAGAGAAGTTCGTGAAGGACTTCGTCGCAGCCTGGACCAAGGTGATGAACGCCGACCGCTTCGACCTCGCCTGAGGTCGCGCACTGAAACCCCCGCCGGGGCTCCCTCCCGTCCTGCCCCGGCATCCATACTCCCCGCAGCGCCTTACCGGGCTGCGGGGAGTTTTTCACTTACAGCCAGCCCGCTTCCTTCACGCGGCCGACGGCATCGCGCGCAACGGGCGCAACCACCCCATTGGCCAGCACCAGCCTGACATTGCGTCCATCGCGCTGAACGGATTCGACTGCCGCCCGCGCGACCCACCAGCTGCGGTGGACCAGCTGGCCATCGACATCCTCCAGTTCGGCCAGCGCATCGCACATCCGCATCAGCACCAACGCCGAACCGCCGAGGCCATGCGCGCGGACATAGTGATCCTCCATTTCCAGGGCCAGCAGCCGCTCGGCAATGGCTGGCGGCAGACGCTCGAGGAAGCGGGCGCCCGGGCGCTCGTCAGGCCCTGGCGCACCACTTTCGCCAGTCGGCGGATTGTCATCGGCCAGAGCCGAAGTGCGTGATCCGAGGGCATAGAACAGCGCCGTCACGCTAGCCCCGATCACGAAGACATAGCCGAATGTCGCGATGAGCAAATCGAGCCTGGGCATGTGCAGCGGGCCGGGAATTTGCCGCACCAGTTCGACCACCACCGTCATCGGCACGGTGGCAATCACCGTCGCCAGCAGCCACAACAGCGGCTCGGGAAGATGCAGGCGGACGGCCAGCCGCGAGGCAAGCCCGCCCACCGGTCGATAGAAGGCATAGCCCGCCCAGCCGAGGCCGAGCCAATAGACCAGTCGCTGCGAAAAAGGCAGCGCGAAGCTGCCGAACGGTCCGACCACTGCGAGCACCACGCCGATCGCGGTCATGATCGACAGGTCGATCACCAGCTTGCGCCAGAATATCACCGCTTCGCCGTTTTCGTGCCGCTCCATCGCGACGAAGTTAGCGCCAACTCACGCTGCGTGAAATGGCAAAGCACCGCAAATGCGCACGTTTCGCGAAGTCTTCGCGCGGCTGGCGCATGCGCGCTTGCCCACGAACCGGCCCCTGCCAAACCTCCGGCATCAACCACTTCCGGAGTATCACCATGTCCCAGGCCGCCGCCCGCCACGCCAACCCGTTCGAGCTGTCCCGCCCCACCCGCGCGCTGGTGGCACTGGCCTGCGTCGGCATGAGCGGGGCTCTGGCGCTCGCGCTGGCTCGCATGGCAACGGGGGTTACGCCGGATCTGCCGGCCGCGAGGACACTGGCGGTGACGCTCCATATCGCAACCGTCGTCCCCGCTGTTCCCCTGGGTGGATGGCTCCTGCTGGCGCGCAAGGGCACTGCGAGGCACAAGCTGCTCGGCAAGGTCTGGGTCGCACTGATGGTGGTCACGGCGCTGTCCGCCATCTTCATCCGGCAATTGCACCACGGTGAACTCAGCTGGATTCACATTTTCGTCCCGCTCACGCTCTTCGGCGCATGGCGTGCGGTCGCGACCGCGCGATCGGGCAATATCGCCGCGCATAAGCGGCAAATCGTCGGCATGTATCTCGGCGCGCTGCTGATCCCGGGGCTGTTTACCTTCGTCCCCGGGCGCATGATGTGGGTGTGGCTGCTGGGCTGAACGCGCCTGTTCAGGCGCACAGCCGGGGCCGCACAGCCAGCTCGTCTTCCCTCGCAACCCGGTTCGCGCCGCGCGCCCGGCCAAGCACCAGCGCCAGTTCGGCGCGCTGCAGCGTATCGTCGCCCGATCGCGCCAGCCGTGCCACGCCTGCGCTGACCGACAGGCTGACCTCTCCGCCGCCGCTGCCACACGCGGCTCCGCGGGTCGCGCTGGAGATCGCTTCGACCAGATCGCAGGCGAGATCCTCGGCGGCGACCAGACCGTCTGCCGGCATCAGGGCCGCGAACAATTCGTCGCCGATCCGGGCGACGATATGGTCGCGTCGCAACCCCTCGCGCAGGAAACCGGCGAAGGCGACCAGCAGCCGGTCGCCCTCGCTCGCCCCATGCCGCAAATTGAGCGCGCGGAATTGATCGAGCGAGAACAGTGCCAGGCTGCCACAGGCATCGCGGCGCACGAGATGGCGCAGCATGGCGGTGAAGGCGCGGCGATTGGCAAGGCCGGTCAGCGGGTCGGTCATCGCCGCGGCGAACAGGCGTTCCTCGAGCCGCCGACGATCGTCGATCGAACGCAATATGCCGATCGCTCCGCGGCTGGCGCCGCGCTTGTCGTGCAGTGCATGCAGCGTCAGCACATACCATGCGGCCTCGCCCGCGACGGTCTGCAGCTCCAGCTCGAGCGACGGGGCGACGCTCTCCCCCCCGATCACCGACAGGCAATAGTCGCGCAAGGCGGCGGCGTGGCCGGGTGCCGCGAGATCGGCGATGTGGGGCGCAATCAGCATTTCGCGCGGAGCGAAGCCGAGCCGGGCCGCACCGGGCGATGCCTGCTCGATAAAACCTGCGCGATCGCATTTGATGAAGATGTCGCTGCCAGACTTGGCCAGCAGGCCATAAAATGCCGCCCCTTCGCGAAGGGTAAAATGCGCCCCCATATGATATAGTGCCCCCACTATAGTCGTTGCCCGTCAGCAACCCGAAAACACAAATTCTATATTATACGCGCTGCTCCGTCAGGCAGTTAAACAGGTTAACTAACGCGTATAATATTCGAATCATTATGTTTTTTGATTAACCATATTCGAAGTGATGGCGAGTCATTTCGAGCGTCGTCGGGGTTTTCACAACTCGATCATGATCCGCACCTTGTCCGGCACGGTGCCGAAGGCCTGGGCAATGCGTTCACGGCTGCGCGCGACAAGTTCGATCGCCTCGCTGTCGGGACCGTTTCCGGCGAGCGTTTCCAGCGGTACGTCGAGCGTTCCGGCAATCGCGGAGAGGCGGCTGCCGAGCGGCTTCGCCTTGCCCTGTTCCCACGCCCACACGGTCGGCTTGCTGACCCCCAGCCGGTCGCCCAATTGTTCGAGCGTCATGCCGCGTTCCTTGCGCAGGCGCTGGAGGCGGGCCCCGAAGGATTCGTCGGGCTGGGCCCCCAGCCCCTGCGGAAGCGCGAATTCCGCGTCGCTGCGCAACCGGGTCGCGCTCAGCGCGGCGGCACTGATCGCCTGGTCGAACTGGCAGCCGTAAAGCCTTCCGCTGGCCCAGACCACCCGCGCCGGGGTCAGCCCGGCGTGGGGCAGGTCGATGTCGATCACCCCGCCGACCTCCAGCGCCGCCTCGGTTTCGATCAGCAGGCCGGTGGTCGAGGCATTGTGCAGCTGCACCGGCACCGCCGCGGCCCCTTGCGGCACGCCTTGCGTCTCGAAATGCAGGCTGCGCCGCGCCTCGCCGCGCTGCCTCGCTTCACCTTCGGTCAGTTGTGCCTTGATTACCATTGCTGCAGACTCCTCGTCCGAGCACTCGGCTGGAATGGCTAAGGCAAGCTTACCCGAAATGGTCAACGCATGCGTAAGCACGCGGACAGGCGCGGTTTGGAGAGACGGCGCAATCCGCGCGATACGCGCGGGCATACGGCCCGCACCGGGGCCATCGAATGACCGTAAAATGCGAGTGCCCGGTGGGGCGCGATCAGGCCGCTTCGTCGTCCGCGTCGAGGCCGTAGGCGCTATGCAGCACGCGCACTGCCAGCTCGGTCTCATCCTCGTCGATCAGCACCGAAACCTTGATCTCGCTGGTGGTGATCGCCTGGATGTTGATCCCGCGATCCGCCAGCGCCTTGAACATCGTGCTGGCAACGCCGGCATGGCTCTTCATGCCAACGCCGACGACGCTGATCTTGGCGACCTTGCTGTCGGTGATGATGCGGTTGAAACCGATTTCGCCGCGCCGGTCTTCCAGCAGCGCCTGTGCGCGGGCGAGGTCGGCCTGGGGCACGGTGAAGGTGACGTCGGTCTCGCCCTTGTCGCGGCCCACGTTCTGGATGATCATGTCGACATTGATCGACGCCTGCGCGAGCGGGCCGAAGATATTGGCCACCGCGCCGGGCTTGTCGGGCACGCGGGTGAGGATCACCTTGGCCTCGTTCTTGTCATGCGCGATGCCGGTGACGAGCTGGCGTTCCATTTCACCATCCTTCAGCAATTGTTCCATCTCCTCTTCGGAGACGATCATGGTTCCGGGCAATTCGTCGGCAGGGGTCGCATCGTCGTCGACGAAGCTGGAGAGCACCTGCACGCGCACCCCTTCCTTCATGGCGAGCCCGACCGAGCGGGTCTGCAGCACCTTGGCGCCCACGCTCGCGAGTTCGAGCATTTCCTCGTAGGTCACTGCCTTCAGCTTGCGCGCGCGCGCCACGATGCGCGGGTCGGTGGTATAGACCCCGTCGACATCGGTGTAGATGTCGCAGCGGTCCGCGCCCAGCGCGGCAGCCACCGCCACGGCAGAGGTATCCGAACCGCCACGGCCCAGCGTGGTCACCCGGCCATCGGCGCTGATGCCCTGGAAACCGGGCACGACGGCGATCTCGCCGCCCGCCATCGCCGCGATCATCGCATCCGCCTCGATCGCCTCGACGCGCGCCTTGGCATGCGCTTCGACCGTGCGGATCGGCACCTGCCAGCCCAGCCAGCTGCGCGCCTTGCAGCCCATCGCCTGCAGCGTGAGCGCCAGCAAGCCGCTGGTCACCTGTTCGCCGCTGGCGACGACCACGTCGTATTCGGCCGGGTCGTAGAGCGGGTTCGCCTCGCGGCAGAAATTCACCAGCCGGTCGGTCTCGCCCGCCATGGCCGAAACGACCACGGCCACCTCGTGCCCGGCAG
Organism: Sphingomonadales bacterium; assembly: GCA_014763545.1. Taxonomy (GTDB): domain Bacteria; phylum Pseudomonadota; class Alphaproteobacteria; order Sphingomonadales; family Sphingomonadaceae; genus JACXVD01. The sequence continues at coordinate 58,845 of JACXVD010000017.1, forward strand.
CCTGCTGCTTGCGCACGATATTGGCCACGCGCCGGATGCGCTCGGTCCCGGCCATGGAGGTGCCGCCGAATTTCATCACGATACGGGCCAAGCGAAATCGTCCTTACGCTGGAATCGTCAACCGGGCGCTGCTAGCCATGCTGCATGGCCAATGCAACTGTCGCAACTGAAACCATCCGTGCAAGCGAAGCTGCCCATTTCGGCGCGCTCGCCCGGGAGTGGTGGGATCCCAAGGGTTCCTCCGCGATGCTCCACAAGCTCAACCCGGTGCGGCTGGGCTTCATCCGCGATGCGGTGGATTTCCATTGGGGCGGCGACACCGCAGGGGTGCGCCCGCTGGCCGGCAAGCGCGCGCTCGATATCGGTTGCGGTGCGGGGCTGCTGTGCGAACCGCTGGCGCGGCTGGGCGCGGCGGTCACCGGGGTGGACGCCGCAGCCGAGAGCATCGCGGTGGCGCGCGACCATGCGGCGGGCGGCGGCCTGGCGATCGATTACCGCGCAGGCGAGCTGGCCGCGCAGGCGCTGGGCCGGTTCGACCTCGTCACCTCGATGGAGGTGATCGAACATGTCGCCGACAAACCCGCCTTCATCGCCGAACTGGCGCGCCATCTTGCGCCGGGCGGGCTGATGGTGCTGTCGACCCCCAACCGCACCCCGCAGGCAAAGCTGCTGCTGGTCGAAGCGGCGGAGCGAATCGGCATGGTCCCGCGCGGGACGCATCACTGGGCCGACTTCGTCACGCCGGACGAATTGCTCGAACTGCTGGCCGACGCAGGCCTGGCGATGGGCGAGCCGATGGGCATTGCCTTCTCGCCGATGAAGGGCCTGCACCTGTCGACCGGCGACCTGTCGCTCAACTACATCGTGACCGCGACCGCTCAGGGCTGATAATCCCCGCTGGCGCGCAGCAGCACCGCGGCGCCGGGATGGTCGGTGAAGATGCCGTCCACTCCGGCCTTGACCAGCAGGCCCATCAGCACCGGGAAACCGCCGACGCCGGACGGGTTGTCATTACTGCGCAGCGCGGGCGGCATGAAGGCGTTCTCACGCCGCAGCGTCCAGGCGTGGACCTGCAGCCCGGCTGCATGCGCATCGCCGACAAAGGCGCTCGGCGTGCCATCGGGCTGCAGGATCAGGCGCATGTCCGCCCCCACGGCATCGGCATAGGTCGCGACCAGCGCCAGCCCCTGCGGCGTCGCCATCTCGGCATAGGTCAGGTCCGGGCGATCCGCCGGGCTGCCTTCGGCCTCCATCAGCTGCACCAGTTTCAGCTTCGTATGCTGCCGCGCGCGCAGCAGCGGGTCGATCTCGAAGCACTGGATGAACACCGGATCGCCATGCTCGGCATATCCCGCCGCCGCGAGTTGCGGCAGCAGCGCAGCGACCATGTCGCGGCCCAGCGCGGCCTTGAAATACATCACATGCTTCATCTCGGGATAGATCCCGATCCGGCGACCGGTTTCGGCTTCCTTGCGTTTCACCAGCGCGAGGATTTCGGCCAGCGTCGGCACCTCGAACTGCCCGTCATAGGCGGTGTTGTCCGGGCGGATCGCGGGCAGTCGCTCCTTCGCGCGGAGCGTCTTCAGCTCGGCGAGGGTGAAATCCTCGGTAAACCAGCCGGTGACCTCCTGCCCGTCGATCAGCCTGGTCGCCTTGCGGTCGGCGAATTCGGGATGGTCGGCAACGTCGGTAGTGCCCGAAATATCGTTCTCGTGCCGCGCGACCAGCACGCCGTCGCTGGTGAAGACAAGGTCCGGCTCGATATAGTCCGCGCCTTCGTCGATCGCGCGTTCATAGGAGGCGAGCGTATGTTCGGGCCGCTCCCCGCTCGCGCCGCGATGGCCGATGATCAGCGGCACTGCCGGGTCGGCTGCCGCCGGGAGGGCAAAAAGCGCCGCGGCGATCGCGGCGAGCAGGAGGGTGAGTTGCTTCATCGCGGGCACCATGCGCCGGGTTGCACCGAGGTCAAGCGGGGGGTCAAGCGGTCAGCGCCGCGATCACGCGGCGGACATATTGCTCGCGTGCTGCCCAGTCCCCGGCAATACGGGTGAACGGCACCCCGGCGCGCAGCAGCATCTCCTCCGCCACCGCAGCGAAGCGCGCGCGGCCTGCGTCGCTGCCGAACATGCGCGTGCCATCGGCCTGCCATGGCGTGTCGGCGGCGAACAGCAGGTAGTGGTCCGCCTTGTCATAGGCGAGCAATTCGTCCGGCACTTCGCCGAACAGCATCTGCGCCCAGGCCGACGTCATCAGCGGGTCGGTGTCGAGCAGGACCAGCGGCGGCCTGTCCGCACAGGCGGCGCGCATCGCCGCATCCTGCCCGCGCGCGATCGCCAGCAGATCGTCCATGGTAAAGGCGGTGCCATGCTCCTCGGCGTAGGCGCGGCCATATTCGGGCACCCAGGGGCAGCCCAACTCGCGCGCCAGCCGCTCTGCCAGCACCGACTTGCCGGTGCTTTCCGCGCCGTGGAAACAGATGCGGATCATGCCGGCTGCTGCGCCCTTTCAGCCCGCAGCCATTCGACCAGCCCGACCGCCGACAGCAACAGGAACGCAGCGTAGAGCCCGGCGGTCAGCTGCAGGTCGCGCTGGATATAGAGCGCGATCGAAGCCACATCGATCGCGATCCATAACACCCAGTTCTCGATCCGGCGAAGCGAGAGCAGCACCTGCGCGACCACGCTGGCGCCGGTGATCGCGGCATCGGCATAGGGCATTGCGGCATCGGTCATGCGGTGCATCGCCATCCCCTGCCCCAGCGTCCAGGCGACGACCAGCGCCAGCGCGCCGATCCGCGCCGGCCAGCCCATCCGCTGCACCGCCACTGCATGGTCCAGCCCGCCCGCGCGCGCCCACAGCAGCCAGCCCCAGCCCTGCACCGCGAAGAAGAAGACCTGCAGCCCCGCCTCGCCATACAGCTTCGCCTCGAAGAAGATCAGCGCATAGAGCGCGACCATCGCCATGCCGAAGGGGTAGTTCCAGATGCTGCGCCGCACGAGCAGGCCGATATTGGCCAGCCCGAGCGCCACGGCGATGATTTCCAGCACATTCACCCGTCAGCCCCCAGCGCGGTCAGGCCAGCGCATTGGCCCAGGCGCGCGCGTCGAAGCCGACCAGCAGCCCGCCGGGATGTTCGACCACGGGGCGTTTGATGGTGGATGTATGCCCGGCCATGATCTCCACCGCCTTGCCGGCGTCGATCCCGTCCTTCAGCTCGTCGGGCAGCGCGCGGAAGGTCGTCCCGCGGCGGTTGAGCAGCACCTCCCACCCCGCCTCGCCGGCCCAGACCCTGAGCTTCGCCGGATCGACGCCCTGCTTCTTGTAGTCGTGGAAGTCGTAGGCGATCCCCTGCTCGTCGAGCCATTTGCGCGCCTTCTTGACCGTGTCGCAATTGGGAATGCCGTAGAGGGTGATGGTCACGATGGGTCCTTGGCTTCGAAGTGATGGATGCGCGGATCGGCGCAGGCGAACAGCGTGTAGCTCGCATAATAGCTATCGCGGCCCCGGCGCTGGACCGCAAGATGCTCTGCCTGCCGCCCCCAGCCGCGCGCCGATGGCTCGTCCGCCCATTCGGACAGGGCGATTACCTCGCCATCGTCGGAAGTATAGCTCTTGAACGAGCGGAAGCCGGGCTGCACTCGCGCCAGCGCCTCCATCGCCGCGGCATCGGCAGCATATGCGGCGGCGTCCATATCGGCGCGCTTGCGGTTGCGGAACACCACCAGATACATCGCTCATCCCCCTTTTGCGGCCCGATGATACACCAGGACATGGACCGGGTGTTACACTGTCCTGGCCCGAAAAAACCTGCCGGGCGCGTGGCGGCGAAAACCGGGCGGCGCTGGCGCTGGTCGGGGCGGCGGATCATGCCGGGCGTGCTAGCGCAGCCGCGCCGTGTAGGACAGGGGGCCGGCCCGCTTATCCCTTCGCCAGATGCGCGTCGGCAATCGCCACCGCCAGCGCGTCGGCGGCATCGGCCCCGGCCACGGCGATGCCGGGCAGCAACACCTTGAGCATCGCCTGGACCTGCGCCTTTTCCGCCGCACCGGTGCCGACCACCGCCTTCTTCACCAGCCGTGCGGCATGTTCGTTGACCGGCAGCGACCCGCGCCCGCAGGCCGCCAGCACCGCACCGCGCGCCTGCGCCAGCTTGAGCGTGCTCTGCGGGTTCTTGTTGACGAAGACTTCCTCCACCGCCGCGCGGTCGGGCGCATATTGCCCGATCACCGCATGCACCGCGTCGTGCAAGTGGAGCAGCCGCTCGGCCAGCGGCGCCTTGCTGTCGGTCGCAATCTGGCCGTTGGCGATATGCGCCAGCCGCGCCCCTTCGCTGCGGACGATGCCCCAGCCGGTGCAGCTGAGCGAGGGGTCGAGGCCGAGGATCAGCACCGCCGATCCCGCAAATCGGGCTGGTTCAGGCCTCGGCGAAAACGGTTCTTGCCGAGAACCGGCGCGCAGTGGACATCAATGTCCATGAGCACCGGGAGCGCAGGCAAGGACCGTTTGCAGCCCGGCATGAAGCAGCCCTAGCCCAGCTTTTCCATCACCTCGTCGGGGATTTCGTAATTGCCCCACACGGTCTGCACGTCGTCGTCGTCGTCGAGCGTGTCGACCAGCTTGAGCAGCGTTCCGGCGGAGCTTTCGTCCATTGCGACGGTGATGTTGGGCTTCCACGCCAGCTTGACGCTGTCGGCTTCGCCCAGCACCTTTTCCAGTGCGGCGGCGACTTCGTGCAGCGCATCGACGCTGGTCCAGATCGAGTGGCCGCCATCTTCGCCCATGTCGCTTTCGACATCGTCGGCGCCCGCTTCGATCGCGGCTTCGAGCACGGTTTCCTCGTCACCCGCGCCAACCTTGTATTCGATCAGGCCGAGCCGGTCGAACCCGTGGCTCACCGCGCCGCTGGCGCCCAAATTGCCGCCATTCTTGGAGAAGGCAGTGCGCACATTGGTGGCAGTGCGGTTGCGGTTGTCGGTCAGCGCCTCGACGATCAGCGCGACGCCGCCCGGGCCGTAGCCTTCGTAGCGCACTTCCTCGTAATCCTCGCCGCCGGCGGCGGCCGCCTTGTCGATCGCGCGCTGGATATTGTCCTTCGGCATCGACTGCGCCTTGGCCGCGTTGACCGCCAGGCGCAGGCGCGGGTTCATGTCCGGATCGGGCATGCCCATCTTGGCCGCGACGGTGATTTCGCGCGAAAGCTTGGAAAACATCGCCGAGCGCTTTTTGTCCTGCGCGCCCTTGCGGTGCATGATGTTCTTGAACTTGGAATGGCCTGCCATGGGTCTCTTGTCGGTTTGAATGGCTTGAAGATGCGCGCCCTTACACCGCCAGAGCGGCCAAGGGCAACCATCCTACAACACCAGCTGCCACCAGCTGACATCGCGCCAGCCGCCCATCTTCCACCCGACCTCGCGATAGGTACCGACTTCGCCGAAGCCCATCGCGCGGTGCAGGCCGATGCTCGCCGCATTGGGCAGGGCGATCCCGGCGAAGGCGGCGTGGTATCTGCGGTGCCGCAACTCGTCGAACAACATGGTGTAAAGCGCGCGCCCGATCCCCCGCCGCGCAGCCACCGGCGCGACATAGATCGCCACATCGCAGGATGTGCGATAGGCGGCCCGGCTGCGGTGCTGCGAGGCATAGCAATAGCCGAGCAGCCGCCCCGCATGGTCTTCCGCCACGAACCAGCCGTGATGCGCGCGGGCCTCGTCGATCCGGCGCGCCATTTCGGCGGCATCGGGCGCCTTCAGTTCGAAGCTGGTCCAGCTTTCGCGGACGAAAGGGCGGTAGATCGCCGCGCAGGCCGCCGCATCGCGCGCGGCATCTGCGGGGCGAATCTGCGCGGTCAAAGGCGCACGGCCGTGCCGCTGGCGCTGACCATCAGCATCGAGCCGTTCTGGCCCAGCACCTCGTAATCGAGATCGACCCCGACCACGGCGTTGCCGCCCAGCTTGCGCGCTTCTTCCTGCATTTCCGCGATCGCTTCCTTGCGCGCGCGGGCCAGCACGTCTTCATACTTGCCCGAACGCCCGCCGACGATGTCGGTGATGCTGGCGAAGAGGTCGCGGAACAGATTGGCGCCGACGATCACCTCGCCGGTGACGATGCCGAGGTAGTCCTGCGTGGGACGTCCTTCGACGGTGGGGGTGGTGGTAACGATCATCGGCGAATCTCCTGCTCTGTATGAAACAGGAGACTAGCCGCCGATCAGCCCAGGCCCAAGGCCGCCTTGTAGGTATCGAGCACCATTTCCATCTCGGCGCGGTCGTCGGGCTTCATCTTCCGCAGGCGCACGATCTGGCGCATGATCTTGGCGTCGTAACCCACCGCCTTGGCCTCGGCGTAAACGTCGCGGATATCGTCGGCGATACCCTTCTTCTCTTCTTCGAGGCGTTCGATGCGCTCGATCAGCAGGCGCAGGCGGTCGTCGGTGGCATCAGCCATCTCTTGGTCTCCATGGTCCGGGATGATCCGGGTGAATCGGTTGGACCGCCGCTTAGCCGCCCCCCGCCACCGGTGGAAGGGCGGTGTGCGATTTTCCCCTGCGTGCCCGCAAAACCTGCCGTTCGGGGGGGCAGCGCCCTAGCTGAATTCGATCCACAGCCGCCCGCCATCGTCGCGCCGCTCGGCCCGGCGCGGGCCATGCTCCGGCTGCGGATGGGCGAGGTCGATCCGTTCGGCGCGCAGGATGGTGACGCTCGCGCGGGCGGCGATCCCGGAGCCATGCGCCACCGGCGTTGCCCGAGCGGACGGGGCGTTACCGGGGGGATCGCCCGGTGGCGGCGCGCTCGCCGGTTGGGCGATGGCGGGCTGGGTCATGGCGGCCAGGAACAGGATCGCGGCGCTGGGCATGGATCATGGTTGACGCCGCGTTTACTGTTCGCGCAAGCGCTCCGCAGGCAGCGTTCCACAGCGGGACGGATGGGCGACGGATCAAGGGGCCGATCACGCCCGGCCGCCGCCCCCAAACCGGCCATCCGCGCGATTGGCGAGCAATATCGCCGCCCCTCACGCAACCGCTTGCGGAAGGGAAGGCGCTTTGCTAGGGGCGCTCGCCTACCGACGGGACACGCCATTTTGCACGGCCATCCCGGATGACTGTGTGCGGTCGTGGCGGAACTGGTAGACGCGCAACGTTGAGGTCGTTGTGGCCGAAAGGCCGTGGAAGTTCGAGTCTTCTCGACCGCACCAGACAATCCTTTTTCGATAGTGATCTTTGCCTTCGGGCTCCCCTGCCTGCCCATGCGGCAAGCGGCGGCTGGACAAGCGCGCGCGGCGCGCCAATAGTTGCGGGCGACAATCGCAACCGGGGTCGCCATGCATCATTCCATCCTTGCCCAGAAGCTCGCCCGTTCCTTCGCCCGCCCGCTGGTGCTGGCCATGCTCGCCTCGGCCAGCTTCGGCGCCGCGCCGCTGGGGGCCAAGGACCATCCCGAAGCGGCAGCGCAGGTGCTCGACCTGTCGAAGCAGGCGATCGCCATGCGCTCGGTGCGCGGCGAGGGCAACCAGACGATCAAGGTGGCCGAGCTGTTCCGCGACGCGCTGCTCAAGGCCGGCTGGTCGGAGGACGACATCGAGATCGTGCCGTTCGACGATACCGCCTATTTCATTGCCACCTGGAAGGGCAGCGACCCGAGCCTGGGGCCGGTAGTGATTTCGGCGCATATGGACGTGGTCGAGGCCAAGCCCGCAGACTGGGAGCGCGATCCCTTCACCCCGGTGGTGGAGAACGGCTACCTGTTCGGCCGGGGCGCGAGCGACACCAAGTTCGACGCCGCGCTGGCGCTGTCTTCGGTGATCGAATTGCGCCGCCAGGGCTACAAGCCCCGGCGCAGCATCGTGATCGCCTATTCGGGCGACGAGGAAACCACGATGGCGACCAGCAAGGTGATCGCCGAAAAGCTGAAAGGCGCGAGCATCGTGCTCAATGTCGACGGCTCGTCGGGGCGCCTGTCGGAAGAAACCAACCAGCCGATGTTCTGGAGCTGGCAGGGCGCAGAGAAGACCTATGTCGATTACCAGCTGGAAGTGACCAACCCCGGTGGCCACAGCTCCGCCCCGCGGCCCGACAATGCGATCGTCCAGCTGTCGACCGCGCTGGAGAAGATCGGTGCCTATCATTTCGCGCCCGAGGTGAACGACATCACCCGCGCCGCGCTGAAGGTGCAGGCCGAGCAGGAAGGCGACCCGGCGGTTGCCGCCGCCCTCACCGCCTTCCTCGCCAATAAGGACGATCCCGCCGCGCTGGCGGTGCTGCGCGCCAATTACGGCTATGTCGGGCAGATCGGCACGACCTGCGTCGTCACCATGGTGGAAGGCGGGCATGCGCAGAACGCCCTGCCCCAGCGCGCCACCGCCAACGTCAATTGCCGCGTTTTCCCCGGCCACAGCCGCGAGGAAATCCGCCAGGAACTGGCCGGCGTGGTCGGCGATCCGCAGGTGACGATCACCGATGTGACCGGCGATGCATCGACCGAAAGCCCGGCCTCGCCGATGGACCCGGCCTTCCTCAAGGCGGCGAGCAAGGCGGTAAAGGCGGCGTGGGGCGACGTGCCGATCGTGCCGTCGCAATCCTCCGGCGCGTCGGATTCGATGTGGTACCGCGCGCTCGGCGTGCCGAGTTACGGGGCGAGCGCCACGATGATGAAGGAATCCGATGAATTCTCGCACGGGCTCAACGAACGCATGCCGCTGCTCAATATCGAGCCGGGGATCACTTTCTACCTTTCGATCCTCAAGGACCTGACGGCCAAGTGATGCGCCGGCTGATCGCCGCCCTCGCGCTGGCCGCCGCGACCCCGGCGAGCGCCCAGACGCTCTATGTCGAGGCGGGGCGGCTGCTCGATGTCGCGAGCGGCGCGCTGCAGGCCGGGCAATGCGTGCTGGTGGAAGGCGAGCGGATCGCCCGGGTGGAGGCTTGCGGGCCGACGCCCGAAGGGGCCGAGCGGGTCGACTGGTCGGCCTATACGGTGCTGCCGGGCCTGTTCGACCTGCACACCCATCTGGCCGATGTGGGGCAGGATGCCGATGTCGCCCTGCCGCTCAAGACCTCGCCGCAGCTGACCGCGCTTTACGGCGCGCATAATGCCCGGGTCACGCTGGAAGCCGGCTTCACCACCGTGCGCGATGTCGGCACCTATCGCGGGTTGACCGATGTGGCGCTGCGCGACGCGATCGAACGCGGGCTTGTGCCGGGGCCGCGCATGTTCGTCGCCGGGGCCTATCTCACCCATCCGGGCGGCGGCGGCGAATTGAACGGCGTGGTGCCCAACGACCAGTTGCCCGCCGATATGCGGCTGGGGGTCGTTTCCACCCCGCAGCAGGCGCATGATCGGGCCGAATTCCTGTTCGCCAACCATGTCGATTTCCTCAAGCTGATCGGCACCGGCGCGGTGCTGGCGATCGGCACCGAACCGGGCGAGCCCGAACTGACCGAAGCGGAAATGCGCGCCGCGGTGCAGGTGGCCAAGGAGCATGGCAGCTATGCCACCGCCCATGCCCACGGCGCCGAAGGGATCAAGAACGCGATCCGCGCCGGGGTCCACAGCATCGAACATGCCAGCCTGATCGACGACGAGGGGCTGCAGATGGCCAAGGACCGCGGCGTGTGGCTGGTGATGGACATTTTCAACGGCGATTACATCGACGAGATCGGCACGAAGGAAGGCTGGCCCGAGGAATATCTGCGCAAGAACCGCGAGACGACCGAAACCCAGCGCCAGGGCTTCGCCAAGGCGGTGAAGCTGGGGGTGAAGATCGGCTTCGGCACCGATGCCGGCGTCTATCCGCACGGGATGAATGCGCGCCAGTTCGCCTATATGGTCCGCTACGGCATGACCCCGCTGCAGGCGATCCGTTCGGCCACGATCGACGCGGCGACGCTGGTCGGCCACGAGAGCGAATTGGGCAGCATCGCGCCGGGCAAATATGCCGACATGATCGCGGTCACCGGCAACCCGCTGGACGATATCCGCGTGCTCGAACATGTCGACCATGTGATGAAGGGCGGCACGGTCTATAAATAGGCCCGCCGCCAGCGCCCGCATGTCCCGCCTCGTCCTGTTCAACAAACCCTATGGCGTGCTCAGCCAGTTCACCGACAAGGGCAGCGACGGCGCGCGGGCCACGCTGTCGGACCATATCGACCTGCCCGGCGTCTATCCCGCCGGGCGGCTCGACCGCGACAGCGAGGGGCTGCTGCTGCTGACCGACGACGGGCGGCTGCAAGCGCGCATTGCCGATCCGAAATTCAAACTGCCCAAGACCTATCTCGTGCAGGTCGAAGGCGAGATTACGGAAGATGCGCTGGCGGCGCTGGGCCGAGGCGTGCCGCTGAAAGACGGGATGACCCGCCCGGCAGAGGCGCGCCGGATCGCCCCGCCGGACTTGTGGCCGCGCGACCCGCCGGTGCGTTATCGCAAGAGCGTGCCCGATTGCTGGATCGAACTGACGATCCGCGAAGGGCGCAACCGGCAGGTCCGCCGGATGACCGCCGCCACCGGGTTCCCGACCTTGCGGCTGGTGCGCCGGAGCATCGGCGACTGGTCGCTGGGCACGCTGGCACCGGGCGCATGGCGCATGGTCGAAATTTGAGCGTCGGCAGCCCGTTCGCCGCTGGCAATGATGCGGGCATTCGGGCAGGAATGGCCCGGTGACCATCGCCAAGACATATCTCACCGCCAACGGGCTGCTCGAGGATTCCTACCGCCTCGCCAACCTCATCCTCGAATCCGGTTTCGCACCGACGCATATCGTCGGCATCTGGCGCGGCGGCGCGCCGATCGGCATCGCGGTGCAGGAACTGCTGGAATATCGCGGCGTATGCAGCGACCATATCGCGATCCGCACCTCGTCCTACCGCTCGATCGACCAGGCCGAACCCAGTGTGCGGGTCTATGCGCTGGGTTACCTGATCGACACGCTGAACCCGGATGACCGGCTGCTGGTGATCGACGATGTGTTCGACACCGGGCGTTCGGTGGCCGCTTTCCTCGACGAACTGGCCCAGCGATGCCGCCACAACATGCCGCGCGAGGTGCGGATCGCCACGGTATATTACAAGCCGTCGCGCAACCGGACCGCGCTGGTGCCCGATTACTTCATCCACGAAACCGAAGACTGGCTGATTTTCCCGCATGAGATCATCGGCCTGAGCCAAGAAGAGATTCGCGCGCACAAGCCCGAAGCCGCGATCATCCTTGGCGAAGGGCAGGAACAGGACTGACATGGCCGACACCGCAACCGACCCGCGCGACGCATTGATCGCCCGCCTGCCCAAGGCCGAACTGCACCTGCATATCGAAGGGTCGCTGGAACCCGAACTGATGTTCGCGCTGGCGAAGCGCAACGGGATCGCCATCCCCTTTGCCAGCGTGGAAGAGGTCCGCGCGGCCTATGATTTCTCGAACCTGCAGGACTTTCTCGACATCTATTACCAGGGCATGGGGGTGCTGCGCGAAGAACAGGATTTCTTCGACCTGACGATGGCCTATCTCGAACGCGCGCATGCCGACACTGTGCGCCACGTCGAAATCTTCTTCGATCCGCAGGGCCATACCGAACGCGGGGTGAGCTTCGACACGGCGATCGGCGGCATCCTGCGCGCGCTGGATGCAGGCGAGGCGCGCTTCGGCATCACCTATCGCCTGATCATGTGCTTCCTGCGCCATCTCGACGAGGAATCCGCCTTTGCCACGCTGGCGCAGGCCGAACCCTGGCTCGACCGGATCGCCGGGGTCGGGCTCGATTCCTCGGAGGTCGGCCACCCGCCCGCCAAATTCGCCCGCGTCTTCGCCGCCGCGCGCGAACGCGGGCTGAAGCTGGTCGCCCATGCGGGAGAGGAAGGGCCGCCCGAATATGTCTGGGAAGCGCTCGACGTGATCGGCATCGACCGGATCGACCACGGCAATCGCGCGCTGGAGGATAGCGCGCTGGTCGAACGGATCGTCGCCGACGGGCAGACGCTGACCGTGTGCCCGCTCTCCAACCTCAAGCTCTGCGTGATCGAGAGGATCGAGGACAGCCCGGTCAAGCGGATGCTCGACCTCGGCATCGCGGCCACGGTCAATTCAGACGACCCATCCTATTTCGGCGGCTATGTGAACGACAATTACCGCGCCATCGCCCACGCACTCGACCTGTCGGCAGCGGATATCGCCCGGCTCGCGGCGAACAGCTTTGCCGGTTCCTTCCTGCCGGAGGAAGAAAAGCAGGCGCATATCGCCGCGGTCGAGGCGGCGCTCAGCTCCTGAAGCGCTTGAAGCTGCCCCGGTCGGCGATCACCTCGCGCGCACAATTGTGGCCCGGTGCGCCGGTCACGCCGCCGCCGGGGTGGGTGCCTGCGCCGCACATGTAGAGGCCCTTCACCGGGCCGCGATAGGCGCCGTGGCCCAGCACCGGGCGCGCGCTCCACAATTGGTCGAGGCTCATGTGCCCGTGCATGATGTCGCCGCCGACCAGGCCGAACTTGCGGTATAGCCCCTTGGGGCTGAGCACCTGCCGCCCGAGGACCGAGGCGCGGAAGCCGGGTGCATGGGCCTCCACCGTGTCGATGATCGTATCGGCGGCGGCATCTTCCTCGTCGTCCCAGTCCCTGCCGTCGGGCAGTTCGGGCGCGAATTGCTGGCAGAACAGGCTGGCGACATGCTGCCCCGGCGGCGCGAGGCTGTCGTCCACCGTGCTGGGGATCAGCATTTCGACGATCGGCGCCTTCGACCAGCCATCGGCCTTCGCATCGAGGAAGGCCTTGTCCATGTAGGCGAGCGTTGGCGCGATGATGATGCCGCTCTGATGGTGTTCGCCCGGCTCGGGCAGGCAGGTGAATTTGGGCAGCTCGCTGAGCGCCACATTCATGCGGAAGGTGCCGCCGCCCGCCTTGAACCCGCGCATCCGGCGGCGGAAATCTTCCGGCTGGGCGCTTTGCGGCACCATCTTGCCATAGAGCAGCTTGGGCCCGACATTGGCGATCACCCGCGCAGCGGCCACTTCCTCGCCGCTTTCCAGCTTCACGCCCGCCACCTTGTCGCCATCCACCAGCACTTCGGCGACCGGGCTTTCGAGGCTGATCTCCACGCCCAGCTGGCGGCAGACCTTGGCCATGATCTGCGTGATCGTGCCCATCCCGCCGACGCAATGGCCCCAGGCGCCCTTCTTGCCGTTCACTTCGCCGAAGACGTGGTGCAGCAGCACATAGGCGCTGCCCGGCGTATCGGGGCTGGCATAATTGCCGACCACCGCATCGAAGCCGAACGCCGCCTTGACCGGTTCGCTTTCGAACCACTGGCCAAGGAAGCTGGTGGCCGATTTGGTGAACAGGTCGAGCACGTCGCGCTTGGCCTCCAGCCCCAGCCGCGACAGGCCCCAGCCCTGCGAGGCGCCATCCACCAGCGTGCGCAGCCCGTCGCCGACGTTGGGCGGGCTCTTGAGCGCAAGGCTGCGCAGCACCTCGGCAACGCCTTCCAGCGCATCGTAATAGGCGGGCAGCGCAGCCGCATCGGCGGCGGAGAACTTGCGGAATTCCTCCTGCGTGCGTTCCAGCCCGCCGCCCAGCTTGAGATAGGCTGGCCCCGCACCATCGGCCGGTTGCGGCAGGAAGTTGGAGATCGGCCGTTCGATCACGCGATAGCCATGATCGGCCAGCCGCATGTCCTCGATCACTTTGGGCTGCAGCAGGCTGACGGTGTAACTCGCCACCGAATTGCGGAAACCGGGGTGGAATTCCTCGGTCACCGCCGCGCCGCCGACGACATCGCGCCGCTCGACGATGCGCACCTTCAGCCCAGCGCGGGCCAGGTAGAAGGCGCAGGTCAGGCCATTATGGCCCGCGCCGATGATCACTGCGTCGTATTTCTGGGTCATGCTTGGCTCCAGCCCGGTGCCGGTTGGTGTTCTTCGCGCGCGGCGGGGATGATGGTGCGCATCCGCTGGCAGAAATGCCTGAGGCAGACTTCCTTGTCGCTCAGCGGACCGATCGAGAAGCTGCGGCTTTCCATCCCCTGCTGCACGCGGGTGATCAGCGCGGTATCCTCGGCATTGACCTGCCGGTTGATCCGCCAGTTGAGGTAGCGCGCCGCGCGCATTTCGCGCCGCCATTCATAATCGGGGGCATCGGGCAGGACATAGCTGATCTCGCGGATCAGGCATTGCGTCGGGCTGACCGGCAGCCACTGCATGAAGTCCACCTGGTCGGGATAGATGTCGAAGGCGACATTGGGCCACAGCTTGAAATAGAGCCAGAAGCGCTGCCGGTCTTCCGGCAGGTGCGGCACCGGCGGCAGCAGGCGCTGGTAAAGCCGTTCGGACCAATTGTCCGATGGGCGGTCCATCATCTCGCCCCACATGCGGTCGACATGCGGTTCCGCCTCGATCCCGTAGCTCTTGCCGAACAGGCGGGTCAGGCCGGGATGGGCGACGGGGATGTGCAGCCCGTCCGAATAATTGTCGCCCACGTTCTTCCAGTTGACGTCGCGCGGGCGCAGGGTGACGCGGCCGAGCGCCTCCAGCTCCTCGAAGCGATAGGGGGCCACCATCGCCTCGTATGGCGCCATCATCTGCGCGACACTCGGCCCGCCATCATTGTCCAGCCGGACGAAGACGAAGCCGCGCCACACCTCCAGCTCGACCGGGGCGAGGCCTGCCTTGCGCTTGTCGAGCGTGGGATAGCTGGCGCTGTCGGGCACGCCGGTCAGCGTGCCGTCGAGTTCGTAGGTCCAGGCGTGATAGGGGCACACCAGCTTCTTCGCGCAGCCGCTCGCCCCATCGACAATGCGCGAGCCGCGGTGGCGGCAGACATTGGTGAAGGCGCGCAGCACGTCGTCGCGCCCGCGCACCGCGATCACGCTCTCGCCCGCATAATCGAGCGAATGCCAGTCGCCCGGCCCGGGGATGTCGCTGACGTGGCAGACGACCTGCCAGCTGGGGCGGAAGATCCGCTGCTGTTCCACCGCGAAAAATTCCGCATCGCGATAGGTCCATGCGGGCAGGCTCCACCCGTCGAGCGGGTCGCTCGTCCCGGTGTCCAGCCTGTCGTTTGCTGCTTGCGTTGCCATGCGCGATTCCTTGCTATACACTCGTATAACAAGCCAGCGATGAGCCAGCAACCCGCCTTTTCCCGCGCCGATCCCGACGAACGGCGACAGAGCCTGATCGAGGCGACCGCACGCGTGCTCGGCGCGAAGGGCGCGGCGGGGGTTTCGGTGCGCGCGATCTGCGCCGAGGCGGGCGTCTCGCCGGGATTGCTGCGGCATTATTTCGCCGGCGTGTCCGACGCGATTGCCGAAACCTACCGCTGGACGGGCGCGCTGATCGCCGAGGCGCTGGAGGCGGCGGTGGCCGCCGCCGGCCCCGATCCGCGCGCGCGGCTGCTGGCCTATCTCACCGCCAATTTCCGCCCGCCGATCGCCGGGGCGGACCTGCTCGCCAGCTATATCGGTTTCTGGAGCCTGGCGCGCAGCGATGCCCGCGTCGCCGCCGTGCGGGCCGAGGTCTATGGCGATTTCCGCAGCGGGCTGGAAGCGCTGCTGATGGCGTGGCGGCCCGGCCTGAAGGATGCACGCCTGCCGGCCATCGCGCTGACGGCGCTGATCGACGGCCTGTGGCTGGAACTCGCCCAGGGCAATGCGCCCTTCACCGCCGAAGAGGCCGAGGCGCTGGCGGCGCAATGGCTGGAAAGCCTGGCGGGCTAGCGCCGGACCGGCCTCAGGCGGATGGCGCCGCCGCGCGGTGGCGTTTCGCCAGCCAGTAGAGCGGCAAGCCGGCCAGCGCGAGCGCGACGCTCCACGCCCCTGCTTCCAGCCCGGCACCCCACAGGGTCCACACCGCGTAGAGCGCGCCGATCACCGCGAAGAGGCGCGCCACTTTCATCTTCCACGCCGCCATCGCGCACAACAGGTAGAGCCACAGCGTCGCGCTGGTCGAAAGCAGCAGCAGGAATTCGTAGATCCCCTGCATCGAGCGGCTGGCGGTGAAGACGAGGAAGAACGTCGCCACCCCGCCCGACATCAGCAGCGCGCGCACCGGGGTGCCGCGCGCATCGGTCACCGCGAACCATGCGGGCAGGATCCCGCGTTCGGCCATGTTGCGCGGCAATTCGCCTTGCATCAGCACCCAGCCGTTGACCGCGCCGACGCAGGAAATGATCGCGAAGGCGCTGAGCACCTGGCCCGATCCGCTGTTCCAGTATGTTTCCATGAAGGTCGCCAGCGGCGCGGGCGAGGCGGAGGCGACCGCTTCGGGCAGCATCAGCGCAACCGCCGAGCAGACCAGCAGATAGACCAGTCCGGTCAGCGCGGTGCCCCAGATGGTCGCGCGCGGCACGTTGACTTCGGGGTTTTCGACCTGTCCCGCCGCCACGCTGGCGCATTCGAAGCCGAGCAGGGCGAACAGCGTCAGCGCTGCCGCGCCGCCCAACTGGCTGCCGTTGATTTCACCGGGGTCGAACGGCCGGATTTCGCCATTGCCGCCGCCCAGCACCACCACCGCCAGCACGATCACCGCGACCAGCGGCAACAATTTGAGCGCCAGCGTCAGCATCTGGAAATTGCCCGCCGCGCGCACCCCGCGCAGGTTCACCAGCGTCATCGTCCACACCAGCGTCATCGCGCAGAGCGACGGGATGAAGGGCGTCGCGCCGATCGCCGGGATCAGCGACGAGAGGTAACTCACCCCGGCCATCGAGATCGAGGCGACCGCCGCCCAGACCGACACCCAATAGAGCCACGAAACGAAGAAGGCGGGCAATTCGCCGAATGCCTCGGTCACGAAACCCGCCGGATCGCGCGCCTGCGGCCGTGCGCGGGTAAGCGCGGCGAACACCCAGGCCAGCACCAGCGTGCCGGCGATGGTCGCAATCCAGCCGAGCACCGCATTCCACCCATAGGGGGCAAGGCTGGCGGGCAGCAGGAACACGCCGGACCCGATCATATTGCCCATGATCAGGGCGATGGCGGCAAGAAGGCCGAGCTTGCGGCCCGGCCTTCCTGTGGTTTCGGTCATCTGGGAAGCCCGGTCAGAAATCGAACCCGGCCTTGATCCCGATGATGCGCGGCTTGATCACCGTGTCGTAGAACACGCCGCCGGTGCTGCTGATCCCGTCGGGATCGCCGCAGGTGGTTTCGAGGCACTGCACCCCGCTGTTGATCACGCCGCGGCTGTCGAAAATGTTCGAGGCGAAGATTTCCCAGCGGACATTGTCCTTCTTCGCGCCGATGCTGAGATCGAGCGTGGTGTAGGACGGGAAGAAGCCCTTGATACCGTTTTCGGTATCGCGCAGGTCGCTCCGCCGCTTGCCGATATAGGCCAGCGCGCCCTGGAAATGCGCTTCCCACGAACCCAGCGGGAATTCGTAGCGCGCCACGGCATTGCCCTTGAACTTCGCGGTGACCGGCAATTGCGTACCCGCCGACGCGAGCAGGGCATTGGTGCGCCCGTCGCCCGGATCGTAGGTGCAGTCGAACGCCGGGTTGGCGATGCGGCAGAAATCCTTGCGGATCGTCGCATCGTTGTAGCTGCCCGCGAGAGTCAAAGACAGCCCGCCCGAACGATAGTTGAAGTCCGCCTCGACCCCGCGAATCCGGGCGATGCCGGCGTTGCGGATCTCGGTCAGGCCATTGGCGCCGAGGAAGGACAGCTGGATGTCGTTCCAGTCTTCCTGATACACCGCACCGTTGAAGGTGACCGGGCCGAACTTGGTCTTCCAGCCGATCTCGTAATTGTTGAGATCGTCCGGCTTGTAGGGTGCCAGCGTACCGCGCCGGTTGATCCCGCCCGGGCGGAAGCCCTGCGAGAATGTGGCATAGACCATCACATCGGGCGTGATCTTGTAGGTCACATTCGCCTTGTAGATCGCGCCGGTATCCGAGGTGACCTTGTCCAGATTGGTGCACGGGCTGCCCGGCACGATCGGCCCGGCGAAACAGGCGGCCTCGCCCGTCCGACTGGAATAGTTGGCGCTATAGCCGAAGAAGCCGACCAGCGAGTTCTTGTATTTGTAATAGCGCGCACCGCCGGTCACCGTCAGCTTGCTGGTGATGTCGAAGCTCAGTTCGCCGAATGCCGCATAGTCGCGGTCGATGCGGGTCTGGCGGGTCAGCCAGATATCGCTGCCGGTGCCGGTGACGACGAACAGGTCGGTCAGATCGTCGATGATGTAATTCTGCGTAATCTCGTGCCGCTGGCGCTGCGCGAAGACGCCGCCGATGAACCGGATCGGCGCATCGGACGGGCTGGCGATGCGCAGTTCCCCGAAGGCCCGGCGATATTTGTCGCCGCCCTTGATGTACTGGTTGGGGCTGATCAGGTCGTAATTATTGTCGTAGAAATACGAACCATAGCCATACAGCGCGTCGTAGAAATAAGAGTAGTCGGAATAATCCGATTCCACCCGGTCCTTGCGCCACAGGTGGCCGCCGGTCGCGACCAGGTCCCAGTTGCCGATCTTGCCTTCGATAGTCAGCGCGGCCTGCAACCATTCGTCACGCGAATATTCGGGATTGTACTGCACCGTCTGCAGGTCGCCGGTGACGGCGGTCGAGCGTTCCTGGGCGAAACTGCCGTTGGCGGTCTGCACCTGGCCCATCAGCGTGGGGCGCACGGTCCAGTTGTCGTTGAGTTCGATGCCCAGCGCCATGCGCGCGCCATAGGTATCGACGTCGTTGTAATTGTCCTTGACCAGCCTGGCGTTGGTCTGGGTGATGCCCGATGTCGGATAGGTCCGGCTGCCGGGGATATTGTCGATATAACCGGCATCGTGGCGATACCAGGCGACGATGCGCATGGCCGCGCGATCGGTCAGCTTGATGTTGGCGAAGCCTTCCACCGTGCCGCCGACACCGCCATGGGCGACGCTGTTCACCTCGACGTCCATCGCGCCATAGGTGCCCGAATAATCCGGCTGATTGGTCACGATCTTGATCGTACCGGCCATCGAGCTGGCGCCGTAGAGCGTGCCTTGCGGCCCGGCCAGCGCCTCGACGCGGGCGAGGTCGTAGGCGTGGATGTCGAGCGCGCCCTGGATGGTCGTGATCGGCATTTCGTCGAGATAGGTGCCCACCGTCGGCAGCGAGGCCGAGTGGTTGGCGTTCTCGCCACTGGCAACGCCGCGGAAATAGACCTGGCTGAACCCCGGGGCGAGCGTCTGGATCGTCACCGAAGGGAGGAATTTCACCACGTCCTGCAGTTCGCTGACGTTCAGTTCCTCGAGCTTTTCGGTACCCAGCGCGGTGATCGCAACCGGCACGTCCTGCAGGTTCTGCGAACGCTTCTGCGCGGTGACGATGATGATGTCGTCGTCATTCTCGCCAGCGGCCTGCGCCCATGCGGGGCTGGCCGCGGTCAGCGCGCTGCCGGCCAGGAGTGCGCCGGTGAGGGCGCGCGTGTGCGTCTTACTAAACAGTGCCAAATTGACCTCCCTGCTTCATAGCAGTCCCAAGCGGTCAATCGGCCACAGCGCGCCGCGAATGCCAAGGGGTGCGTTGCAATGTTGCACCGATTGGCAATCGAATTGTCGCAACTATTGCAAAAGTGCCACAATCGGCTGGCGCAATTTGCCGTTAGCCGGGTGGTCAGCGCGCGTAATTATCCACCAGGTCGCCCAGTGCCGCCTCCAGTGGGCCGAGCCATTGGGCATAGGGTTCCCATTGCCCCACCCCGTCGCGGTTGATCGGGCGACGCACCTGCTCGCTGCTGGCGGTGCGCACCGCCCGCGCGTTGCGGTGGAAATCGAGGCAGCTTTCCTCGAATTCCAGCCCCATATAGGCAAGCAGGGCACGCACCTCGCCTTCGGGATCGTCGAGCAGGCGCTCGTGGATCACGCGGTGGACACGCCCCGGCAGGACCGCGTCGTAATGGTCCATTGCGCGCACATAATCGGCATAATAGCGCCCGATATGGTCGAGCGAGTAGGAGAAGCCCTGCCCCTTGGCGAAATGCTGGCGGAAATTGGAAAAGCAGCAATCGAGCGGATGCCGCCGCGCGTCGATGATCTTCGCATGGGGCAGGATCAGGTGGATGAACCCGGCGTAGCTCCAGTTGTTGGGCAATTTGTCGATATAGAAGGGCTTGCCGCTCTTGCGCTGCACCCGCGTGCGTTCGAGGAATTCCGCGCCCAGCACGGCGAACTCTTCCGGCGCCATCGCGGCCACGGCATCGGGCCAGTCGCGCAATTCGCCGCCCGATTTCTTCGCCTCGCGCATGGCCATGGCGGGGATATCGGGCAGTTCCATCGTCCCTTCGACCTGCGAGTGGCTGGAGAGGATCTGTTCGAGCAGGGTCGAACCCGCCCGCGGCAGGCCGAGGATGAACACCGGGTCGGGCGCCGGGTTGCCCACCCCTTCGTGCGCGGCGAGGAATTCCGGCGTGAGCACTGCGATCATGCGGTCGACCTGGTCGGTGATCGCCTGCGGGTCGTATTCCAGTTCCTCGCTGCGCAGCGCATTGCCCGCCGCGTAATGGGCGAAGCTCTTGGCCGCTTCGCCGCGATCGCCCCACGCCTTGCCCAGCGCGAAGTGGAGGTGCAGCGCATCATCCAGCGGCGGCTCGCCCTCGAGCGCCTGCTCCATCGCCGCCACATCGCCATCGTCGAACTTCACCGTCTTCAAGTTGGCGAGGCTCCACCATACTTCGCCCAGCCCCGGTTCGGCCGCCAGCGCGCGGCGATAGGCGGCAACCCCATCCTCCTGCCGCCCGACCGTCTTGAGCATATGGCCATAGCTCATCCACAATTTGGCGTGGTCGGGGAAAGTATCGACAAGCTCGGCATAGAGCCTGAGCGCTTCCTCGTAATCGCCGATCCGGCCCAGCGTGGCCGCCATCAGATTGCGATTGCCCGGATTGTTCGGGTCGCGCGCCAGCACCTCGTCGAGCACGCGCGCCGCCTCTTCATAGCGGCTCTGCTTGTAGAGCACGGTGGCAAGGTTGCCGCGCGCCGCCTGGAAACCGGGCGCCAGCTCCAGCGCGCGCGACAGCAGCGCCTCGGCATCCTTGAACCGCCCGATCCGTGCGGCCAGTTCGGCCATCAGGCGGATCGCGGCGACATCGGTCGGCTGGCTGCCCAGCCGCTGGCGCAGCAGCGGCTCGGCGCGCTGCAGGTCGCCTGCGATCATCGCCGCGGCAATGGCGATCATTTCCGGGTCGCGGGTGGCGGCGCGCACGGCGGCCATTTCGGCCTGCTCCGCCTCGTCGGGCTGGCCCAGGCTGCGCAGCGCGCGGCCGAGCAGCCGCCAGGCACCCGCCAGCGCCGGATCGCGCGCCACCGCATCGCGCAGGCGCGGCACGGCGGCGGCAGGGTTTTCGGCAACCAGCCGGGCAATCGGCATCGGTTCGGGGACGCTGGTATCGCTCATCGCGCCACCGCTATCACGCGCGCGGGCGGGTGGTAAGGCACTACGCGACTGTATCCCGGTTGCGCGGCGCATCGTCCATGCAATCGTATTCCTAATGGATTTTGCGCAGCAAGTAGCACACACACGCGCCTTCAAGCGACGCTGGCCAGCACGGACCGGCGATGGGAGAGCGGGACTGATGGCAATTGCACCGGGCGTAGCGACGAGCACGGATTCGAACCCGACCGAGGAACAGGGCGCCGCGATCGACGCGCCGGGCCTCAATTACTTCGTCTTCGCATTGTTCTTCATCTTCGGCGGCATCACCAGCCTGAACGACGTGATCCTGCCCAAGCTGAAGGAGCTGTTCACGCTCAATTACACGCAGGCGATGCTGATCCAGTTCTGCTTTTTCACCGCCTATCTGGTCATCGGCATTCCCGGCGCGCAGTTGGTGAAGCGGATCGGCTATATGCGCGGCGCGGTGGTCGGCCTGCTGACGATGATGACCGGCTGCCTGCTGTTCATCCCCGCCAGCCAGACCGCAACCTACGGCCTGTTCCTGTTCGCCCTGTTCGTGCTGGCGGTGATCGCCGCCGTCGTGTGGAGTTTCCGCAATCGCCTGCAGGGCGAAAAGCACGAACAGAGTTCGCTCACCGGGGGCTTCCAGCTGCTCAGGCGCCCGCGCTTCGGCTACGGCGCGCTGTGCATCTTCCTCTATGTCGGGGCCGAGGTGTCGATCGGCTCGCTGATCGTCAGCTACCTGATGCAGAACCACGTGATGGGGCTGGGCGAACAGGCGGCGGGCAACATGATCCCGCTGTACTGGGGCGGCGCGCTGGTCGGGCGGATCATCGGTTCGCTGGTCCTGCGCTACACCAGCCCGGGCCTCGTCCTCGCCAGCGTTGCGGCCGGGGCGATCGCGCTGCTGGCCATCAGCACCCACACCACCGGCACCACGTCGGGCTATTCGCTGCTCGCCATCGGCCTGATGAACTCGATCATGTTCCCGACCATCTTCAGCCTCGCCTGCGAGAAGCTGGGCGCCAAGGCGGCGGACGGTTCGGGGATCATCAACATCGCCATCTTCGGCGGTGCGGTGGTGCCGCTGCTGACCGGCATGCTGGCCGATGCGACCGGCGGCAACCTGGCGCTGGCAATGATCATCCCGGCAGTGTGCTACGCCATCATCGCCGGTTTCGGGATTTTCGCCCGCAAGCCTGCCTGATCCACCGGCCCCTGCTTGCCAAGGCGCTGCCGATAATCCACTCTCGCCCCTTCGAAGCCGGAAACACCGGCACGGGGGTGGAGAGGCGATGCGCAAGCTCAAGGTCGGCCTGCTCGGCGGCGGTAGCTGGGGAACCAGCGTCGCCTCGCTGGTCGCGCGCAACGCCCCGGTCACGCTCTGGGCGCGCGATGGCGCGACGGTCGACGAGATCAACGCGCATTCCACCAACTCGCGCTATCTCGGCGCACTGAAACTCACCCCCACGCTGCGCGCCACGCACGACATGGAACAGGCGGTGAGCGACGCCGATGTCGTGGTGCTGGGCGTGCCGTCGCAGGCGATGCGCGAAACGGCGGCGGCGATCCGCCCGATGATCCGCCCCTGGGTGCCGGTGATCAGCCTCGCCAAGGGGTTCGAACTGTCCACCGGCAAGCGCATGAGCGAGGTGATTGGCGAAGAACTGGAGGGTCATCCGGTCGGTGCGCTGACCGGCCCCAACCTCGCGCGCGAGATCGTGCAGGGCATGGCCGCGGCCGCAGTGATCGCGATGGAGGATGAGGTCATCGCCCGCGAGCTTCAGGCGCTGTTCCGTACCGGTATGTTCCGGGTCTACACCAACAGCGATGTTGTCGGCGCCGAACTGGGCGGTGCGCTCAAGAATATCTATGCCATCGCCGCCGGCATGGGTGACGGGCTGGGCGCGGGGGTCAACACCCGCTCTGCCCTGCTGACCCGTTCGATGGCGGAAATGATCCGGCTCGGCTGCGCGCTCGGTGCGCGGGCGGATACGCTGATGGGCCTTGCCGGGATGGGCGACCTGCTGACCACCGCGACCAGCGAACAGAGCCGCAACCGCACCGTCGGTTTCAAGCTGGGCCAGGGCATGGCGCTCGATGCGATCATCGCCGAGATGAACCAGGTGGCGGAAGGGGTGAAGGCCACCGGCGCGGTGTGGCAGATGGCGTGCGAACGCGGCATCGACCTGCCGATCGTGCAGGAAGTGCGCGGCGTCGTCCACGAAGGGCGCAGCGCACGCGAAGCCTTCGCCGGGCTGGTGCGGATCGCCCCGCGCTCGGAAGCCGACCCCGGATGAGCGCCAGCGAACCGGCCATCCCCGAACCGCATCCGGTGCCCGAACCGGCCACCATCGTCTATCTCGCCGCGCATCGCGGGCAGGCGGAGCGCGACCTGCTCGAACGCTGGGTGATCCACCGGCACATGGTCGACCGCGCGCCGCACCGGCTGTTCCTGTTCCCGCGCAGCGACGCCCCCTCGTCCGAAGAGGTCGCCCGGCTGGTCGCCTCGCTCGGCGATCCCGGCACCGTGCTCGCCCCGCTGCGGGTGACATGGATTCCCGCGATGGTCGAAGGGCGCCGCACGGCGCGCTGGCTCGATGTCCTGCTGCTGCGCAACCCGCGCCGCCCGGGCGAAGCCACCAAACGCCGGTTGCTGGCGGAAAATGCGCGCGATCGCTGGGCGATCGTGGAGGGGCAGGTCGCCACCCTCTCGCAATTGCGCGCGCGCTGGATGCGCCGCACCGGTGGCGAGGCGGTGATGGAACAGGGCGGCGACTTCGCCCATTACGTCGCGCGCCAGGCCGAACTCTCGCTCGAACGCGCGGAATATCCGATCCACGGCACACGCTACAAACTGCCGCAGGTCGACAAGCAGGATGTGATGGCGACGCCCGGCTTCCGCGAAGGGCTGGCCCGGCTGGCAGCCGAAAGCGGCGGCGATGTCCATGCGCTGCGGCGCCGGGCGGAAACCTATCTTCACGAATTGCGCACCGAACGCAGCCCGCTGATCCTCGACCTGACGATGCGGCTGTTCCGCTGGAGCTATTCGCGCGCCTATGGCGAAATCGACGTGGTGCCGGAAGAACTGGCCGCGCTGCGCCCGCTGTTCGCGCGGCATTCGGCGCTGATCCTGCCCGCGCACAAGACCAATCTCGACGGCCCGATCGTGGAAACGGTGCTGTTCGACAACGGGTTGCCGCCCGCCAGCCTGTTCGGCGGGGTCAATATGAGTTTCTGGCCGATGGGGCCGATCCTGCGCAAGGGCGGCAAGATCTTCCTGCGCCGGGGTATCCAGGACGATCCGCTCTACCGCTTCGTGCTGCGCGAATATCTCGCCTATCTGGTCGAACGGCGCTTCAACCTGTCGTGGTTCCCCGAAGGCACGCGCTCGCGCACCGGCAAGCTGCTGCCGCCCAAGCTGGGGCTGATGGCCTATGTGGTCGAAGCCTATCGCGACGGGCGGATCGAGGATCTCGCGCTGGTCCCCATCGCCTTGGTCTATGACCAGGTTTACGAGACCGCCGATTTCATCCGCGAGGCGGCAGGCGGGCGCAAGCGCAAGGAAAGCTTCGGCTGGATGCTATCCTACCTGCGTGCGCTGCGGCGGCCCTATGGCAAGGCCTATCTCCGCGTCGGGCAGCCGATTTCCATGCGCGAGGCGCTGGGCCCACCCGAAGACCAGGCCCCTGCCGGATCGGCCGAAGCCAGGCTGGCGATGCAGAAGCTCGCGCTCGCCGTGTCGTGGCGGACCAACGAGGTGACCCCGATCACCGGCATCGCGCTGGCCAGCTTCGCCCTGCTGGCGAGCGGCGGGCGCGCAGTGCCGCAGGAGAGGATCGCGCGCTATCTGGCGCTGGTGGTCGATCACGCGCGGCGGCGCGGCTGCCCGCTGGCCGACAGCGCCATGTTCGACCAGCCCGGGCGGCTGGACGCGGCGCTGGCCACGCTGGTCGCAGCAGGTGTCGCGACGCGGTTCGACGAAGGCCCCCAGCCGGTGTTCGCGGTGGGCGAGGGGCAGCACCTTGCCGCCGCCTTCTATCGCAATTCGATGCTCCACTTCGTGCTCGAACGCGCAATTGCCGAACTGGCGGTGACGCTGGCCGCCGCCGCCCCACCTGACCGGCGCGAAACAATGTTCACCGACATGGCGCTGCGGCTGCGCGAGGCGCTGAAATTCGATTTCTTCTTCCGCGAGCGCCCCGAATTCGAACAGGCGCTGGACGCCGAGCTGGCCCGGATCCACGCCCATTGGCGCGAGGAACTGCTGGCCGCCAGCGGGCCGGAGGATGCCTTTGCCCGCATCTTCGGCGTGGGCATGGCGCATGGCGCGCTGCGCAGTTTCCTCGAAGCCTACCAGGTGGTGGCCGATTGCCTGCTCGATGCGCCCGGGGATGTCCCGGTGGACGAAAAGGCGCTGGTTGCGCAGGCGCAGGCGCGCGGGCGGCAATATGTCCTCGAACACCGCATCCGCAATGCCGAGACGGTATCGCTGCAAGTGTTCGGCAATGCGGTGGACCTCGCCCGCAATCTGCGGCTGCTCACCCCCGGCCCCGATATTGCCGCGCGCCGGGCAGAGCTGGCGATGCGGCTGGCCAAGGCGCACGAGGCGCTCGAACTGATCGAGCGGCTGAGCGTCGCGGAACTCGAACGCCGGATCGCCGATCAGCGCGCCGGGTGATCCTGCAGCCAGCGTTCGAGCGTGGCGAAGATGCTCTCGCGCTCGGGCTCGTTGAAGATTTCGTGATACAGCCCGTCATAGACGATCTCGGTCTTGTCGCGGCTGCCGATCGCGTCGATCACCGGTTGCACCGGCGCCTGCGGCACCAGCGCATCGTCGCTGCCGTGCATATAGAGCAACGGCACATGCAGCCGCCCGACCTGCGCGGGATAACGCGCGATGGCCGCCATCATCTGCTGCGCGGTGCGCGCAGGCACCTTGCCCAGCGTGACCAGCGGATCGGCACGATAGGCCTCCACCACCGCCGGATCGCGGCTGACGGCATTGCTGTCTAGCTCGACCGTGCCCATGCGCGGCGCAAGCGTGGCGAGGATGCGCAGCACGAGGTTCATCGGTGCCGACACGCCGCCGCCGATGGCGGGGCCGGACAGGATCAGGCCCGACAGCTTGTCCTGGTGGGCGATGGCATAATGCAGCGCCAGCGATCCACCCATCGAATGGCCGAGCAGCTTGACCTGCACCAGCCCGCTTTCGCCCAGCACCTTGTCCACCAGCCGGTCGATATCCGCCGCGGCCTCGTCGAAGCTGCAGATCACGCCTCGTGCGCCCCCGGACTGGCCGTGTCCGTGATGGTCGAGCGCATGCACGCCAAACCCGCGCGCCGCGAACCATTGGCCGAAGGCATCGTAGCGCCCGGCATGTTCGGCATAACCATGCGCGACCACGATATGATCCTGCGCCTCGCCCTCCGGCAGCCAGCTGCGAAACGCGATCCGCCGCCCGGCGGCACCGATGAAATGTCCTTCACTCGCCATCCGGCCACCTGCGCAAAGTATCGATATAGAGCTGGCGCACCCCGGCGATCTTCGCATCGAGCGTGGCATCGTCCCAATCGTCGGTCGCGATCGGCGGCAGCACCGCGACATCGACCTTGCCGGAACGCATCAGCTTGGCATCGCGCGCGCCGATATCCAGCGCATTGCGGATCACGATCGGGATCACCGGCACGCCCGCCGCCATCGCCATGTGGAACGCGCCCTTCTTGAACACGCCGACCTCCACCGTCATGTCGCGCACGCGGGTGCCCTCGGGCGCGATGACGATGGAATAGCCCTTCCCGATCATGTCCACCGCCGGTTGCATCGCCTTGCGCGCCGCCGCCGCGCCCTGGCCGGCGCGTTCGACGAAGACCATCGGCATCAGCTGCGAGGTGATCAGGCTGAGCGGGTTGTTCTTCAGTTCCGTCTTGCCGACCCCGGCGAAATCGGTGCGCACCAGCGAAGCGACGATCAGCGCGTCGAAATTGTTGCGGTGGTTGAACAGGAACACCGCCGGGCGCCGCGCGCGCAAATTGCGCCTGCCGGTGACATTGAGCGAAACCCCTGCCGCCAGCAGCGCGGTATCGGCCCAGGCGGGCATCGCCATATTCGCCCCGGCCCGCTTGTCGCGGGTAAGCGTGCTCCAGGCGAAGCCCGAATAGAACAGCGGCATCAGGCTGAACAGGCCGGTGGCGGTGCGCGCGATCAGTTCGGGCGTGGTCGATCCGCGGCTGCCGTGGCGCAGGATACCCCAGCCATTGGCCCCGGCGGCAGCAGCCAGCGCGCGCCCGGGATTGGTCGGCACCGGATGGCCGACTGCCTCCATCAGCCCGATTTCCTCGTCCCCGTCGGCATAGAACCACGTGTCCGCCAGCTTGGCCTTGTGCGCCTTGACGAAGGCCTTGACCGCATTCGCCTTGCCCACGCCCCACATCTGCGGTTCGAGCACATTGCCGGTGAGGATGCCGTGTTCGTCCACCTCGCAGACCGAGGTCATCACGTGATCGACCCCCAGGAAGCGCGCCGCAGGTTCGACCTGGTAACGGGTGGCCGAACTGGCGATGGCGATCGTGTGTCCGGCGCGGCGATGGGCCGCCAGGATACGGGCCATTTCCGGATAGATCCGGTCGCAGATCGCCTTTTCGAACAGTTTTTCGCCCAGCGCGGCCTGTTCGGCATCGCTGCGCCCGCCCCATTTGCCGATCGCCTGTTCGAGCAGTTCCTGCATCTCGATCGCCTTGGCGACCGATTTCCATGCCGCGGTAGCGAGGTCGGCCAGGTCCTGCGGGCCGACCTGCCCCTTGCGGATCTGGTCCTGCAGGAAGACATTGGCGGAATAGCCGGCGATCAGCGTCCCGTCGAAATCGAAGATGACGACGGTCTTCGGGCCTTGCGGCCCGGCTTCGATCGCGGCGACGATATCTTCGACATTGCGCGCGGCCGCCTCATGGTGGCTGGCCCGGTCGGCGGCGATCGCCGCGCCCGCCTTGGCCTTGGCCGCACGGCGGGCCTGTTCGCCCGTGTCAGGCGACGACTCGCGCGCCTTTCGCTTGCCCTCTCCCTTTCCCATCGCGGGCAAGTCTATGGCCGCATGCGCGCATGGCCTAGCGAAATCTTGCACCGGGGCCGTTCAGGGCGGTGCAAGCGCCGCCCTCCCGGCCCCTGCGCGGGTCACGCGCGACTGGTGAGCATCGAGCGCAGCACGCCATCGCGCCGGACCAGCCCATGCGTCAGCGCGGCAGCGAGATGCAGCAGCACCAGCGCGAACAGCGCATAGGCGACGACGCCATGCAATTCCCGCAGCACCGCATAAACGGTGAGATCCGGTCGCAGGATCGCGGGCAGCACCACACCCTCCGCCAGCTTGACCGGCTTGCCCGCCGCCGAAACCATCGCCCAGCCGAGCAGCGGCATGGCGACCATCCCGGCATAGAGCAACACATGCGAGGCATGCGCCGCGCCGACCTGCCAGGGCGGCAGATCGGCGGGCAGGCGCGGCGTGGCGCTGCCCGCACGGATCGCCAGCCGCAGCAAGGCGAGGACCAGGATGGCGATCCCCAGCGGGCGATGCAGTGCGGCAAGCGAGAGATAATCGGGCCCGGCGGTCGAGACCATCCCGACGCCGATGAACAGCATGGCGAGGATCAGGGCCGCCATGATCCAGTGCAATGCGCGCAGGACGGGGCGATAGGTAGCGGGGCGGGAGGTAGT
>JACXVD010000119.1 GCA_014763545.1 Sphingomonadales bacterium
TGAAGATGGCGCTGGGGCATTTTGCCAATCGCGGCGAGGCCCGGCACCGGATCGTGGTGATGGAACACAGCTATCACGGGGATACGATCGGCGCGATGTCGGTCGGCGCGCGCGGGGTGTTCAATGCGGCCTATGTCCCGCTGCTGTTCGATGTCGGGACCGTGCGGTTTCCGGGCGACGATCCCCAAGCGACGCTGGATGCGCTCGAAGCCGAATGTGCGGGCGGCGCCGCCGCCTTCATCGTCGAACCGCTGGTTCTCGGCGCTGGGGGCATGCTGATGTACCCGCCCGCTGTGCTGGCGCAGATGCGGGCGATCTGTGCGCAACATGGCACGCTGTTCATCGCCGACGAGGTGATGACCGGCTGGGGCCGCACCGGGACGCTGACCGCGTGCGAGCAGGCGGATGTGGTGCCCGACATCATGTGCCTGTCGAAGGGGTTGACCGGCGGTGCGCTGCCACTGGCGGTGACCATGGCGAGCGAGGCGATCTGGCAATCGCATTTCTCGACCGACCGGTCCAAGACCTTTTTCCACTCGTCGAGCTATACCGCCAATCCCATCGCCTGCGCTGCAGCGGCCGAAAACCTGGCGATATGGCGTGAGGAACCGGTGCTTGAACGCGTTGAACGGCTTGCCGAACGGCAGGCGGCGCATCTCTCGGCGCTGGCGGAGCATCCAGCGGTGCGCAATGCGCGGCGATGCGGGACGGTTGCGGCGCTGGAACTGGGCGACGCCACCGGCGCCTATCTCTCCGACCTCGGTCCGCGCCTGCTGAAGCGTTTCCGCGAGGCAGACCTGTTGCTGCGCCCGCTGGGCAACACCGTGTATGTCATGCCGCCCTATTGCATTGGGGATGCGGATTTGGCGCGGATCTGGCAGGCGATTGGCGAGGCGGCGGACGACCTCGCCTGACCCAAGCCATTCAATGCCCGGCTCAACGCCCCGATCAATGCAGCGTGCGCGGCTCTTCCTCTTCTTCCACTGCTGCGGCGTGGCGCGCCTTGAGATGGTCGATCAACCGCCCCAGCGTCGCACGCTGGATCAGGACGCTGAACAGCACTGCGGCGAAAGTCGCAGCCAACAGCAGGTGACGCACTTCACCTTCGGGTAGCGAGAGCGCCAGCGCCACCGAAATCCCACCGCGTAGCCCGCCCCACCACAGCACGCGCCCCGCACCGCCTTCAGCCAGCGATCCGGCGTTGATAAGGCGGGTCGACGCGACGACCGAAATCGCCCGCGCGGCCAGGGTGATGACGATGGCCCCCACGCCCATGGCGAGATGGGCCTTGCCCGGCACCAGGGCGATGACCTCCAGTCCGATCAGCAGGAACAGGATCGAATTGAGCATCTCGTCGACCAGTTCCCAGAACTTGATGACATAGTCGCGGGTCACGTCGCTCATCGCGTAGCTGACGCCGTAATTGCCGATCAGCAGCCCCGCGACCGCCATGGCCAGCGGCCCGGAGACGTGGAGCGCGCTGGACA
>JACXVD010000079.1 GCA_014763545.1 Sphingomonadales bacterium
CCGCGCACAGCCGGACCATGTCGCCGTCGCGCAACCGGGCGAGCGGGCCGCCGCCCTGACCGCTATCGAATGCCTCGGGCGAACAATGGATCGCCGCCGGAACCTTGCCACTGGCACCCGACATGCGCCCGTCGGTGACCAGCGCCACCCGGTATCCGCGATCCTGCAGCACCCCCAGTGGCGGGGTCAGCTTGTGCAGTTCGGGCATGCCATTGGCGCGCGGCCCCTGGAAGCGGACGACGACCACCACGTCGCGGTCGAGCTCGCCCAGCTTGAAGGCTTCGATCACCGCTTCCTGCGTCTCGAACACGCGGCAGGGCGCCTCGATCGTCCAGCGTTCGCGGTCGACCGCGCTGGTCTTGAAACAGGCGCGGCCGAGGTTGCCGGTGACCAGCCGCATCCCGCCGTCGCTCTGGAACGGAGCGGAGGCGGGGCGGAGCATTTCGGGATCGCCGCTCTCGCCCGGCTCGCGCCACACCAGCGCATCGCCGTCGAGCCCGGGTTCGCGGGCATAATCGCCCAGGTCGCGCCCGCCCACGGTCATTATGTCGCGATGCGCCAGCCCTTCGTCGAGCAGCGTGCCGATCACATAGCCCATGCCGCCCGCGTCGTGGAAATGGTTCACATCGCCCGATCCGTTGGGATAGACCCGCGCGACCAGCGGCACGACCGAGGAAAGCTCGGCCAGGTCGCTCCAGTCGACCGCGATGCCTGCCGCGCGGGCCATCGCCGGGATGTGGATCGCATGGTTGGTCGATCCGCCGGTGGCCAGCAGGCCGACCATGGCGTTGACGATCGCTTTTTCATCCACGCAGCGGCCCAGCGGGCGGTAATCCTCGCCCTCGCGGGTGATCCGGGTGAGGCGATGGGTCGCCGCGCGGGTCAGTTCCTGCCGCAATTTCGTGCCCGGCAGCACGAAGGCCGCGCCGGGCATGTGCAACCCCATCATCTCCATCATCATCTGGTTGGAGTTGGCGGTGCCGTAAAATGTGCAGGTGCCCGGCGAATGATAGCTGGCGCTCTCGCTTTCGAGCAGCTGCGCCCGGCTCGCCTTGCCTTCGGCGTAGAGCTGGCGGACCTTCTGCTTTTCCTTGTTGGCGATGCCGCTGGGCATCGGACCGCTGGGGATGAAGATGCCCGGCAGATGGCCGAAGCGCAGCGCGCCCATGACGAGGCCGGGCACGATCTTGTCGCAAATGCCCAGCAGCGCCATGCCGTCGTACATCGCGTGGCTCATCGCGACGGCGGTCGCCAGCGCGATGGTGTCGCGGCTGAACAGCGACAGTTCCATCCCCGCCATGCCCTGCGTCACCCCGTCGCACATCGCCGGGGTGCCGCCCGCGACCTGCGCGGTGGCGCCGACTTCGCGGGCAAACAGCTTCATCTGCTCGGGATAGCGGCCATAGGGCTGATGCGCCGACAGCATGTCGTTATAGGCGGTGACGATCGCGATGTTCGGCCCGCGATGGCTCTTGAGCGCGGCCTGGTCTTCCAGCGCCCCGGCATAGGCATGCGCGAGGTTGGAACAGGACACGGCGTTGCGATCGGGCTGGTTATCCGCCTCGCGCGCGATCAGCTCGAGATAGGCGCTGCGCCCCGCTGCCGAATTTTCGACGATCCGCCGGGTGACGCGGTGGATCGTGTCGTTGAGCGGCTTATTCATGCCCGAACCTTACTCATGCCCGCACCTTACTCATGCCACGTGACCCCATCGCGTTCGGCCAGCGCGATGGCCGCGCTCGGCCCCCAGCTGCCGGCGGTATAGGGCTTGGGCTCCAGCCCCTGCTCGGTCCAGCCGGCGCGGATCGCGTCGATCCAGTCCCACTGCGCCTCCACCTCGTCGCGCCGCACGAACAGCGTCTGGTCGCCTTCGATCAGGTCGAGCAGCAGCCGTTCGTAGGCGATGCGCTTGTGCGTGCCGGTGAAGGCATCGGGCATCGCAATGTCGAGCGGGACGCTGCGCAGGCGAATACCCTCGCGGTCCAGCCCCGGCAGCTTGGCCATCAGCGTCAGCGAGACGTTCTCTTCCGGCTGGATGCCGATCACCAGCCGGTTGGGCTGCGCCCGGGTGGCATCGAAACTGGTGGGCGGCTCCATCGCCACCAGCGCCAGCAGCTGCAGCATGTGGTTCTGCACCATGTCGCGCAGCGCGCCGGAATCGTCGTAATAGGCGACGCGCGATTCCAGCCCGACCGTTTCGGCGACGGTGATCTGCACATGGTCGATGTAATTGGCGTTCCAGATCGGTTCGAACATGATGTTCGCAAACCGCAGCGCCAGCAGGTTCTGGACCGTTTCCTTGCCCAGATAATGGTCGATGCGGAAGATCCGGTCTTCGCTGAAGGCGGCGGCGACCGCATCGTTGATCTCGCAGCTGGAGGCGAGGTCGGTGCCGAGCGGCTTTTCCAGCCCGATGCGCACATTGGCGCCGGTCAGCCCGGCATGGCGCAGCCCGGCGATGGTCGGTTCGAACAGGCTGGGCGCGGTCGACAGGAAGATCGCCAGGCCCCGCTCGGGCTTGCCCACCTTGGCGGCCAGCGCGTCGAACCCGTCGACGGTCGATGCGTCGAGCGGCTGGTAGTGCAGCCGGTTGAGGAATTGCGCCATGCTGCCGCGGCGTTCGGCGGGCATGTATTTTTCGAGCGCGGCGCGGGCGAAATTGCGAAACTCCAGATCGGTCATCTCCGACCGCGCGGTGGCGACGATCTGCAATTCGGGATCGACCAGCCCTTCTGCATCGAGCGCGCAGAGCGAGGGGAGCAGCATGCGCTGCGCGAGGTCGCCGGTGGCGCCGAACAACAGCAGGCGATCCGCCGTGAAACTCATGTGCCGGCCTTTCCCAACCCGTTTGGCGCGGAAACAGGGTCCGCGACATTATTGTGCACTGCAGCAGCGCATCTAGCAAGAACGCGCCTTGGCGGCCATCGCCGCGCATACATATTCATGCGCGGGCCGCGACCGGGCCGCCGCTGGCGCGTCAGTCGGTGCGGGCGACGCTGACTTCGCTGGAAATGAAATGCGATGGGCCGAAGCTGGTCAGGAAGCTGACGTCGGCGGCATCGCGGCCGACCCCGATCTTCACCGTGGTCGCCGGATCGGCCATGCCGGTGGCATCGACCAGGTGCCATGCGCCGCCGCCGGAAAGCTGCGGATCGGACAGGAAAACTTCCGCCACGGCGTGGAAATCCTGCGGCGTCACGCCCGGGTCGTAGCACGAGACGAAGCGCGCCGGGATGGTGGAGGCGCGCGCCAGCGTCACCATCACATGCGCGAAATCGCGGCAGATGCCGCGCCGTTCGACGAGCGTGTCGAGCGCGGTAGTCTTGGCGTTGCTGACGCCGGGTTCGTAGCGGAAATGGCTCTCGATCCAGTCGCGGATCGCCGCGATCCGGGCGCCGCCGCTGGTCCCGGCGAATTCGGATTCGACGAAGGGGTGCATCCGTTCCGCCGGGCAATAGCGCGAATCGAACAGGTAGGGCACGGTGCTGCCGGGCAGGTCATGCGGCTCGGCCACGCCCAGATCGGCCAGGTCGGCGATGATCCGCTGGACTTCGACCCGCGCGTCGTAAGTCACCTCGATCGGGCCTTGCGCGCGCAGCCAGATCCGCTCGCCGATATCGTCCTCCGCCGGAACCCGCGCGAAATGTTCGCCCAGCGTGAGCCAGGTGTCGGTTTCGAGCAGGCGCTGTTCGGGAATCATCGCGGCTTCGAACTGCAGCAGCACATCGGCCGGGCCGTCGAGTTCGAAACAGAAGCGGGCGTGGATGTCGATGGCCATGACTTCCCAATGCGTGCGGTCCTGTTGGGTTTCCAGCGATTTCGTCAGCGGTCGCGAAAAACCGCAGCCCGCTTGGCAAGCGATTTGGCTTCTGGTGTAACGCGGGCAAGGGGATTCGCATGCAATTCAACATTCTGCACCGGGTAATTGCCACGGCTTTGCTGGCCTTCGCAGCGCCGCTCGCCGCCGAGGACGGGGGCGCCGCGCCGGCGGTTCCGGATTATTCGGCGATGTCGGACCAGGAACTGCGCGGGCTGATCGGCAAGAGTGGCCAACGCTGGATCGAGGAAGCCTGCACTTTCGGCCAGCCGGCGATGGAAGAACTGGTCAAGCGCCATCCGGCGGAGGCTGCCCTGCAGCGCGGGCTGGTTTTCGCGCGGATGTTCTGCCTCGACGAAAAGGGCGACTATCGCGCTGCGAGCGAGGATCTGGCGACACTCGAAGGCACGTTCCATCTCGGCCCGATGGATTCGCTCGGGCTCTATTTCGCGGCCCGGCTCGACGACGCGGATGCGGCGTTGGCGCGCCTGCACCGGATGGCGACGAGCGAGGGGGGAAAAGCGCTCGAGGAGTTGGAGGCACATCGCTACTGGTCGGTCGCGCGGATGATCCGCAAGCAGCACAAGGAAGCGGAGCTGGGCAAATTCGCGCTCGAAGCCTGGGATAGTCCGGGCTTTGCGGACATGTCCGTTGAGCTCCAGCAAACCCTCGCCTTCGCCGCGATCAAGCCCGCGATCGCGGCCGGACGGCAGGATATCCTGCCGCAATTGCTGCAGGATATTCGCCAGCCCGGGTCCTACACCGCACTGCTGTCCTCGCGCGAATACGAGAGCATCTGGCCTGCGATCGAGCGTCATGTCGGGGCGCATATGGCCAATGTGACCACATCCTACCGGCTGTGGGCCGTGGCGCGGCTGGGGACCAACTCGGACGATCGCGATCGGTTCTCCGACGCCGCGCATGCGCTGCATTTCGACGGCAAGTTCGAAGATGCGATCGCACTGGCGCGCAAATGGCGCGAGCGCCCCGGCGCCTTCAACCGGATCGAGGAAGGCGACGGCTGGGCGATCAATATCGAGGCCTATGCGCTCGATTCGCTGGGTCGTCGCGAGGAAGCGGATGCGCTGTTCGACCAGCTTGCCGCACTCGATGCCGACAGCCATCCGTGGGTGGTCAATTTCGTGATCAACCGCGCCGATCGGCTGGTGGCGCAGGGGCGCTGGCAGGAAGGTCTCGATGCGACGGTGCTGGCGCGCGAGGTGGCGGAAAAACACGGCTCGACCTATGCCAAGATGCTGATCGCAGACAGTCGCGTCTGCGCGCTTTATCACCTCAGCCGGGGGGACGAGACGGCGGAAGAAATCGCCTATCTGCTGGAAAACCAGGTCGATGCGCCGCATGTCGCCGCGCAGGCGTTGCAATGCGCCGGCCGCGACGATGAGGCCGCCGCCCTGCTGCTCGCCGCGATCGATGACGAGGCGACCCGCGCCACCGTGCTCGACGCCCTGCAGCCTTCCGACTTCGAGCTGTTCTATACCGCCAGCATCCTGCCCAAGGCGCGCGACCTGTTGCCGGCGCATCCGCAACTCCAGGCCGCGTTCGACCGCTATGCGCGGGTCATCCCGGCGGAATTCATCCCCAACGCCAGCCTCCGGCGCGCGCAGATCGCCAAGGCAAAATAGCGGTTGGGGCGGTTCGCGGGCCGCGCTGTCATGGAGAATGCGCCGTGGTTGCTGTACCTCCCGGTCGAACCATCGGCGGGGAGATGGCGCGTGCCGGACGAACCCAACGAACCGATCACCTGAGCCCCCTCAGCCGGAGGCGAGCGTGTTGACCGTCAGCGCCAGTATGCCGAGGTTGAAGACGAAGGCGAACATCGCGTGGAAGGTCGACACGCGGCGGATATGCTTGCCGGTGATCTCGATATCCGCGGTCTGGCAGGTCATGCCGATGACGAAGGCGAAATTGACGAAATCGGAAAAGCCGGGATCTTCCCCGCCGGGAAAATCCAGCCCGCCGCGATGTTTCTTTCCCCCGCTGTCCGGCAGGTCGCCGTAGAACAGCCGGGCATAGTGGAACGTATAGACGAGGTTGGCGAACAGCCAGCTGGCGACCAGCGTGGCGACCATCAGCGCCACGGCCGCCACATCCATCTTCTGCTTGTCATACACCAGCAGCGTGACCGCGCCGATGGCGATCGCGCTGATCAGGGCCGACAGGGCCAGCAGCAGGAAGCCGCCCGCATCGTTGCGCTGCGCATCGCGGCGCAGGCGCGCCGGGTCGCCATGGCGCCACAGCGGAATGCACGAGAGGATGAAGGCCAGCACGCCCGCATCGAACGCCATCAGCGCCGCATCCTTGAGCGGGGCCAGCATCAGGGCAAGGGGCAAGGCCGCCGCCAGCACGCCAAGGAACAACACATAGCGGGCGTGCGGCACTCTCATCGCGGCATTTTCCTTAAACGATCACCCCGAACAGATCGTGGGCGTCGGCATCTTCGACCTCAACATCCACGAAGTCGCCCGGTTCCAGCGTCCCCGGCACGTTGCGCAGATAGACCGCACCGTCGATTTCGGGGGCGTCGGCCTGCGAACGGCCGGTGGCGCCGATGTCGCCATCCTCGTCCGGTTCGCCCACCTCGTCGATGATCACCGGGATCGTGCGCCCGACCTTGGCCGCCAGCTTGGCGGCGCTGATCCGCTCGGTCACTTCCATGATCCGGGCGTAGCGCTCTTCCTTCACCGCTTCGGGCACCGGATCGGGCAGGGCATTGGCCTGCGCACCCGCCACCGGTTCGAAGCGGAAGGCGCCGACCCGGTCGAGCTGGGCTTCTTCCAGCCAGTCGAGCAGGTATTGGAAATCCTCTTCCGTCTCGCCGGGGAAGCCGACCACGAAGCTGGAGCGGATGGTGAGGTCGGGCGCAATCGCGCGCCAAGCCCTGATCCGTTCGAGCACCCTGGCCTCGTTCGCCGGGCGCTTCATCGCCTTGAGCACCTTGGGGCTGGCATGCTGGAACGGGATGTCGAGATAGGGCGTCAGCAGCCCTTCGGCCATCAGCGGGATCACCGCATCGACATGCGGATAGGGATAGACATAGTGCAGCCGCACCCACGGCTGTTCGCCCGCCGGGGTCTTGAGCTGGCCCAATTCGCGCGCGAGGTCGGTCATGTGGGCGCGCACCTCGTGCCCGTGCCACAGGCGCGGTTCGTGCCTGATGTCGACGCCATAGGCGCTGGTGTCCTGGCTGATGACCAGCAGTTCCCTGGTGCCTGCGGCGACCAGCTTTTCCGCCTCGCGCAGCACCGCGTCGATCCGGCGGCTGACCAGTTTGCCGCGCAGGTCGGGGATGATGCAGAAGGCGCAGGAGTGGTTGCAGCCCTCCGAAATCTTGAGATAGCTGTAATGCCGCGGCGTCAGCTTGACGTAGTCGTCTGCGCTATCGCTTCGCTGCTTGAGCGCGCCGGGCTGGGGCACCAAGTCGACGAACGGCCCCTGCGACGGCGGGGCCGCTTCATGCACTGCCTCCACCACCTGTTCGTATTGGTGGGCCCCGGTCACTGCCAGCACCTGCGGGAAGCGCGCGCGGATCACATCGGCTTCCTCGCCCATGCAGCCGGTCACGATCACGCGGCCGTTTTCGGCAATCGCTTCGCCGATCGCGGCGAGGCTTTCCTCCTTGGCGGAATCGAGGAAGCCGCAGGTGTTGACCAGCACCACGTCGGCCCCGGCATAGTCGGGGCTCATCGCATAGCCATCGGCACGCAGCTTGGTGAGGATGCGTTCGGAATCGACAAGCGCCTTCGGACAGCCGAGGCTGACCATGCCGACTTTCTTCTGATCGGGGATCGTTGCCATGACGCGCGCCCCTACACCCGCGCAGCAAAGCGCGCTACAGGCAATCCATGCGCATCACGATCACCAAACGCAGCGCCGAGGAGCAGCTGCTGGTGGAGCGGGCCGACGGCAGCCGCGCGCAGTTCCGCATCCCGCGCAAGGGACCGGTGCCGCACGACGCGGTGCATTTCCATGCCGAGCGGGCGCTGGGGCTGCAGCGCGGTTTCTGGGGCAGCGTGGCGGCGGGGGAAGACCCGCAGGCGATCCAGGCGCGGGCGATGGCCGGCGGCCATGCCAGCGCCAAGCGCGCGGGGCCGCCGTCGGACGATATCGTCGAACTGCTGCAGGCCGAACGGCTGGTGGAATGTTTCGAGGCCGAAATGTGGGGCGGGGCGGCGGACGATGCCGGGATCGCCGCCATGGCCGAGGCCGGCTGGCGCGCGAGCCATGTCCCGCCGCTCGCCCTGCCGCCGGCCGCGCTGGCCGCCGCGCGCGAAGGGCTGGCGGCGTTCGGGGCGGAGTGGCAGGCGCTGCCCGATGGCGGCAGCGCAACCTTGGAATGGCAGGAACGGGAGTGAAGCGATGGGTCCGGTAAACTGGCTGGCGGTGGTGCTGGGGGCGGTGGCCTTCTTCGTCGTGGGAATGATCTGGTACGGCGCGCTGTTCGGCAAGGCGTGGCAGAAACAGCTCTGGCCCGAGGGCACGCCGCAGATGGACGGCAGCCCGGTGGTGCTGTTCGGCCTGTGTTTCCTGGCCGAACTGGTGGTGTCCTCGATGTTCGGCCACATGCTCGCCCGGGTACAGCCCCCGACCCATGTGATCTGGATGATGGCCTTCGGCTTCGGCGCGACGATCATGGCGCCGACCATCGCGATCAACTATTTGTTCCAGCGCCGCAGCCTGAAGCTGTTCGCAATCGACGCGGGCCACGTGGTGTTCGGCACGCTGGCGATGGGCGCGGTGTTCGTGGCGTTGGGCTGAGGAGGGGCTGGAAAGGTTTGACCGCGAGAATGGTCCGCGTTCGGGGAAGTCCGAAGATAGGCTGAGTGGCCGGATTGGGGTGGATTGCGGACTTAGCGTTGGCGTGAAGATAGTTGGTTTAGTCGCCTCAATTCATCCTTAGAAACCTGCGCCCAAGGCTTGGACTGACCGCAATTGTAATTGACCCACAACGCTCCACGAGCGGCAGGCGGATCGGTGTTTCGCGGGAGGCTCGTGAGAAAAAGCAGGTAATCGCCGTCCAAATCGGGCGCGGCGTTATCGCCGTCCATATAAAAGCCGCCGCTGTTTCGCTCCGTGAAGAACGCAAATCGACCCGGGAGTTTGCCTTTGAAAGTCTGCACGACTTTCAGATGATAGAGAGTCCAAGACTCGTCCTCGTCCGACCAATGATAGTCGGCGGACACGACATGAGCGCGGACCACCCATCGGGAGTCGCGAAACTCTTGCTCCAGAGTGGTTTTGGCGTTGTCGACGCCATGGTAAATGCATAGCGCGTCAGCTGGCGTAGCGACCAAGATTGCGATGGCGGAAATGAGTGCGCGTGCAAGCATTCCTCCTTTCTATCGCATTACAGGAACGTCTGAAATGGGTTCGCAAGTTGACGGTCAGCTCTGCGCCCGAGCTACCTGAAAGCCGCCGCGCCTAGGCTTCGCGCTCCAGCGTCGGGACGATTTCGACCACCTGGTCGCCGGCTTCCAACACCTGCGCCTCGGCATCCCAGAAGCCGAAGGCCTGCCCGCCGCGATAGATGCGCAGGCCACGGCCGCCGCTGGCGAGGTCGGTCAGCGGCTTGCCCACTTCCGCTGGCTGCACGGGGCGTTCCACCAGCTGCACCCGCCCGCCGACCGAGGCGAGATCGCTCATGTAATCGGACACATGCGTGCCCTGCGCGCTGCCCGCCAGCAGCAGCCCGGTGAAGCGCACCGGG
>JACXVD010000018.1 GCA_014763545.1 Sphingomonadales bacterium
GAGATCGGCGCGAGCGGCGCCAACTGGCGCGCGGAATATGCGGTTTTCCGGGTGAGCCGCTAGGCGACCCGCAGCACACTATCCTCGCGGGCCAGGCACCACAGGCTCAGCCCCGCCGCCGTGGCGCGTTCGACTGCCATGCTGGTCGGCAGCGAGATGGTGACGAGGCTTCTCGCCCCCGCGCGCACGGCCTTTTCGACGATTTCGTAGGAACAGCGGGCGGTGGAGAGGAGGAAGCCTTCGCCGGCATCCTGCCCCGCCTTCGCCAATGCGCCGACCAGCTTGTCGAGCGCGTTGTGGCGGCCGACATCCTCGCGGGCGAGCAGGATCGCGCCCTCGCGCGTGCAGAAGGCGGCAGCGTGGGCGGCTCCGGTTGCGTGGGTGAGCGGCTGGTGGTCGCGCAGCGCGGCGAGCGCGGCGAAGATCGCGCCGGGGGAGATCGCGTCGTGCGGGGCGACTGGCGGCAGGGGCTTGGCGAGCACTTCGAGATTCTCGATCCCGCACAGCCCGCAGGAACTTTCCGCGACGCGGGTGCGCACACGTTCCTGCAATCTGTCGATCCCGAGGCCCGCCAGAGTCGCGCGCACGACCCAGCCCTTGTCGGTTTCGGCCACGGCGCATCCGGTCATGTCGGCGGCGCGCGTGGCCAGCCCTTCGGCAATCGCGAAGCCGAGCGCGAAATCTTCCAGCTGTTCGGGCGTCGCCATCATCACCGCATAGGCCAGCCCGTTGAATTCGAGCGCGACCGGGACTTCGGCGACCCACGCGCGGGTAACGGGCACCTGCTTCCCGTCAGCGCCAAACTGGATTGCATCGCTCATGCCATGGCCTCTTCACCCCCGAGCCGACGCAGGCCCTATCCCGCGTCGCTGTGACCGACCTCGTCGACCGCGTTGAATTCGGTCGCGCCGGTTTGGGGCGGCGGTTCGTGGCCCGCGCGCAAATTTTCGACCGCCGACCGCGCAATCGGGGAGAGGATGGACAGGTCGCTGGCGAAAATCGCCGCCTTCATCCGCGGATCCCAGAATTTGGCGATGTGGTCGGCGGTCGCGAGCACGGCGTTGTCCTTCCCGATGGCGGTGAAATTCAGCGCGATCTGGTCGGCCATGCGCTGGAGCTTGGCGAGCGTCCCGCTCATTCCGCCGGCTCCGCCGCGATCCGGCGCGAGCGGCGCGCCTGTTCGGCGTAGGATTCCTGCCACTCGCTCGGCCCGTTGCTGGGTGTCACCTGCACCGCGGTCACCTTGTATTCGGGGCAGTTGGTGGCCCAGTCCGAATTGTCGGTGGTCACGACATTGGCCTGCGTGTCGGGGTGATGGAAGGTGGTATAGACAACCCCCGGTGCAACCCGGTCGGTGACCTTCACGCGCAGCGTGGTCTCGCCCGCCCGGCTGGCAAGCCGCGCCATGTCGCCATCGGCAAGCCCGCGATTTTCCGCGTCGGTCGGGTGGATTTCGAGCACATCCTCGGGATGCCAGGTGCTGTTGGCGGTCCGCCGCGTCTGCGCGCCGACATTATACTGGCTGAGAATCCGCCCGGTGGTCAGCAGCAGGGGGAAGCGCGGGCCGGTCTTCTCGTCGGTGGGGACATATTCGGTCACCACGAACTTGCCCTTGCCGCGCACGAAGCCGCCGACATGCATCACCGGCGAGCCCTGCGGCGCGGCGTCGGTCACCGGCCATTGCAGCTGTTCGCCCGCAATCACCCGGTCCCACGTCACGCCCGCAAAAGTCGGGGTGAGCCGCGCGATTTCGGCCAGGATCTCGCTGGCGTGGGTATAGTTCCAGTCGCAGCCGATGGCGTTGGCGAGCAGCTGGGTGACCTGCCAGTCCTCAAGCCCTTGCCCAATTGGCCCGTTGGCCGGTTCCATCACCCGGCGCACCGGCTGGATGCGCCGCTCGGCATTGGTGAAGGTGCCTTCCTTTTCGAGGAAGCTGCTGCCCGGCAGGAAGACGTGGGCGTAATTGGCGGTTTCGTTGAGAAACAGGTCGTGCACGATCACGCAGTCCATCGCTGCCAGCCCGGCAGCGACATGATGCGTATCGGGGTCCGACTGGAGGATATCCTCGCCCTGGATATAGATGGCCTTGAAACTGCCATCGACCGCGGCATCGAGCATGTTGGGAATGCGCAGCCCCGGTTCGGGATCGAGCGCCACGCCCCAATCGTCTTCGAACAATTTGCGGCTGTCGCCTTGCGAGATGTGGCGATAGCCCGACAATTCATGCGGGAAACTGCCCATGTCGCAGGCACCCTGGACATTGTTCTGTCCGCGCAGCGGGTTCACCCCCACACCGGGGCGGCCGATATTGCCGGTCGCCATGGCGAGGTTGGCGATCGCCATCACCGTGCTCGAACCCTGCGAATGTTCGGTCACGCCGAGCCCGTAATAGATCGCGCCATTGCCGCCGGTGGCGAACAGCCGCGCGGCTTCGCGCAGGGTGGCAGCGGGCACGCGGGTGACCGTTTCGAGGAATTCGGGGCTGTGCCGCTCGTCGGCGACGAACCGCGCCCAGTCCTGGTATTCGTCCCAGTCGCAGCGGGTGCGGACGAAATCTTCATCCGCCAGCCCTTCGGTGACCACGACATGCGCCAGCGCGGTCAGCACCGCGACATTGGTGCCGGGCTGCAATGCGAGATGGTGCGCGGCCTCGATATGCGGCGATTTGACGAGATCGATCCTGCGCGGATCGACCACGATCATCTTCGCGCCTTGGCGCAGGCGCTTCTTGATCCGGCTGCCGAACACGGGGTGCGCGTCGGTCGGATTGGCGCCGATGACCAGGAACACGTCGGTCTGTTCGGCGCTGTCGAAATCCTGCGTGCCCGCGCTGGTGCCGAAAGTGGTCGACAGGCCATAGCCGGTGGGGCTGTGGCACACGCGCGCGCAGGTATCGACATTGTTGGTGCCGAATCCTGCCCGGACCAGCTTCTGGACGAGGAAGGTTTCCTCGTTGGTGCAGCGGCTGGAAGTGATGCCGCCCAGCGCGCGCGGGCCATGCTCGGCCTTGATCGCCGCGATCCGATCGGCGGCGAAGCGCATCGCCTCGTCCCACGAAACTTCGCGCCAGGGCTGGTCGATATTCTCGCGGATCATCGGGCTGGTGATGCGGTCCCGGTGGTTGGCATAGCCCCAGGCGAAGCGCCCCTTGACGCAGCTGTGCCCGCGATTGGCCTTGCCGTCCTTCCACGGCACCATGCGCACCAGTTGTTCGCCCTTCATTTCCGCGCGGAAGGCGCAGCCGACCCCGCAATAGGCGCAGGTGGTCACCACGCTGCGTTCGGGCTTGCCCAGTTGCTTGACCGATTTTTCCATCAGCGCGCTGGTCGGGCAGGTCTGCACGCAGGCGCCACAGGAAACGCATTCGCTGGAAAGGAAGCTGTCGCTCGCCTGCCCGGCGCTGATCTTGCTGGCAAAGCCCCGCCCGTCGACCGCGAGGGCGAGCGTGCCCTGCACTTCGTCGCAGGCGCGCACGCAGCGCGAACAGACGATGCATTTGTCGGGCGCGAACAGGAAATAGGGGTTCGACAGGTCCGGCGATTTGGCGAAGTGGTTGGCGCCTTCATAGCCGTAGCGCACATCGCGCAGCCCCACTTCGGCGGCGGTGTCCTGCAATTCGCAAATGTTGTTCGCGCTGCAGGTCAGGCAGTCGAGCGGGTGGTCGGAGATGTAGAGTTCCATCACCCCGCGGCGCAGTTTGGCGAGGCGCGGGGTCTGGGTGCGCACCACCATCCCCGCTTCCGCCGGGGTGGTGCAACTGGCCGGCGTGCCACGCCGCCCCTCGATCTCGACCAGGCACATACGGCATGAACCGAAGCTCTTGACGCTGTCGGTCGCGCACAGGCTGGGGATGTCGCCGCCCGCCTCGCGCGCGGCGCGCATCACGCTGGTGCCTACGGGCACGGTTACTTCGCGCCCGTCGACGGTGAGGCTTACGCTCTCGTCGCTGCGGCTTTCGGGCGTGCCGAAATCTGCCTGCGGTTCATAGCCCATGGTGCTTCTCCGCCGCTTCAAGGTCGGCCGGGGTGTTGATATTAGCAGGTTCTGCGCCGAGTTTCACCGCCCGTGCGCCGATTGCCGCGGCCAGCGCGCGCATCGAATGCTTGTCGTCGCCCTCGAGGATCCGCTCCACCGCTGCCAACACGGTCGTCGGCCACAGGCCGATTACCGGCTGGCTGTCGAGGAAAGCGGGGGCGGGGGACAGCAGATGCGGCAGGTCGTCGGGCAAGCCGACTGCATCCACCCCGATCGACAGCACCGCCTCCAGCTCAAGCTCGCGCGCATGGCGCAGCGCGGCGGCGATTCCGCCCAGCGGGCCCATGTCGGCATGCGGCCAGTCGCGGATCGTGGGGGCGGGCGCGCTGTCGCGGCCGACGACGACGACGTCCTCGCACCACGGCGCCAGCAGATCGACCGCGCGGGCCAGCAGCGTGTCGCCGCCCAGCTCGGCCAGGGCCTTGTCGCTGCCGAAGCGGCTGGACCGCCCGCCC
This sequence comes from Sphingomonadales bacterium, assembly GCA_014763545.1. GTDB lineage: Bacteria > Pseudomonadota > Alphaproteobacteria > Sphingomonadales > Sphingomonadaceae > JACXVD01. The sequence goes on from JACXVD010000018.1 coordinate 4,491, forward strand.
GCGAGGACCGCGCCGAGGATCATCCGAAATCCTCCGGCCAGTGTTTCAGCGCGCTCATCACCGGATAGGGGGTGAAACCGCCCAAGGCGCACAGCGATGCATCGCGCATGGTTTCGCACAGGTCGGTCAGCAGCGCGATCTCGTCTTCGCGGCTGCGGCCCTGCTTGGGCATGTTGTGCATCTGCGGGGTCTGTTCGAGCGCGTCGAGCGCGCGCCCGCCTGCGTGGATTCGGTCGATCACCTCCACCCCGCGGGTCGAACCGAGGCGGCACGGGGTGCATTTGCCGCAGCTTTCCGCCGCGCAGAATTCCATCGCGAAACGCGCCATTGCGCCCATGTCGGCGCTGTCGTCGAACACGGTGATCCCGGCGTGGCCGATCAGTGCATCGGCTGCGGCATAGGCTTCGTAGTCGAAGGGGATGTCGAACTGGTCGGGGTGGAGATAGGCGCCCAGCGGCCCGCCGACCTGCACCGCCTTGACCGGGCGGCCGCTGTCGGTGCCGCCGCCGATATCGTGGACCAGCTCGCGCAGGGTCAGGCCGAAGGGGGCCTCGTACAGCCCGCCGCGCTTCACATTGCCCGCGATCTGGATCGGCATCGTGCCTTTCGACCGGCCCATGCCCAGCGCGGCATATTCCGCCGCGCCGCCTTCACGCAATATATGCGCTGCGGCGGCGAGGGTGAGGACGTTGTTGACCACCGTGGGGCAGCCGAACAGCCCCTCCAGCGCGGGCAGCGGCGGCTTGGCGCGGACTTCGCCGCGCTTGCCCTCGAGGCTGTTGAGCAGCGATGTTTCCTCGCCGCAGACATAGGCGCCTGCGCCGACGCGAACCTCCACCTCGAACGGCGCGATCAGCGGCGCTGCCAGCGGGATCGCGGCGCGCAGCTTGCGGATCGCGTCGGGATATTCGCTGCGGACGTAGATATAGCCCTTCTGCGCGCCCACCGCGACGGCGGCGATGGCCATGCCCTCGATCAGCTGGAACGGATCGCCTTCCATCATCATGCGGTCGGCAAAGGTCGCGCTGTCGCCTTCGTCGGCGTTGCAGACGATATATTTGCGCGTGCCGGCGGCCTTGCGCACCGTGTCCCACTTGATCCCCGCCGGGAAGCCCGCGCCGCCGCGCCCGCGCAGGCCCGAGGCGGTGAGTTCCTGCACCACGGTTTCCGGTCCGATGGCGCGGGCCCGCTGCAGCCCCTCCCATCCGCGGGTGGCGGCATAATCCTCGAGGCTGAGCGGGCGGGTCTTGCCGGCGCGGGCGAAGGTCAGTCGCGTTTGCCGCTTGAGGAAAGGCTGGTCGGCGATGGCGCCGATGTGCTTGTCGCTCGACCCGTCGAGCACGGCGACGACATCTTCGGGCTGGACGAAACTGTATCCTTCGCCGTCGAGATCGACCAGCGGCTCCATCCACAGCATGCCGTAGCTCGATGTGCGCTCGACCGTCGCCCCGGCCTGTTCGAAGGCCGCTGCCACTGCATCGGCCCCGCAGGCGCGGGCGAGTGCATCGTCGGATATGCGGACCAGCCTGCTCATGCCTGTTCGATCACTTGTGCCAGCCCGTCTTCGTCGAGCCAGGCGTGCAGCCGGTCGCCCACCCGCGCGGCGGGCCCGGCGCTGCACAGGCCGAGGCAATAGACGGTCTTCAGTTTCACCCTGTCGCCCGCTGCACTGCGGGCGCGATCAATCAGCGCCTCGACGCCGCGCGCCTTGCAGGCTTCGGCCCGGCAGATCTGCACCACCGGGCGCGGATCTGCCGCGGGGGTGAAATCGTGGTAGAAACTGACCACCCCGTGCACTTCGGCACGGGTGAGGTTGAGTTCGGCGGCAACCAGCGCCTCGCTTGCCTCGTCCACGCAGCCGAATTCGGCCTGGATATCGTGGAGGATCGGCAGCATCGGCCCTTCGCGCCCGGCATGGGCGGCGCAGATGCTGGCGATCCGCTCCGCCTTGGTCATGGCTTCAGCCTTTCGGCATGCCACGCGACATGATCGGCCATGAAGCTGGAGATGAAATAGTAGGAGTGGTCGTAACCCTCCTGCATGCGGATCGTCGCCGGGATACCTGCCGCTTTGCAGGCTTCCTCCAGCAGATGCGTCTTGAGCTGTTCTGCGAGGAAATTGTCCGCGCTGCCCTGGTCGACCAGCAGGCCGGGCAGGCGCGCGCCGTCCGCGATCAGGGCGCAGGCGTCATAGGCGCGCCATGCGGCCCGATCGGGGCCGAGATAGCCGCCCAGCGCCTTTTCGCCCCAGGGGCAGTTCATCGGGCTGACGATCGGGGAGAAGGCGCTGACCGAGCGGAACCGCGCGGGATTGCGCAGCCCCACGGTCAGCGCACCGTGGCCGCCCATCGAATGGCCGGTGATGCCCTGCCGCGCCATGTCGACCGGGAAATTCGCGGCGACGACCTGCGGCAGTTCCTGCTCGATATAGCTGCGCATGCGGTAGTGTTCCGCCCACGGCTGCTCGGTCGCATCGACATAGAAACCCGCGCCCTTGGCGAAATCATAGGCCTCGACATCGGGCACATCCTCCCCGCGCGGGCTGGTGTCGGGAGCGACGAAGACAATCCCGTGCTGCGCGCAAGCTGCGCGATATTCGCCCTTCTCGGTGACATTGGCATGGGTGCAGGTCAGGCCCGAAAGATACCACAGCACGGGCAGCTGCTCGCCCGGTTCATGGTCCGGCACGAAGACCGAGAAGGTCATCGCCGTGCCGGTGGCGCTGCTGGCGTGGTTGTACACCCCCTGTGTCCCGTTGTGGCTGCGGTTGGTGCTGACGGTTTCGAGGGTCATTCTGCTTCCACTACAGGTATCGCGGCGACCAGCGGGGCATGGCCCCAGTGCCGCAGGAGATCGAGCACCGCCTGGCCCGAAAGCCCCAGCGTGCCGGTGTTGCGCAGCGGGTGGACATTGATCCGTTCCGCCGCGGCGAGGGTGCTGTCGAGCACCACGGTGATGCTGCCCGGTGCGGCATTGATCGCGGCCAGCGGCGTGACCGAGCCGGGCGCGATGCCCAGCAGGCGCTGCATGTCCTCCGGCTTGCCGAAGCTGACCCGCTTGCAGCCGATCGCCTGCGGCAATGCCTTGAGGTTGGCCCGCGCCTCGGCCGGCACGGTTACCAGCCAGAAGGCGCCGCCCGCATCCTTGAGAAACAGGTTCTTGGTATGCGCGCCGGGAATGTCGGCGTCGATCCGGCTGCTCTGTTCGACGGTAAAGACCGCATCATGTTCATGCGCGGCAAAGGGGATCGCCCGTTCGGCGAGGTCCGCCAGCAATCCCGCTTCGCCGCGCATCACACAGCCTCACATGCGCTTGAGCGCGCAGAGCTTGTTGCCGTCGGGATCGCGCAGATAGGCGAGGTAGAGCTTGCCGAAGCCGCCTTCGCGAATGCCCGGCGGGTCTTCGATCGACGTCCCGCCATTGGCGACGCCCGCTTCATGCCAGGCGTCGGCCATTTCGGGCGTATCCATCGCAAAGCCGATGGTGCCGCCATTCGCATGGGTCGCCGGTTCGCCGTCGATCGGCGGGGTGACGATGAAGATGCCGTTGTTGTGCATATAGACGATGCGGTTCTTGTCGTCCTGGAAGCCTTCGTTGCCGCCCATCGCCTTGAACAGTGCGTCGTAGAACTTCTTCGAACGCGGAATGTCGTTCGATCCGACCATATTGTGACTGTACATCGCGGTTTCTCCTCTCTCGGTTGCCGATCAGCCCTCGGCGTTGGGGGCGAAGGCGCAGATCTTGTGGCCGTCGGGATCGCGGATATAGGCGCCGTACTGGCGGCCCGGCGACTGCTCGCGCACACCCGGTTCGCCTTCGTCGGTGCCACCGTTGGCGAGGCCCGCGGCATGGAAGGCGTCGACCATCGCATAGTCCGCCGCCTTGAAGCCGAAGGTGAAGCCGTTCATGCAGGTCGCATCCTCGCCATCGCGCGGGGTGGCGACGATGAAGCTGCCGCTGGGGCTGGGGAAGGCAAAGCCATGCGGCAGGTCGATCACGAGTTCGTGGCCGAGTGCAGCCATCACCGGGACATAGAACGCCTTGGCCCGCGCAACATCGTTGGTGCCTACGAAAATGTGGTTGAACATCACGGTATCGGTTTCCTTCGCTTAGAAGACAACGACGCTGCGGATCGACTTGCCCGCGTGCATCAGGTCGAATGCGGTATTGATCTCTTCGAGGCCCATGACGTGGGTGATCATCGGGTCGATCTCGATCTTGCCGGTCATGTACATGTCGACGATCTTGGGCACGTCGGTGCGGCCCTTGGCTCCGCCGAAAGCGGTGCCGCGCCAGTTGCGCCCGGTGACGAGCTGGAACGGGCGGGTGCTGATTTCCTTGCCCGCCTCGGCCACGCCGATGATGATGCTGGTGCCCCAGCCGCGATGGCACGCCTCGAGCGCGGTGCGCATGACTTCGGTGTTGCCGGTGGCGTCGAAAGTGTAATCGGCGCCGCCGTCGGTCATCGTCACGATATTGGCGACGGTGTCCTCGCGGCTCATGCCCCTGGTGTTGAGGAAGTCGGTCATGCCGAACTTGCGACCCCATTCCTCGCGGTCGGGGTTGATGTCGACCCCGATGATCTTGTTCGCACCGGCCAGCCGCGCGCCCTGGATCACGTTGAGGCCGATCCCGCCGAGGCCGAACACCACGACATTGTCGCCCACCTGGACCTTGGCGGTGTTGATCACCGCGCCGACCCCGGTGGTGACCCCGCAGCCGATGTAGCAGCTGGTCTGGAAGGGCGCGTCCTCGCGGATCTTGGCGACCGCGATTTCGGGCAGCACGGTGAAGTTCGAGAAGGTCGAACAGCCCATGTAGTGGTAGATCGGCTGGCCCTTGTAGGAAAAGCGCGTCGTCCCGTCGGGCATCAGCCCCTTGCCCTGCGTCGCCCGGATCGCGGTGCACAGATTGGTCTTGCCCGACAGGCACGATTTACACTGGCGGCATTCGGGCGTGTAGAGCGGGATCACATGGTCGCCCGGCTTGACCGAGGTCACCCCGGGACCGACTTCGCGCACCACGCCCGCGCCTTCATGGCCGAGCACGGAGGGGAAGATGCCTTCGCTGTCGAACCCGTCGAGCGTGTAGGCGTCGGTGTGGCAGATGCCGGTTGCCATGATCTCCACCAGCACCTCGCCCGCCTTGGGGCCTTCGAGATCGAGTTCGACGATCTCCAGCGGCTTCTTGGCTTCGAAGGCAACGGCGGCGCGGGTCTTCATGCGCTAATCCTCTCCATGCGGAATGTCTGTGCAATTTGTAAGTGTTGCTTACAATATGCGGATGGGTTGGGTCAATCGAGCGGTGTGCCTGCCGGCAGTTGTGAAACGTCGCCGGAATCGTGTGCGGCCAGCGTATCGCCATCATGCTCGGGCAGGAGCAGGAAAAGCACAAGCGAAACCACCGATCCCATCGCCATGATGATCGAAACAGTCAGCAATTTGTCGTTGCCTAGCGCGGTGAACAGCGCACCGGCGATGATCGGGCTGCCCGCCGCACCCAGCCTGCCGATGCCGAGCACGAAGCCGGTGCCGGTGGCCCGGGCATAGGCCGGGAAACCGCGCGCGAAGGCGGCGTAATAGCCGCTGATCGCCGCATTGGTGAAGAAGCCGGTGATCACCGTGGCCCATTGCCAGCCCGACAGCGTGTCGCGCCCCAGGCCGAAGGCGGCAACGCCCACCGCGCCGATAAGCAGCATCAGCGCCGTGGGCCATTTGATTCCCAGCCGCGCCATCACGAAGCCGAACGACACGCTGCCCAGGAAGCCGCCGACATTGGCCCAGGTCAGTACCGTCGCCGCCACCGGCGGCGGGTAGCCGGGCGGATAGTCGGCCACGATCTGCACCGCGAATTTCAGGATGTAGTAGAAAGTGATCGTGTGGAACATATAGCCGAAGGCCAGCAGCAGCGTGACCGGGCGCAGGCGCGGGTTCGACAGGATGTCGGTCAGCTTCGGCTTGGCTCGGTCGCTTGCGGCAACCGGCAGCGCCGCAAGCGCCGGCTTGCCGAAAGCGGCCAGCGTTGCATTGACTCCCGACAGCCTGCCCTTCGTCGCCTGGAAGGCCGCCGTTTCGGGCACCAGCAGCAGCACAACCGGGATCAGGACGGCGGTGACCGCCGCGCCGAATTCGAACACGGCGCGCCAGCCATAGGCGGGCAGCAGCCATTCCGATGCGGCGATCCCGCCGATGATCGCGCCCAGCGGATAGCCCGCGACATAAGCACCGATGGCGAGGCGGCGCCATTTGACGTTGCTGCTTTCGGCGGTCACCGCATTGGTCGCAGCCAGCATCCCGCCGATCCCGATGCCGGTAAGGAAGCGGAAGGCGACCATCGGCGTCACCGCATGGGCACCGCTGGCAAGGTACATGCCCGCCGCCATCAGCACCAGGCAGGCGACCATCGTCGGCTTGCGTCCGTATTTGTCGGCCGCGCCGCCCAGCAGCACCGATCCGAAACCCATGCCGACCAGTTCGGCCGACAGCACGATGCCCAGCGCGGCGCGTTCGATGTTCCACTCGGCAGTGATGCCGGGTGCGGCAAACGCGCTCGACAGCACGTCGAATCCGTCGAGCGCGTTGAGCAGCACCATCAGCACCACGACGACATATTGCCGCCAGTTCATCGGATTTTCGTCGATCACCGACCGCGGATCGGTTGCCGGACTGCTCGCCATTGCCTGTTCGTCTCCCGGGCTGCACGCCATTCAACTGCGGGCGACCGTTTGCCGGCCTGCCCGCGCATCGTAATCCGCCCGCTATTCGTGGATGCGGGCGAGCAATTCCATCAATGTATCGACTTCCTTCTGGGTGAAGCGGCTCTTCAGCCAGGCTTCGTGCGCGCGGATCGCTTCCTTGGCCTGGGCGAGCGCATCATGGCCCCTGTCGGTCAGGAACAGCGCCTGCTTGCGTCCGTCGGTGGCCGATTTCTCGCGCCGCATGAACCCGCGTGCCTGCAGGCGGTTGACGATGGTCATGGTCGTCGCGCGGTCCATCCGCAGGCGGGTGCCGACCTCGATCTGCGAAATGCCGGGGTGATCGTCCACCAGCCACAGGGCCGATACCTGTTTCTGGGTCAGTTCGAGTTCGGCGAAGGTTTCGGTAAAGTGGCGGTAGCAGGCGCCATGGGCGAGGCGGATGTGGAAGCCCACGATCTCGTTCAGTTCGCCGATGTCCCCGTCATCGTCCGGTGCGATTTTTCCGCCTGCATCCACCAGCTGGTCCCCAAATGCCATTGATCTATCGTTCTTGCTTATTTGTTAGTGGAGCATACAATCCTGCGCAAGAACAGAGAGGATTGCCATGGCTCATTTCCCCGATACGCCGAATTTCACCGGATTCAACACGCCAAGCCGTGTCGAAGCGGATATTGCCGACCTCGCCTTCGACGGAACGATCCCGCCGGAAATCGACGGTGCCTTCTTCCGCGTCCAGCCCGACCCGCAGTTCCCGCCGATGCTGGGCGAAAGCATCGCCTTCGACGGCGACGGCATGATCACCCGCTTCCACATCCATGACGGGCAGGTCGATTTCCGCCAGCGCTGGGCCAGGACCGACCGCTGGAAAATGGAGCACGCGGCGGGCAAGGCGCTGTGGGGCCACTATCGCAACCCCCTGACCGACGACCCGGTTACGAAGGGCACCTACCGCGCCACCGGCAATACCAATGCCTGGGTCTATGCCGGAAAATTGTGGGCGATGAAGGAAGACAGCCCGCCCTTGCTGATGGACCCGGTCACCATGGACACCGACGGGGTGGAAACCTGGGGCGGCAAGATGAAGAGCGAAACCTTCACCGCGCACCCCAAGATCGACCCCGCGACCGGCAATATGGTGTCGTTGTGTTACGCCGCGTCGGGCATCTGCAGCGACGATTGCGCGCTGGTCGAGATCGGGCCGGACAACGAACTGGTGCGCGAAGTGTGGTTCAAGGTGCCCTATTACTGCATGATGCATGATTTCGCGGTCACGCCCGATTACCTCGTGCTGCATGTCGTGCCTTCGATCGGCAGCTGGGAACGACTGGAACAGGGCAAGCCGCATTTCGGTTTCGACACGACGCTGCCGGTCTATCTCGGCATCGTGCCCCGGCGCGACGATCTCAAACAGGACGACATCCGCTGGTTCAAGCGCGACAATTGCTTCGCCAGCCACGTGGTCAACGCATGGCAGGACGGCAGCAAGGTGCACTTCGTCGTGCCCGAAGCGCAGAACAACATGTTCCCCTTCTTCCCCGATGTTCACGGGGCGGATTTCAACCCGGCGCAGGCGATGAGCAAGCTCACCCGCTGGACGGTCGATCTCGCCTCCAACGGCGAAGCTTTCGACGAGATCGTGCGGCTGACCGATACTGCCAGCGAATTCCCCCGGATCGACGATCGCTTCACCGGGCACAAGACGCGCTACACCTGGGGGCTGGAAATGGACATGAGCCGCCCGTGCGAATTGCGCGGCGGCAGTGCCGGCGGGTTCCTGATGAACTGCCTGTTCCTCAAGGATCTGGAAACCGGGGCGGAAAAGCACTGGTGGTGCGGCCCGGTCTCGAGCCTGCAGGAACCCTGCTTCATCCCGCGCAGCCGCGATGCGGCGGAAGGCGACGGCTGGATCGTGATGCTCTGCAACCGGCTGGAAAACCGCAACACCGACCTGCTGATCTTCGACGCACTCGATATCGAGAAAGGCCCGGTCGCGACGGTCCACGTCCCGATCCGGCTGCGTTTCGGCCTGCACGGCAATTTCGCCCGCAGCGAGGATATCGGGCTGAAGGTGGCTGAGGCGGCGTGAACCCAGAGCCGCTCAAACCCGGGCTCGAATTCGTCTACGAGGCAGGCGGCGATCTGGAGCCGCCGCGCGAAATCGGGGCGACCTATGATGGGGCGCGGCGGATCATCCCGATCCTGTCGGGCGGGTACGTCACAGGCCCGAAGATCGCCGGGCGGCTGATGGGCAATTCGGCCGACTGGCAGCTCACCCGCCCCGACGGGGTGACGGTGGCCGATGCGATCTATGCGATCGAAACCGACGATGGCGCGCTGATCCAGATTCGCAACACCGGCCTGCGCCATGGCCCGCCCGAGGTGATGGACCGGTTGCGGCGCGGCGAGGATGTCGATCCGTCGGAATATTACTTCCGCACCGTTCCAACCTTCATCGCGCCCGAAGGCCCCTACGACTGGCTCAACAAGTCGATCTTCATCTGTTCGGGCGCACGCTATGCCAGCGGGATCAAGCTGTGGGTGTGGCGGGTGACATGATGGTAACCCATTGTGGGATAACGGTCCTGCGATGCAGGACCGCCGCGCCTTCCTTGCCGTGATCGCCGCCAGCGCGGCTGTCGGCTGGTGTTCGCGGCCGACTGCATGGGGCAGCGGGCCAGGGGCGGGAGACGAACCGCCCTATCCGGCCCCCGATCCCGCAGCGGTGGCACGTTTCCGGAAATGGCAGGCGGACAATGCGATGCCCGCGGCCTATCTCGTGCCGACCGGCCCGGCTCCTGCGATGGCGGGCGGGACACGCATCGGCGGGCCGGCCTGGCTCGGCCCCGGCGAAAGCTGGCCGCGCGACGGCAAGGGGCAGCCGATGAGCTTCCTCGGCCAGGTCGATTTCGCGGCGCTCCCGCAATTGCCCGACTACCCGACCGCCGGCGTGCTGCAGTTCTTCATCGGGCGCGACCTCTATTACGGCGCGGACCCGAACCACCCCGACAGGGGGCAGTTTCGGCTCGCCTGGCGGCCGGACTTTGCCGGTGGCGGGCGCTTGCAGCACGGCCCGCAGCCGCGCGGCGACCGGTTCGACATGAATTCACCGCTCGAGGCCGCAACCGTGGCCCACGGGGTGGCACTTGCTGCCCGCAGCGGCACCAGCAGGCCGACGATCAACAGCTGGCAATTCGCCCGCGACCTGCCCGATCTGGCATCGGCCGGGGGGCGCGGCACGGTGAATGCGATGGTGCAGGCGCGGCTGGTGGAGCAGTCCGAAGTCCACCATGTCGGCGGCCATCCGCAGTTCACGCAGGACGATTGGCGCGGTTTCGGGCCGTGGAAGGATTACGACCGCGTCCTGCTCAACCTGTGGAGCGACAAGCACATCATGTGGGGCGACATGGGGCAGGGCCAGTTCATGATCCGCCGGGCCGACCTGCTCAAACGCGATTTTTCCAGGGTCTGCTATTCCTGGGACTGTAGTTGACGGCTCAGCCGATCCGCATATCCACCAGCGTCGGCCCGCATGCGCCGAGGCTCCATTCCAGCGCGCTGTCCAGATCGCCCGCATCGTCCACGCAGCGCGCCGCCACGCCCATCCCTTCGGCCAGCGCAACGAAGTCTATCCCGGCAAGGTCGCAGCCCGGCACGCTGTTCATCCCGAAAGCGGGGGCGAAGCCGGTCAGCGCGGCGTAGGCGGCATTGTTGAGCACGATGAAGCTGATGTCGGCGGCTTCCTGCGCGGCAGTGAACAATCCCTGGATGGTGTACATCGCGGCCCCGTCACCCAGGATCGCGATCACCTTCTCCCCCCCTGCCTGCGCCAGCGCCACGCCGATGGCAGCGGGCAAGCCGTGGCCCAGCCCGCCGCTGGCGCAGGTGTAGAAGCCGCCCTCGCGCGCGATCGGCAATTGTTCGTGGATCGCCCCGCGTGAAGTCGCGGCCTCTTCGACCACGACCGAGCCTTCGGGCCGCAGCGCCTGCAGCCGGGCGAGCACATGGGCGGCGGTCATCGCCGGTTCGGCGGGTGCGCGCGCCATCGTCTCGCCGGGGAATTCCCGCTCGTTGGTGCGTTCGCACAGCAGGGCGAGCCCTTCGCGGACATCGCCCAGCACACCGCCCGAGCGATTGGCACCGCCCGGCAGGCGGGCAAGGTGGCCGGGATCGTCGCTCAGCACCATCAGCCTGGCATGCGGCGGCCAGTGCGGCCCTTCGCCTTCGACATGGTAGGTGAACACCGGCGCCCCGATCACCACGATGGCATCGTGCGGGGCCAGCAATTCGCAAATCTGGTCACGCCAGGCGGGCAGGAAGCCGGCGAATTGCGGATGGTCCTCCGGAAAGGTCTCGCGCGCGGCATAGGGGGCAACCCAGACGCTGGCGCCGCATTTCTCCGCCAGGCGGATGGCTTCCTTCCACCCGCGCGCATTGGCGACCCCGGTGCCCAGCACCAGCGCCGGGTTTTCCGACGGGTCGAGGATGGCGGAAAGGCGCTCGATCCCGGTTGCGGATGGCACCGCGCGGCTGGTCAGCTCGGGCAGGTGGGGCACGGTGCATTCGCGTTCCCAATCGTCCACCGGGATCGACACGAATACCGGCCCCATCGGCGGGGTCAGCGCCACGGCAAAGGCTTGCGCCAGCGCCAGCGGCACATCTTCCGCGCGCGCCGGTTCGATCGCATACTTTACATAGGGGCGCGGGAATTCGGTCGGTCGCTCCGCCGCCAGGAACGGGTCGAACGGCAGGATCGAGCGCGCCTGTTGCCCGGCGGTGACCACCACCGGCGCGTTGTTCTTCCACGCGGTGAACAGATTGCCCAGCGCATGGCCGGTGCCTGCCGCGCTGTGGAGGTTGACCAGTGCGGGCTTGCCGCTCGCCCGGGCATAGCCATCGGCCATGCCCAGCACCACCGCCTCGTTCAGCCCCATCACATAGGGAAAGGGCAGCCCCTTGAGCATCGGCAATTCGGTGCTGCCCGGATTGCCGAACAGCCGGTCGACCCCGAAATGTTCGAACACAGCAAAGGCGGCGTCGCGTACCGTGCTCACTCTGCAGCCCTTTCCATCAGTGCTTCCTCGTCACGGTTGGCACGGCGTGCGACAACCAGCAAGAGCACGACGATCACCGGGCCGACGAGGTTGATGCTCTTGATCGCCAGCCCCAGGTTGCCGGTCGCATCGGAAACCAGCCCCACCAGATAGGGGCCGGTGCCGAGGCCGAGGATCGTCATCGCCATCAGATAGACGCTGGTGGTGATGCCGCGCATGCGTGGCAGCACCTGTTCGTACATGATCGAATAGAGCGGCGGCAGCCATCCGGTGAGGATCACCGAATAGATCGTGAAGCGGATGTAGAACTGCGTCGGGTCCGGCGCGGAATAGACCCACAGCGAAATGAGCGGCGACAAGCCCATCGCGAACAATGCGACATAAGCGCGGCCCTTGCCCGGGAAACGCCGCTGCATGCGGTCGGCCAGCGGGCCGGAGATCATCGGCCCGACGATGCCGATGGCAGCCGACAGCAGGCCGAAGACGATCGCCACATCGGCCATCGAAAGCTGGTAGGTCGAAATCAGGAACAGCGGGGTGAAACCCATGATCCCGTAGTTGATCACCGATTGCAGCGCGCCCGCCGCCATCGTCAGCAGCAGCGTCGGGCTGCGGGTGATCACCCGGTGGGCCTGCGGATCGGTCAGCTTCATCGACTGGAACAGGTTGAAGATCACGAAGATGCCGAAGCCGATCACCCCCCATTGCAGCGCATGCGGGCTGATCGAAATGCCGAGCAGGGCGAGGTCGGGTCGGGGCGAGAAATCGCTCGCCAGGCGGACCAGCACCGCCATCGCGGCGATGATCGCGACCAGCACCGCCAGATTGGCGCGCCAGACGCTGCCGCTCGCCTTCAACCGGGCCAGATTCAGCCAGTTGGTGCCGGGCAGGATCGCGCCCAGCACCTGCGTACTGGCGGCGAAGGGGGCGGGATCGTCGGGCGTCTCGATCCCGTCCATCGTCCCGCGCGGCGGTTCCTTCATCCGGTAGACGAACAGCGCCAGCAGGAAGCCGGGCGCCGCCGCCACGAAGAAGGCGAATTGCCAGCCGGCCAGGCCCAGCGGCGCATCGCCAGCCGGGAATGTGTCCTTCCACCATTGCGCCACCACCCCACCGAGCAGCATCGACCCGCCAAGCCCGGCAGCAATCGCGGCGGCCATGACCGCCATCACGAAACCGCGCCGATGACGCGGCCAGTAATCGTAGACGAGGCTGGTCCCGGCAGGCTGGGTGGCCGCTTCGCCGATGCCCACGCCCAGCCGCGACAGGGCCAGCAGGCCGAAGCTGGATGCCAGCCCGGCAAGCCCGGTCGCCGCCGACCATAGCACGAGGCAGATGCCGAGTAGCCGGGTGCGCAGCCACCCGTCCGCCAGCCGCCCCACCGGCAGCGAGAAGAGCGCGTAGAACAGCGCGAAGACCGTGCCGTAGAGCAGCCCCATCTCGGCATCGCCAATGGCGAGATCCGCCTTGATGTCGGGCGCGAGGATGGCGAGGATCTGCCGGTCGAGTAGGCTCATCGCCTGGGTCAGGCTGACGAGGGTGAGCGCGTAGGCCGCGCCCTTGAGCGGGCGAGTGGGGAGCGCCCGCTCGCTCACAGCTTGAACCAGCGTTCCGCGTTGGTCTGGAAGAACTTCTTCTTCTGCGCGTCGGTGATGGCGAGATCGTCCATCATCCGCACCTCGTCGGGCACATATTCATAGGGGTAATCCATCGCATAGAGCACCCGATCCTCGCCCATCACCTCGATCATCAGCTTGATCGCGGGTTCGAACGGCAGGCCCGAACAAGTGCCCAGGAAATTGTTCCGCATATAGTGGAACAGATCGTGCTTGAGCGGCTTCAGCCGCGCATAACGCTGCGAACGGACGCCGGCGTTGAACATGTAGTTCGTGCGATAGAGCCAGTAGGGCAGGGCCTCGCAGCCGTGCCCGGCCATGATCTGCAAATCGGGGTAGCGGTCGAAAATGCCGGTCGTGACCAGCCGCAGCAGGTGATAGCTGGTTTCGACCGCAAAGCCGAACACCGCACCGTCCAGCCCGGCATCGACCATCCCGCCCATCATGCTGTCGGGCAGGGTGGCGGGATGGATATAGAGCAGCTGGCCGGTATCGGCGAGCGCGCGGAAGATCGGGTCGAACTGTTCTTCGTCGAGGTAATGGCCCTGCGTGTGGCTGCAGATCTGTACCCCCTTGAAGCCCAGCTCGCTGGCCCCGCGCCGGATTTCGGCCGCCGACCATTCGGGATCCTGCGGCGCGACCGCGGTCATGCCGATGAACCGGTCGGGATGTGCGGCGCAGGCATCGGCCAGCGCGTCGTTGGCGCGGCGGGCGATGCCCTTGGCCTCCTCGACATCGAGCAGCGGCTGCACGCCCGGGCTGGTCAGCGCGAGGATCGCCTTGTCGATCCCCGTCTCGTCCATATGCCGGATACGCTGATCGCCCAGGTCGAGCAGGCGGTCGATGATCTGCGTCGCCCGTTCCGAAGGCGACTGGGCGTAAAAGCCCCACAGCGACACCATGCCCTTGTCCGCCGTGCCATCGGCGACCATCCGCAGATAGGCGTCGATCAATTCGCGCGTGGCGAAGGCTTCCTCGGTGGCGATGCGCAGATAGCCGCGATCGCCGCCGGTGTTGAGTTCGTGGGTCATTATCCTCTCCTCCCGCGCTGCGCGCCTATCCTTCGTGGACCGCCTTGGTGACCATGCAGGCGAGCAACCCTTCGGGCCCGTCTTCCGCGCCGTGGCCCGACCATTTGACCCCGCCGAACGGGCTGTCCGCCCCGCCGATCATATGGCTGTTGATCCCGATCATCCCGCTTTCGATCTCGTCGGCCAAGCGCCGCTGGCGCTTGACGTCGTCGGTCCAGGCATAGGCCGCGAGGCCATAGGGCAGGCGGTTCGCTTCGGCGATCATGGCCTCTTCGCTGGCATAGGGGTTGATCAGTGCCACGGGGCCGAAGGGTTCCTCGTGCATGATCTCCGCATCCATCGGCACTTGCGACAGGACGGACGGCGCATAGTAGAACCCCTGATTGCCCACGCGTTCGCCGCCCGCGTCCAGCTTGGCGCCCTTTTCGCGGGCATTGCCGATCAGCCGTTCCATCGCGTCGGGGCGGCGGGGATTGGCCATCGGCCCCATCTGGGTGCCGTCTTCCAGCCCGTTGCCCACTTTCCACGCCTTGGCGCGTTCGGCAAAGCCGTCACGGAATTTCTCGAACACGCCTTCCTGCACGATGAAGCGGGTTGGGCTGACGCAGACCTGCCCGCTGTTGCGATATTTGCCCGCCACGGCGGTATCGAGCACGCGGTCGACATCGACATCGTCGAACACCAGCACCGGGCCGTGGCCGCCCAGTTCCATGGTGGTGCGCAGCATATTGTCCGCCGCCAGCTTGGCCAGATGCTTGCCGATCACGGTCGATCCGGTGAAGCTGAGCTTGCGCACCACGGGGCTGGAAAGCAGGTGCGTCGATACTTCGTCGGGCACGCCGAACACTGCTTGGGCGACCTGTTTGGGCAGCCCGGCGTCGAGTAGGCACTGCAACACGCCAAGCGCCGAGGCGGGGGTTTCCTCCGCGCTCTTCATGATGACGGAGCAGCCTGCGGCGATCGGTGCGCCGAGCTTGCGGCCCGGGTTGCCCAGCGGGAAGTTCCACGGGCTGAAGGCGGCGACCACGCCCACCGGTTCGTGCCGGACGGTCGAGCGCATGCCGGTCGGGCGCACCAGCTCGCGGCCATAGATGCGGAACACTTCGCCGGCGTAGAACTGGAACAAATTGACGTTCATCAGCACTTCGATGCGGCTCTCGGCCAGCGGCTTGCCCTGTTCCATCGTCGCGACGCGGGCGAGGTCTTCCTGCCGTTCCAGCATCAGCTGCGCCGCGCCGTTCAGCACCTTGGCGCGTTGCTGCGGGGTCGATTTGCGCCAGATGCGGAACCCTTCCGCAGCGACTTCGAGCGCGCGATCGAGGTCGGCGGGCTCGGCCAGCGGCAGCGCGCCGATCGTCTCGCCCGTCGCGGGATTGACGACTTCGAAGCTGCGCCTGCCGCCGCCGGAAATCTTCTCGCCGTCTATGATCATGTGAAGCGAGGGGTATTGGCTCATGGACATCCTCCGTTACCCCGCGTCATGTGCGGGGCTTGAACCCGCCCATAGCGCCAAGCAGAACATTGTTCTAGTTTGGCCTGATCAGCTGATGGGCGGGCAAGCCGGTCGCGTCAGGCAGTTCGCGCGATATCGCCTTCCCAGCGATCGGCAGTCATCTCCTCCCCGGTGATCGGATGCTTCATGTGGAAGGGCAGCAGCTTGTGCGTCGGCCACAGCCAATGGTCGTCGATCAATTCGTCCGGGCCGCTCGGATCTTCGGGGTAGAGCACCTTGGGGAAGGGGACATATTCCTTTTCCGTGTAGGCCCAGCCCTTGTCGAAATCGGCGTGCCAGTGCGGGAAGTAATTGAGCACGTGGATGCGCCACTTGCCATCGGCGCCCTTCTTGTAGGTGTTTTCGTAGAGGCCGCCTTCCCACCACTGGCGCGCCTTTTCCCACGGCTGGTCGCCTTCGTAATCGACATGGCGCCCGGCCTGCATCGTGCTGCGCCCACGCAGCTTCGCGGTAACGCCGTCGGGCTCGATATCGATGATCGTCTGGATCTGCGGATGGTCGAGCAGGAAGCCGTCGATCGGGCCGTTATTGTTATGGGTGAACCGCTTGCGGAAGCGGTCGATATAGAGCCGCGCGACCCCCGCCTTGCCCTTCCACACGCCGCCGAAGAAGCGCACTTCGCCATCGTCGGTGAACAGGTCGACCACCTGGTCGTACATGCATTTGTCGATCAGGTAGCCGTAGAGATACTGCAGCTTCTTGACGTCGAGTTCGTCCTCGCGCGTGGCGAGGCGCTTTTCCAGTTGCGCGACCTTGGCGGCGAGCGATTCCAGCGTGGCATCCGACATTCCGACTCTCCCAATTTTAGTATGTATTGCTTACAAAATGCGCGCGGTGGCGAGGCGAGTCAACGCCTCACTTCAGCGCCCGAGTGCCTCCAGCCGGGCGACTTCGCCGCGATAGGGCTTCATGGCGCGGAACATGAGGAAGCAGGCCAGCGGAAGGACGATGCCGGCGGTGATCACCAATGCTTCCTGCAGCTTTGCCGGGTCGCGCACGACATATTGCGAAACCAGCCCGATCACGAAGCTGCCCATCGCCCCGAAGAAGGTGAACATGAACAGGTAGAAGGCCGTCACCTGCCCGCGCATCGAATTGGGCGCGACTCGCTGGATCGCGGCGTTCTGCGGCACGGCCCCGGCAAGGCCGAACATGCCCGCAAAGCCAAAGGCGATCATCGACGTCCAGCCCGTCGGCGCGAGCAGCGCGACAAGGGTCGAAATCGTGGTGCCGCAGAAGAACAGGAAGGCAGCACGGACATTCGCGTCCTTGTGCCGTCTTGCCAGCCATTCCACCACAACGCCGCCCAGCACCAGCCCGGCGAGCGAGCCGGTCAGCATGGTCAGGCCGATTGCCGCACCGATCTGCGCCTCGTCCCAGCCGAATGTGCGGATCATGAATGGCACGCGCCAGAAGGCGAGGCCGAAACTCTCGGTCGCGCTCAGCGCCAGTGCGGCAAACAGGGGGTAATAGACCTTGCCGTTGGCATGGATCGCCCGCGCCGCATCGAACCCCATGAAGGTGAACAGCTTGCGCAGGAACCCCGCATCGGCGGGCGGTTGCTCCACGTCGTGAGCGTGGGGGTGCCGCTCCGGCTCGCGCACGGTCAGGAAGAGGATCGCGGCGAGGAAGGCGGGGATCGCGATCCAGATCAGGATCCATTGCCAGGGCAGGATCGTCAGCCCGGCGACATGGCTCGGCTGCCAGTGCGCCGTCATCACGATCAGCTGGCCGCCCACCACCGGGCCGATGGTGGTGCCCCCGATAAAGCCGAATTGCAGCAGCGCGAAGGCGCGGGTGATCACCTTGGGCGGGAAGGCGTCGGCGATCAGCGAATAGGAACTGGGCGCATGCGCGCTGCCGCCCGCGGCCAGGAACACGCGGCTGCCGATGAACTGGAGGTAATTCTGCGCGATGCCGCCCAGCGCGGTGACCAGTCCGACCACCGCAACGCCGCCCGCCAACACATATTTGCGCGGATAGATATCGGCCAGCCGCGCCAGCGGAATGCCCACGAAGACATAGCAGATGATGCTGGCCGGGCCGGCCAGGAAGCCCAGCTCCGCATCGGTCAGGCCGAAATCGGTCTTGATCCGCTCGCCCAGCATGCCGAACACGACCTGGTCGAAGAAGGTGACGAAGGTCGCGAAGATGATCACGAACAGCGCCCAGTAGCGCGCCGCGCTGGACGGCCAGCTCTTCTCCGGCGCGTCGGCCATTTCCATGCCCAGCTCCTTGGCGGGCTCTTCGGCGTCGATGGGTAGGGCGGGGCCCAGTGCCATAGCTTGCGAATCCTCTCTCCGGTCGCGCGCCGTTCGTGCGGCGCGTCATTTCCGCTTGGCAATTTGTAAGCAACATATACAAAAAGGCGAAGCAAAAAATATCGACCGTTATGATTATGGTCGGAAGTGGAGAGTGACGATGAAGGATTTCGCGGGCAAGACCGCATTCGTGACCGGCGGGGCGAGCGGTATCGGGCTGGGCATCGCCAAGGCGCTGCTGGGCGATGGTGCCAATGTGGCGATCGCCGATATCCGCCAGGACCATCTCGACGCGGCCATGGCCGAACTGGCAGGCGAAGGGTTCGGCGCCGACCGGGTGCTGCCGATCCAGCTCGACATCACCGATCGCGCGGCGTTCAAGGCTGCCGCCGATGCGACCGAGGCGAAATTCGGCAGCATCCATGTGCTGGTCAACAATGCCGGCGTCGCCGTGGTCGGCCCGACCGAGCTTGCCACCCATGCCGATTGGGACTGGGTGATGGGGGTGAACCTTGGCGGCACGATCAACGGGATCGTCGAAATGACCCCGCGCATCCTCAGCCATGGCGAGGGCGGGCACATCCTGTGCACGGCCAGCATGAGCGCGCTGGTGCCGGTCGGCGGGACCGCCATCTATTCCAGCACCAAGGCGGCGGTGACCAGCATCATGGAATGCATGCGGCCCGAGCTCGAAGGGCGCGGCGTGATCTGCCACGCCTTCTGCCCCGGCGCGGTGCAGTCCAACATCGCCGATGCCGGCGCCACGCGCCCCGGCGATCTGGCCGATACCGGCTATGCCGAAGCCGACAAGCGCCGCCAGCAGGGCGGCAATTTCATGCATCTGTTCCAGACCAAGGAAGAAGTCGGCGCGCGCGTGCTGCAGGGGATGAAGGACGAAGAACTCTACATCCTGACCCATGCGGAATTTCTCGACGGGGTGCGCGAACGCGGCGATGCGACGACGCTGGCGGTGCAGGACCACCTGCCGGTGAACGAGGAATACAAGGCGACCTTTGCCATGCTGTTCTCCAACCCCGCGATCCGCGCGGAAGTGGAGCGGCAAAGGGCGCTCAAGGCCGGAAGGGGTTGAGCCGATGAAGGATTTTGCAGGACGGGTGGCTTTCGTCACCGGCGGGGCGAACGGGGTCGGCATCGGGCTGGTGCGCGCACTGCTGGGCGAAGGCTGCAAGGTCGCCATGGCCGATATCCGCCAGGATGCGATCGACCGCGCGCTGGCCGAGATCGGCAGCGAGGATGTGATGGGCGTGCAGCTCGACGTTGCCAGCCGTGAAGGTTTCGCCGCCGCACGCGATGCGGTGGAGGCACGCTTCGGCCCGGTCACGGCACTGTTCAATAACGCCGGGGTCAATTTGTTCCAGACGATCGAGGAAAGCTCCTACGACGATTGGGACTGGCTGCTCGGGGTCAACCTCCACGGCGTGATCAACGGGGTGATGACCTTCGTGCCCCGGATGGTCGAGCTGGGGCAGGGGGGCCATGTCTGCAACACCGCCAGCATGGCCGCCTTCATCGGCAGCCCGGTGCCGGGCATCTACAACACTACCAAGTTCGCTGTGCGCGGCCTGTCGGAAAGCCTGCGCTGGAGCCTGCTGCAGCACGATATTTCGGTCTCGATGCTCTGCCCCGGCCTGGTGAAAAGCTATATCTACGCCAGCGACGACATCCGCCCGGATGCGCTCAAGGGCGCGATGAAGCCGGTCGACGAAGCGGCGGTCAAGCGGCTCGAAGGCCTGCACGAATTCGGCATGGAGCCCGACGAGATCGCGCGCCGCACGATCGAGGCGATCAAGGCGCACCGGTTCTACATCTTCAGCCATCCGGACCATAAGGACGAGGTCCGCGCGCTGTGCGACGAGGTGGTCGATGCCTATGTCGATTACCCGCAGGACACGGGTTACGAGCAGCGCGTGGGTTTCGAGAAGATGCGTCAGGCGCGTGCCGCCGAGCTGCGCCGCAAATGGGACGAGGCGGACTGATCGCATCGCCGGGTAGTGTGCGGTTCATCGCGGGCGCCCTACAGCCGTGGGCGATGATTCGCTTTCCTGCCCTGGCGGCTCTGGCCGCATTCGCCCTCGCTGCACCCGTGCTTGCCGCTGCTGCGCCCGCTGGATCCGCGCCCGCCACGCAGCCGCGGTTCACCATCGAGCAGCAGACGGCGGTGCGCTGTTCGGCGGCCTTCGCCGTCGTCGCGGCGATCCAGCAGCAGGGCGGCGGCACCCAATACCCGCCGCTGGCCGAGCGCGGGCGCGAATTCTTCGTGCGCACGGCGGCGCGGCTGATGGACGATACCGGGATGGACCACGACCAGGTGGCGTTGGCGCTGCAGGGCGAGGCGCAGGCACTGGTCGCCGATCCGGGCAAGCTGGCGGCGGTCATGCCTGCTTGCCTGGTGTTGCTCGATTCGTCGGGAATCTGATCACTCCGTCGCGTGGCCATATTTACGCCGCGCCGTGACTGCGGCATGACAGCAGCCCATGTGGCGTCTCTACCAGTTCCCGCTCTGCCCCTTCTCCCGCAAGGTTCGCCTGCTGCTCAGCGAAAAGGGCGTCGGCTACGAACTGTGGCGCGAGAATCCGTGGGAAGCGAGCGACGAGTTCTGGGGTCTCAACCCTGCCGGTCGCACCCCCGTGCTGCATGATGCGGACAAGCGAATCACCCTGTCCGACAGCCGGGCGATCTGCGAATATTTCGAAGAGACGACCGACCAGGCGCCGATGATCGGCGGCACAGCCACCCAGCGGGCAGAAATCCGGCGGCTGGTCGCCCTGTTCGACGAGAATTTCTTCGGCGATGTCACCCTGCCGTTGCTGCACGAGCGGATGAAGAAGCGGCTGGTGCTGCGCCAACCGCCCGACAGCCGCATCCTGCGTGAAGCGATGAAGCTGGCGCATGGCCATCTCGATTATATCGACTGGCTGGTGGACACGCGCCGCTGGCTGGCCGGCCCGACGATGAGCCTGGCCGATCTTGCCGCCGCCGCCCAGATTTCGGTCGCCGACTATCTTGGTGGCATCGACTGGACTGGCCACGAACAAACGCGCGGCTGGTATGCCGTGCTCAAGAGCCGCCCCAGCTTCCGCCCGCTGCTGTCGGAACGGATGGAGGTGATCCAGCCCCCCAGCCACTATGCGCTGGTCGATGGCTAGCTTGAGGCCAGGCCGACACTTCCCATATTGGGCGGGCAGAGGAGTTTGCCCATGACCGACCCCCACAAGACCGACCTGAGCGACGAGGAATGGCGCGCCAAGCTGACGCCCGAACAGTACCATGTGCTGCGCCAGGCGGGCACCGAGCGTGCCTTTACCGGGCAATATGACAAGCATTACGAGCCCGGCGAATATCGCTGCGCCGGATGCGGCGCACCGCTGTTCGAAAGCGATGCGAAATACAACAGCGGTTGCGGCTGGCCCGCCTTCACCCGCCCGAGCGAGGGCGACGCGGTCGAAGAACGGCGCGACACCTCTTACGGCATGATCCGCACCGAAGTGCTCTGCAGCAATTGCGGCGGGCATCTGGGCCATGTGTTCCCCGACGGGCCGCGCGACCAGGGCGGGCTGCGCTATTGCATCAACAGCGCCTCGCTGGACTTCGAACCGGGCGAATGACCGCATCGCAAGCCGCTCCGGGCGCATAGTTGTGGCAAGTGCGCGCTTGCCCGTTCACGCGGCGTTACGGATCGCCTATGCACCGTGATCTGCTGGTGGGGCCGCTGTGCGGTCGACGGGAAAGTGGTTCGTACTAGATGGCTAAACGGGGGAGCAGGCGCGAGGGCGCCAAGCGCCGCACACAACCCGGAAAACAGCGTGGCCCGGTGGCGCGCTGGCTACGCCGGATATTGATCTGGGGCGGCGCGCTGGCGCTGCTGGGCGCGCTGTTCCTGGGCGTCGCGGTGGCTTTTGCCGCCCGTTCGCTGCCGAGTTTCCATGAACTCAAGGAAACCCAGACCGGGCAGACGATCGTCGTGCATGCCCGCGACGGGACCGAAATCGTGGAACTGGGGCCGAGCTACGGCAAGTGGATCCCGTCCGACCAGATCCCGCAGGTGATGAAGGATGCGATGGTCTCGGTCGAGGATCGCCGCTTCTATTCGCACCCAGGCGTCGATCCCTGGGGCCTGGCGCGTGCGCTCTATGTGTCGGCGACGGGCGAAAAGCGCATTTCCGCGACCTCCACGATTACCCAGCAGCTCGCTCGCAACGTGTTCCTCAATTCGAACCGTTCGCTCGACCGCAAGCTGCGCGAAGGGGTGCTGTCGCTGGCGCTGGAGTGGAAATTCTCGAAGGATCAGATCCTCGAGCTTTACCTCAACAAGGTCTATTTCGGCGGCGGCGCCTATGGCATCGATTCCGCCAGCCGCAAGTTCTTCAGCCACCCGGCGACCGACCTGACCACGGCAGAAGCGGCGATCATCGCCGGGCTGGTCAAGGCGCCCAGCCGTTATTCGCCGACCGCCGATGTCGATGCGGCGGTCAAGCGCGCCAATGTCGTACTGTCGCTGATGCGCGAACAGGGGCGGATTTCGCCCGACGCGGCGGATGTCGATGTTTCGGCGGTCAAGCTGAAGGAAGATACGGCGCAGAATTCGGTGCGCTATTTCACCGATTGGGCGCTGCCGCAGCTCGATATCCTGCTGCCCGAGAACACCACCGAGCCGATCGACGTCTGGACCACGATCGACATCGGCATGCAGCGTGCGGCGACCGCGGCGATCAAGGCCAATGCCCCCAAGGGGGCGCAGGGCGCGCTGGTCGCGCTCGACCGCGACGGGGCGGTGCTGGCGCTGGTGGGGGGCACGGATTACGTCACCTCCAACTACAACCGCGCGACCGAGGCGATGCGCCAGCCGGGATCGGCATGGAAGCTGTTCGTCTATCTCGCCGCGCTCGAAGCGGGCTACACGCCCGACGACCGGGTCAACGATACGCCGGTGACGATCAACGGCTGGAGCCCGCGCAATTCGGGCGGCAGCTATGCGGGCGAAATCGACGTGCGCACCGCCTTTGCCTATTCGAAGAACACGGTGGCCGCGCAGCTGGGCAACGAAGTGGGCTTCGGCACCGTCGCCTCCATGGCGCGCCGCTTCGGCATTACCACCCCGATCCAGACCTTCCCCTCGATGGTGCTGGGCAGTTCCGAAGTGCGCGTGATCGACATGGCCCGCGCCTTCGCGGCGGTTTCGGCCAAGGGCTATTCGGTCGAACCCTATGGCATCACCAAGGTAACCGCGGCCGACGGCAAGGTGCTCTACCAGCATGAGGATCCGCGCCCGGTGAAGCTGGTGCCCGATTATGTGGCTGCGGGGATGACCGACCTGCTGCAGACCGCGGTCAACACCGGCACCGGCCGTGCGGCCCAGATCGGCCGCCCGGTGGCAGGCAAGACCGGCACGACGTCGTCCAACAAGGACGGCTGGTTCGTCGGCTTTTCCAGCGGGATCACCACCGCCGTGTGGATGGGCCGCGACGATGCCAAGCCGGTTTCCGGCCTGTCGGGCGGGCATGCGCCGGCGCGCGCTTTCTCCGCCTTCATGACCTATGCGGTGAAGGATCGCCCGGTCGAACAATTCGACACCGAGCTCAAGCTGCCGGAATGGCAGCTCGAACCGGACGATGAGTATTACTACGGCGATCCGAACGAGTATTATTACATCGACGAGCAGGGCAATCTGGTCGAACCCGGCCGGCGCCAGCCGGAAGATCCCGGCTTCCCGGTGGAGGGCGAACAGCCTGCAGCGCCTGCACCGACAGGACCCGGCCAGCCGCAGCCGGGGGCGACGCCGCGCGTCACGCGAAGCGGCAATCCGGCGGACGGCAACCAGGCGGCGAGCGACGATTTCCTCGACCGGGCAACCGGCAAGAACGCAGCCCCGGCGCCGCGCCCCGCGCCTTCGCGCAGCCCGGCGCCGTCGGGCGGCTCGCTCAACAATTGAACCTGCCGCCAATGTGAAAGGGGCCCCCGCCGCTTGCGGCAGGGGCCCCTGTTCGATGCAGTTCTGTTCAGGCCGATACGATCAGCCGATACGATCAGCGGATGCGGATCGGCACGAATTGCGGCGGGATACCCCGACGCTGGACCCGCAGCAGCACCGCCGTGCGCCCATCCGCCTTCGCCTGCTTGACGATGTTTTCCAGCGTGGCGATGTCGCCCACCGGCTTGTTGTTGGCCGACAGGATGATGTCGCCACGCTTCAGCCCCTTGCGTCCGGCATCCGAACCCGGATCGACCAGGCCGACCACCAGCCCCGGCACGCCCGGATCGGCGCCCAGCTGGCGCGCGATCTGCGGGGTCAGCGGCAGCGTCTGCAGGCCGAGGCTTTCGGGTACCAGCCCGCTGCCCTGACCGCCTTCGTCCGGCGAGGGATCGGCATCGGGATCGAATTGCTGGGCGAGCGCGAGCTGCTCCTCGCTCGGCCGCTTGGCGACCTGCACGGTCACATTGCGCTTCTGCCCGTCGCGATAGATTTCCATCGGAATGCGGGTGCCGGGCGGAATATTGGCGATCAGGTAGGACAGCGACTGATCCTGCGTCACATCCTTGCCATTGACCTTCAGCACCACGTCGCCTGCACGAATGCCCGCCTTGTCGGCGGCACCATCGGGTTCCACCGCCTGGATGAATTCGCCGTGGTTCTTCTCGATCCCGATCGAGGCGGCGAGATCTTCGTCCACCGGCTGGATACGCACACCGAGGTAGCCACGTTCGATCTCGACACCGTTGCGCAGCTTGTCGACGATCGGCGCAGCAACATCGGCGGGAATCGCAAAGCCGATCCCCACGCTGCCGCCGGTGGGCGAGAAGATTGCGTTGTTGATGCCGATGACATTGCCCTGCATGTCGAACAGCGGGCCGCCCGAATTGCCGCGGTTGATGCTGGCGTCGGTCTGGATGTAGCGGTCATATGCGCCGCCGCCGGTGTTGCGATAAACCGCCGAGACGATCCCGCTGGTCACCGTACCGCCAAGGCCGAAGGGGTTGCCGATCGCAATCACCCAGTCGCCGACGCGAGTGTGCGCCGAATCGCCGAACTTGACGAACGGGAACGGCTTGGCCCCCGTGATCTTGAGCACGGCGAGGTCGGACGCGGCATCGTTGCCCACCAGCTTGGCCGGATATTCGGTGCCATCGGGCGTGGTCACGGTGATCTGTTCGATCGTGCCGTTGTTCGCCGGGCTGATGACGTGATTGTTGGTCACGATATAGCCGTCGGCCGAGATGATGAAGCCCGAGCCGAGCGACTGCGCTTCCTGCGTCTGCGGCTGGCCGCCACGCTGGCCGAACAAATCGGCAAAGGGCGTGCCCGCCAGCGGATTGGCAGCCACCTGAATGCGCTGGGTGGTGGAGATATTGACCACCGCCGGGGCAAGCTGTTCGGTCAGGTCGGCGAAGCTTTCGGGCGCGCCCTGGCGCGGCACGACGCGGGCCATCTGGCTGTCGTCGTTCTGCGCCACCTGCGCGCCGGCGGGATAGCCGGTGACGAGGGACAGGGCTGCGCCGCCCACCAGCAGCGCCGAGGTAAATCCATATGCGTATCGCACGGGCTTCACGTCCTTTGGTTCCTTTTCATCTCCGTCGGCGCCGCGAAGGGCACCCTCTTCCCCGGCCGGGAATCTCTCAAACGGTCCTGAACCCGCGTTGAACGACAGGCGTAAACGTCACCGTTTTCCGCGGAATTGCCGCAGATATTCGTTGTCGGGCGACAGGATGATGCTGCTCTGTGCGCCGCCTTCGGCAAAGGTCGATTCATAGCTCTGCATCGCCCGGTAGAAATCGTAGAATTCCGGGTCCTTGTTAAACGCCTCGGCATAGATCTTCGCCGCGGTGGCATCCGCTTCGGCGCGGATGATGCGCGCGTCGCGATCGCCCTGGGCGCGGATGGTCAGCGATTCCTGCTTGCGTGCGGTGCGCATCCGCTCGAACGCGGATTGCAGCGGGGTGCCGTCGGGCAAATCGGCGCGCTTGATCCGCACGTCGAGCACCTGTGCACCATATTTGCGCGCCTGCTGGTCCAGCAGGTTGCGGATATTGGCCATGGTAGTGCCGCGTTCGGCAGTCAGCAGCGACGCGAAGCTGCGGCGCCCGAGCTCCTGCCGGACCACCGAGCTGAGGATCGGGGCCAGCTGGGTTTCGAGATTGCCGACCGTCCCTGCGCTCTGCACCAGCTTGACCGGGTCGATGATGCGATAGCGCGCATAGGCATCGACATTGAGCCGCAACTGGTCGGTCGAGAGAACCTGCTGCGGTTCCATGTCGAGGTTGAGCACCTGCCGGTCGACGAACTGCACCCGCTCGTAGACGGGGATGCGGAACACGATCCCCGCGCCGGTCGAGCCATAGGGCTGGTCGGGCCGATACTGGTTGGCCACCCGGTTGGGCTTGCCGCCTGCGATGATCACCGCCTGCTGCGTTTCGGGGACGAAGACCGCGCTCGACAGCAGCGCGACCAGCGCCAGCGCCACGGCGACCAGCGATCCTTTATGGTTCTGCCAGAGGTTTTCCATGGTCACTTGCCCTCCACGATGATCTGCGGCTGGGCGTCGGCCCGCTTCTTCACTTCGGGCAGCGGCAGGTAAGGCGTCACGCCCGGCGCCTCGATCACGGTCTTGTCGGTCTGGCGCAACACGCGTTCCATCGTCTCGTAATACATGCGCCGCCGGGTCACTTCGGGGGCGAGCTTGTACTGGGCATAGACCTTGTCGAAGGCTGCCGCGTCGCCTTCGGCGCGGGCGAGCACCTGCTGTGCGGTCGCTTCGGCCTGGTTGCGGTAGCTTTCGGCATCCTGCTGCGCGGCGGACACTTCCTTGAAGGCGTCCTCCACTTCCTTGGGCGGGTCGGTCTTGCGGATCTGCACGCCCTGCACCTGGATGCCCGACTTGTAGGCGTCGAGCACCGCCTGCATGCGTTGGAGCACGCTCGCCTCGATCGAAGCGCGGCCCGCGCCCGACAGCACGCGGTTGAGCGTTTCCTCGGCGACCGAGGCACGCATCGCCGCTTCGGCGACTTCGCGCACGGTCTGCTGCGGATCGACCAGCTGGTAGCGGTACTGCTTCAGATCCTTGATGTTCCAGCGCACGATGTAGGACAGGTCGACCAGGTTCTGGTCGCCGGTCAGCATCAGCTTCTGTTCGGTCCCGTCGGGGATCGTCTCGATGTTGAATTCGCTGACATTCTCGACGCTGACCGACTGGATCGGCCAAGGCAGGGTGAAATTGATGCCCGGCGACAGGGTGCGCGAATATTTGCCGCCCAGCCAGCTGACGATCCCCTGTTCCTTGGTCTCGACCTGGTGGACCGAGGTGAGCATCAGCCACACGCCGACGATCGCCATCACCGCCAGCGGGAACCAGCTGCCCCCGTCGGGCCGGCGCGGCAGCTGGAAGCCGGGACCACCCGGGCCACCGCCGGAACGGCGAGGGCCGCCGGGGCGGCGCTGCTTGAACAAATCTTCGATCGTGGCGCTGCGGCGACCGTCATCCCCGCCGGGCAGCCACGGGTTGCGCGGCCCCTTGGGCGCATCGCCATTGCCAGCGCCGGAGGGAGCGCCGTCACTGTCGCCAGCGTCGCCCGGGACGCCATCGCCCGCGCCGCCCTGGGCGGCACCGCCGTCCGATGCCCCGCTCGTACCCTTGCCCCACGGGCTTTTGCCGCCGGCCATCGCCAGGGTCGCCCGCTCTTTCCAACCGTCCACGAATGTCATGCAACCTTTATAGGGGCGGCTTCGCGGAAAAACAGGGGTTGCCCCGGCGAATTTGGTGCTAGGGACCGGCGCGATGGACGAGAAGCAATTGTACGACGCATTGCCGGCCCCGATCGCCGGGCCGGTTCGCTCAATCAAGGCCAGGGACGGCACAGTCACGGTGGTCGCCGATGCCTCCGGGCTGGACGCTGCCGCGCGCCAGGGGCTGGAAGCGGCCTACAAGGATATCCTCGGCCAGCTGGACGGGGTGGCCGAAGTGCGCGTGGCGATGATGGCGGACAAGGTCGCGCGCCGGATCGTCGCCGTGGGCTCGGGCAAGGGCGGGGTCGGCAAATCGACGCTGACCGCCAATCTCGCGGTTGCGCTGGCGCGGATGGGGCAGAAAGTCGGCGTGGTCGATGCCGACATTTACGGCCCGTCGCAGCCCAAGATGTTCGCGCAGGAAGGCCAGCGACCCGAAGCGGAAGGCAACAAACTGCTGCCGGTCCCCAGCGCGCATGGCGTGCCGGTGCTGTCGATGGGACATATCGTCGAACCCGAAAAGGCGATTGCCTGGCGCGGGCCGATGGCGGGCAATGCGCTGGGTCAGCTGATCGATGCGGAATGGGGCGATGTCGAGCTGCTGCTGGTCGACCTGCCGCCGGGCACGGGCGATGTGCAGCTGTCGATGATCCAGCAGCACAAGCCGGCCGGGGCGGTGATCGTTTCCACCCCGCAGGACCTGGCGCTGATCGACGCCAAGCGGGCGATGCAATTGTTCGAAATGGGCAAGGTGCCGCTGCTCGGCATGGTCGAGAACATGGCCGGTTACGTCTGCCCGCATTGCGGCGAAGTGTCCGACCCGTTCGGCCAGGGCGGGGTGGAACAGGCCGCGCAGGCGATGGGCCTGCCCTTCCTCGGGCGCATTCCGCTGGCGCTGGAAATTCGCGAGGCAGGCGATGCAGGTACGCCGCCCGCTGCGGGCGACGGGCCGCAGGCCGAAGCCTTCGCCGCAATCGCGCGCGGCGTGCTCGCCGCGCTGGAACAGAGGGCCGGCTGACCCATGCGCATCAGCCGCCGCGGGGTGCTGGCCGGCGCCGCGATCGGCGGCGGGCTGGTGGTTGCATGGGGGCTGCTGCCGCGCAGCTTCGACACCCCGCTGTCGCCCGGGCGCGGCGAATATGCCTTCGGCGCCTGGATCAAGATCGCGCGCGACGGGGTGGTAACCGTGGCCGTGCCGCAGCTGGAAATGGGCCAGGGCGTCACCACCATCCTGCCGCAGATCGTCGCGGTCGAACTGGGGGCGGACTGGCGCCAGATCGCGGTCGAGCCCGCTCCGCCGAGCGGGGCCTATGCCAATGTCCCGCTCGCCGCAAAATGGGCGCCTTTGTGGATGCCGTTGCTGCCCGAACTGGCCGAAAGCCCCGACGGCCTGCTGCCGACCCGTTTCGCGCAGGATAATCGCTTCGATGCCACGGCCAACGGGACGACGCTGGCCGCCTATGAGCAGCCCTGCCGCGAGGCTGCAGCAGCAGCGCGCGCGATGCTGTGCAAGGCCGCCGCGCGGCAATGGGATGTCGGCTGGGAAGAATGCGATGCCGCCGCCGGCTTCGTGCTGCACGAGAACAAGCGGCTGAGCTTCGCCCGGCTGGCCGATGCCGCGGCACAGGAAGATGCGCCCGATCCCCCGGTGCTGCGCGCCGAAGCGGCGGCGGAAGAGCCGCTGCCCGGCCTCGCCGATGCCGAAATTGCCTTCCCCCGGCTGGACCTGCCGGCCAAGGTCGATGGCAGTTTCCTGTTTGCCGGCGATGTCCGCCTGCCCGACATGCTGTTCGCCGCCATCCACCATGGCCCGCTGGGCAAGGCGGAACTTGCCCGTTTCGAGGCGGCGCGCGCGCGCGATGTGGCCGGGCTGGTCCAGGTGGTTCGCGGCAAGCGCTGGCTGGCGGCAGTGGCGACCAACTGGTGGGCGGCGGAACGGGCGCTGGGCGATATGCGTGCTGTCTTCCGCCTGCGCGGGCCGATCGAGGGGCAGGAGGTCGAACAGGCGCTCGACGATGCGGTGCGCCACGGCGATGCCTATCGCATCGCCCAGCGCGGCGAGGATTACGACAGCGGCGGCAAGTCCGACCTCGCGTTGCGCTACGATGTTGCGCCCGCGCTGCATGCGACGCTCGAAACCGCCAGCGCCACCGCGCGGCTGGCCAATGGCCGGCTGGAATTGTGGATCGCCAGCCAGGCGCCCGAATGCGCGCGCAAGGCCGCGGCCAAGGCGCTGGGAATGAACGTCGCCGACGTCGTGCTCTATCCCATGCCGGCAGGCGGCAGTTTCGACCGGCGGCTGGAACATGACCACGCTATCGAGGTCGCATTGCTCGCGCGCGAGGTGGGCAAGCCGGTGCAGCTGGTCTGGTCGCGCTGGCAGGAGGCGCAGGCGGGCAGGCCGCGCACCCCGGTCGCGGCCCTGCTCAGCGCGCGGATTTCGGCGGAGGAAGGCGGGCGGATCACCGCCATGCGCAGCCGCATCGCCGCGCCCGCCAGCGCGCGCGAATTCGGCTTGCGGCTGTTCGAAAACCGCACCGCATGGTCGGCGGTGGAAGACAGCGCGGGGCGGGGCGATCCGATGGTCGCCGAAGGGGCGATGCCCGCTTATGCCATCCCGAACGTCACCGTGGACCATGTCCCCGCGCAGATCGGGCTGCCGACCGGGCGGATGCGCGGCAATGCGCATGGCTACACCGCCTTCTTCACCGAGAGTTTCATCGACGAGGTCGCGGCGCGCAACGGGCGCGAGCCACTGTCCTATCGGATCGAGATGCTGGGCGGCGACGCGCGGATGGTCGAATGCCTCCAGCGGGCCGCGCGGCTGGCCGATTGGGGCGGCGGCAAGGATAACAGCGGGCAGGGGCTCGCCTGCCATCGCATGGGCAATGCGCAGGATGGCGGGCGTATCGCCTGCATCGCCACGGCGCGGCGGCAGGAAGGCGGCGTGCGGGTCGAGAAGCTCTCGGTCGCGGTCGATATCGGGCGCATCGTCAATCTCGACATCGCCCGCCAGCAGATCGAAGGCGGGCTGATTTTCGGCCTGTCGCTGGCACTTGGATCGAGCACGTCCTATCTGGGCGGCGTGCCGGGCGTGGGCAGGCTGGCCGCGATGGCGCTGCCCGTGCTGGCCGACAGCCCGGAGATCGAAGTGGATTTCATCGCCAGCACCGCGACCCCGTTCGATCCGGGCGAGTTGGGCGTGGCCGTGGCCGCCCCGGCGATCGCCAATGCTCTCTATTCGGCAACCGGCCTGCGCATGCGCCGCCTGCCGCTGCTTTCGGAAGGCCTATGACTTACCAGCCGCAACAACTCCCCGCCGACCACCCGCCGGTGCGCACCGGCGGCGTGGGTGTCCTGCTGGTCAATCTCGGCACGCCCGAGGCGCCGACGCCCGCAGCAGTCAAACGCTACCTCGCCGAATTCCTGTCCGACCGGCGCGTGGTCGAAATTCCCGCGATCGCCTGGCAGCCGATATTGCGCGGAATCATCCTGAACACGCGGCCCAAAAAATCCGCCCATGCCTATCGACAGGTGTGGACCGAACAGGGATCGCCGCTCGCCGCGATCACCGCGCAACAGGCCGAAGCGCTGCAGGCCCGGCTGGGCGATGCCGTGCGTGTCGGCTGGGCCATGCGCTATGGCCAGCCCGCCATCGGTGCGGAATTGCAGCGGCTGCAGGATGCGGGGTGCGAACGGATCCTGCTCGCTCCGCTCTACCCGCAATATTGCGCGGCGACGACGGCCACGGTTGTGGACAAGGCGGCGGAAAAGCTGGGGGCAATGCGTTGGCAACCCGCGCTGCGCACCCTGCCCGCCTATCATGACGATCCCGCCTATATCGCGGCGCTCGCCGCCGATTTGGGCGCGCAGCTCGATGCGCTGGACTTCGTGCCCGAGCTGCTGCTGCTCAGCTTCCACGGCATGCCCGCGCGAACGTTGGAGCTGGGCGATCCCTACCACTGCCAGTGCCTCAAGACCGCGCGGCTGGTCGAAACCGCGCTGGCCCGGCCCGGGCTGCGCTGCGTCACCACGTTCCAGAGCCGTTTCGGCCGCGCCAAATGGCTCGAACCGGCGACCGATGCGGTGATCGAGGCGGAGGCGAAGGCGGGCACGAAACGCATCGCGATCGCCGCACCCGGCTTTTCCGCCGATTGCCTCGAAACGCTCGAGGAACTCGCGATCCGCGGGCGCGAACAATTCGAAGAAGCGGGGGGTGAACAATTCGCCGCGCTATCCTGCCTCAACGCGGGCGAGCCGGGGATGGCGATGCTCGAATCGCTCGTCCGGCGCGAGCTGGCGGGATGGATCTGAGCTTCGCGGGCGCCGATCCGGCGCTCGGTTTCCTGGTGCTGTTCGCGGTCGCCTTTGCGATCAACCTCCTGCCCGCCTTCGGCCCCCCGACATGGACGGTGGTGGTGCTGTTCGGGATCAACAGCGATTTGCCGCTGCCCGGGATCGTGCTGACCGGCGCGCTGGCGGCGGCGTCGGGCCGCTTCGTGCTGGCGCATGGCTATCGCCTGCTGGCGAAATATGTCGGGCCGAGGACGAAGGCCAATCTGGCCGCGGTGCGCGCCGCGTTCGAACGGCGCAAACATCGCGGGCTGCTGGCGCTGGGCCTGTTCGCGCTTTCGCCGCTGCCATCGGCGCAATTGTTCGGCGCAATCGGGCTGGCTGGGGTGCGCATCCTGCCCTTCACCCTCGCCTTCTTCGCCGGGCGGCTGGTGTCCTACGCATTCTACGGCCTTTCGGCGACGGCGCTGCATGAATCCTCGCTTGGCGAGGCATTCCAGAAGGCTTTTTCGAGCCCGGTGGGGGTGGCGGTGCAGGTGATCATGCTGGCCGGTCTGGTGGCCCTGGCGCGGATCGATTGGGTCAGGATATTCGGCCCGGCGCCGCAGGACGGTGCCGGCGGCAGCTGAGCCGCGCGCGCGAGGGGTGGATTCGGCAGGAGAATCTACTTACATTCGGGTAAGTAAGGAGAGGATCGCAATGGCGACGCTTGCTTCACCGCCGGATCGTGAAGCCTCGGACGAATTTCGCCCGACGCATTGGAGCGAGCGCTTGCCGCCCGAGGCGTTCGACCATCTGCCCGGTGACGATGGGCCCCCGCTGGTCGGGCATACGTTCAACCTGCTGCGCGATCCCAATGGTCTGCTTGCCGAGATGCAGGCCCGTTTCGGGCCGGTGTTCTGGCTGCGCGCCTTCGGCCAGCGATCGGTGCAGCTGATCGGCCCGGAAGCGAACGAGCTGGTGCTGTTCGATCGGGACAAGATCTTTTCGTCGACGCAGGGCTGGGGCTTTATCCTCGACCAGCTGTTCCCGCGCGGGCTGATGCTGCTCGATTTCGACCATCACCGGGTGGACCGTCGGGCGCTGTCGATCGCCTTCAAGCCCGAGCCGATGCGCCATTATGCCGCTGCGCTCGACCGCGGGATCGCCCATGCGGTGGCGAATTGGGAGGGGCCGCGGCGCTTCTACCCCGCGATCAAGGCGCTGACGCTGGACACGGCGGCAGACAGTTTCCTCGGCCTGCCGCTGGGGCCGGAGGCCGACCGCATCAACCGCGCCTTCATCGACATGGTGCAGGCCGCGGTTGCGCCCATCCGGCGGCCCTTGCCCTTCACCCAGATGCGCAAGGGGGTGCAGGGCCGCGCCTATATCGTCGATTATTTCACCCGCGAGACCGAGCGGCGGCGCAAGGGCGAAGGGCTGGGGCAGGACATGTTCAGCCAGTTCGCCAATGCCACGCGCGAGGATGGCAGCCTGCTGCCGGTCGACGAAGTCGTCGATCACATGAGCTTCCTGATGATGGCGGCGCATGACACGATCACCAGCAGCGCGACGACGCTGGTCTGGTTGCTCGCCCGCCACCCCGAATGGCAGGAGCGGTTGCGGGCGGAAATCCTTGCCGTGACCGGCGGGCCGGATGCGAAGGGCGCGCCGCGCGGTGTGACCTATGACGATCTCGGCAAGCTGGAACTGACCGAAATGGCCTTCAAGGAGGCGCTGCGTTTCATGCCGCCGGTGCCCGAATTGCCGCGCCGCGCGCTGCGCAGCTTCACCTTTGCGGGCCAGCGCATCCCGGCGGGCGCCGGGGTCAGCCTGGCGGTCCACCTGACCCATCACGACCCGGCTATCTGGCCCGAGCCGGAAAAATTCGACCCGCTGCGATTCACCCCGGATGCGGTGCGCGCGCGGCACAAATATGCGTGGGTGCCCTTCGGCGGCGGCGCGCATATGTGCCTCGGGCTGCACTTCGCCTATATGCAGGTGAAGATCCTCATGGCTCAATTGCTGCAACGCTATCGCATCGAGGTGGCCGAAGGCTACGCGCCCGAATGGCAGGCCTGGCCGATCCCCAAGCCGAAGGACGGGCTGCAGGTGGAGTTCGTGAAACTCCCGTCTGCCTAGAAATCTATCGCAATGCCGTTCTTGACCCAGTCGCCGTAGCGGGTGGGGCTGAGCTCCTCCTCCTCGTCCTTCGCCTCGGCGGGCTTGGGCGGGGGCGTGTCGCTCCAGTGGGCGGGCTTCTCGAACTTGTCGGGGCGCTTGGGAGGGTGCTGGCTCATGGGCGCAATATGTGCGCGCTGGCCTTCACTTGCAATCGCGCCTAACGGGCTTGCCGATGAACCGACCCCGCAAGCCCGGCCCCGACAAACGCAGCGAGCAACGGCGCGATCCCCCCGGTGCGCCGGCACGCCGCGCGGCGATGCGGCTGCTCGACGCGGCCCTGCGCCGGGGCGAAACGCTCGACCAGGCGGAAAAGGCCGCGCTGCGCGATGTGCCGGGCGCGGCCGACAAGGGGCTGGCCCGCGCGCTGGCAGGCGAGGTGCTGCGCTGGATGGTCGATCTCGATGCGCTGATCGACAGCGCGACGCAGCAGGTCCTGCCCGACGATGCCAAGCCGCGCATGGCGTTGCGGATCATGCTGGCAGGCTGGCTGCGGCTCGAAACCCCGCCGCATGCGGTGATCGCCACCGGGCTGCCGCTGCTCAGCGGCGGACCGCGCAGGCTGGCGCATGGCGTGTTTTCCGCGCTGGAGAAAGCGGGCGCGAGCCTGCCCGATGTGCCCAGCCTGCCCGCCGAGGTCGCCACGCGCTGGGGCGAGTGGGCAGGCGCCATTGCCGCCGGGCTGGCGGTGCCGCCGCCGCTCGACCTCGCGATCCGCGATGGCGCCGAGACGGCTGCATGGGCCGAAAAACTGGGCGGCGTCTCGCTGGCGGCGGGCCATGTCCGCCTGCCGCGTGGCGCGCGGGTGGAGGGACTGCCGGGCTATGCCGAGGGTGCATGGTGGGTGCAGGACCTTGCCGCGCAGATCCCGCCTGCCCTGCTTGCCAGCGGCGGTGTTAGCGGCGGTGTTAGCGGCGGTGTTAGCGGCGGTGGCAGGCGCGCGCTCGACCTGTGCGCCGCGCCGGGCGGCAAGACCATGGCGCTGGCGAGCGCGGGCTGGGCGGTCACCGCGCTCGACATCAGCCAGCGGCGTAGCGAACGCATGCGGCGCAACCTCGCCCGTACCGGGCTGGAGGCCGAGGTGGTGGTCGCGGACGCCTTTGCGTGGGAACCGGGCGAAGGCTTCGATGCGATCCTGCTCGACGCGCCCTGCACCGCCACCGGCACCTGCCGCCGCCATCCCGAGGTGCTCCACCGCATCGGTGCGCGCCAGATCGCCGAGATGGCCGAATTGCAGGCAGCGCTGCTCGAACGGGCGGCGGGCTGGCTGAAGCCCGGCGGGGTGCTGGTCTATGCGACCTGTTCGCTCGAACGCGAAGAGGGCGAGGCGCAGGCTGCGCGGCTCGATCTGGAGCCGCTGCCGATCCGCGCCGAGGAATTGCCCGCCGGGCTTGCCCCGACGGCGGAAGGCTGGCTGCGCACCGATCCGGGCATGCTCGCCGACAGCGGCGGACTGGACGGGTTCTTCGTCGCCCGGTGGGTCCGGCGCTGACCCGTCCGGCGCCCCTATGCCGCACTGCAAAAATTATCTCGCAACTGCGAAATAGGCCCTAGTCAGAGCCGGCGAAGCCTGACAAGATTGCCCCTTCATGCGGCGGAATTCCAACGCTGGGCATCCGAGAACAGGGGCGCATGACATGGTGATGGCGATTTGTCGGTCCGCATCTGGCGACCGATCCTTACCGGCGATATGCGCGTGTCGTGCGCGAATGGTCGCATGGCCCTGTGGAGGCATGCGGGTTTGACCGGAGCCGTCGCCTTGCCCCTGTGCAATCCGGCGGCGACGGGTCGAACGACAGGTTTCTCGCACGGCGCCGGTGCCAGCTTGCCGTGGCGGACCTGATGCACGGCGCGGACCTGCTCCACTGGGGTTTGACCATCGCCTTGATGCTGGCTGCCGGGTGCCTCGCGGGCTTTGCCGCCGGGCTGTTCGGCATCGGCGGCGGCTTCGTGGTGGTGCCCGCCTTGCTCGCCATGCTGCCGCTGTTGGGCGGATCGCCCGAAGCGGTGGCGCATGTTGCCATCGGCACCTCGCTCGCCACCATCGTCGTCACCTCGCTGCGTTCGATGCAGGCGCATGCCCGGCGCGGCGCGGTCGATTTCGCGATGCTCAAAGGCTGGGCACCCTGGATCGTCGTCGGGGTCGGGGCAGGCGTGCTGCTGGCCTCGCGGATTTCGAGCCAGGGGCTGGTGCTGATCTTCGGTACCGGGGTGACGCTGATGGCGGTGCATTTCCTGTTCCCCGTGCTGTCCGGGAGGCACCTGCGCGACCAATTGCCGTCGGGTGTCGGGCGCGCCGCGATCGCAACCGGGCTGGGCACGTTCTCGTCGCTGCTCGGCATCGGGGGCGGTACGATTACCACCATCGTGATGACGCTGTGCGGCAATTCGATCCATCGCTCGATCGGCACTTCGTCTGGGGTCGGGGTGATCATCGCCGTGCCGGGCATGATCGGATTCATGGCGATCGGGCTGGGTTCGGCCGGGCTGCCCTATGGTTCGCTTGGCTATGTCAACCTGCCCGCGACGCTGGCGATCGTCGCCACCTCGGTGATCACCGCCCCGTGGGGCGTGGCCGCCGCACACAAGCTCAGCCCTGCGCTGCTGACCCGCATTTTCGGAATCTACCTGCTCGTGATCGGCATCGTGATGATCCGGCGCGGGATGGGAATGTAATGC
The DNA here is from genome assembly GCA_014763545.1 of Sphingomonadales bacterium. Lineage (GTDB taxonomy): Bacteria > Pseudomonadota > Alphaproteobacteria > Sphingomonadales > Sphingomonadaceae > JACXVD01. Next base: position 41,527 of record JACXVD010000018.1, read on the forward strand.
CCGCCGCAAGGCGCTGCCCTGAAAGGAGACGACCATGAATGATGCAATGATCGCGCCCGGCGCGGACCGCGTAGCCGGGCAGCAGGAAGACCTCGTCGCGCGCGGATATTCGCGGCGTCAGGCGGCGCGGATCGCCACGCTGTTTGCCGCCGGGGCAGTCGGCACCCGGCTCGTCCAGCCAGCCTTCGCCCAGCAATCGGCCAAGGCGGTGATCGGCGCGGTGCGCATCGGCTCGAACGAATGCTGGACCGGGCCGTTTCCCGAAGGCGTGGCGGCAGCGACCCGCAATGCGATCCTCGGCAATCGCTACGAGCCGGAGGACGACCACCAGAAACTGTTCGAAGCCGTTGCCGCAATCGACGGCGTGCCGCCCGAAAGCGTGCTGGCCTGGCCGGGATCGAGCGACCCACTCAGCCGCGCGGTGATTGCCTTCTGCTCGCCCGAACGCGCGCTGGTGACCGCGAACCCCAGTTACGAACAGGGCTGGCGCACCGCGCAATGGGCCGGGGCCAAGCTGACCCGTATCCCGCTCAAATCCGATTACAGCCACGATGTGAAGGCGATGCTGGCGGCAGAGCCCGATGCCGGGCTGTTCTATATCTGCACGCCCAACAACCCGACCGGCACGACCACGCCGCTGGACGATGTGAAATGGCTGCTGGCCAACAAGGCGAAACATTCGGTGGTGGTGGTGGACGAAGCCTATATCCACTGGACCGACCGGCCGAGTGCCGCGCAGCTCGCCGCTTCGCGCGACGACGTGCTGGTGCTGCGGACCTTTTCCAAACTGTTCGGCATGGCCGGCATGCGCCTGGGCCTGACCATCGGCAGCAAGCCGCTGTATGACAGGATGATGCGTTATGACGGTGGCCAGGTGACCTACATGCTGCCGATGACGGCGGTCGCCTGCGGCACCGCCTGCCTGACGCTGGAGGACAAGATTGCCGCCCGCAAGGCGCAGATGATCGCCGTGCGCGAGGAAACGCTGGCCCATGTCGCCAAGCGCGGCCTCGCCTATATCCCGTCGGAAGCCAATATGTTCATGCTCGACTGGGGCGCGGGCAAGGACCCGAAGGCGATGCAGGCCGCGATGCTCGAACAGGGCGTGCAGATCGGGCGGTCGTGGGAGTTCTACCCGACGATGAGCCGCGTGACCGTGGGGTCGGGCGAAGACATGCAGAAATTCCGCCTCGCGCTCGACAAGGTGCTGATGGGGTGACGCGCACCGGGGCCGCTGGCGTGCGGGAGCGTGCCGCCGATTTCGCTGTCCTACAGCGCCCGGCCTGTGGCAGCCGGAATGGATGCCGTTTCGCCCCGCCAGCCCCGTTCCGCCAGCGATTTGCGCCGGGCGTCACGGGGCCGCTTTTTTCGCCCCAGGACAGTGTAACATGCGGTCCATGTCTCGCCGCGAAGCGGGCGGAGACGGGGCAGGGCGCGGGGAATCGCGTGGGGCAGGGCGTGGGCGCGAATCAAGCGTCCTGCGACTTCATCCTGCCGGCAAAGCCCTTGCGCAGCTTGGCCAGCTTGGGCGGGATCACGGCCAGGCAGTAGGGGTTCCGCTGGCCTTCGCCATCCCAATACTCCTGGTGGTAATCCTCCGCCGGGTACCAGGTCGCCGGGCCTTCGACGGTGGTCACCGCCGTGCCGTCGTGTTCCGCGTTCCAGCGCGCAATGGCGGCTTCGGCATCTTCGCGGGTCAACTCGTCGGTGACGAAGATGGCGCTGCGATACTGGGTGCCGATGTCGTTGCCCTGCCGGTTGAGCTGGGTCGGGTCATGCGTGCCCATGAACACGTCGAGCAGGTCGCCGAGCGCCAGCACTGCGGGATCGTAGGTCACGCGGATCGCCTCGGCATGGCCGGTCGCGCCGCTGCATACCTGCTTGTAGGTCGGGTCGGCCACGCTGCCGCCGATATAGCCGCTTTCGACCTCGCTCACTCCCGCCAGCTGGCGGAACACCGCTTCGGTGCACCAGAAACACCCGCCTGCCACGATCGCCTGCTTGCTCATGCTCGTCTCCTTCGCGCCAGATGTAGGAAGCGCGACGGCGCTTGTCACCGGCAGGCCCGTCAGCCGCGGTTCAGGCGCAGGCGGACAGGGATGTGTGACATTGTATCATGGAGAGGATTTGCCAATGATTCGCGTCCCTTACCTGCCCGTAATGGCCCTGCCGCTGGTGCTCGCGGCGTGTGGCGATGCGCCCTACGATCCGCGCGGGGTCGATCGCGGAGAGACGCTTCTGTCGGTCAGCGCGGTTGGCGAGGCCGATACCACGCCGGACGAGGCGCGCTTCACCGCCGGGGTCCAGAACTGGGCGTCCACCGCCCGTGCTGCGAGCGACAAGACGCGGCAGGATATCGAGAAGATCGTCGCCGCGCTCAAGGCGACGGGGGTTGCCGAAAAGGATATCCAGACCAGCACGATCGGCGTGCAACGGATCGAGTGGGGCGACCGCAAGGGCCAGTTCCAGGCGAGCAACACCGTCACCGTGCGGGTGCGCGATGTGGCCAAGGCCGGCGCGGCGGTAACCGCCGTGACCGAGGTTGGCGCCAATGTCGTCAGCGGGCCGGATTTGCGCATGTCCGACCCGGAAAAGGCGATCAACAGCGCCTATGGCAACGCCTACCAGGCGGCGCGCGCGCGGGCGCAGGCCTATGCCGATGCGGCGGATATGAAAATCGCGCGCGTGCTGACCATCCGCGACGCGGGGGGATCGCAGGGCAATCGCTATGTCCCGCCAGCGCCGGTCGCGCCGCCCCCGCCACCGATCGCGATGGCGGTGGCCGAGCAGGCCAGCAATGCGGCCATGATCATGCCCGGCCAGACCACCAGCAGCGTGGCGGTGCAGGTGGACTTCGCGCTTGTGCCCCGATGATCGGCTGAGTAACCCGCTGCCATGACCACGCTGACCGTCGCCGCCCTGCAGCTCGCCCTCGGCTCGCCCGACGAGGCGGAGAATATTGCCGCAGTATCCGCGCTGGTGGAGGATGCCGTCGCCAGGGGCGCGCAGGTGGTGCTTCCGCCCGAGCTGTTCTCCGGCCCCTATTTCTGCAAGGTCGAGGACGAGGCGCTGTTCGCGCTCGCGCGGCCGACGATGGAGCATCCTTCGGTCGTCGCGATGCGCAAGTTGGCGAAGCAGCTCGGCGTGGCGATCCCGACCAGCTTCTTCGAGCGCGACGGGCATCATTACTACAATACGCTGGCGATGATCGGGCCCGATGGCGACGTGATGGGCACCTATCGCAAGAGCCACATCCCCGACGGGCCGGGGTATGAGGAGAAATACTACTTCCGCCCCGGGAATGACGGATTCAAGGTGTGGGATGTCTTCGGAACCCGCATCGGCGTCGGCATCTGCTGGGACCAGTGGTATCCCGAATGCGCCCGCGCGATGGCGCTGATGGGGGCGGAGGTGCTGTTCTATCCCACCGCGATCGGCTCCGAACCATATGACGCCGGTCTCGATACCAGCCGCATGTGGCGGCGCGCGATGCTGGGCCATGCGGTGAGCAATTGCATGCCGGTGGTGGCAGCCAACCGCATCGGTGCGGAGGCCGAAACGGGCAGCGCGCAGGCATTCTACGGCCACAGCTTCATCACCGACGAATGGGGCGACTACCTCGCCGAATTCGGCAAGGACGAAAGCGGCGTGCTGGTCGCGACGCTCGACCTCGCCCGTGCCGCGATGCACCGGGCAGGGATGGGCTTCTTCCGCGATCGGCGCCCGCAGCTTTACGGGCGGCTGGTCGAGGATATCTGAAGCTTGGCTGCGCCCGACCAGCTCCGCCATACATACCTGCTGGCGCTGGGATCGAACGTGCCGCACCACCGCCACGGTCGCCCGCACCAAGTGCTCGATGCCGCGATCGCCGCGTTGCGCGACGAAGGGCTGGCGATAGAGGCGGTCGCCCCGGCCATCGCCAGCCTGCCGCTCGGCCCGTCGCGGCGCAGCTATGCCAACGGCGCGGCCCTGGTGGCGAGCGGGCTGGAGCCGCCGGCGATGCTCGCCCTGCTCAAGCGGATCGAGCGCCGCTTCGGCCGGCGACGCGGCGGTCAGCGCTGGGGCAGCCGCGTGCTCGACCTCGACATCGTCTTGTGGAGCGGCGGCAGCTTCGCCGCGCGCAATCTGCTCATCCCGCATCCGGCCTTGCGGCAGCGCAGCTTCGTGCTCGGCCCGGCGCAGGCGATCGTCCCGCGCTGGCGCGACCCGGTCAGCGGGCTGACGATGCGCCAGTTGCACTCGCGCTTGACCCGCCGGGGGAGGCTCCCTAAGCGGGCGCCTTGGTCGGGCCCGTAGCTCAGTAGGTAGAGCAGCTGACTTTTAATCAGCGGGTCACAGGTTCGAATCCTGTCGGGCTCACCAAGCGCCCCGGGAAGCGGAGCGGGGCTGATGACGCGCTCGGTTCCGCGCACCGTTCCGGCGCACTCCCGCGGGCGCGGCGTTTGATGTGGGGCCCCGCACGCACTCTGCCTTCGGCGGTCATGGCTCCAGATGCAGGCCTGGAAAGCCGACAGACCCCGGCTTGCCGCCTGCACGGGCATGGTAGCGACCACCGCCTCCATCAGGGTGCGGTTTCCTGTTTTCGCTATCTCGCTGGCCGCTCGCGCGACTTCGAGCATAGGCCAGGGAGAGTGAGAGGGTGGCGGGCTTCGCCGTGACGGGATGAGGGTCAGGAGAGAGGCTCCCGGCCGCCCGTCATGGAGGTTTTCCCATGAACATGCAGGTTCTCGACACCCGCCGCGATGCGAGCGGCGGCTACAAGGTCGATGTCTCGCGCGGCTCTCACAATGGCCGCGTCGCTTCGGAATGGTTCTCGCGACCTGACGATCAGCGCTATCTCTCGCTGGACGATCTGGCGCGCTCGGTCCGCGGTCGGTCGGAACGCAGCCGCACACGTATCATCGAAAGCGCGCTGATCCATGTCGAGGCCAACCACCGCAGCCGCGCGGGCGAGACGTTCACCTTCGCCTATGACAATCTCGGGCGGGTGACCAGCAAGGAGGTGCCAACGCGCAGCGGGCTGTCCACGACCCATACGCGCGATGTCTATTACGGCTACGATCTGTTCGGCGCGCTGACCTATGCGCGATTCGACAGCACCGCAGGCGAAGGCCTCAACTTGACCTATAATGCACTGGGCCAGCTGACCTCATCGACCCAGTCGCTCGATGGCATCACCCGGACCTTGGGTTACCAATATGATGCCGCGGGCCGCCGCACACGGATCACCTTCCCGGATGCCGCCTATTGGCAGTACCAGTATGACAAGCTTGGGCGGTTCACCAACCTCAAGGATCAACTGAAC
>JACXVD010000080.1 GCA_014763545.1 Sphingomonadales bacterium
GCTTCCGACCGGCTCGATTGGCCAGATAGGGGGCCGGTTGGGGCGTTTCAAATGCGAAAATCCGCATTTGTGTTGCGCTTTTTGCAATACGGGTAAAGCTGAAATTCAGCTTTCGGGGAGGGCGGGTTTTGCAACCATCGGCCCCCGCGCAGGCTGGTCGCTGGACAGCGCCGGACACGCGGCCTAACGCGCCGCAATGGACGCAGCACACCTCCCCGATTCCATCCTTATCGTCGATTTCGGCAGCCAGGTTACCCAGCTGATCGCGCGCCGCGTGCGCGAGGCCGGGGTCTATTCCGAGATCGCGCCCTTCACCCAGGCGGAGGCAGCGTTCCACCGCCTCGAGCCCAAGGGCATCATCCTCTCCGGATCGCCCGCCGGGGTGCCCGAAGAAGGCAGCCCGCGCGCACCCGAGATGCTGTTCGAGGCCGGCGTGCCGATCCTCGGCATCTGCTATGGCCAGCAGGTGATGAGCCACCAGCTCGGCGGCGAGGTTCGCCCCGGGCACGAGGTGGGCGACGGCGGCGAATTCGGCCGCGCCTATCTCACCGTGACCAAATCCTGCGCGCTGTTCGACGGGCTGTGGAGCGAGGGCGAACGCCACCAGGTGTGGATGAGCCATGGCGATACGGTGACCCGCTTCGCCCCCGGCTTCGAGATTGTCGCGGTCAGCGACGGGGCGCCTTTCGCGGTGATCGCCGACGAAGCCCGCAAGTTCTACGGCACGCAGTTCCACCCCGAGGTCGTCCACACGCCCGACGGGGGAAAGCTGCTGGCCAATTTCGTGCACAAGGTCTGCGGGCTGGCGGGCGACTGGACCATGGCCGCCTATCGCGAAACCAAGGTGCGCGAAATCCGCGAACAGGTCGGCTCGGGCCGGGTGATCTGCGGCCTGTCGGGCGGGGTGGACAGCTCGGTCGCCGCGATCCTGATCCACGAGGCGATCGGCGAACAGCTGACCTGCGTGTTCGTCGACCACGGATTGCTGCGCCTCAACGAGCGCGAACAGGTCGAGACGATGTTCCGCGACCATTACAATATCCCGCTGGTGGTGGTGGACGCCGAGGACATGTTCATGGCGGGCCTTGCCGGGGTGACCGACCCCGAAGCCAAGCGCAAGTTCATCGGCAAGACCTTCATCGACGTATTCGAAGCCGAAGCGAAGAAGATCGGCGGGGCGGAGTTCCTCGCGCAAGGCACGCTCTATCCCGATGTGATCGAGAGCGTCAGCTTCACCGGCGGGCCTTCGGTGACGATCAAGAGCCACCACAATGTCGGTGGCCTGCCCGAACGCATGAACATGAAGCTGGTCGAACCCTTGCGCGAATTGTTCAAGGACGAAGTGCGCGCCTTGGGCCGCGAGCTGGGCCTGCCCGACATCTTCGTCGGCCGCCACCCGTTCCCCGGCCCAGGCCTCGCCATCCGCATACCCGGCGAAGTAACCAAGGAACGCTGCGACATCCTGCGCAAGGCCGACGCGATCTATCTCGACGAGATCCGCAAGGCCGGGCTTTATGACGCGATCTGGCAGGCCTTCGCGGTGTTGCTGCCGGTGCGGACCGTGGGCGTGATGGGCGATTACCGCACCTATGACAGCGTGTGCGGCCTGCGGGCGGTGACCAGCACCGACGGGATGACGGCGGACGTCTATCCCTTCGACGCCCATTTCCTCACCGGCTGCGCCACGCGCATCGTCAACGAAGTGCAGGGCGTGAACCGCGTCGTCTACGACTATACGAGCAAGCCGCCGGGCACGATCGAGTGGGAGTGAGGTGCGGATAGATATCCCCCTCGTCATGGCCGGGCTTGCCGCCCAAAGGCCGATCTTTCATTCCGAGGCGGATTTTCAGCATGAATTTGCCCTTGCGTTGAAGCGGCAGATGCCGGCGGCTGGCTTGCGGCTGGAAGTGCCGTTCGAATTCGAAAAGCGGGGTTCGACGGACATAGTCGTCCGGCTCGAAGATGCATCTGTCGGCATCGAGCTGAAATATCTCACCCGACGGCTCGCTTGCGAATTCGAGGGCGAGATGTTCAGGCTCAAAGCGCACGGAGCCACCGATCTGAGGCGATATGACATCCTCAAGGATGTGCAGCGGCTGGAGCGGTTCAACCTGGCCCATGGCGGGCCGTCCTATGTCATCGCCCTGACCAACGATCCTGCCTATTGGCGCGAGGTTGCGCGAACCGGGACAATCGACGCCGCATTCCGCCTCTGCGACGGGCGGACTGTCACGGGTGAATGTCGGTGGGCCGAGCATGCCGCGCCCGGCAGCATCAGGAACCGCGAAGACTGCATCACGCTTCGGGGCCATTACTCGATGCGCTGGCAAGCCTATTCCGACCTCGGGATGGCGAGCGGGCAGTTCCGATATCTGCTCATTCCGGTCGGGTGACCGCGCAACTCCCCCTTCCCGATCCGCGCACCGATATTCTCCGGCGCGTGCAGGCGGCGCTGGTTGCACGGTTCGGGCGGGTCGTGCGCCCGGCGGACAAGCGCCGATCCCCCGAATGGACGCTGGTCCAGGGGCTGGTCGGGGCACAGACGAAAACAGCGCGGTCGAATGCGTCGACCGACACGCTGCTCGCCACTTACGGCACCTGGGATGCGGTGGCCGATGCCGAGGTGGAACAGCTCGCCGCGCTGCTCCATTTGCAGACTTTCCCCGACATGTCCGCCCGGCGGCTCAAAACCTGCCTGCTGGCGATCCGCGCGCGTTGCCGGGCGGTCGACCTGTCGCAGCTCGCCGCGATCGAAACGGCGGCGGCGATGGACTGGCTCGAGGCGTTGCCGGGCGTCGCGCGCAAGATTTCCGCGCAGGTCGTCAACACCAGCACGCTCGATCGCCCCGCGATGGTGATCGAAGGGCATCACCGGCGCATCATGCAGCGCATGGGGCTGGTGCCGCCACGCGCGGACACCACGCGTTGCTATGACGAATTGATGCCCGTGCTGCCACCCGAATGGAGCGGCGCCGACATGGACGAGCATCATCTGCTGCTCAAGCAGCTCGGCCAGTCGTTTTGCCGCCCGCGTCAGGCAGACTGCCCGGCCTGCCCGCTGCGGGCCGATTGCCAGGTCGCGCCGCGCGGCCCTTGAGCGGACGTCAGGCGAGGCGGATATTGCGGAAGCGGGCCTGCCCTTCGTGGCGCTGGAACACGCTGTTGGCGATCAGCCACACCCCCACGATCCGCGCCGGTGGCGCTTCTCCCAGCGCCTCGCGATAATCGGCGGCGATGGTGCGTGTTTCGCTGTGCCAGGCGCCCAGCCCTTCGCTGCCGCTGCGCAGCACCCAGTGGGTTTCCCAGTCGCACCACCAGCCCAGCGGGCACTGGAATACATGCCCGGCGGGCAGGCCCGCGCTCCACATATAGGTCAGGTCGCGGCCATTATCGAATTCCACCGCGATGCTCAGGTAATCGTGGGTGAAGGCGAGATCTTCGGGCAGGTCCGAGGGCAGGCGCTCGACCAGCCAGTCCCATTCCAGCCGCAGCGCAGGCGTCAGTTCGATATCGCAGGGGCGCTGGAGGATGCCGACGTCGCCATGGGTCGACACGGCGATGGAGTCGCTCGCGCCCGAATAGATGCGGCCATCGCCGATGCGCCACAAATGGTGCCAGCCCTCGGGGCAGCCGCAACCGGTCGGCGGGGCGTCGCTCGGCGCGACGGTGATCGCGATGCCCGGCCCCTGCGCCTTGCGCTTGCCGGGCAGGAGGTTGCCGTCTTCATCGGCGAATTCGGACAGCGCCTTGGTCAGGAAGGCAAGCTCGCCATCGCCCCAGGCTTCGTAGATCGCATCGTCGGCCACCAGCTTGCGCACCATGCGCCCGCCGATGCGCATGTAGACGGTCGAACGCGGTTCGATCACCAGCCCCAGCGGCCTCGCCAGCCATTGATGGCCGCTGGCGCTGACCCGGAAGCGCTCGCCCGCGCGGAGCATGTGGCCGCTGCCGGTCCAGCCCGCTTCGGCGCCGGTCAGCAGCAGCGGCGCGTTCGCTTGCGGCGGCCTGGCCCATGCCTCCAACCCGCGCAGTGCGCGGCGCTGCTGGCGGAAGAACTTCCCGAATGTCGCCGCCCGCGCGGCGAGCGACCGCTTCCCAACCCGCATCGCCTTCCTCCCCAAGACTCGCCGCCGCTACGGCTGGCGAAGCAGGATTCCATGCCCGATCCGCGCTGCATAGCTGAACTTTCGGGCAGGCCATGGCGTTGCGCCGCGATGGATGCGCCCGGCGCCTTGAGAAGGGGGCGGGTTCTGTTACGCTTGCCGAAACCCGCAAACATGCCCCCGTCCAACAGGAGATTGATCCGTGCGCCTTCCCCACATCGCCTGCAGTGCCGCCGCACTGTTGCTGCTCGCCGCCTGTTCGCAGGCCCCCGCGCCGCTCGCACAGGGTAGCTGGACGCTCGACCCGGCGCGCAGCGAATTGTCCTTCGTTACGGTCAAGGCGGGGACGGTCGCCGAAGCGCACGGCTTCGGCAAGCTGGCCGGTTCGGTCGGTCCGGACGGGGCGGCGGTGCTGGATATCGACCTGGCCTCGGTCGCCACCGGGGTCGACATCCGCGACCAGCGCATGCGCGACGTGCTGTTCGAAACGGCGACGTACCCCAAGGCTAGCGTGAGCGCCAAGCTCGACCCCGCCGCCTTCGCCCAGCTCGGCGTGGGCGAGAGCAAGACCGTGCCGATCACCGCGACGCTCGACCTGCACGGGATGAAGGAGGCGGTCGACACCAAGCTCACCGTCACCCGCGCGGGGCCGGATATGGTGCTGGTGACGACGACCCGGCCGATCATCGTCGATGCGGCCAGTTTCGGGCTGGGCGAAGGGGTGGAGAAATTGCGCGAACTGGCCAGTCTGCCCGCCATCGCGCCCGCTGTGCCGGTCAGCTTCACGCTGACCTATACCCGCTAGGCACCTACGCCTGCGGGGCAAGGCGCCGGGGGCCGGGCAAGCCCGGCCCCGCCGACGCGCAACGCGATCAGCCTTCGGCCTTGTCGACCTTGGTATAGGGCACGAAATCGCCCAGCATGACATTGCCGGTGTAGAAGCCTCCGGTGCGGCTTACCGTATGGAGCATGTCCAGCTTGCACAGCTGGCTGCCCGAAAAGCGCTTGATGACCAGTATGTCGCTGTCGTCGAGCGAATCCGGATCTGCCGGGCGGCTGACCCAGATGGTCTTGCCACTGCGATAGACTAGTGCGGTCTTGTCGATGATCTGCAGCGAATTGGAATCGAAGGTGGCGATGCAGCTGCGCGGTTCGCCTGCCTCGCGCCCTTCGAGCATCTTGGCGAGCTTCTCCTCGCCGGTCAGGCGCGGCTTGGCCTCGATCGCGGGGGCGGCGAGCAGGCCGACTGCGGCGGCAGCGAGGAATGCGGTGTTGATGATTGTCTTCATCGTCTTGTCCCTTTCGAATTCCCTCCTGTTCATTTCCGCGTGTACGGAATGAATTTCGTCAGCATGACATTGCCGGTATAAGTCCCGCTTGCCGCATCGACTGTGGTTGCAGTGTCGCTGTCACACAAATTGGAACCAAAGCGGCTGAATACGATGGTATCGCCGCGGTCGATCGCGGCGGGGTCCTGCGTGTAGTTGACATAGACCGTCTTGCCGCGGCCGAACACCAGTGCGGTGCCATGGAACGTCTGCATGTGGGTGCCGACCTTGGGCATCCAGATGCAATTGGTCGGCTCTCCCGCCTCGCGCCCTTCGAGCAGCTTGGCGAAACGGGCGGAATCGCGTTCCTGCAGCGTTTCGGCCTGGCCCGCAGCAGGCAGGGCAACAATCGCCGCAGAGGCGACCAGCAGGGCGAGCGTGCGGCGATTCTTCATCGGATGCTCCTTTACGTGTTCGCTATCTAACACGATCAAGCTGAACCCACACTGACAGCCGCGTACCGGTGCCAGCCGCAAGGGATCACGCGGTGCCGCCGACCGTCAGCCCTTCGACCAGCAAGGTCGGCTGGCCGACGCCCGCGGGCACGCTCTGGCCGCCCTTGCCGCAGGTGCCCACACCTTCGTCCAGCGCGAGGTCGTTGCCGATGCCCGAAACGCGGGTCAGCACGCTCGGCCCGTCGCCGATCAGCGTCGCGCCCTTGATCGGGGCGCCCAGCCTGCCGTTCTCGACCAGATAGGCCTCGGTGCAGGAAAACACGAATTTGCCCGACACGATATCGACCTGCCCGCCGCCGAAGCTCTTGGCGAAGATGCCCTTGTCGATGCGGCTGAGCAGCTCTGCCGGATCATCTTCGCCGCCGCGCATGAACGTGTTGGTCATGCGCGGCATGGGCGCGTGTTCGTAGCTTTCGCGGCGGCCGTTGCCGGTCGGTTCGACCCCCATCAGCCGGGCATTGAGCCGGTCCTGCATATAGCCCTTGAGGATGCCGTCCTCGATCAGCACGGTTTCGCCGGTCGGCGTGCCTTCGTCGTCGATCGACAGCGAACCGCGCCGGTCCATGATGCTGCCATCGTCCACCACCGTCACGCCGGGCGCGGCGACGCGTTCGCCGATCCGGCCGGAAAAGGCGCTGGTGCCCTTGCGGTTGAAATCGCCTTCCAGCCCGTGGCCGACCGCTTCGTGCAGCAGCACGCCGGGCCAGCCGGGGCCGAGCAGCACGCGCATCTCGCCTGCCGGGGCCTCGACGCTTTCGAGATTGACCATCGCCTGGCGCACCGCCTCGTCCACCGCGCGGGTCCAGCCTTCTTCGGCAAACAGCGCGTCGTAGAGATAACGCCCGCCGAAACCGTAACTGCCGGTTTCGCGCCGCCCGCCTTGCTCTGCCACGATGCTGACGTTGAGCCGCACCAGCGGGCGCACATCGGTGGCGAGGAAGCCGTCGGGGCGCACGATCTCCACCACGTTCCAGCTCGCCGCCAGGCTGGCGGTCACCTGCGCCACGCGCGGATCGCGAGCGCGCGCTGCGGCATCGATGGTTTCAAGCAGGCGGACCTTGGTTTCGAACGGTATCGCGTCGAGCGGCGAGGCATCAGTATAAAGATGGCGGTTGTTATTGCGCGGCGGCGGGGCTGGCTGGCCCTTGGCGGGATCGAGCAGCTTGAGCGTTTCGCCCGCGCGGGCGATCGCGGCGGCAGAGATTTCGTTGGCGTGGGCAAAGCCCGTCATCTCGCCCGATACGCCGCGCAGGCCAAAACCCGCATCGCGCGAATAGTCGGCCATCTTCAGCCGTCCGTCGTCAAAGCCAAAGCTCTCCGACGCGATGAATTGCAGGTAAAGTTCGCCGTCGTCGCAGCTTTTCAGGGCATCGCGCGTCAAGCGCCGTGCGTCTTCGGGCGTGAGCAGGCCGGAGCGGTAAAGCAGCGAGCGGGTATCGGTGATCTGGGTCATCCCGCCAGATATAGGCGCGATCCACCGCCAGCGCTACCGCCAGCGCGGCTTATTCTCCTGCCGAAATCTTAATGGACGTCGTTCCCGGCCGGGCCGTTCTTGAGCAC
>JACXVD010000081.1 GCA_014763545.1 Sphingomonadales bacterium
CCCCGGGACTTGCGTGATGGAAAGTGCAAAGCGGCGCGAGGTCACCCTTGCGCCGCAATTCAAAATCCCCCCCCTCGTACGCCGCTGATGTGAGGTTGACCACGATCCCGATGCGCCTGCGCGGATCGATCAGATCGTCATGCCAGCGAAGGCCGCCGTCGTACCCCGGCCGGGTCTCGACCACTCGCCCGACGACCCGGCCGAGCACGGGAGTTCTACAGACGAGCCTTAGCCAGTCGCGCAATTCCGGCCGGTCGAGCAGCACAGCGCATGCCGGTCCGATACGGGCGGGCGCCTCAATTCCCCGCTCCCCCAATTGCTCGACTGTGTCGTCGGCATATTGTGCCTGCTCCGCGCCCCGCACCAGCCGCTCGAGCAAGAGTGGGTCGAGCGCCGAAGCGAACACCATCGCCGGACATTCCGCAAACCGGTGCGCATAGTCCACGACATCACCGTGGATAACGGTTTGCAGAGGGCCGATCGTGAAAGGCGATTTTTCGGCCTTCACCCGCTCAGTCCAGCGGGCGGACATCGAACGCGAAGCATATCCGCTTCTCGCCGGTTTCATGCGGATAGGTGCGATGGTAGGCGTGCGAAGGGAAAGTAACCATCAGCCCCTCTTGCGGGCGCACCAGCTTTTCGCCGTATCGCTTGGCGCCCTCTCGCCCGGCCAGATCCTCCGGCAAGCCGAAGGCGAGGCAACCGGCGTTGCTGTTACCGCGCGATATGCTCTCGGGCACGCGGACATAGTACACGCCGCTCAACCAACCGAATTGGTGGACATGCCACCCTTCAAAGCCATCGCTATCGGTTATGACGCACCACGTGCGCAGAAACGCGCGTTCGGGACATGCATCGAACCAGTCGCTGTCGGCCGGGTCCAGCTCCGCTATCCGCTCGTGGATAGTGGCCAATATCTGCCCGACGAGCGCACGAACTGCCGGTCTGTCCGGACGCGACGGCGCTTCGACACGCTGGGTAAAATTCGACGCGCTGCCATAGCGGTCATTTCGCATGGCGGGATGGGTAAGCAATTCTGCAGCCAATGCATCGTTGAACGCGCCGATATCGTCCCATCCGGGAGGCGGCGGGAGTTCCCGAGCGCTATGGAAATGCGGATCGCCGGCTTCGCGTTTCGCTTCCGCAAGATTTCCCAACCGAGCATGAGCGAGCACACGCGCACCAAACAGGCGTGCATGAGCAGCGCCGAGTCCACCCAGCCGGTCGGTCAATTGCAGCAGCGCATCCCCCCGCCCTTCCGACAGTTCGATCGCCGCAAGTCGCTTGCACGCGTCCTTGTTGGCTGGATCGAGCGCAAGCGCGGCTTCCAGCGCCGCCCTCGCGCCCTTGCGGTCGCCGAGCCGTGCCATTGCCTTACCGGACAGGGCCAACGCTTCCGAACGCGCCTGATCGTCTTGCGCCAGCGAAAGGGCCCGTCCGGCAGCGGCAACTGCCAGTTTGTCGCCGTGCTCGTGTTCTGCCGCGAGCCATGCAGCGGCCAAGGCGACTTCGTCAGCGAAGCTTCTATCAGCCGCTTCGTCAAGCAAGGACCGCACTTGGTCCTGCTGATCGTCGAGCAGCAACATCCGCACCAGCCGCTTGCGATTTGCAAGGGTCGGCGATCTCGAAAAAGCCGTACGAACCAAGGCGAGTTCGTCGCCCGTAGGCATGACCTTTTCTGGCTCGCGCGTGAGCGACATTCTCATGCCGCCCGCCGCGCTGCTGTCGACTTCCAAACCGGAGCCAGATGGGTGTTCTTGTTCCAACATCGCCTGCCGGACTAAGACTTGCCAAACTAAATGCCTAGCATTATTCATTGCGGCGTTTCGGCTGCTGTACCGCCGATAGTTCGCAACGCTGGAAGGACAAGTCGAAATGACCACCGAACGCAAGACGTGGATCGAACCCCAAGTTCGCGAACTCGATGTGCGTGAGACTTTCGCCGACCCCGGCCTCGGCACGGACGTTCGTGGCAACCCTTTTCCGGATTGCCAGCTCTCCTGATCTAGAGCGCGACAACATCGGTCGGCGATCCGCGCAGGTCGATCTGGCTGATCAGGCGGAACTCGCGATCGAAGATCGCCACTCCGCCGTTAAGCGTGTCCCGAAGCTGTCGTGGCCCGAAAGTGGTGACCCCAACGATCGCGCGGTCGGCGCTGAACGCAAGTGCGCGGGTCATCAATCGGTCGGTTACGTGAATGCGCCGACCGTTAGATGATATGAGGTCCCCTTCCGCCGAGGCGCAATGCCACAAGGCACCGTTCTCGTCGGCAACGATATCATGGCAATGGTGGCCAGCTATCGTCTCGAACGACAGCAGGTTCCAATCGCCGTCCAGCCACGCAAGTTCGCTCTGCTTCTCCGGCACGCACTTGCCATTGTGGCACATGATCGCAATCCGCTCGCCGACCCGCGCAACCGAGTTGATATGGCGATAGATGCCACTCTCATCACTCGGTGGTGCGACCGGAAACGGCATAAGTACGTCGATCAACGCACCTTCGGGCGTATATCGGCGGATCGCCTGGTTTCCCGTGTCGACCACGCAGAGAGCACCGTCGATCATCCGGACCTGATGGCAATTGCTTGCAAGTCCGGTGACCAGCACGCTTGGGTCTGTCAGGCGGCCATCAACGATCCGGAAGCGCACAATCCGGCCCATCTGCAACGACCGGTCGCGCATGGCGCAATTCTCGAACAGGTAGATCGTGTCATCCACCCGCTCGATGCCGAAAAACCAGCCATTCAGCACAGTCTTTGCTTGGGTTTCCGACACGGCGAAGACACCGCGGTGCGAGGCAAACAACCAGCTATAGCCTGCGAGTTGCGGATCGGCGATCGGCACACTTCCGGTTCGATAGGATTCGCGCGCCAACGCGCTGCGGATCGCGCGCCGGGCGTCGGTATCAAACGGATCGGCCATTGCACCGGAATTAACAGCTTGGTTTCGCAGGTCCATAGCCTCGTTCTCTTGCCGGCCCATACTCCCGAATGGGGGGGCGTCGCATGAGGAAAAGCGGCATTTATGCGCTGGCGGACAGGGGTGGTGCCCCGCTCGATCGGGCCGATGTCGATGCGCTCGGCCTGACGCCACGCGAGCCGATTCCCGCGCAGATGTTCGAGGCGGTGGACCCACGCGCTCCGGGTCAGCTTTTTCGGCTGGATGATGCCGACGGAACGACGCTGGTGTCGGGAGAACTGGCGGATCTCCCTGCACTTGCGGGCAGGCTTGGTATGGCTGCAGGATTGCCGCCCGCTCAGGTCGCTCGCGCCGCGCTCGAACGGTTCGGTGTACAATTGCCTGCCGAGCTGATCGGCGAATGGTCGCTGCTGCATTGTGACCCGGACGGCGGGATCACCCTGGTACAGTCGGCAGCCAGGCGCGATCCGATCCTCTACGCGCTATCGGGTCGGAAGATTGCCGTTGCCCCGACAATTGCCAGCCTGGCGCGCATATCGTGGGTCGGTACAGAGATCGACCCGGTCGGGCTACTGGGCAAACTCGGCCGCCCCTCCGCGCGCGCGCAGGCCGACGATCGCACCATGGTGGCCAGGGTACGGCAGCTGTTGCCTGGCGAAACCGTGCATATTGCGCCCGATGGCTCGATCCGGCGCCAACGGGCGCGATTGTTCGATGTGATTCCGCAATGGCGCGGGACGCTGGCCGACGCCGCAGCGGAAGCGGAAGAACTGCTGCTTCATGTTCTCGCGGACCATACTGCGCGCAGCCCCCGTATTGCCGGGCTGCTCAGCGGTGGGCTGGATTCGTCGCTACTGGCCTGGGCAGCAGCGCAATCCGCCGGCGAAGGCTCACGCCCGATCTTCGTGACCTCGGTCTCACCAACCCGGACCGGGATTCCCGACGAATCCGCCGAAGCACGACTGGTGGCGGATTACCTGGGCTGCGAATGGTTGCCCGTCGCACCGCCGGAGGACGCAAATCCCTACCGCCCTGCCGAAAGCTTGCTGCATGGCGATGTCGGTCCGTCCCTGAGCAACAGGCAGGAAGTGACCCTGAGTATCCAGCATGCTGCGCAGGCTGCGGGCGCAACGGCGTTGATGAATGGCACCTATGGCGAATCCAGCTTCACGCTGCTTAGCCACCCCGGCAGATTTGCCACTCCTTCGCCGCTGCGCCGCCTCGCCCGCAGCCTGCGCAGTATGCTGAACCCGCCCGAGCCACTGAATCACTCGCCTTTCCATGTGCGCCTGGCCAAACACCGTATGGATAATCTGGACCCGGCCTTTCTGGCGCCCGTCCCGCAGGATCCACTCGATGCAGTCCGCCGCGACGGGCGGCTCGGTTATCTGGCAGGTGCGCGCAAGGGCATGATGCTCGCCAACGAGGTGCAGCCTGGCGCGCTGCGCATGCTCTTCCCCTATCGCGACATGCGTTTGCTCAGGCTGTTCGCAGGTTTCCCGCGATCGGTGCTGGCCGAAACCGGCGGCGACCGCGAACCGGCCCGCATGATTCTCGACGGGCGACTGCCCGATGCGATCCGCTTGCGCAGAAGCGGATTGCCGGCGTCGCCGGGGCATATGGCCCGGCTGAAACGCCACGCCCCCGCAGCTCACGCGCGCATTGCCGCGTTCCGCAAGGCAGGGGTGGACGACTGGCTGGACCTCGATTGGCTGGACACAGCGCTGATGCAGCTTGCTGCAAGCGGAACGAACAGCGTTATCTTCGCCAACGAAGTGCAGTTGACAAGCATGACTGCCGAATTCCTGCTGTGGTGGAATTCCGGGCACTGACCCCTCAGTGAGGGACAATGTCGAATGCGAGGCAAATCCGCCGCCCGGACGACTGATGTGCAAATGTCCGGTGATGCAGCTGCGATGGGAACAGCACCAGCGAACCGGGCTGCGGCCGCAGCACTCGGGTGCCGAATGCCGTGCAAACATCGGCGGAAGCGGAAGAACCAGGCAGCCCGAAAGCAATGCAGCCGCGCTCGTCGCTTCCGCGCACCACGTCGGTCGGCACGTCCACATAATATCCGCCGCTCATCCAGCCATGCGGATGAATGTGCCATTCCTCGTATCCATCGGGTTGGGCATGGACCGACCAGCTCTGCAACTGGGCCCTTTCAGGGCGCGCCTCACGCCAGAGATCGGGATAATCACCCATACTGGACACATGGTCGGACACCCGCTCAGCGAGCATCGCAATCAGCGCGGACACGGCGGGAGCATTGACCATCTGCGGCGTATCGACCCGAAATGTATTCTGCGACGCCACCCCGTAGCGGTCGAAACGCAGACCGGGGTTCTGGAGTAGCTCGTCGGCCAGTCGGCGATTGAACGACGCGAGATCGGCCCAACCCGGTGGCGCCGGAAGCTGGCATTGTGTGACATTGCTATCGATGCCCGAACAAACGCGTGCCTCTTCGATGCGACCCAGCCGCGCCAGCGCGATGGTACGCACCGCCAGCGCCCGGGTGTGATGCAAACCACGGCTCCAAATGCCTTCGGCAACTTCCAGCGCACGAGCGCAGTCGCCCCGCCTCAGCAATTCGCGGCTCAAACGCTTGAAGGCGAGACGGCAGGCCGGATCGAGTTCGAGTGCCTGTTCCAGCCGGTCGACACCCTGCTCGCGCAATTCGCGGCGGAAATCCGCCTTCGCCAGTTCAGACAGGGCCAGCGCCACCACCGGTTCGCTATCGGCGCTTTCCAGCGCATGCGCCGCTGCCGCCTCGGCCAGTTCAAGGTCGCCCGGCCGTCGGCGGGAGAAGGCCGCCTTGGCGAGTTTGAGCCATTCGGAGGACGCCAGCCGCGAAGGTGCAACCCCACCCAGCAAGTCGATGACGCGGTCGAATTCATCAAGCTCGATCAGCAGGCCCGCAAGCCGCGCGCGGAGATTGTCATTTTCCGGATTGCGCGCGACTGCTTCGCCGATCACGCGCGCTTCGTCGCACATGGCGACCAGTCTTGCCGGTTCGGGGACGATCGCGATCTTGGCGGCCATGGCGCGGTTCTAGCGAGGCCTCGCCATTCGGCAAGCGCGGCGGCGCATCGTGTGTGCGGATTAAGCCGCCGCGTCGACCTTGGCGACTTCTTCCAGCACCATGGCGGCGTGTTCTTTCCGGCAGATCAGCAAGTCGGGCATGTAGGTATCGCGCCGGTTATAGACCAGCGGCGAGCCGTCGATCCGCGAACAATGCAGGCCATGAGCCAGTGCAACCGCGACTGGGGCGCAGCTGTCCCATTCATATTGCCCGCCCGAATGGAGGTAGATGTCCGCTTCGCCGCGAACCACCGCCATGGCCTTGGCGCCAGCGCTGCCCATCGGTACCAGTTCCGCACCGATCGCCTTGGAAACCGCCACCGCTTCTGCCGCGGGACGGGTGCGACTCACCAACATGCGCAGCGTGGCAGGCGCGGCAGGGATGGTGCCGGGCCGGTCGCTGCGCAGCACAAGGTCCATCCCCGGCAGGGCGACGGCGCCGACGGTCGCCACGCCGGCCATCGCCAGCCCGACATGCACCGCCCAGTCACTCCGCTCTTCGCCATATTCGCGAGTTCCGTCGACCGGATCGACAATCCACACCCGTTCCTTGCCCAGGCGTTCTTCGGTATCCTTGCTCTCTTCGGACAAAAGGCCGTCTTCCGGTCGCTGGCTCCGCAGGGCTTGCACGAGGAATTCGTTGGCTGTGGCGTCGCCGGCCTTGCCCAGTGCCTTGCCGTCGAACATCCGGCTTGCCCGCACCTCCAACAGGATCCGGCCCGCGCATTCGGCGAGGTGGGCGGCAAGTTCGGCATCGGTCATGGAGGATTCCCGGAGTGTGGAAGGCTGGACGGTGCGTAGCGAATGCAAGTCGGCTTACACGACAGCGCCGCAGTTCCATAGGTGAAGGCCAGGCGGTTTGTCATCCCCGCGCAGGCGACGGGCGAATTTACAGGCCGACAAATCGGACGTCCACCCTACCCACCGGAGCAACCACCGATCACTTCGCCGCAAAAATTTCCCGCTGCATCAGCAGTTCGAGCCATTCGGCAACGGCCAGCGTCCGGGGGTTCCGCTCCCGTCGCCGCGGAAAAAGCAGGTTCACCGGCATGGGTTCAGCAGGGAACCCCGGCATGATTTCGATCAGTTCGCCGCGAGCGATTTCGCGCTGCACATCATACGCCGGAACTTGGATTATCCCCAGCCCCGCACAGCAGGCGGCGATCTGCATTTCGGCGTTGTTGACGATCACGCCGCCTGTAACCGCGCGCGTATGAACCTGGCCCTT
>JACXVD010000019.1 GCA_014763545.1 Sphingomonadales bacterium
GCGATCTGGAAATAGCGGTCGAACCCGGCCACCATCAGCAACTGCTTGAACATCTGCGGCGCCTGCGGCAGCGCGTAGAAGCGGCCCGGGTGCATGCGGCTGGGCACGAGATAGTCGCGCGCACCTTCCGGTGAGGAAGCGCCCAGGATCGGGGTTTGGAATTCGGTGAAGCCCTGCGCGATCATCCGGCGGCGCAAGCTGGCAATCACGTTGGACCGCAGCACGATGTTGCGGTGAACCCGTTCGCGCCGCAGGTCGACGAAGCGATATTTGAGCCGGGTTTCCTCCGGATAATCCTCCGCCGAATTGACGATCAACGGCAGGTCTTCGGCGCGGCTCTGCACCACGGCGGCGCGGGCGAAAATCTCGATCTCGCCGGTCGGCAGGTTGGGGTTCACCGCCACATCGGCACGCGCCTTGACCGTACCGTCGATGGTCACAACCGATTCCAGCTTAAGCTTTTCCAGGATCGGCAAAGCGTCGCTGTCGCTGTCGGCCACGATCTGGGTGATACCGTAATGGTCGCGCAGATCGACGAACAGCACGCCGCCGTGGTCGCGCTTGTTATGCACCCAGCCCGAAAGACGAACGGTTTCGCCGACATTCGCCTTGCTCAGCGCGGCACAATTGTGGGTACGATAGGCGTGCATCTAAAATCTTTCCATTTTCGGAGCTATGGCGCTAGGGGCGCGGCGCGATTCACGTGGGGCCATCTAGCAGGAATCGCGCGCGCTAACAGGGCAAGCCCGGGCTTTTGTCAAGTTCGGGCCTGTTCACGAGTATGGGCCGTCACAGGCCCGGTGGGCGGTACTCCGCCCGAAGACATGAAATGAAACGATGAAGATACACGACCTGATTACCACGACCGACGCCCTTGCCGAGCTGTGCGAACGCCTCGCCAAGTCCGATTTCGTCACCGTCGATACCGAGTTCATGCGCGAGAACACCTATTGGCCAGAACTGTGCCTGGTGCAGATCGCCAATGAGGAAGAAGCCGCCGCGATCGATCCGCTGGCCGAGGGCATCGACCTTGCCCCGCTGTGGGAGCTGATGTGCAACAACGAGGACGTGCTCAAGGTCTTCCATGCCGGCGGGCAGGATGTCGAGATCGTCTATAATTTCACCGGCAAGACCCCGCATCCGATCTTCGACACGCAGATCGCGATGATGGCGATCAGCCAGTCCGAACAGATCGGTTATGCCAATCTGGTCGAAAGCTGGCTGGGCTTCACCGTCGACAAGGGCGCCCGCTTCACCGACTGGAGCCGCCGCCCGTTGACCGAACGGCAGATCGAATATGCCATCGGCGACGTGACGCATTTGTCGAAGATTTTCCCGCGCATCCTCAAGAAACTGGTCAAGACCGGGCGCGGCGAATGGCTCGACGCCGAGATGGAAAAGCTCGCTGACCCGGAAAACTATCGCAACGATGCGGGCGTCGCGTGGCACCGCATCCGCCAGGCCGGGCGCAACCCGGCGGTGCTCGGCCGGCTCAAGGCGATCGCCGCCTGGCGCGAGAGCGAGGCGCAGCACAAGAACATTCCGCGCGGCCGGATCATGCGCGATGAAACGCTGGCCGACATTGCCAGCCATCCGCCGAAGAAGCAGGCCGATCTCGCCAAGGTCCGCGGCCTGTCCGCCGCGTGGCGCGAAAACGACATCGGCAAGCGGCTGATGAAGGTGCTCGACAAGGCGGAACCGCTGCCCAAGGAAGAAATGCCGGAAAAGACCGGGCGCGGTGCGCCCCTGGGCAAGGAAGGCGTGCTGGTGGCCGATTTGCTCAAGCTGCTGCTCAAGATCCGGGCGCGCGAAATCGACGTTGCCGCGCGACTGCTGACCCGTTCGGACGAGATGGAAGCGCTCGCCGCCGGCCTGCGCAACCTGCCGGTGCTCGAAGGCTGGCGTTTCGAAGTCTTCGGGCGCGATGCGCTGGAACTGGTCGAAGGCAAGCTGGCCTTCGCAGTCAAGGACGGCAAGCTGACCATGACCCATATCGACGACGTGCCAGAGGCACCCGCGCCGTAATGAGCACCTACCTGCCCACCATCAAGCAGCTGCAATATCTCGTCGCACTGCATGAACATGGCCATTTCGGCCGGGCGGCGGAAACCTGCTTCGTCTCGCAATCGACCCTCTCGGCCGGGATTCGCGAGTTGGAAACCTTGCTCGGGGTGACGCTGGTCGAGCGCAGCCGCCGCGTCGTGCGCTTCACCCCGCTGGGCAACCAGGTCGTGGCCAAGGCGCATCGCCTGCTGCGCGAGGCGGAGGAACTGTCGGACTTGGTCCAGGCATCGGGCAAGCCGCTGTCGGGCGAATTGCGTATGAGCGTGATCCCGACGATCGCGCCCTTCCTCCTACCCCGGATGCTGCCGCGCCTGCGCAAGGAGCGCCCCGCACTCAAACTTTTCCTGCGTGAAGAAACCAGCGCCGATGCCGTCGAATCGCTGCACCACGGGCGCTGCGATTGCGTGCTTCTGGCCCTGCCCTTCGCGACGGGCGATGTGGAGAGCGCACATATCTCGGATGACCGGTTGCTCGTCGCCTTTCCCGAAGACGATCCGCGCAACCCGCCCGATGCCATCTCCCCCAGCATGATCGACGAGGGGCGCCTGCTGTTGCTGGAAGACGGGCACTGCCTCAAGGAACACGCACTGGCCGCTTGCAACCGTCCCGAACTGCGCGCCTCCGCAACGATGATTGGCACCAGCCTGCACACGCTGGTGCAGATGGTCGATAACGGGCTCGGCCTCACCATGCTGCCGCAAATGGCGATCGACGCAGGGATCCTGCACGAAACCCATGTCGTGGCGCGGCCGCTCAAGTCGCCCAATGCGAAGCGCGAAATCGCGCTGATCTGGCGCAAGAACAGCCCCCGGGCCGACGAATTCCGCCTGCTCGCGGAAGAACTCCGCGCGGGCTGAGCCGCCCGAAGACCCTGCGCCCCAAGGCCCGCAATCGTGAAAATTCGCGATTTTTGGACCCGCACAGCAGAATCGTAGCAATTTGGCGCCAAGGTAAATCCTGTTAGGAACCTGTGGATAAGTGATTCGCGAAGCGGGAAAGGGGTCCTCGCGCGATGTGGAATCCAGCTTTGGACGGAATGTCGGCCAGCCTGTCGGGGGGCAAGCCGATCGAAGGGGAACATCCCGCAGTGGTCATGCGCGATATTGCCGCGCGCCCGCGCCCCGGCGGCCATGTAATGACGTTTGCCAATGAGAAGGGCGGCGTCGGCAAGTCGACCCTTGCCTTCCATTGCGCCATCGCCCTGGCGGAAGCGGGCCAATCGGTGGCGGTGATCGATCTCGACCGGCGGCAGCAATCGCTCGCCACCGCGCTCACCAATCGCCAGGGCACCGCGCGCAATCTCAAGGTCGATTTGCCGATGCCGCGGTTTGCCGTGCTGGACAAACCGTGCGGCGCGCAGCTCAGCCAGGAAATCGCCCGCATCGGCCAGCGCGCCGATTTTGTCATCATCGATGCACCGGGCCAGGATTCGCCGGTCGTGCGCCGGGCGATCGGCATGGCCGATACGCTGGTGACGCCGGTGAACTGCTCTTACGTCGACCTGGATATTCTCGGACGGCTCGACCCTGCAACGCTGAAGATGCGCGCACCCGGGCAATTCGGCGGAATGGTCGAGCAATTGCGAGCCGAGCGCGAAGCCTGCGGCATGGGGTCGTCAAACTGGGCGGTCGTGCGCAACCGCAGCCGTCCGGTCGAGCGGCGCCACCACAGCCGGGTGGACCGCGCACTGGAAAGCATGGCGCAAAGGCTCGAATTCCAGCTGTGCGACGGTTTGCAGGAACGCGTAGTCTATCGCGAGTTGTTCCTGTTTGGCCTGACCCACATGGATATCCGGCATATCCCGCGTCTTGCGCGCAAGAACTATCGCACCGGGAACGAAATCGAACGGTTGATCGAACAGATCGACCTCGAATTCGAGCCGCGCCCATGGTGTGCCGATCCGGCGCTGCGCCGTGGCCGTATTTCCGAGAAGGCCGTGCAGGCATTCGACGCGATCATCGGCTCCTACGCTTGAGGCACCGAACGCGGCGCACGGCGCCGGATTTACAATTTGTTGATGGATAGCTGGGTAGAAATCCCTTGCAATACCAAGGGACCACGGGGCCATGCGTCAGTATAACCGCTTCACGCTCGACAAGCAGATCGAATGCCGGATCGGCCGAAAATACGAAACGGCGGCGTTGTATAACCTCTCGTCCGGCGGCTGCATGATCGAAACCCCTTCGGCCAAGGCAGAGATCAATGCGCCGATCTTGGTGCGGCTCAACGACAAGACCGAAATGCCGGGCCACATCGTGTGGCGCATCGGCAAGAATGCCGGGATCAAATTCGACCTTCCGCTGCATACAGCAGTGGTCGAAGCGCTTGGCTATGAAGGCGTCGAAGAGGATTTCGACCGCAACGATCCGCGCGACCGCTTCGGCATTCCGCTGCTCGGCTGATTGCACGGTTGGCGCGGTCGTTCCGCGCCGCTCAGTCCATGTGCTTGAGGCCGACCCGCAGATAATCCCAGCCGGTGACGAGCGTCAGCCCCGCCGCACCCCACAGCGTAACAATGCCCACGATATGCGGCACATTCACTGCACGTCCGGCGATTTCCATCATCCAGCCGGGCAAGGCCCCGGCAAGGATCAGCGAACCCAGCGAGACGAGCTGGAACGTGGTCTTCCACTTGGCCAGCCGGGTCACCGGCACCGAAACGCGCAGGTCGGCCAGAAATTCACGCAACCCCGACACCGCGATTTCGCGAATCAGGATGATCAGCCCGGCAATCACGTGGAAATCGCCCGCGATCGGCCCGCGCAGCCAGCCCTGAGCGGTCAGCACCAGGATCACGGCTGCCACCATGATCTTGTCCGCAATCGGGTCGAGGAATACCCCCAATTTCGACACCGTCCCGCTCGACCGTGCGAGGTAACCATCGAAATAATCGGTGATTCCCATCAGGCAGTACAGCGCGAAGGCGAGGCCATAGCCCAGTTGCCACTCCGGCCACCACAGCAGGAAGGCGAGAAACGGCACCGCGAGGATACGCGAAAGCGTAAGCATGTTGGGCAAGGTAAGCATCGCCACCCCCCTCTAGCCTAGCGGGACGAAGGGAAAAAGCGGGGCTTTTCGCTTGTCCCTAATATTCCAGCCGCTAGGACAGGTCCCGGCAGAGGATAGGAGCCACACCAGATCCATGACGACCACGACGCATATCCTGCGCCGCCGACGCTTCCTGCCGCTGTTCGTGACCCAGCTCCTCGGGGCTTTCAACGACAATCTCTACAAGACCGCGATGGTGCTGTTCGTGGTCTATTCGGTGTATCATTCCGAAGAGGCCGAAGGAACGTTCAGCGCGGTTGCATCGCTCGTCTTCATCATTCCCTTCTTCGTATTTTCCGCGATTTCCGGCCAGTTGGCGGACAATCGCGACAAGGCGAAGATCATCCGCATCATCAAGCTGTGCGAGATCGGCATCATGCTGGTCGGCGCCGCCGGACTGTATCTGGTGTGGCGGGGCATTGCGGTTAATCTGGTGGCGATCCCGCTGCTGATGTTGGCGTTGTTCGCGATGGGGGTCCACTCGACTTTCTTCGGCCCGATCAAATATGCCATCCTGCCGCAACACCTCAACGAAGGCGAAGTACTGGCCGGCACCGGCCTGGTCGAAGCGGGGACATATATCGCGATCCTTGCCGGGACGATCCTTGCCGGGTGGATCCCGGTCGAATGGGCTGCCGCCGGGGTGATAGTGACGGCGGTCATCGGCTATATTGCCGGCCGCCAGGTGCCGCCCGCCCCGCCCCAGCAGGAGCCGGAGCCGCTCGACTTCCATTTCCTGCGCGCCTCGTTCGACCTGGTTCGCAAGACACTGCACGATCGCCGCGTGTGGCTTGCGATCATGTCGATCAGCTTGTTCTGGGCCATCGGCACCGTCTTGTTCATCCACTTCCCGCCGCTGGTGAAAAACAACATCCACGGCACGAAGGAAGTAGCGAGCCTGTTCCTGGTGATCTTCTCCGTCGGCGTCGCGATCGGTTCGATGGCCGTGAACGTGCTGCTCAAGGGCAAGGTATCGGCGCGTTTCTCGCCCGTATCGGTCATTGTGATGGGGCTGATGGTGGTCGCGTTCTATGTGATCGCGTCCTCCTGGCCGTTTGAGCCCGGCAGCCAGTTGCACGATCCCAATGTCTTCCTGCGCCAGCCGCTGGCGATTCCGCTGATGCTGAGCCTGCTGGGCATCGCGATTTCGGGCGGGATGTTCGTCGTCCCGCTTTACGCCTTCCTGACCACTTTCGTGCCGAAGGCGCAGACGGCGCGGACCATCGCTGCCAACAATATCGTCAATTCCGGGGCGATGGTGGGTGGTTCGATCGTCGTTGCGGGGATGACCGCACTGAGCATCCCGATCCTGCAGCAATTGCTGTTCAGCGCAGCGCTGTGCCTCGTCTCATCGTGGCTGGCCCGCAAGCTGCTGGCGGCAGAACGCGATGTCGAGGTAACCCCGGCAGAGTGAGCCTCAGGCGATGAAGATCGCCACGCCAACCAGGCAAGCGAAATAGGCGGTCAGGAAACCGCGAATATCCTCGGCCGTCAGGAACCATGCCGGACGTGACGGCACAGGCTCCGATTCGGCGCGCACGTGCGGCGGCAACGATGCCCGGAACGGGTGGCGGGCGCTTTCGTCGGTGAGGACAAGTGACCTTCTCATGGTGCGGCGTTAACGCATCGGTAACCAGTGCGCTCCCCGGAAATACGAGCTGTCGCGCTGCGGGACATTAAGCACAGTTCTTCACCATGCCGCAGCCTGCCCCCGATTGCCCCGCGCCCCGCACACGGCTAGATCGCGGCAATGGTTGCATCTGAAACTCGTTCCGCCGCCGCCTTGCTGGTCGATTGCCTTGCCGCGCAGGGTTGCGACCGCATCTTCACCGTTCCGGGCGAGAGTTTCCTGCCCGTGCTCGACGCGCTGCACGGGCGCGGCGATATCGACGTGATCACCTGCCGCCAGGAAGGGGGCGCAGCCTTCATGGCATGTGCCGATGGCACGATGAGCGCGGCGGGCACCGCTCGCCCCGGCATCTGCTTCGTCACCCGCGGCCCGGGGGCGACCAACGCCAGCATCGGCGTGCATGTGGCGATGCAGGATTCGCAGCCGATGATCCTGTTCGTCGGCGATGTCGCGCGTGGCGACCGCGACCGGGAAGGGTTTCAGGAAGTCGATTTTCCCGCCTTCTTCGGACCGATCTGCAAATGGGCGGCGCGGCTCGACGATCCGGCACGCATTCCCGAATATATCGCCCGCGCCTGGGCCACCGCGATCTCCGGTCGCCCCGGCCCGGTGGTGCTGTCGCTGGCCGAAGACATGTTGTTCGAAATGGTCCCGGGGGAACCGCGCCCGGCAGTCACCCGCCCGCCGCAGGCCCCCTGTCCCGATGCGATGGGTGCGCTGATGGCGCTGATTGGCGATGCCGCATCCCCGGTCGCTATCGTCGGCGGCGCGGGCTGGAATGCACGCGCCCGGCATTACTTCACCGAATTTGCCGAAGGGATCGGGTTGCCAGTAGCCACCGCATTC
The DNA here is from genome assembly GCA_014763545.1 of Sphingomonadales bacterium. GTDB lineage: Bacteria > Pseudomonadota > Alphaproteobacteria > Sphingomonadales > Sphingomonadaceae > JACXVD01. The sequence continues at coordinate 7,589 of JACXVD010000019.1, forward strand.
CGCCGGCAGGATGCCATTGCGCCAAACTCGCCCGCCTTTGCGGGCAATCTGGGTTACGGACCCAATCCCAAACTGGTCGAGCGGATCAAGGCGGCGGACTTGCTGGTAGTGGTCGGCGCGCGGCTGGGCGAGGCGACGACCGACGGCTATACGCTCGTCACGCCCGACCACCCCGGCCAGCTTCTGGTGCATATCCATCCCGATCCGGACGAGCTCAACCGCGTCTATCGCGCCGATCTGGCAATCTGTGCCGATGTCGCGGAATTCGCCGAACAGGCAGCGGTGTGGCCCCACGATCTGCTCGCCTTCGACGCCGGTGCCCAAGCGCATGCCGAATGGGAAGCGTTCAACACACCCGCCCCCGCGCCATTTGCGCTCGACATGGGTGCGTGCGTCGCGGCCATGCGCGAAATGCTGCCGGCAGACAGCATCATCTGCAACGGCGCAGGCAATTTCTCCGGCTGGTGGCACCGCTATTGGCGTTACGACGGCTTTCCCACCCAGCTGGCGCCGACCGCCGGGGCGATGGGCTACGGCGTTCCCGCCGCAGTCGCCGCCGCCCGCCGCTTCCCCGATCGCACGGTGGTTGCCGTCGCAGGCGATGGCGATTTCCTGATGAACGGGCAGGAATTGGCCACAGCGGTGCAATATGGGCTCGATATGCTGGTGGTGCTGGTCGACAACGGCGCCTACGGCACGATCCGCATGCATCAGGAGCGCGAATTCCCGACGCGCGTATCAGCTACCGAGTTGGCCAATCCCGATTTCGCGGCGCTCGCCCGTGCCTTCGGCGGTTGGGCGCAGCGGGTGGAAACTACCGAGCAATTCCGCGCTGCCCTGGCCGAAGCAAAGGCGCAAAAGGGCCTGCGCCTGATCCACTGCATTGTCGATCTCGAACAGCTCGCGGCTTCGGGCCTGACGCTTTCGAAATTGCGCGGAAGCTGATCAGCCCTCCGCCATTTTCAGGATGAAGTCCCACTCGCTCGGCCGGATTTCCGCGACCGAGAGCCGGGAGAGCTTGATCAGTTCCATCTCGGCAAGTTCGGGTGTCGCCTTGATTTCCTTGAGCGTCACCGGGCGTGCCAGCTTGCGCACCGGCTTGACCTTCACCGCCGCCCACTTCCCTTCCGGATCGGATGGGTCGGTGATCCCGGCCACGCTGATTTCGGCGATCCCGACGATCTCCTTGCCGATATTGGAGTGATAGAAGAACGCCAGATCGCCGACTTCCATCGCTGCGAGATTGTTCTTCGCCCGGTGGTTGCGCACCCCGTCCCACGTACCCTCACCCTCTTCGACCAGATCGTCCCAGCTATAGGCGTCGGGTTCGGATTTCATCAGCCAATGGCGCGGCAAGGACATTCTCCAATCTCATGCTGGAAGCGCCGCAAGACAGCGGAAACTCGCCGGAGGCGGCGCTCGCCAGAGTTAACCCATTCTTTAGTCGGCTTTGGCATAGCAGGCCGGATCGCAGAGCAACAAGGGGGGCCGCACTCGCGGACCAGGCAGTCGTTGAGCGGAAACTGGAAATCGGGCTTGCTGCGGTTCGGCCGCGCCGAACGCGATCTGATCGCGCTGGGCATCGCTGTTTCCGCCATCCTGATGTTCCTTGGCACCGGAAGCTCGGTGCTGCCGCAGATCGCCCGATCGTGGATGGGCAAAGGCTCTGCTCCCGACATGCTTCTGGTCAACGCATTGCTGCTCAACATTGCGCTGATCATCTTCGGCTGGCGCCGCTATGCCGAATTGACCAGCGAAATCGCCGAACGCCGCAAGGCCGAGGAACGTGCGCGGGAACTGGCCGAAACCGATCCGCTGACCGCTTGCCTTAACCGCCGGAGCATCGGGCCAGCCACCGAAGCCCTGCTCACGCGGGCCGAGGAACGCGGCGAGGCGGTGGCCTTCCTGATGGTCGATCTCGACAATTTCAAACTGATCAACGACCTCAACGGCCACAATTGCGGTGACGAAGTGCTGCGGCGGACAGCCGAGCGCCTTCGGGCGTCCCTGCCCGAAGGCGGCCTGCTCTCGCGACTGGGCGGCGATGAGTTCGCTTGCGCGATCGGCTACGATCCGCGCCAGCCCGAACGCGCCGACCAGATCGTTTGCGAGTTGATCGACGCCGTCGCCCAGCCGATGAAAGTCGATGAAACGCCGATCGAGGTTACCGTCTCGGTCGGCATTGCAGCGACGATCGAAACGCTCACAGACAGTGAAGGCAAGGTCGACAGCGCGCGCCTGATGCACAAGGCGGATATCGCCATGTACCATGCCAAGAAGCGCGGGCGGAACGGCTATTCCTGGTACGAGCCCCAGCTCGAAACCGATCTGCGCTATCGCAGCGAGCTGGAAGCGGGCATCCGTCGCGGCGTCCAGAATGGCGAATTCGTCCCCTATTACGAGCAGCAGGTCGATATCGCATCGGGCGAACTGGTCGGCTTCGAGATGCTGGCGCGCTGGCATTCCCCCGACCGGGGCGTGGTTGGCCCGGACATCTTCATCCCGGTAGCGGAGGAAATTGGCCTGATCGCGCCGCTTTCCGAACAGCTGATCGGCCAGGCATTCGACGATGCGCTGGAATGGGATCCCGCGCTGACGCTGTCGGTCAACATTTCGCCCTACCAGCTGCGCGATCCGTGGTTTGCGCAGAAGATCCTGAAGCTGCTGGTGCAACACGGCTTTCCGGCCGAACGGCTCGAAATCGAAATTACCGAAAGCTGCCTGCACGAAAACATCGGCCTGGTATTCTCGATGATCACCAGCCTGCGCAACCAGGGTGTGAAGATCAGCCTCGACGATTTCGGCACCGGCTATTCCAGCCTGTCGCAGCTGCGCGCCCTGCCCTTCGACCGGCTCAAGATCGATCGCAGCTTCGTCAGCGAGTTGAAAGACGCCAGGGGTGGCACCAAGCTGGTCAATGCCATCGTCTCACTCGGCGAAGGGCTCGACATGCCGATCACCGCCGAAGGGATCGAGGACGCGGCAATCCTCGAAGCATTGCAGAAGATGGGCCCGCTCAAGGGCCAGGGCTATCACTATGGCATGCCCGAAGATGCTACCTCGGTTCACAGGCGGCTGACGGCCATGGGTCGACTGGTCGCAAACGCGCATGACAGCGACGAGAACGATCGGGAAGCCATCGGCCACGAGGCCACCGAAGCCGCCCTGCAGCGCGGTCGGGGCTGACACCCGCACGGCGACACCCCTTGCCCGCAAGCCGCCCGGCGCATAGATGCGCGCCATGCGGATTGAGTTCACCAAAATGCACGGCCTGGGGAACGACTTCGTCGTGCTCGACGCGCGCCAAACCGCGATCCCCGAATTGACCGTGAGGGTCGCGGCCGCAATCGCCGATCGCCGCACCGGCGTTGGCTGCGACCAGGTGATCCTGCTCGAACAATCGCAAGCCGCCGATTTCCGCATGCGCATCTTCAATGCCGACGGCAGCGAAGTGGAAGCCTGCGGCAATGCCAGTCGCGCGGTCGCGCTGCTGCATGGCAAGCCGGCGCGGATCGAGACCGCCGGTGGGATGATCGACGCGCGCCCCGCCGATGGCGGCATCGCCGTCGATATGGGCATTCCCCGCTTCGGCTGGGAGGAAATCCCCCTCGCCTATGCGATGGATACGTCGCGCATGCCGGTCGCATGGGGCGAATTGGCGGAGCCGATGGCGGTGAACGTCGGCAATCCACATGTCATCTTCTTCGTGGCCGACACCGACGCGGTCGCGCTCGACCAGCTGGGTCCGCAGATCGAAAACGATCCGCTGTTTCCCGAGCGGGTCAACGTCAATGTCGCGACGGTCGTGAGCCGCGCAGCGATGCGCCTGCGCGTATGGGAGCGCGGTGCGGGATTGACCCGCGCATGTGGCACCGGCGCCTGCGCCAGCGCGATTGCGGCGATGCGCCGCGGGCTGGTCGAGCGGTCGGTCGCCGTCACCCTTCCCGGCGGTACGCTGCGGATCGATTGGAGCGAAGACGGGCGGGTCATCATGACCGGCCCGGCGACAGAGAGCTATCGCGGCAGCTTCGAATGGGGCGACTATACGTGAGCGGCAGCGAGGTGATTACGCTCGGCTGCCGCCTCAACCTTGCCGAAAGCGAACGCATCCAGGCGCTGCTGGCCGGGGAAAGCGACATTGTGGTGGTCAACAGCTGCGCGGTCACGGCCGAGGCTGTGCGGCAAACGCGCCAGGCGATCCGCCGCGCGCGCCGCGCTCGGCCCGATGCCCGCCTGCTGGTGACGGGTTGTGCCGCCGATATCGAACGCGACGATCTGGCCGCCATGCCGGAGGTCGACGGGCTGGTGCCCAATACCGCCAAGCTGGATGCCCGCGCGTGGAATGTCGCCCAGCGTCCCGCAGCCGCCCCTCGCAGCCTCACCCGCGCCTTCGTCGCGGTGCAGAACGGCTGCGACCACGCCTGTACTTTCTGCGTGATCCCGCAAGGGCGCGGCCCCAGCCGCTCGCTCTCGATCCCGCAAGTCCTGCGTGAAGTGGGCCATCACCTTGCCGAAGGCGCACGGGAAGTGGTGCTGACCGGCGTCGATGTGACCAGCTGGGGGCATGATTTGCCCGGCAACCCCGCGCTCGGCACGCTGGTACGGTCGGTGCTCGACGCATTCCCGGGATTGCGACGCCTGCGGATGTCCTCGCTCGACGGGGTGGAGATCGACCCGCTGCTGTTCGAACTTTTCGCCGCCGAGCCGCGCGTGATGCCGCATATCCATCTTTCCCTGCAGCATGGCGACGATCTGGTGCTCAAACGCATGAAGCGCCGCCATGCGCGCGCCGACGCCGTCGACCTTGTGCAACGGCTGCACGAAAGCCGCCCGGATATTGCGGTCGGCGCGGATATCATCGCCGGTTTCCCGACCGAGGACGAAGCGATGCATCGGGCGAACCTCTCGCTGATCCGCGACCTGCCGGTGATCCACGGGCATATCTTCCCCTACTCGCCCCGCCCCGGTACGCCTGCCGCGCGCATGCCGCAGGTCGCTCGCGAAACCATCCGCCATCGCGCGGGCGAGTTGCGCGCTGCGGTGCAGGCTGTTTCGGGCGCATGGCTGGTCCAGCAGGTCGGCAAGCCGCTGACCGTTCTCGCCGAACGCGACGGGACGGGCTATGCGGAAAACTTCGCCCGGGTGGCGCTGCCGCAAGGCACGGTGCCCGGAACCATCGTGAGTGTGACCCCGTCGCGGGTCGAGGAAGGCCTGTTGCATGAGTGAGACGAGCTGGACCGAACGGCTGTTCGGCGGCTTCCGGAAAACGTCGGAGCGCCTCTCCACCAACCTTTCGGGCGTGGTGGGGACGGCGAAACTCGACGATGCGACGCTCGACGAGGTCGAGGATGCGCTGATCCTGTCGGACCTCGGCCCCGCCGCCGCCGCGCGCATTCGCGCGAAACTTGCGGAAAAGCGGTTCGGACTGAACGTGACAGAACGGGAGCTGAAAGAGGCTGTAGCGGACGAGATCGCCGCCATCCTGCGCCCGGTCGCCAGGCCGCTCGAGATCACCGCCTTCCCGCGCCCGCAGGTGATCCTGGTGATCGGCGTCAACGGCAGCGGCAAGACCACCACCATCGCCAAGCTGGCCCATCTGTTCCAGGAAGACGATTACGGCGTGATGCTGGCGGCGGGCGATACGTTCCGTGCGGCGGCGATCGGTCAGCTGGCAACCTGGGCCGACCGCATCGGCGTGCCCATCGTGCGCGGACCGGAGGGCGGCGATCCGGCCAGCATCGTGTTCGACGCGGTGAAGGCCGCGACCGACCAGGGGATCGACGCGCTGGTGGTCGACACCGCCGGCCGCCTGCAGAACAAGCGCGAACTGATGGACGAGCTGGCGAAAATCCGCCGCGTGCTCGGCCGTCTCAATCCCGAAGCGCCGCACGATGTCGTGCTGGTGCTCGATGCCACCAACGGCCAGAACGCGCTGAGCCAGATCGAGATCTTCAAGGAGGTCGCCGGGGTGACCGGGCTGATCATGACCAAGCTCGACGGCACCGCGCGCGGCGGCGTGCTAGTCGCGGCAGCCGAACAATATGGCCTGCCGATCCATGCCATCGGTGTGGGCGAGAAGATCGACGATTTGCGCCCGTTCGACCCCGACCTGGTCGCGCGCGTGATTGCAGGAGTGGCCTGATGAGCGAGCAGGACAAGCCCCGGGGAAAGAAACAGGCCGGTTCCGGCTGGCTCAGCGTCGTGATCGATTACGGCCCGCTGGTCGTGTTCCTGCTGGCCTATCGCCACTTCTCCCCGGCCGACCACGAGGACGCCATCGCCACCGTGCTCGCGGTGGTGAAGAGCACCGCCGCCTTCATCGTCGCCGCATTGGTGGCGCTGGCCGCGTCGCGATTGTTGCTGGGGAAAATCTCGCGCATGCTGTGGCTGTCGACCCTGTTGATCGTCGGCTTCGGCGGGCTGACGATCCTGCTGCGCGACCCGTTCTATGTGCAGCTCAAACCCACGGTGCTCTATGTCTTCTTCGGCCTGGTGCTGCTGGGCGGCTGGCTGAAGGGCAAGGCCTTCCTGCAATGGCTGCTGGAGGCCGCGTTCGAAGGGCTGAGCGAGGAAGGCTGGCTCAAGCTGTCACGCAATTGGGGCGTGTTCTTCCTCGTCCTCGCAGTCCTCAACGAAGTGCTGCGGCATTACCTCGATTTCGGTGACTGGCTGGCGGCCAAGCTGTGGGTGTTCCTGCCGTTGAGCTTCCTGTTCACCTTCAGCCAGATCCCCATGCTGCTGAAGCACGGGCTGGCCGCCGAAAGGGTCGAGGACGTGGTGCAGGACGAACCGCCGACGGGGTGATCCCCCCGCCCCGCCCGGTCAGATTTCGACCTGGCTGCCCAGTTCGACCACCCGGTTGGTGGGCAGGCGGAAGAAGTCCATTGCCGTGGCCGCATTGCGCAGCATCCAGCTGAAGATCTTTTCGCGCCAGATCGGCATGCCCGGGTTCTTGGACGGCAGCAGCGTCTGCCGGCTGAGGAAGAAGCTGGTCTTCATCATGTCGAACATGCCGCCGCAGTCGAGCTCCTCCAGCGCCTTGGGCACGTCGGTCTCTTCCATGAAGCCATAGCGCAGCACCACGCGATAGAACCCGTCTTCCAGCGCCACGATCTCGCCCCGGTTCTCCGGATCGACATAGGGTTCGTCGGCGATCTTGACGGTCAGGATCACCACCCGTTCGTGCAGCACCTTGTTGTGCTTGATATTGTGCAGCAGCGCGGAGGGGACGCCTGCGGTGCTCGATGCCATGAAGATCGCCGTGCCGGGCACGCGGGTGGCGCTGTTCTTGGCCGATTTGGCGAAGATTTCGATCGGCAGGGCGACTTCGGTCATCCGGTCGCGCATCAGCTTGCGCCCGCGCGCCCAGGTCGTGAGCAGGGTGAAGGCGATGAAGCCGACCAGCAGCGGGAACCAGCCGCCGTCCGGAATCTTGGGCACGTTGGCGCCGAAGAAGGCCCCGTCGACCAGGAAGAACACCGCCGCGATGGGGATCGCGAACCACAGCTTCCAGCGCCATACGGCGACGAACAGCACCGCCATCAGGCAGGTATCGATCACCATCGCCCCGGTCACCGCGATGCCATAGGCGCTGGCGAGGTTGGACGAGTTCTGAAAGGTCAGCACCAGCAGGATCACCGCGATCATCAGCACCCAGTTGACGAAGGGCATGTAGATCTGCCCGTGCTCGGTTTCGCTGGTGTGGAGCATCGACAGGCGCGGCACGAAGCCGAGCTGGATTGCCTGATGGGTGACCGAGAAGGCGCCCGAGATCACCGCCTGGCTGGCAATGAAGGTCGCCGCCGTGGCGAGGAATACCAGCGGCAGGCGATAGGCTTCGGGCGCCATCACGAAGAACGGGCTCTGGATCGCATCGGCGGCGGCCACCGGATCGAGGCTGATGATCATCGCCGCCTGCCCGAAATAATTGAGCAGCAGGCAGGGCATGACGAAGCCGAACCACGACAGGCGCAGCGGCCCGCGCCCGAAATGGCCCATGTCGGTATAGAGCGCTTCCGATCCCGTCACCGCCAGCACGACCGAGCCGAGCGCAAGGAAGGCCAGCACCCGGTCGGCCATGAAGAACTGCACCGCGTACCACGGGTTGAGCGCCGCCAGCACGCCGGGATGTTCGAGGATCTGGATCGTGCCGAGCACGGCCAGCACGAGGAAATAGGTGATCATGATCGGCGCGAACATCTTGCCGATCTTCGCGGTCCCGCGCCGCTGGAGCATGAACAGCACGATCAGGAGCACCAGCGCGATGGGAATCACCAGCTCGCCCAGCGCCGGGTTGACGACGGTAAGCCCCTCGACCGCGGAAAGCACCGAAACCGCGGGGGTAATCATGCTGTCGCCATAGAACAGCGCGGTGGCGAAAACACCCAGCATCACCGCCACCCAGCCATAACCGGTGCGCCCGATACGGCCCGAAATCAGCGCAACCAGCGCCAGCGTGCCACCCTGCCCCTTGTTATCCGCGCGCATGAGGATGGCGACATATTGCAGCGACACGATGATCGTCATCGCCCAGAAGATCAGGCTGACCACGCCCATGACATGCAGCCGGTCGAGCGCCAGCGGATGCGGCCCGACGAAGGTTTCGCGGAAAGCATAGAGCGGGCTGGTGCCGATATCGCCGAACACGATACCGATCGCGCCGACGGCCAGCGCCGCCCGCGAACCATGGCTGCCGTTGCTGCCATGGTTGGCTGGGCCGGCATGGCCGCCGCCGGTCGAATCACTAGTCTGGGATACGGCTGCTTCGCTCATTCGATCGGGTTTCCCGAGATCGTACAGGAAAGGTCGGAATAGGCCCCCTGCAAAGGTTGCGGCGCTTACCAGCAACCTTTCGCAGCTGCAACAATGCCCGAGTTTCTCCTTACTGGCCACCCATTTGAGCGATCAACTCGTCCAATCGTGCGAGTCTTTGCGCCAGCAACTCGCGCCAGGGCGCATCGGCGGGCGCGCGGGCCAGCGTTTCGGCCCACAATTGCCGCGCCTGCCCCAATTGCCCCGAGCGAATCAGTGCCACGCCAAGGAAATAGGCCGGTGCCGGATTGTCGGGCAGCAGCGCATCGGCCTTGCCATAGGAATAGAGCGCCGCCGGGGTCAGCATGCCATCGGCATGTTCGACCAGCGCATTGCCCAGCGCCAGCCACGCCTCGCCATCCTTGGGATCCTGCTCGACCGCACCGCTCAGGATCTGCGCCGCGTCGAGATATTGCCCCTGCCGGGCGAATCCGTCGGACACGGTGATCCAGTGGCTGGGCGCGACAGTGGCGTCGAACAATTCGCGCCGCGCATCGACCAGCGCCGCACCGCCGCCCGATGCATCTTCGGCATATTCCTTGGGCGCACCGGCATAGCCGGGCGATCCCTGCAGCGCATAACCGGCCAGGCCGAACATCAGCGCCGCGCCAAGAACCGGCCACGCCGGGCGCGGCAGGCGCAGGACGAAGGCGCCGACGACAAAGGCGATCGCGCCCAGCAGGATGATCGGCAGCCAGCTCATGATTCGCCCTTCCCTTCGCGCGCTGCGGGGCCACGCCCCATACGCCGCCACAGCACCAGCCCGGCGAAAGCGAGCAGCAGCACCGGCAGCGCGAACAGCGGCCAGGTCGTTTCGCTCACTTCGGGCTTGTAGCTGACATAGTCGCCATAGCGTTCCATCAGCCAGGCGCGGATCGCCTCGGGATCTTCGCCCGCCGCGATGCGCATGCGCACGTCGCTGCGCATGTCGCCCGCCATGGACGCGTCACTATCGGCGATCGACTGGCTCTGGCACTTGAGGCAACGCAGCGTTTCCATCAGCGCCTGCGCCTTGGCTTCCTGCTCCGGATCGTCGAGCTGGCGATAGGCATAGGGTGCGGGCGGCATGGATTCCTGCGCCTGCACGCCCGCGACCGCGATCACGCAGGCCATCGCCACGATCAGGACGCGCAGCAGCCTCACTTCGCCGCCTCCTGCAGTTTCTCCAGCAAGGTGGGCACATCGCTCGGCCGGATATCGCCGATATGCTGGTAGCGGATGATCCCCTGCCCATCGATCACGAAAGTTTCCGGCACGCCCGACGAACCGATCCCCAGCTGCACGACCGAAAGATTGTCCGCCCCGATGCGCGAATAGGGATTGCCATATTGCGCCAGAAACCCGGCCACATCCTCGGGCCGGTCGCGGATGGCGACGCTGACCACATCGGCACCCTGGCGGCGCAGCATTTCGAGTTGCGGCGCTTCGGCGGCGCAGGGGATGCACCAGCTGGCCCAGATGTTGAGCAAGCGCGGCTTGCCGTCCCTGAAATCCCTGGTCGCCAACCCGGGCCGGTCGACTGCCGCGGCGGGCAGCGCGAATTCGGGCAAAGGCTTGCCGATCATGCGGCTTTCGACGAATTCGTCCTTCGGCTTGGTCAGCATGTAGCCAGCCAGCCCGACGAAGGCGAGGAACAGCACCAGCGGCAGGATGAACCAGCGATTCATGCCTTTGCCTCCTTGCGGCGCTGGGCAACGCGCCCCTTGGCATGGCGCCGCTTGAGATCGGCGATCACCCGCCCGACCAGCGCCAGCAACCCGCCGAGCGCGATCAACAAACCGCCGTACCAGATGAAGGTGACGAAGGGCTTCCACCACAGGCGCAGCTGCCACTTGCCGTCGCCCGCCTCATTGCCGACCACGGCATAGAGCTGGCCGTTCCAGCGCGTGACCAGCGCGCTTTCGGTGGTTTGCTGCGGCGGTACCCAGAAGCTGCGCGATTGCGGGTCGATCTCGATCTCGCGGCCGCCCTGGTAGCTGGCGAACATCCGCCCCTGCAGCGCGGTCCAGTTCGGCCCGGCGACCGGTTGGATCCCGTCGAGCCGGACCTTCCACGGGCCGACCTCGGCGGTCTGGCCAACCTGCACCGCGACCAGCCGTTCTTCCGAGAACGCGCTTTCGCTCGCCATGCCGAACAGGGCCACCGCGATGCCGAGATGCGCCACCACCATGCCCCAGGTCGCCAGCGGCAGGCGCCGCAGGCTGCGCCCGCGCAGGGGCAGCACGCTCGCCACCGCCAGCGCCGGGGCGAAGACCAGTCCCAGCCCCGGCAGGATGCCGATCGGGCTCAGCAACAGGGCCACCATGATGCCGACCAGCAGCAGCAGGCCCACGATCACCAGCGACGGGCGGATGCGCGCCAGGCTGTCGCGCCGCCAGCGCAGCAGCGGCCCGACCAGCAACACCGCCACCATCGGGAAGAAGAAGATCGCCGAAACCGGGTTGAAATAGGGTGGACCGACCGAAACGCGCACGTCGAAAGCCTCGGTCAGCAGGGGATAGAGCGTGCCGACCAGCACGATCGCCAGGATCGCGCTGAGCATGACATTGTTGACCACCAGCGCGCCTTCGCGGCTGGTGATCGAGAAGCGTTCGCCCTCCGCCACGGTGCCGGCGCGGAAGGCGAAGACCGCCAGCGCACCGCCGATATAGATCGCCAGCAGCGCAAGGATGAAGGTGCCGCGTTCGGGATCGACCGCGAAGGCGTGGACGCTGGTGAGGATGCCCGAACGCACCAGGAAGGTGCCGACCATCGACATGGAGAAAGCGACCACGCCGAGCATGATCGTCCATGTCCGCAGGGCATCGCGCGCCGCCAGCACGCTGGCCGAATGGAGCAGCGCGGTCGCCGCCAGCCAGGGCATCAGCGAGGCGTTTTCGACCGGGTCCCAGAACCACCAGCCGCCCCAGCCGAGCTCGTAATAGGCCCAGTAGGAACCGGCGGTGATCCCCACGGTCAGGAAGATCCACGCACCAAGGATCCACGGGCGCATGGCGCGGGCGAAATCGGGCGTCACCTGCCGCGTCAGCAGTGCGCCGACCGCGAAACTGAAGGCCACCGACAGGCCGACATAACCGAAGTAAAGCGTCGGCGGATGGAACGCGAGGCCGATGTCCTGCAACAGCGGATTGAGCCCGTTACCTTCCAGCGCCGGGGTCGGCAGCCGCTCGAACGGGTTGGAGCTGAACAGCAGGAAGGCATAGAAACCCAGCGCCACGAAGCCCTGCGCAGCGAGCGTCGCCTGCATCGTCTTTTCCGGCAACCGCCGCTCGACCAGCGCGATCAGCGCGCCGGCGGTGGACATCACCGTGACCCACAGCAGCATCGAGCCTTCGTGGTTGCCCCATGCGCCCGCCACCTTGAAGATCAGCGGCTTGGCCGAATGCGAATTGAGCGCCACCAGCTTCACCGACAGGTCGGTGACGGCAAAGAGGTAGATCAGCGAGAGGAAGGCGAACGCCGCCAGCAGCCCCTGCAGCACCGCTGCCGGGCGCACCAGCGGCGCGAGCTCGCTGGTCCCGTCCGCGCGCGCGTTCATCGCCATCGCTCCGGCGACGAGCTGCAGCGCCGCCAGCGCCGCCGCCAGCCACATGGCGGCCAGGCCCAGTTCGGCGGCCACTAGTTGGTTTCCTCGATCGCCATGCGCTTCTGCGCTTCGGTCATGTCCTGCAATTCGCGCGGGACATAGTTCTCGTCATGCTTGGCGAGCAGATTGTCGGCCACGAAAGTCCCGTCGGCCCCCAGATGCCCTTCCGCGACCACGCCCGATCCTTCGACAAACAAATCGGGCACGATGCCGGAGAATTTCACCGGCACTTCCGCTTCGCCATCATCGACCAGGAAACGGATCGTCACCCCGTCGGGGTCGGTCTTCAGGCTGCCCGCCTTGACCATGCCGCCCAGCCGCACGCCCCGGTCGGGCGACGGCGGGTTGGCCATCATCTCCTTGGGCACGTAGAAATAGCTCGCCTGATTGCGCAGCGCCCACGCGGCCAGCGTGCCCGCGCCGATGATCGCGACCAGCGCGAGCAGCACCAGCACCAGCCGCTGGTGTTTGGGTTTCAAACCGGACGTCACTTTTTGCGGGCCTCCTCGCGCCGGGCCTCGGCGCGGCGCATGGAAATCCAGCTCCACGCGACCATCGCCAGCGTGCCGCCTATGCCAAGCGCATAGGCGGCGATTACGAAATTCCATTGGTCGAGCACTTCGCGCATCAGGCCGTCACTCCCCGCCCGCGGCTGGCGCTGTCGCCCAAAGCCTTGCGGCGCAGCCGCGCCTCGGCCTGGATTTCGGCCAGCAGAGCACGCATGCGCGCCAGCACCACCCCGCCGAAGATCAGCGAGAAGCCGAAGGTCGCAACCAGCAGCGGGATGAGGAATTCCGGCGACATGGCCGATTTGCCCGCCGTGATGCTCGGCGGCTGGTGCAGCGAATTCCACCAGATCACCGAATAATGGATGATCGGGATGTTGATCGCCCCGACCAGCCCGAAAATCGCCGGGATGCGGCTCGACGCGCCTTCGCGGTCGACCGCCTGCGCCAGCGCGATATAGCCGAAATAGAGGAACAGCAGCACCAGCATGCTGGTCAGCCGCCCATCCCACACCCACCACGTGCCCCACGCCGGGCGGCCCCATAGCGAACCGGTGGCGAGGCAGATGGCGGTGAACACCGCACCCGGCACCGCCGATGCGCGCGCGGCGAGGCTGGCCAGCGGATGCCGCCAGACCAGTTCGACGAGGCTGGAAATCGCGATTGCGCTCCATCCGCCCATCGCCAGCCAGGCGGTCGGCACATGGAGGAACAGGATTCGTACGGAATCGCCCTGCAGCCGCTCGGCAGGTGCCCACAGCAGGCCGTAAAGCAGCGCCGCACCCGCCAGCAGCAGGCCCGAAACCAGCAGCAGCGGGGTCAGCCAGCGGGCGAGCGACAGGAAGCGCTTGGGATTCGCGAACGCATGCATTTTAGCGCCGCTGCTTTGGCAAAGCCCGGGCCGCGCCGCAAGGGCCGCAGTCAGCGTCCGATGAGCTTTTGCGCCATACTATCGGCCACCTTGTCGGCCGAAATGCCGCTGGCGTCGCTCTCGGCCCAGATCTGCTCCAGCCGCTCCGGGATTTGGGCGATCCGCTGGTTGACCGTATCGACCGAGCAAGCCTCGCCATCGCGGCGGCAGAGATATTCCAGCGCCACGCTGATGATGCCGCCCGCATTGATCACATAATCGGGCGCATAAAGGATGCCGCGCGCCGCCAGCTGGTCGCCGTGGTGCGCGCGCGCGAGCTGGTTGTTCGCCCCGCCAGCCACAATCGGGCAGTCGAGCCGGGCAATGCCCGCGTCGTCGAGGACCGCACCCAGCGCATTGGGGCTGAAGACGTCGCAGGCGGCATCCATGATCGCATCGGCTGCCGCGCTGGCACCGCCGAGTTCGGCAGCCAGCTTCGCCGCGCGGTCCGCGTCGATATCGGCCAGCGTCAGCTTCGCGCCGTCGGCCGCCAGCAGCCGCGCGACACCGCCGCCCACGCTGCCGGTGCCCTGGATCGCGACATGCACGCCGGCCATGCTGTCCTTGCCCAGCTTGTGCTTCACCGCGGCCTTGATGCCGAGATAGATGCCCATCGCGGTGAACGGCCCCGGATCGCCGCCGGCAGCCCCCTGCCCTTCGACCGGCAAGCCCGAGACATAGGGCGTGCGCTGCGACACGGCGACCATGTCCGCTTCGCTGATGCCGACGTCTTCCGCGGTTACATAGCGCCCGCCCAGCGCGCCCACCGCGTCACCGAAGGCAGCCAGCATTTCGGGGGTTTTCACCTTGTCCAGGCCGGCCAGGATCACGGCCTTGCCCCCGCCCATCGGCAGGCCGGCCATGGCGTTCTTGTAGCTCATCCCGCGGCTGAGCCGCAGCGCATCGCGCAGGCCGTCCTTGGGATCGGCATAGTGCCAGAAGCGGGTGCCGCCCGCGCCGGGGCCGAGATGGGTGGAATGCAGCGCGATAATCGCGGTAAGCCCCGACTTGCGATCGCGCACCAGCTGCACCAGCTCGTGGTCGTCGAAATCCGGTTCGGTCCAGAAAGCAGTCATGGGGTTCCCCGCAGCAGATGGCAGATGCATCGAGCGGCACTTGCGGGGAAAATGGGGCGATCGACGGGGTTCGAACCCGCGACCTCCGGTACCACAAACCGGCGCTCTAACCAACTGAGCTACGATCGCCACACCGGCCACGCTTGCCGAGAAGCGAGGCACTTAAGCGCACACACACGCTGGTCAAGCAGCGTTTCGTGCGGGGGCGGCCTGTTGCACAAGAGGCGGGGTTTGCAAAGCGAAAACTGCGCGCCCGCCCCGCCAGCGCAACAAAATTTCGTGACTTGTCCCGCGTCGCTCGGGCAGTATCCCGGTGCCATGCTAGCCGCCAGCGAATCTTCCACCGACATCCTCCTGTCACGCCCCGGAATGCAGCGGGTGCCGACCGATCGCCTGGAGCTGTTCCAGTTGCGCGATTTCCTCGCCCCCGATCTCAGGGCGGAGCTGATCCGGCTGATCGACAAGAACCGCCGCCCCTCCACCATCGCCAATGCCAATGGCGACCATTACTTCCGCACCAGCGAAACCTGCGACCTCGATCCGCATGAATTGGCCGTGGTCGAGCTGGAAGGGTTGCTGCACGGACTCAACGGCATCGCGCCGCAGTTCGGCGAGCCGGTTCAGGGGCAACGCTATGCCGTGGGGCAGGAATTCAAGCCGCATACCGACTATTTCACCCCCAACACCCCCGATTACGACAAATTCTGCACGGTCGCCGGGCAGCGCAGCTGGACATTCATGATCTATCTCAATGACGTGGAATCCGGCGGCGGTACGCGTTTCAAGGTGATCAACAAGACTTTCCAGCCCGAAGCCGGCAAGCTGGTGTGCTGGAACAACCGGCGCCCGGACGGCACCGTCAATCCCGCGACGCTCCATCACGGGATGAAGGTCCGCAAGGGCACCAAATTCGTGATAACCAAATGGTATCGCGAAAAACCGTGGGGATGGTGATGACTGACTATGCAGACCTGAAAGCCCGTCTCGAGGCGCAGCTGGCCGAATTGGTGCGGCGCGCCGAAGTGATCGAGGATGATTTGCGGCATCCGCTCGATGCGGACTGGCAAGAACAGGCAATCGACCTCGCCGACGACGAGGCACTGGCCGGGGTCGACGATGTGCTGCGCGACGAAATCGTGCAGACGCGCATGGCGCTCGTCCGCATCGCCAATGGCAGCTACGGCAGCTGCGCCAAATGCGGCGGGGAGATCAGCCGCGCGCGGCTGGAGGCGATGCCCACGGCAACGCGCTGCATCGCCTGCGCCTGATCGCGCCAGACAATCCACAAACGAGTCGGACAATCCGTAAACGAGAAAGGGCGGCCCGATCGGGCCGCCCTTCGCAATTCCAGTGGCTGGAAGCCTTAGCCCTTCTTGAGCGAGAGGCCGCCGAAGCGCTTGTTGAAGCGGGCCACCTGGCCGCCTTCGTTGAGGATGCGCTGGTTGCCGCCGGTCCACGCCGGGTGGCTGGTGGGGTCGATGTCGAGCGTCAGCGTGTCGCCTTCGCTACCCCAGGTGGAGCGCGTCTGGAATTCGGTGCCATCGGTCATCTTGACCGTGATGGTGTGGTAATCGGGATGACCTTCGGTCTTCATCGTCTCGTCCTTTGCGTTCGACCGGTTCCGACCGGCCTGCAATTGCGGGAAAGCGGCGCGCCTAGTGGGGTTCACCCGAAAAAGCAAGGGGGAGTCTTGTGTTTGCGCCCTCAACCGCCGGGCGCAGCCCATGCGGGCCGCTTGGCTTCGTGGCATGGGCCCGCCGACCGGTCTATCGCAAGACTTTCGCGCGGGCGGGTGGTTCGGTCCCCACAGGGGCTGCAAGGGCGACCGTCCGTCCGCAGGTCCACAAGGGCCGAGGATATCGCACACCCGATGGCGTGCGGCGATCAAGCAGGCGGGTCGGTGATCATCGCGAGGAAATCGACCTCGCAGGTCGTCTTGCCTTCCACGCTTGCGCGACCGTGGAACTTGTAGGTCCGGCTGCTCTTCTGGGTGAAGTGCACTTCGAGATCGAGCAGGCAGCCCGGCGTCACCGGCGCACGGAACTTGGCGCTCTCGATGCCGAGGAAATAGACCAGCTTCCCGGTGCCCGCCACTTCGAGCGTTTCGATCCCCAGGATCGCAGCGGCCTGGGCCATCGCCTCGATTTGCAACACACCGGGCATGATCGGGGCGCCGGGGAAATGGCCCTGGAAGAACTGTTCGTTGAACGTCACGCCCTTCACGGCGTGAATTCGCTCACCCAGCTCGAGGACCTTCACCCGGTCGACGAGCAGCAGTGGATAGCGGTGAGGCAGGGCATTGAGTACCTTGCGGATGTCGTAATCGACCGCATGCGCGGTTTCGGCTGCGTCACTCATGCCCTGCCCCCCTGCGTATTGTCTTAGCGGCCCTGCGTCGACGGGCCGGCCGGCTGACCGGCGGCGCCCGCCTGCTGCGCTTCGGCGGCCTTCTGTTCACGCACGGCGCGCGGTTCCCAGCCGGCCGGCGGAACCAGCTGCGCGCTCGGCAGCAGCGTGTTCAGCTCGTCGAGCACGTCCTGCGTCATGTTGTACTGCGCATCGGCATAGATGATCGCGCCCTGCGTCGGGTCGAGGATCAGCGTCACGCCGCGCTTCTTGGCGGCATTCTGCACCGCATCGTTGAGCTTGTCTTCGATCTGCTCTTCGACATAGGCGCGGCTGAGCGCGACCGGTGCCAGGATCTGCTGCAGTTCCTGCTGGCCGGACTGCTGGATCTGGTTGATCTGCACCGCCTGCTGCTGCAGCGCCTGCTGGTTGGCGTTGGGCGCGGAGCGATCGGCGTTGAACTTGGTGATCAACGGCTGGAGCTGCGCGGCGATCTGCGCACGGCGGGTTTCGGCCTGGTCGTACTGCGCCTTGTAAGTGACGGGGCGCTGCGCCTCGGCGGTCTTGTAGGCGTTCGAGTTGGCGACCACGGCAGGCAGGCTGA
Source organism: Sphingomonadales bacterium (assembly GCA_014763545.1). Taxonomy (GTDB): domain Bacteria; phylum Pseudomonadota; class Alphaproteobacteria; order Sphingomonadales; family Sphingomonadaceae; genus JACXVD01. The sequence goes on from JACXVD010000019.1 coordinate 25,428, forward strand.
CGACGCCGACACCCTTGATGCCCTGCTGCGAGGCAGCCGGGCTCGCGGCGAGGACCGGGGCGGCCGTGAGCATGAGGCCGGCGGCGAGGACCGGCTGGAGAATCTTCTTCATCAGAATTGGGTTCCTACGTTGAACGTGAAGGTCTTCGTATCGTCGCCCGGCGCCTTGAGCAGAACCTTGGCGATGTCGATGCGGAACGGGCCGAAGGGCGAGTTCCAATTCACCCCGAAACCGACCGCGACGCGGGGCTTCGGCGTGTTCCCCAGGAAAACTTCCTGGAAGGGCGCAATAGTGGTGAACAGCTGGGTGTTCGCGGTCACCCCGTCCGCAGCAAGCGGATTGGTGGTGATCGTATAGATCGGGTTGCCCGATGTGTCGGTGCCGGTCTGTTCGCGGTAGAGCGAATTGCCGTTACCATCGCGCTGCGGCAGCTGACAGCCGTTGGGGAAGGTGCAGGCTGTAATCAGGGTCGGCGCCTTGATGTTGAACACCGCGCCGGCGTCGATGAAGATCGACGGGCGCAGGCCCAGTTCCTTGGCCCCGCTACCCAGCGGAATCTCAAGCTCGGCCCGGCCCAGGTAATAAGTGTCGCCGCCCAGCGAATCATCCGCAACCTGGTTGCGATCGGTGACAACGGTGTACCCACCATTGCCATCGCTGATCAGCGGCTGGCGCAGGACGCGCGGACCGACGCCGCGAATGTCGAAACCGCGGATCTGCGGTTCGCCGAGGAAGAAACGGTCGGTCAGGCGAACCTTGTCAATCGCATTGCCCGACTGATCGTACCGATCCTTCAAGCCGATGATGTGGCCACCTTCTGCCGAAAGCGAGAAGATGAACCCGCCGCCCAGCGGGAAATATTGCGCTGCCTTGGCGCGGAAGCGAGCATAACGTTCGGACCCGCCAAGCCCGGCAAATTCCGCGCTCACCGAAACGGTGCGTCCGCGGGTCGGGCGATAGCGGCTGTCGAGCGTTTCGTAGATCAGCGACAGGCCGAGGATCGAACTGGTGCGGTTGCCGATCGCTTCGCACAGATAGCGCCCGGCGAGCAGCGGTTCACAGGTGCTTACCCCATCACCATCGAGATCGTAGTAATAGGTGTTGGGGTCCAACGTGACCTGGTCGTAGTTGAAGGTGTAGCTGCCGATGAGCGACATATATTCGGTCAGCGGCACACCCAGCCGCGCGGAAATACCCGTCGTCGACTGCTGGAAAGTCGTGTTGCGCGAGCTGTTGAGGTAGTTGAAGCTGTTGTAATCCTTGCGGTAGATATCGACGCCCGCAGAGATGTTGCGATTGAACAGGTAAGGCTCGGCGAAGCTCAGCCCGACCGACTTCGAATAACGCGAATAGTTCACGTTCGCGCCGATGGTCTGGCCACGACCGCGGAAATTGCGCTGGCGGATCGATGCCGCGAGGATGAAGCTTTCAAGCGAGGAGAAGCCGGCCGAGAGCTGCAATTCACCGGTCGCCTGCTCTTCCACATTCGCCTCGAGCACGATCCGGTCGGGCTGGCTGCCCGGCTTCTGGTCGACCTGGAAGTTTTCCTGGAAATAGCCGAGCGAATTGATGCGCGACGTGGTGCGCTTGACCTGCAGCGCATTGAAGGCGTCGCCTTCCGCAATACGGAATTCGCGACGGACGACCTTGTCCTGCGTCAGCGTGTTGCCGTTCACATCGACCCGCTCAACATAGACGCGCGGCGCCTCGCGCAGGACGAAGGTGACGTCCATCGTCAGATCGTCCTTGTTGCGCGTGAACTGCGGCTGGACGTCGGCGAAGGCATAGCCGAAATTCCCGGCGAGATCGGTCAGAGCTTCGACCGTGTCTTCGACCGACTTCGCATTGTACCACTGCCCTTTCTTGAGCACGAGGTTCTGCGTCATCTTCTCGCCGTCGAAATCGCGCAGTTGGCTTTCCACCTTCACGTCGCCGAACTTGTAGCGTTCGCCTTCCTCGACGACATAGGTGATGATGAAGTCCTTCTTGTCCGGGGTCAGCTCTGCGACTGCGGACACGACGCGGAAATCGGCATAACCTTCGGTCAGGTAGAACTGGCGCAGCTTCTGCTGGTCGAAGGCCAGGCGGTCGGGGTCATAGCTGGTGCCGGAACTGAAAAAGCGGGTCAGGCGCGCCTGCTTCGTCACCATCTGGCCGCGAAGCTCTCCGTCGGAAAACTTCTCGTTGCCGATGATGTTGATCTGGCGGACCTTGGACTTGGGCCCTTCGTGAATCTCGAACACGATATCCACACGGTTCTGCGGCAGTTGAACCATCTGAGGTTCGACGGTCGCGGCGAAGCGGCCCTGGCGCTTGTAGAGCTCGATGATGCGGGCAACGTCCGCACGCACTTTCGAACGGGTGAAGATCTGGCGCGGGGATAGCTTGATCTCGGGAACGATCTTGTCGTTCTTGATGCGCTTGTTGCCCTCCAGGATGATGCGGTTGATGATCGGGTTTTCCACCACCGTGATGGTGACGTTCCCGCCGTCGTTACGCACGCTGGCGCTGGAAAAGAGTTCGGTGGCGTAAAGGTCCTTCAGCGCCTGGTCGGCGGCAACCTGGGTGTAGGGATCGCCGACCCGCAGACGGATGTAGCTGAGGATGGTCTGCGCTTCGAGGCGCTGCGAACCTTCGATCGTGATCGTGCGGATCACGTCGGCCTGCGGTGCGGCCACTGTGGCCGGGGCCGGGGCTGCGGGCTCGGTGCCGTCCTGGGCGATCGCTTCCACCGGCACACCGGCCAGCATGCTGCCGCCAAGGAGCGCCATCGCGAGACGCGCGCTCGTCCCGATCGGCTTGCTACCCGTCACATCCCGTCCAATCATAGACCCGGTCTTCCCGTCAAAAACATAGTCACGCCCATCCGGGCAGGTGAACTGTCCGGGCAAAAGCTGCGATTGCCGCCCTTGCCCGATGCAGTGTCCCCAATCAAGCTGATGGATGATCCAATCGTCGCAGCCTTGCCGCCTGTCCCCGACTATCCCTTGAACAGGGGCAGTGAAGCCAGGTCGTTGATCGTCACGAACAGCATCAGCGCGAGCACGAGTGCGACGCCGGTGCGATACGCCCATTCCTGACTGCGCGGACCAACCGGTTTCCGGCGAACCGCTTCGGCCGCGTAGAAAGCCAGGTGCCCGCCGTCGAGGGCAGGAATTGGCAGCAGGTTAATGAATGCCAAGTTAATCGAGATCATCGCGGCGAACCACACGAAGGCCTGCGGGCCGAGGCTGAGCTGCTCGCCGGAATATTTGGCAATCTTGATCGGCCCGCCCAGTTCGCGCACCGAACGGTCGCCGGTAACGATCTGGCCGATCCCGGTGACCATCATCTTGACCAGGCCGACGCTCTGGTCGACCGACAGCTGCACCGCCTTCAGCGGCCCTACCGGCTCGACCTTCGGTGCCGCGGCGTAGATCCCCAACCGTCCGACCGTCGACTTGTTGCCGAAACGATCCGTCTCGATACTCGTCGCCAGCTTGACCGGGCGCGTCGTCACCTGCCCGCCGCGATCGAATGTAATGTCGACCACCTTGCCGGGATACATGATGACGCTTTGGGAGATATCCTCGAACTGCGCCATCCGCTGGCCGTTGATCGCCACGATCTGGTCGCCTTCACGCAGACCGGCTTCGCGAGCGGCCGAAACAGGGGCGAAACTGCCGATCGCGCTGCTGGCGACGACCTGCCCATAAGCGAGGTTGAACGAGGCGAAGATCGCCAGCGTGACCAGCAAATTGGTTGCCGGCCCCGCGAACACGATCAGCGCCCGTTTCCACAGCGCGGCAAAATGGAAGCTGCCGTCGCGCTCATCGGCGCTGGCGTGCGCGATTGAATCGGCGTCGGGAATGCTCGCCGGGTTCATGTCGCCCTTGAACTGGACGTAACCGCCCAGCGGCAGGGCCGAGACACGCCAGCGCGTGCCGCGCCGATCGGTCCAGCCGAACAATTCCTTGCCGAAGCCGATCGAGAAAGCATCCGCCTTCACCCCGAACCAGCGTGCGACAAGGTAGTGTCCCAACTCGTGCACCGTGACCAGCGGCCCGAGCACGAGCAGGAAGCCGAGGATCCACATCCAGAAGGGCGGGGTTTCGAACAAGTCAGGCACACTCCAGCAATTCGGCGGCCCGTGCCCGCGCTTCACAGTCCACGGCGAGCACATCGTCGAGGGTTGCTGGTGCGGGCGGCAGGTCGCGGGAGAGGATTTCCTCCACCGCTATCGCAATCCGGGTGAACCCTATCTGACCGGCGAGGAATGCCGCAACCGCAATTTCGTTGGCCGCATTGAGCACCGCCGGCGCCGCGCCGCCGGCATGGGCTGCCTCGCGCGCCAGCCGGGTGGCCGGGAAACGCTCCTCATCGGGTGCGAAAAAGCTCAGCTTGCCGATGGCCGCCAGGTCGAGCGGGCCGCACGGCGTGTCCATGCGCGCAGGCCAGGCCAGGCAGCTGGCGATCGGCACGCGCATGTCGCTCGGGCCAAGCTGGGCGAGCGTCGAACCGTCGCGATATTCGACCATCGAATGCACCACGCTCTGCGGGTGAACGATGATGCGCAGCTTTTCCAGACCCACCGGGAAGAGATGGAACGCCTCGATGAACTCCAGCCCCTTGTTCATCATCGTGGCGGAATCGACGCTGATCTTCGCGCCCATGTCCCAATTGGGATGCCTGACCGCCTGGGCGGGCGTCGCGGCGTCGAGCTGCGCCTGCGACCACTCGCGGAACGGGCCGCCGCTCGCGGTCAGGGTGATGCAGCTGACTTCCTCGATCCGGTTGCCCTGCAGGCACTGGAAGATGGCGTTGTGCTCGCTGTCCACCGGCAGCAGCGTGGCGCCATGGCGCACGACCGCGGCCGTCATCACATCGCCTGCCGAAACCAGCGCTTCCTTGTTGGCGAGCGCGACGATACCGCCCTGTTCGATCGCGGCCATGGTCGGGGCGAGCCCGGCGCAGCCGACGATGGCCGCGACCGTCACATCCGCCCCGCGCGCCGCCGCAGCACACAGCGCCGCCGCGCCGCCCATCGCCTCGATCCCGCAATTGCCCAGCGCATCGCGCAGTGCGGGGACGCAGCTTTCGTCCCCCACGACCGCCACTTCCGCGCCGAATTCCTGCGCCAGCGCGGCCAGTTCGGGCACGTTGCAATTGGCGGTGAGCGCAACCACCCGCCATTCGTCCCGATTGCGCCGGATCAGGTCGAGCGTCGATTTACCGACCGATCCGGTTGCGCCGAGGACGGAAATGGTGCGGGTCATGCGCGTTCGATCACAGGAAGTTGCGGGTGATGGCAAGCACGAAGAACACGGCAATGAACCCGTCGAGCCGGTCGAACAGCCCGCCGTGACCGGGGATGAGCGATCCCGAATCCTTCACTCCCGCCCGGCGCTTCATCCAGCTTTCGAAAAAGTCGCCGGCCTGTGCGACCACCGCAATCGCCGATCCCGCCATCGCCGCACCTGCGACCTGCGCCCAGCCCAGCCCTTCGGGATGGGGCGGGCTGAAATGGCCTGCGTCGGGGAAGAAATATTCCACCGCCAGCGCGACCAGCGATGCACCGATCATCCCGCCGACCAGCCCGGCCCAGGTTTTCGAGGGGCTCAGCCGCGGGGCGATCTTCGGCCCGCCGATGGCCCGCCCGGTGAAATAGGCACCGACATCGACCGCCACGACCGGAGCGAGAAACCCCGCGAGGAAGAACAGCGGAATGTAGGCCTGCCGGATTTCGACCATCGCGAGCGCGGCGGAGCCGACATAGAGTACGCCGAAGAACAGCCATGCCACTTCTGCCAGGCCCGATTGCGAAAACTTGTGCGCCAGCGCATTCCATTCCCACAACACGCCTGCGGCAAGCAGCGCGACGAAGCCGATCCAGACCCAGCCACCCAGCCACAAGGCCGCGCCAGCCACCGCCACCATGACGATGGCCGACAGCGTCCTTACCCCGACGTCGGACTTACCGCCCGCCATATCGCCTCTCCCGCCCTGCGAAATCGTCCAGCGCCGCCTGCAGGTGGGCGGGCGTGAAATCGGGCCACAACACGTCGGTGAAAATCATCTCGGCATAGGCGCATTGCCACAGCAGGAAGTTCGACAGGCGCACCTCGCCACTGGTGCGGATCAGCAGGTCGAGCGGCGGCAGGTCGGCGGTGTCGAGATGCGCAGCGATGCTTTCGGGGGTAATCTCCCCTTCCGCCGCCGCAGCGGTCGCCGCCCGCGCGATTTCTTGTTGCGAGCCGTAATTGAGCGCCACTGCCAGTGTGTGCCGGCCATGGGCAGTCTGCGCCAGGGCATCGTCGAGCATGGCGACAATGTCGGGTGCGAGCCCGCGCCAGTCGCCGATGATCTTCAGCCGCACATCGTTGGCGATGAATTCGGGCAGGTCCGATTTGATGAACTTGCGCATCAAATTCATCAAATCGTCGATCTCATCCTCGGGCCGCTTCCAGTTCTCGGACGAGAAGGCATACAGCGTCAGGCATTCCAGCCCCATCGCCTCGACTGCGCGCACCAGTTTGCGCACCGCCTCGACCCCCTGGCGATGGCCCATGACGCGCGGCAAATGCTTTGCCTTGGCCCAGCGCCCGTTGCCATCCATGATGATGGCAACGTGCCGGGCGCGAGGGCCTTCGCTCGCCATCAGGAAACTCCGTCCCCCCCGACGCTCACTGGCTGAGGATTTCCTTCACCTTGGCCGCCACGGCAGCGTCGGTGTCTGCGACGAACTTGTCGGTCATCTTCTGGACCTCATCCTCGCTCCGCTTGCGCTCGTCTTCCGAGATTTCCTTCTTCTTCTCGTCTTCCTTCAGCGCTTCGTTCGCGTCGCGGCGCACGTTGCGGATCGCGATCTTGCCCTTTTCGCCGTATTCGCCGGCCAGCTTGGCCAGATCCTTGCGGCGTTCCTCGGTCAGGTCGGGCAGCGGCAGGCGCAGGGTCTGCCCGTCGATCATCGGGTTGAGGCCGAGATTGGCCTTGGCAATGCCCTTCTCCACGGCGATGACGTTCGACCTGTCCCACACTTGCACGCTCAGCATCCGCGGCTCGGGCGCGGACACCGTCGCTACCTGCGACAGCGGCATCATCGCGCCATAGACTTCGCATACCACCGGATCGAGCAGCGAAACGTTCGCGCGCCCGGTGCGCAGGCCCGAGAGGTCGCTCTTGAGCGATTCCACCGCGCCATTCATGCGGCGCTCGATATCTGCCTTGTCGTATTTGGCCATGATCAGCCTTCCTTCCCTACGATCGTCTGCACGCCCTCGCCCGCCAGCACGCGCGCAAGATTGCCCTGTTCGCGGATCGAGAAGACCACGATCGGGATATCATTGTCACGGCACAGCGCCACGGCGGAAGCGTCCATCACCTTGAGATTGTCTGCCAGAACCTTGTCGTAAGACACAGTTTCGAAACGGGTTGCCGCCGGATCCTTCTTCGGGTCCGCGTCATAGACGCCATCGACGCTAGTGCCCTTGAGCAGCGCATCGCAGCGCATTTCGGCGGCGCGCAGGGCGGCGCCGGAATCGGTGGTGAAATAGGGCGCGCCCACGCCCGCGGCAAAGATCACCACCCGCCCCTTTTCAAGATGGCGTTCGGCGCGGCGGCGGATCACCGGTTCGCACACCTGGTCCATCTGTACCGCGCTCTGCACCCGGGTCTGCACCCCCAGCTGTTCGAGCGCGTTCTGCATCGCCAGCGCGTTCATCACCGTCGCCAGCATGCCCATGTAATCGGCCTGCGCGCGGTCCATCCCCTGCGCCGCGCCTGCCATGCCGCGGAAGATATTGCCACCGCCGATCACAAGGCAGATTTGCAGCCCGCTATCCTTTGCCGCCTTCACTTCCTTCGCCAGTTCGAGGACGAAGGCCGGGTCGATACCGAATTGCTGATCCCCCATCAGCACCTCGCCCGACAGCTTGAGCAGGACGCGTTTGAATTCGGGGAGGCTCATGCAGGAATATCTTTCAATTGAAACCGGTCGCGGCGCTGCCCTTATAGTCAGGCGCGCCCGCGTGCCAAGGGCGAAGCGGGCCGAAATGTCGGCGTCTCATGGGCGCTTGTGCCCGGCAGGTTCAGCGTCCAGCATGGAGCGATGGATCGCAGCCTCCCGTCCGACAGCCTGGCCAGCATCGCGGCACGCCGCCGCCGCAAATGGGGCCGCCGCCTCGCAGCGGGGATTGCCACCTTGCTGGCGTTGTTCGTGGCAATGGCATGGTATTCGACCATGCGCGATCCGTTGGTGCGCAGCTACACCCTGCAACCCGCGGGACTGGAAGCGCCGCTGACGATCGTGCTGCTGTCGGACATTCACGTATCGGGGCCGGACATGCCACCCGAACGGGTCGCGCGGATCGTGCGCCAGATCAACGCACTGCAACCTGACGTGATCATGATCGCGGGGGACATCGTCAGCGACAAACGCAGCGCGACGCGGCTCTATTCGACCGCAGCGAGCGTCGCCCCGCTAGCCGGGCTCAAGGCACGGCTGGGCAAGGTCGCGGTGCCGGGCAATCACGATCACTGGCGCAATGTTGGCGATGTCCGGCGGGAGCTGGAGAAGGCCGGGTTCATCGTCTTGCAGAACGATGCCGTCGCGATGGGGCCGCTGACGATTGGCGGGCTGGACGATGATTTCACGCGCCACGCCGACCTGCCCAAAACGCTCGCCGCGATGGGGTCGCTGGAGGGAATGCCCATCTTGCTGAGCCACAGCCCCGATCCCTTCGCCGACCTGCCCCCCGGGAATTTGCTGATGCTGGCCGGACATACGCATTGCGGGCAGATCAACTGGCCCTGGGGCGGTTCGCCCGCGACCATGTCGCGCTACGGCACGCGTTACGCCTGCGGTGTGGTCAAGGAACACGGCAACACACTGGTCGTCACCGCCGGGCTCGGCACCAGCGTGCTGCCGTTCCGTTTCCTGGCATGGCCCGATGTGTGGCGGGTCGAACTGGCCACCGACATGGCGCGCTCCCCCTGATTGCGTTCTCAGTCGGCTTGTGCGGGCAGCACGTGCAACAGGCCCTTGGTGAAACCGCGCGGGGCCACCGACATATGATCCTCGTCGGGCAGGACATCGTCGGCCAATTCGAGCCCGGCGAAATTCCTCGCGCGCAACAATCCGGCGAAGGTGCGGTTGTCGGCGACCATGTCCACCTCCTGCTGGTAGCGCGGGTCGCCCACGCGCCGCGCTTCGAACTCGCCGACATACATGTACACGCGCGCATCGATGTCCTGCAGCTTGTCGAGCATCGGCGGAGCCGCCTTGAGAAGGTGCTGCTTGTCGAACCAGAAGGACGGACTGCCCAGGACATAGCCGTCGAACATCCCCGGCTGGGTCAGCAGGATCTGCGCGCCGAGCAAGCCGCCATAAGAATGGCCGACATAGATGCGCCGCCCCGGCTGGGTCCGCCATTTCTTCTCCACAAACGGGATCACGCGGTCGCGAATATAGTCGCGATAGGCCAGCGACTCCCCATGCCGCGCATTGGGCGGAGCATCGCTCGCACCACGCAGGGTCGGCGTATAGTCGCGGCGTCGGCTGGCCATGGAATCCTGCTCCTTTTCATAGGAAAGGCCGACCAGGATGAATTCCTCGACGCGCGGACGGGCGCCATTGATCCGTCGTCCGATGAGTCGAATCATGGGAAATCCGTAATCCGCATCGGTCACGTAGACGACCGGATAACGGCGCGCGGGATTGTCGGCGTAGCTCGCGGGCAGGCTGACATAGATCTGGTAGTCGATGCCGCGCTGCACGTCGGGCACATCGAACACGGCGCTGCCCAGGATCTCATACGGCAAACCGGCGCCGCGCTGCACGGCGGCGGATACTTGCAGAGCTGCCATGCACCCGGTGGCAGCCGCCAGTACCGTCAGCGCGATCGCCGCCGCCCAGCCAAATCGAATATCGCTGCACCCCATGGTTCGTCGCCCTGCCCCCGCCGCTGCGGCTGTCCACAAGTCGACCGCCATAGTCGCAAAGCCGAGCGCACAAAGACCGCCCGTGACCCGGTACACCCGGAGCGTTCGGAATTTCCGGTGAACGGAGAATCCCTATTGCCCCGCGGTGCAAAGCAAAGCGGCCGGGGTGAGAGTATCACCCCGGCCGCCATGATTGCCTTGGATCGAAGGGAAGCGATCAGCCGGCGACGGCTGCAGCAACCTCGGCTGCGAAGTCGCTTTCTTCCTTTTCGATGCCTTCGCCGAGCTGGAAGCGGACATAGTCCTTCAGCACGATCTCGGTACCGGCGTCCTTCGCCGCCTTGGCGACGACTTCGGCGACCGGGGTCTTGTTGTCCATCACGAAGACCTGGCTGAGCAGCGCGTTTTCCTTGGCGAATTTCTTCACCGCGCCGTCGACCATCTTTTCCTGCACTTCGGCGGGCTTGCCGCTTTCGGCAGCCTTTTCAGCAGCGATCTTGCGCTCACGCTCGATCACTTCGGGGTCGAGGCTGTCGGCGTCGAGCGCCTGCGGGAAGGCAGCGGCGATGTGCATCGCGATCTGCTTCGCCAGCGGTTCGAGCACGTCGGCCGGAGCCGCGCTTTCCAGCGCAACCAACACGCCGATCTTGCCGAGGTTGGTGGCGACCGCATTGTGCATGTAAGGCACGATCACGCCCTGCGAGACCGCAACGGTCTTCATGCGGCGGACCTGCTGGTTCTCGCCGATGGTCGCGACATTGTTGGTCAGCTTTTCGCCCACCGTGCCGCCATCGGGATAGGCCATGTCCTTGAGCGCATCGACATCGTCCGCAGCGGCGCTGAGCGCAACTTCGGTGGTCTTGCGGACGAAATCCTGGAACTGGTCGTTCTTGGCGACGAAGTCGGTTTCCGAGTTGACTTCGACGGCAACGCCCTTGGTGCCTTCGACGGCCACGCCGACCAGGCCCTCGGCCGCGGTGCGGCTGGACTTCTTGGCAGCGGCGGCCAAGCCCTTGGCGCGCAGTGCGTCGACCGCGGCTTCGATGTCGCCATCGGTTTCGGCCAGCGCCTTCTTGCAGTCCATCATGCCCGCGCCGGTCTTCTCGCGCAGGGCTTTCACGTCAGCGGCAGTATAAGCCATCTGTAGTGTCCTCTTCAAAAGTGTTCGGCGCCGGGCCGCCTATGTCGTGGCCCGGCGCGCTAATCGCGAATTGTGACGCCGTGCTTACGCTTCGGCGGCAGCTTCGTCGGCAACCGCGGCTTCGACCGGCGGTTCGGCCATGGCGCCGATGTCGGCACCCGAATCGACCACTGCCCCGCCCTTGCCGGCGAGAGCTGCGTCGCGCACGGCCTCACAGTACAGGCGCACGGCGCGGCTGGCGTCGTCATTGCCCGGAACCGGGAAGGCGATGCCGGTCGGATCGACATTGGTGTCGAGGATCGCGACGACCGGGATGCCGAGCACGGCGGCTTCCTTGATCGCCAGGTCTTCCTTGTTCGCGTCGATCACGAACATCACGTCCGGAATGCCACCCATGTCGCGGATGCCGCCGAGCGAAAGTTCCAGCTTGTCCCGTTCGCGGGTCAGCTGGAGGACTTCCTTCTTGGTGAAGCCCGACGTGTCGCCCGAGAGCTGCTCTTCGAGCGTCTTGAGGCGCTTGATCGACTGGGAGATGGTCTTCCAGTTGGTCAGCATGCCGCCCAACCAGCGGTGGTTGACGAAGTGCTGGCCGCATGCGCGGGCCGCCTGGGCAACCGGTTCCTGCGCCTGGCGCTTGGTGCCGACGAACAGCACCTTGCCGCCCGCGCGGGTGGTGGCGGTGACGAAGTCGAGCGCGCGCGCCATCAGCGGCACGGTCTGCGACAGGTCGATGATGTGAACACCGTTGCGGGCGCCGAAGATATACGGCTTCATCCGCGGGTTCCAGCGGTGGGTCTGGTGGCCGAAGTGTGCGCCGGCCTCGATCAATTGGTGCATGGTGACGACAGGAGCCGCCATAAGTATTTCCTTTCCGGTTGAGCCTCTGGAAGACTGGAACCCGTGCGGAGAGCCCGCTGCGGGCACCGGTATGAAGTGCCTTCCATGTGGATTTGCCTGCCACCCTTCCCCCGGAAAACCAGCGGATTCGCGGCAAGCGGCGCGCCCTTAGCGCGACTGGAGCGGGAAATCCAGCCTCGATTCGTCGCTAAAAAATGGAATCCCGCCGCGAAATCCGCTTGACAGGCGAGAACAAAACAGGAACATTGTGTTCATCGAGGGAACACAAACCGTTCGATAGGTGTTTTCACCAAGATATCCACAGCCTGTCAACAGGGCTGTGATCAGGATGGAAAGAACTGGATCATGCTCGGACTTCTCATCGTCGCGCTCTTTGCCGCCACCGCCGCCGTATCAGTCCTGGTGCTCGCCGACAGTGCCCTGCGCGCCCGCAATGTGTGGGGCGCGCTGCGGCGCGAGGCGGCCGAGCTGGCGCGGTATGAGGACCAGATGTTTGCCTCGACCCGGCTGGTGACCTGCAATGCCACCGCCAATGTCACCGTCCGCCGCCATTCGGGCAATGCGGCCCGTTCGGCGCATCCGCGCTCGATCAGCGTGCGGGCTGGGCTGCGCGCTGCCGCTTGACCCGCGCATAGCGCATCAGCGAAACCGGCATCAGGGCGAGGTAGCCCACCCCGATGGCCGTCAAGGTCCACCACGGTTCTTCGAGCAACGCCGCCACAAGGATTCCCGCCAGCGCAATGAACGCCAGCCGCAGGCTGCGCCGCGGGCGGATCGACGCCCAGCTGAGCGTTGCGAGGTTGGAGATCATCAGTGCTGCAATCGCGACGATCCAGATCCCGACCAGTACCGGGTCGCGGAACAGCTCGTTGCCCGTTGCGGTCCAGAGATAGAACGGCATGAACGCCAGCCCGGCTCCCAGCGGCGCGGGAATGCCAGTCAGGAAGCCGGCCGATTTGTGGGGTTGGTCGTCGAGATCGATCTGCGCATTGAACCGCGCCAGCCGCAAGGCACAGCAAATCGCGTAGGCCAGGGCGGCAAACCACCCCAGTCGCGGCCAGTCTTCGAGCGACCAGATGTAGAGGATCAGCGCCGGGGCCATGCCGAAGCTGAGCGAATCGGCCAGGCTGTCGAGCTCCGCACCGAAGCGTGACTGGGCCTTGAGCAATCGGGCAATGCGCCCGTCGATCCCGTCGAGCAACCCGGCCAGCAGCACGGCGAGCACCGCGAAGGTGAAATCGCCGGTAATCGCAAAGCGAATGCCGGTCAGCCCCGAACACAGTGCGGCGGCGGTGATCGCATTCGGCGCCATCGCCCGCAAGGTGAGCCCACGGCCATGAGGCCGGGCCTGCTGGACTTCGTCTTCGGCTGCTTTGGGGCCCAGCCGCACCTGTTGGTCACCGACCGGATCGGAATCGCTCATGCAGGGGCGCCCGCGATCATTGCGAAATGCCCTCGAGCAGTTTCTGCACCCCGATTTCCGCCAGGATCGTCTCGCCGGCGATAACCCGCTGGCCCAGCAGCACGCGCGGCGCGGTTCCGGCAGGAAGATAGACATCCACCCGGCTGCCGAACCGGATCAGCCCGATCCGCTGCCCCGCCGCCAGCAAGTCACCCGGCTTGACGAACGGCACGATGCGCCGCGCAACCAGCCCGGCAATCTGGGTGAAGCCGATGGACAGCCCGTCGGAACGCTCGATCAGCAGGTGCTGGCGCTCGTTTTCTTCGCTTGCCTTGTCGAGATCGGCATTCATGAACTTGCCGGGGATATAGACCACGCGCCGCACCACGCCGCCGATCGGCGCGCGATTGATGTGGACGTCGAACACGCTCATGAAAATCGACACGCGCGTCACCTGCCCCGGCGGCAGGCCGGGGTGGCCGCTGCCGTCGTCGCCCACCAGCTCTGCCGGAGGGTCGACCTGGGTAATCAGCGACACCAGCCCGTCTGCCGGGGAAACGATGAAATTGTCGCCCTGCGGTACGACCCGCTCGGGATCGCGGAAAAATGCGAACACGCCCGCCGACAGCGCCAGCAGAGGCCAGCCGACGATTTCCCAATCGAGTACCAGCAGGAACAGCAGGCTGATGCCCACCGCTATCGCGCCGAATTTGCGTCCTTCGGGATGGATACCGGGCCAGCGCCAGCTCACATCGCCGCGCCCCTGGTTGTCTAATAGGTCACCAGCCATCCGGACCATCTAGGGACTGGCGCCCGGCTCGACAAGCCAAAGCGGCGCACCATCCCCCGCGCTTCATCCCACTTTGCGGATGAACACTGCTCCCACCGAATAGCCCGCGCCGAAGCTGCAGATCAGGCACGTATCGCCTGGCTGCAGATCGTCGCTATGTTCGGTAAAGGCGATGATCGAGCCCGCAGCAGCAGTGTTGCCGAAGCGATCGAGCACGGTCGGGCTTTCATCCGCACTCGCCTCATGTCCGAAAATCCGCTGGGCAATCAGGCGGTTCATGCCCGAATTGGCCTGGTGCAACCAGATGCGCCGGAGCGAGGATGGCTCGATGCCGAGCTTCCCGCATTCCTCCACGATCAGCGCCGAGACCATCGGCACCACTTCCTTGAACACCTTGCGGCCCTGCTGCACGAACATCTTGTCGCCCGCCCCGGCACCGTCGGGGCTACCCCGGTTGATGATGCCGAAATTATTGCGGATGTTGTTCGAAAACACGGTCTTCATCTTCGAACCGATGATTTCCCAGTGGCTCGGCGGCGCAATCGCCGCATCTTCCACCAGCACCGCGACGGCGAAGTCGCCGAAGATGAAATGGCTGTCGCGATCCTGCCAGTTGATGTGCGCGCTGGGAATTTCCGGCGTCACCACCAGCACCGAACGCGCGTGCCCCGCGCGGACATAATCGGCGGCAGTCAGCACCGCGAAGGTGGTGGAGGAACAGCCGACATTCATGTCGAACGCGAAACCGTCGATCCCCAGCGCCTGCTGCACCTCGATCGCCACGGCGGGATATTGCCGCTCGGGGCTGGAATTGGAATAGATCACCGCGTCGATCTCCGCCGGATCGCGGCCGATCTTCGCCAGCGCCTGGCGCGCGGCATTGAGCGACATTTCGGCAGTGATCGACAATTCATCGTCGGCGCGTTCGCGCCAGCGCGGAGCCATGACGTCGATGTCGAGCAGCGATTCGCCCGACAGCACATGGCGCTGCCTGATCCCGCTCGCCTTCTCGATGAACTCGGCCGAGCTGTGCTGCTTCGGCTCCATCTCGCCTGCCGCGATCGCAGCGGCGTTTTCGGCGTTGTAGCGATCGACCCAGCGATTGAACGAGGCGACCAGTTCATCATTGGTGATCAAATCCGGCGGTGCGAACATGCCGGTGGACGAAATGACGGGGCGACCGCTGAGCTTGACCTTGTCGTTCATGCGCCTTGGTTAGTCGCCGCCGCCGGGCCGGGCAATATGTTCGATCAACGGATTGGGTGCCAAGTGGTGGACAGGGCTGGATTCGAACCAGCGTACGCTTGCGCGGGCAGATTTACAGTCTGCTGCCTTTAACCACTCGGCCACCTGTCCACTTGGCTTGCCGGAGACGGGCTTGCGCCCGTTGGGAAACGCCCCTTTGGGAGGGGCCACCCGGCCGAGAGGCGCCCCTTTGGCGAAGCGACGCTTGCCTGTCAATGGGGCCGCTGGCAGGAGGGGGCGGAAAGCGGGCCTATCCCGCCGGAGACAGGAGATTTCATGGCCAAGGGTGAGCGCAAACGCGCGATGCGCGGGCGCGCCGGACGGATGCAGGGCGGGCGTGGCAGCGGTCGCGCCAGTACGGGGCAAGTGCGCCTGTGGGGCCGCCACGCGGTCGAGGCGGCGCTGCTCAACCCGGCACGCAACCACCGCAAGCTGTGGGCCACGCGCGAGGGGATCGCCTCGCTCTGTGGCGATTTGCCGCCCGATTTCGCGGTGGAATATGCCGATGTGGCAGACCTTGCACGGCTGGTGGCCAAGGATGCGCCCCACCAGGGGCTGGTACTCGAATGCGCGCCGCTGGAGGATGTGTTCCTCGACGAAGTGCTGACCGGCGAGGCAAATCGCCCGATCGTGGTACTCGACCAGGTGACCGATCCGCATAATGTCGGCGCGATCCTGCGGTCCGCCGCCGCCTTCGATGCCGCCGCTATCGTCACGCAGGACCGGCACGCTCCGCCCGAATCGGGCGTGGTCGCCAAATCCGCCTCAGGCGCGCTGGAAATCGTGCCGTGGGTGCGCGTGGTGAACCTCGCCCGCGCGCTCGAGGAAATGGCCGAGGCCGGTTACTGGCGTATCGGGCTGGCCGGCGAGGCCGAGGCGACATTGGCCGACGCCCTGCCCACCGGGCCCGTCGCGCTGGTGCTCGGCGCCGAGGGCGAAGGCATGCGGCATAATATCACCGCCCATTGCGACGCGCTGGCACGCCTGCCGATCAGCGACGCAATGGAGAGCCTGAACGTTTCGAACGCGGCGGCCATCGCACTCTATGCTATAGCGACGCGTCAATCCTGAGGGGGAATGCGAACATGACCGAGCCGACCACATTGCGCCGCCTTGCCATGGGAGCCTTTGCCGGGGCGATGGCACTGCTGCTTTCCGGCTGCATGCTGATGCCGGGCAAGTTCGTGTCCGAGATGGTGCTGCTGAAGGGTGGCACCTTCAGCTACAGCTACGAGGGCGAAATCCACCTGCTGTCGATGAGCAAGCTGGCCCAGATGGGTGCAGCGGCGGACGCCGAATTTACGCCCGAAAGCTGCTACGACGAAGATTACAACGACCGCGAATGCACCGATGAGGAAATCGCCGAGCAGAAGGCGGCCTGGGAAGAGGCGGCAGCGGCCAAGCAGGAACGCCAGGCCAAGGACGCCGAGCAGATGCGCGCCCTGTTCGGCGGGATCGACCCGTCCGACCCGGCATCGGGCGACGAGCTGGCCGCGCGGATGCAGCGCCAGGCAGGCTTCGACAAGGTCGTCAACAAGGGCGACGGATTGTTCGAGGTCAGCTTCCACGTGAAGGGACGGCTCGACCATGATTTCGTGTTCCCGACCTTCGAACGTTTCCCGATGTTCGGCTTCTTCGTGATGGCCAATGCGCGCGACGATGGCTCGGTGCGTATCGACGCCCCCGGTTTTGCCGCACAGACGCAGGCCAATCCGATGGCGGCGATGATGGGCGGCATGAACATGGCCGGCACGCCGGGCGACGGCGATGGCGGCAGCGACATGCCGCCGATGCCGGAAATGGACGGTGTCTTCACCATCGTCACCGACGGCGAAATCCTCGCCAACAACACCGACGAGGGACCGGTAGCCGACCCACGCGGCAGGAAGCTGGTGTGGAAGGTCGACCGCAGCACCACCGCCGCACCGACCGCACTGATCAAGCTGAACTAGGCCAGGCAGCGCAACGGACCGGGGCACTGCCCTGCCCGTTGCGCCATCGCCGGGGCCGGACTGGCCAAAGAAAAACCGCGCCCGGATCAGACCGGGCGCGGTTTTCTGTTGGCCGGAATGCGAGGCGTTGCTGCCCGGCGCGATTCCAGGTCTTAGTTGACCGAATCCTTGAGGCCCTTGCCGGCCTTGAACTTCGGCTGGTTCGATGCCTTGATGGTCATCGGCTCGCCGGTGCGCGGGTTGCGGCCGGTCGAGGCCTTGCGCTTGGCAACCGAGAAAGTGCCGAAGCCGACCAGGCGGACTTCATCCCCCTTCGACAGGGCCTTGGAGATTGCGTCGAACACGCCTTCCACGGCGTTCGAGGCATCGCTCTTCGACAGGCCAGCCGAATCGGCAACCGCGCTGATCAGATCATTCTTGTTCATTCTGGGAACCCCCTAGCTCTTATTGGATCAAAACTTTTCGGTGAATCGCCTCTCCGATGGGCGGGGAATTGAGACGCTTTTCACGCGGGTGTCAAAGGCAAAAGCTGCGGAAACGAGCGGTTTTTTCGCGATTCCACAGATTTTGCGACGAATAGTGCAAGGCATTGCGAGGCGAACCGGGCACAGCCGCCCGACCGCCTGCCGGGCGCGCGCCGAGTCGCTGCATTGCAACATGGACGGCGCGGCCCAGGCAGCCGGTCAATGCGCGGTCGGCGCAGCTCCGCCCGGCGCATGGGGATGCGTCGGCTGGCTGGCAAGATCGTCCGCCTCGGTCCACTCGATCGGCACCGGCGGCGTGGTCAGCGCGCGCGCCAGCACTTCATCGACATGGCCCACCGGAATGATCTCCAGCCCATCCTTCACATTGGCCGGGATCTCGGCGAGATCCTTCACATTCTCTTCCGGGATCAGCACGGTCTTGATCCCGCCGCGCAATGCAGCGAGCAGTTTTTCCTTCAGCCCGCCGATCGCCAGCACGCGACCGCGCAAAGTGACCTCGCCGGTCATCGCGACATCGGGCCGCACCGCCACGCCGGAAAGGGTCGAGACGATCGAGGTGACCATGCCGATGCCTGCGCACCCCGGCGAATTCGCCGAGATTTTCGGGCGTGATGGTGATGCTGTCGGCCTGCTTTTCGAGGATCTTGCGCAGCGCCTTGCGCGCCAGCCGCGCAATCTCGCGCTCCAGCGTGCGCACGCCCGCCTCGCGGGTGTAGTAACGCACCAGGTCGCGCAGGCCGTCTTCGGTCAGGGTGAATTCGCCCTTGCGCAGCCCATGCGCCTTGACCTGCTTGGGCACCAGATGGCGCTGCGCGATCTCGACCTTCTCATCCTCGGTATAACCTTCGAGGCGGATGATCTCCATCCGGTCGAGCAGCGGCTGCGGCAGGTTGAGGCTGTTGGCGGTGCAGACGAACATCACGTCCGACAGGTCGATATCGAGCTCCAGATAGTGGTCCTGGAACTTCGCGTTCTGTTCGGGGTCGAGCACCTCGAGCAGCGCCGAGGCGGGGTCGCCACGGAAATCCTGGCCCAGCTTGTCGATCTCGTCGAGCAGGAACAGGGGATTTTCCGTCCCCGCCTTCTTGAGATTGGTGACGATCTTGCCCGGCAGCGACCCGATATAGGTGCGGCGGTGGCCGCGAATCTCGGCCTCGTCACGCACGCCGCCCAGCGACTGGCGCACGAATTCGCGCCCCGTCGCCTTGGCGATCGACTTGCCGAGGCTGGTCTTGCCCACGCCCGGCGGGCCGACGAGGCACAGGATCGGCCCCTTCAGCTTGTTGGTCCGCGCCTGCACCGCGAGATATTCGACGATCCGGTCCTTCACCTTTTCCAGCGCATAGTGATCGGCATCGAGCACTTCCTGCGCCTTGGCGATGTTCTTCTTCAGCCGGCTCTTCTGGCCCCACGGCAGGCCGAGCAGCACATCGAGATAATTGCGGATCACGGTCGCTTCGGCGCTCATCGGCTGCATGGTGCGCAGCTTCTTGAGCTCGCTTTCGGCCTTGGCCTTGGCCTCCTTCGAAAGCTTGAGGCCGTCGATCTTCGCCTGCAGCTCGGCGATCTCGTCGGCTTCGCCGTCGTCACCGCCGCCCAGCTCGTTCTGGATCGCCTTGAGCTGTTCGTTGAGATAATATTCGCGCTGGGTCTTTTCCATCTGGCGCTTCACGCGCCCGCGGATGCGCCGTTCGACCTGCAGCACCGACAGCTCGCCCTCCATGAAGGACATGACCATTTCGAGCCGCTTGAGCGGATCGGATTCGGTCAGCAGCGCCTGCTTGTCCGAGACCTTGGCATTGACCGAGGCGGCGATGGAATCGGCCAGCTGGCCGGCATCGTCGATGTCCTTCAGCTCTTCGCCCGCGCCTTCGGCCAGTTTCTTGTTAAGCTTGGCATATTCGCCATACTGTTCGACCACCTGCCGCATCATCGCGGTCACTTCGCTGCCCGACGCGGTTTCGCCGCTGATCGCGCTGACCTGCGCGACCACGAAATCGCCTTCCTCGCGCATGGTTTCCAGCCGCGCGCGCTGCGTGCCTTCGACCAGCACGCGCACCGTGCCATCGGGCAGCTTGAGCAGTTGCAGCACCTGCGCGACCACGCCGACATCGTAGAGATCGTCGACCGCCGGATCGTCACAGCCCGGGTCGAGCTGGGCGAGCAGGAAGATATCCTTGTTGCCTTCCATCGCTGCTTCGAGCGCCGCGACCGACTTGTCGCGCCCGACGAACAGGGGGACGACCATGCCGGGGAAAACCACGATGTCGCGCAGGGGAAGGAGGGGGTAGAGAGTCATGGGCTTCGATTTCCATTGGGCAGCGGATCAGGTCCGCCGCGCTTGGGTCGAATATGGGTAGCACCGCCCCGCCCCGCAATCCCCGCGCTGCGCTGGCCTGTGGATGCAGCGCCCGGAAATGCGAGACATGGACCGCATGTTACACTGTCCTGGGGCGAAAAAACCGGTGCCCCCCCGCCCGCCGCTCGCAGCCGGCCGCTCGCGCCGGTCGGCGGGAGGGAGGGAGCTGGGGAGATCGGAAAACCATGCACCCGGCCATGGCAGGGTGGCGCGCTGTAGGACAGCGGCTTGCGGGCCGCGCTACATCCCGGATCAGACCGGCTTAGCCCGGATCAGACCGCGTGCCCGTCGTGCCGGCTCTTGTCGAAGGTGTAGAAGCAGCTGAACGTGTAGCGCGTGCCGCGGGTGATCCGGCGGACCCCGTGGAGATATTCGGCAGTCGAGGGGAAATAGGCCAGCATCCGCGGCTTGAGCTGCGGTTGCAGCCCGAGCTTGGGGAAATGGATCGCCCCGCCTTCGTAATCGTCGTTGAGATAGATGATCGAGGCGAAGGCGCGCCAGGGCGTGCCATTGGGGCGCCCGTCCGGCTCTTCGCAATCGGCATGGGCGGCCTGGCTATCGCCCTCGCGCCAGCGGATCAGCTGCAGCGTATCGGAATAGACCGGGTCCATGATCCCGTAATCGGCCATGATGTGCCGCACCGTGCGCTGCCGGATCTGTTCCATCAGCGCGAGGATCTGCGGCGGTTGCGAGCGCGGATTGATCATCCGCCCGCGCCACACATTGCCCGGCGGCAGATAGAGTTCCCACGGCGCCTTGCGCCCGCTGGCGAATTTGAGCAGCGTCTGCCGCTCTTCCTCGGTGAGGAAATCCTCGACCGTGCGCACCGGCTTGCCATTGAGCGTGCGCGCGTGGCGATAGGTGGGGAGCGCACCCGGCGGTTGGATGCCGCCGATCCGGATGAAGGGAAGCTGGCCGGTCATATTCGCTACTCCACCCCTTCCCGCCGAATCGCGGGATAAGTGGAAGTGTTATCAGTCAATTATCCCGGCACAAGGGCTGCTGCGGCAGACCGATGGCCCAGGCTCGCAGGCGGTTCTGGCGGATCAATCGATCCACTGGACGCCGGGCCCGCCGGTCTTTCCGGCGGTGCGCTGAACCCGCCGCCCGCCGCTTACATCCCCGGCAGTTTGAACCCCGGCGGCAGGCCCAGCCCGCCGGCGATGTCGGTCATCTGCTGGTTGGCCACCCGGTCGGCCTTGTCGCGCGCGTCGTTGAAAGCGGCGGTAACCAGATCCTCGACGATCTGCTTTTCTTCCGGCTTCATCAGGCTGTCGTCGATCGACACGCCCAGGATGCGGCCGCGCGCGGTGGCGCGCACCTTCACCAGGCCGCCACCGGCGGTGCCTTCCACTTCGATCCCGTCGAGCTTGGCCTGCGCCTCGCCCATCTGCTTCTGGACCGTTTCGGCTGCCTGCTGCGCAGCCTGGATCATTTCTTCCATCGATTTCATGGTTCTGCCTCTATCCGTGCCTGCTCCAGTTGCGGTCGCCCCGCACCGGGGTTGATTCTTCCTCGACGATTTCGGCATCGGGGAAAGTTGCGAGTGCCGCCTCTACCAGCGGATGCGCGCGCAGCTTCGCCTTGGCATCGGCGCGCGTCGCTTCGTCCTGCTCGACCAGCGAGGGCATGCCTTCGCCCTCGACCTGCTCGGTGATCCAGCGCTGGCCGGTCGCCGCGAGCAGCGCGTCGCGCAGCTGCGGGCCGATATCTTCCTGGAAATGGGGCGCGCGCGCATAGCGCAGCACGCCCGGCGCCAGTTCGACCAGCCGCACCTGCATCTGCATGATGCTGGCGGCGAAATGTTCGCCCGCCCGCTCGACATCGGCGATCAGCGCGCGCCATTCCGCCATTCCGGCAGCGGGCGCGGGTGCGCCTTGGCCCGAGGCTGCAGGTGCATCGCCGCCCGCTGCGGCGGCAGTGGAAGCGCCCGCCACTGCTCCGCGCTCGGCCAGTTCCTCCAGCTTTTTCACCAGCGCGCCGGGGTCTGGCATGTCGGCGGCATGGAGCATGCGCAGCAGCGCCATCTGCGCGGCGACCAGTTGGTCGGGCGCCTGGCGCACTTCCTCGTGCCCCTTGAGCAGCAATTGCCACATGCGGTGCAACTGGCCCGGCTTGATCCGCCCCGCCCATTCGCCGATCGCGGCGCGCTCTTCCTCGCTCGGCGCGTCCGCCGCGCCGCCGCTGACCTGCGCCAGCGCGATGCGATGGGCGAATTCCATCAGCCCGCGCATCAGCGCCAGCGGCTCGACCCCGAGTGCATACTGGTCCTCGATCCCCGCCAGCAGCGCGGGCGCATCGCCTTCGAGGATGGTCGCAAACAGCCGCCTTTGCGCGCCCTTGTCGGCGAGGCCGAGCATGTCGCGCACCCGCTCAGCCGTCACCTTGCCCTCGGCATCGAGGTCGGCATGGGCAATCGCCTGGTCGAGGATCGACAGCCCGTCGCGCACCGAACCTTCGGCCGCGGCGGCGATCATATGCAGCGCCTCGCGCTCCGCCTCCACCCCTTCCTGCGCACACACCCAGCCGAAGTGGTTTTGCAGCAATTCGGTGGGGATGCGGCGCAGGTCGAACCGCTGGGTGCGGCTCAGCACCGTCACCGGCAGCTTGTCGACCTCGGTGGTGGCGAAGAGGAACTTCACATGCGCCGGCGGCTCCTCAAGTGTCTTGAGCAAGGCATTGAAAGCATTGCGCGAGAGCATGTGAACTTCGTCGATGATGTAGATCTTGTAGCGCGCCGATACGGCGGCATAGCGCACCGCCTCGATGATCTCGCGCACGTCGTCGACCCCGGTGTGGCTGGCGGCGTCCATCTCGATCACGTCGATATGGCGGCCCTCGGCAATCGCGAGGCAGGGTTCGCACTGGCCGCAGGGGTCGATAGTCGGCCCGCCCTGCCCGTCCGGCCCGATGCAATTCAGCGCCTTGGCGATCAACCGCGCGGTCGAGGTCTTGCCCACCCCGCGCACGCCGGTCATCAGGAAGGCATGCGCCAGCCGGTCGCGCTTGATCGCGTTGGCCAGCGTGCGCACCATCGGTTCCTGCCCGATCAGCTCGCTAAAGGTCTGCGGGCGGTACTTGCGGGCAAGCACGCGATAGGGCTGGCTCGGTGCCCCCGCAGCCGGTTTCTCGGTTGGTGGGGGGGCTGGCGGAGCGGCTGGCGCAGCTGCTGCGGGAGGCGGCACGGGATCGCCGAACATGGCGGACTGCCCGGCTGCTTCCAGCTCGGCCGCGGTCGGCGCGGTTTCCTGCCCGTCCTCCTCCCACGGAGGCGTGCCAGCACTGTCCGGTGAATCACCCATGCCGGGCAATCTAGGTGGCGGCTGCGGGCTTGTCGAATGGAAGGCGCTTGACAATTCGGTTGCAAATCGAAATTTTTATCCCGCTGCGCGAGGGAGACACGCGATGACGATACAGGCGGGGCGGTTTGCCGCCGGTTTTTCGGGCCCTCTGGTGGTCTTCATCATCGGAATGCGGATCAATCATTTCCACAAGTTCGACAAATGGCTGCCGGTGGCGCGGGCGATGGGGCCGATGATCGAGGAACTCTCGCGCGACAAGGACAGCGGCTTCCTCGGCACCGAAATCCTGCGGCAGGGGCTGCGCACCGTGCTGCTGGTGCAATATTGGCGCGATTTCGACAGCCTGGAGAGCTACGCCCGCGACCGTGAGCAGAAACACTGGCCCGCCTGGACCGCGTTCAACAAGGCGGTGGGCAGTGACGGCACCGTCGGCATCTTCCACGAAACCTATGCGGTGGAAGCGGGCGCCTACGAGACGATCTACGGCAATATGCCGCCCTTCGGGCTGGGCAAGGTGGCGGGGCTGGTGCCGGCCACCGGATCGCGCAACGCGGCCCGTTCACGCATGAAGGGCACTGCTGCCTGACCAAAGCTGCTGCTGGAAAAGGAGCCGGCCGACCCGCCGCAATCCACCTGGGCTGCTTCCTTCCGGACCTGACCCGGTGAGCGAACGCAAACGTCCGACCGACTCCCGGGCGCGCATATGGCGGGGAGTCGCACATGTTTCAAGCGTCTTGGCGATCTTCGGGCCGAAGGCCCGCAAGGGCGACCGCCCGCCCGGAGCGCTCTGCGCGAAGGAAACCGAGCGGGCCGGATGGCCCGCGCCCGGCATGTGAGTGCCTGAAGCCTAGCGGAAATTATCCGCGTAGGCCTGGATCTTCAGCCGTTTCGGCGGGGTCGCGTGGACGCGCGCGGCGATGCCGTGCTTGGCGGCATAGGCGACCGCTTCGGCCTGGGTCGCGAATTTGAGCTGCACCTGCGCCTGCGTGTCGCCGCTGCCGGTCCAGCCCATCAGCGGATCGGGCTTGCGCGCTTCGGATTGTTCGAATTCGAGCACCCACTCATCGGTCCGGGCCTTGCCCGACTGCATGGCGTTTTTCGGTCGCTGGTAGATTCGCGCTGTCATGAGGTAGTCCCCTAATTCACTCGCCCGATCGAGAAAAGGCATTCTTGGTCTTGAGGCTCGGCTTCTCCGTCCAGGGCTCGTCGGGCCAGCGGTGCTTGGGATAGCGGCCCTTCATGTCCTTCTTCACATCGGCCCAGCTGCCGCGCCAGAAGCCGGGGAGGTCGCGGGTGGACTGGATCGGGCGCCCTGCCGGGCTGGTCAGCTTGAGCAGCAGCGGCGTGTCACCCACCGTCGGGTGCCGCTCCAGCCCGAACAGCGCCTGCACCCGCACCTCCACGCTGGGCGCATCGTCGCCGTCATAGGCGATGGGATGGGTCGAGCCTGCGGGCGAGGTGAATTCGCGTGGCGCCAACCGGTCGAGCCGCTGGCGCGCATCCCAGTCGAGCAGGCCGAGCACCGCGTCGGCCACCCTGCCCTTGGCAAGGTCGAGATCGCGCCGCCCCGCCAGCAGCGGCGCGAGCCAATTCTCCGCGCTGGCGGCCAGGCTGGCAGGCGACAGGGCCTCGATCCCGGCATAGCGCCCCCGGGCGAGCAGCGCGGCGGGGACGATTTCCCCCAGCCTGTCCACCGCGATTTCCACAAGCTTGACCACAATCGCCGCAGGATCGGGCGAAGGGTCGGGGCCGCTCGCCAGCGTGATCGCACCCATGCGCCGCTCCAGCCGCGCTTCCACCCGGCCTTCCGCGTCATTCCAGCGCAGGACCGAGCGGCGCTCGATCAGCGTGCCAAGATGCGCCTCGACCTCGGCCGGTTCGAGCGCCAGCGCGGCGGTGATCCGCGCGCCCTTGGCCTGCCCCTGCGCATCGCCGATGGCGAGCCATTCCGCGCGGGCGAGCGGGCTTGCGGGATCGAGGGTGAAGCCGCGCCCGCCCGCCGAAATCCAGTTCTCCCCGCTCGCATCGCGGCGCTTCGCCACGAAATCGGGCCGCGCGAGCGCGAGGAAGATGGCAGGCGACGCCGCATGGCCTGCGACCGTCTCGGGCCGAGCCTGGTGAAGCCCGCGCGCGCGCCTCGCCCAGCCCGCTGCCAGCTTGCGCGCGGCTTCCGCCCGGCTGCCCCGCTCGCCATCCCAGCGATGCAACCGGGCGAGCAAATCTTCGCCGCGCCCGCCCAGCCCGCGTTCCTGCAGCAGCAGCGCGATCTTCGCAGCCAGTTCGCCTTGCCCCGCCTGCGCGCCATGGAGCACCATCGCGGCCTGCGCCGGGTCCATCGGCATCTGGGCCAGCGCTGCGCCAAAGGGGGTTATCCGCCCCGCCGCATCGAGCGCGCCCGTCGCCAGCAGGCTCTTGCGCGCGGCAGCCAGCGAAGCCTCCGGCGGCGGGTCGAGCCAGGGCATCGCCGCCGGATCCGCCGTGCCCCATTTGGCAAGCGCCAGCACCAGCGGGGCCAGGTCGGCAATCTCGATCTCGGGCGGATCGAAAGCCGGGCGACCGGCGTGGCCACCCTCTTCCCACAGGCGATAGGCGACCCCCGGCCCCTGCCGCGCCGCGCGGCCCGCACGCTGCGCGGCGGCGGCCTGGCTGGCGCGGTGGGTGACGAGATGGCTGGTGCCCGCCGCGCGGTCGAATTCCGCCCGGCGCGACAGGCCCGCATCGACCACCACCGAAACACCGTCGAGCGTCAGCGAGGTTTCGGCAATCGCGGTCGCCAGCACGATCCGGCGGCGCCCGGCGGGATCGCGCCCGATCGCCGCACGCTGCCCGGCGGGCTCGACCTGGCCATGCAGCGGCAGCACCGGGACATCGGGCAACCGCGCCTCCAGCCGCTCCCGCACCCGCTCGATCTCGCCCACACCCGGCAGGAAGGCGAGCACATCGCCTTCCGCGTCACGCCAGGCGGTCAGCACCGCAGACGCCATCGCATCTTCAATCCGCTTGTCGGGCGAGCTTCCCAACCACCTGATTTCAAGCGGCCAGGCCTTGCCTTCGCTCTCGATCACCGGGGCATCCTCACCCAGCAACCGGGCAAAGCGCGCCCCGTCGATCGTGGCGCTCATTACCACCAGCCGCAAATCCTCGCGCAGCACCGCACGGCTCTCCAGCGCCAAGGCCAGCCCGAGGTCGCTGTCGAGATGCCGTTCATGCGCTTCGTCGAACAGCACGGCGGAAACCCCGGCAAGCTCCGGGTCTTCGACGATGCGATTGACGAAGATCGCCTCGGTCACGACGAGCACACGCGTCCTCGCCGACTGCTTGCTGTCCATCCGGGTGAGGTAGCCCACCGTCTCGCCCGGCTTTTCACCCAGCAGATCGGCCATGCGTTCGGCGGCGGCGCGCGCGGCGACCCGGCGGGGCGAGGTGACGATCACCTGCCCGCTGCACCAGTCCTCGCCGATCAGCGCAGGGGCGACAGCGGTCGTCTTGCCCGCCCCCGGCGGCGCCACCAGCACCGCGCCCGTGTAGCCGCGCAATGCGGCGAGCAGCTCGGGCAGAACGGCATGGATCGGCAGATCGGCCACGGGTTCAGTCGCCTTCCCAGCCGAACACATCTTCCAGCCCCACCCCGAACAGCCGCGCGATGCGGAAGCTGGTTTCGAGACTGGGCGAATAGCGGCCCTGTTCGATGGCGATGATCGTTTGCCGCGTCACGCCCACGGCTTCGCCCAGCGCTGCCTGGCTGAGCCCGCCATTTGCCTCGCGCAGTTCCTTCACGCGGTTGGTTATGGGTGGACGCTTCGACACATCAAAGCGCCCGGCGCAGCAGGATAATCTGCAAGATGTACTGCGCGACCTGCGCCACGATCAGCGCCAGCACCGCGTGATGGAACAGCATGTTGCCGTTCGGCGCGACCACATAGGCGATGCCCGCCAACACGATCGCCGCTGCGAGGATGACACCGCCCCAATATCCAGCCCGGTCCACAACCAGCCGTTCGCGTTCGTCGAGCGGCGCGCGGGCTTCGTCCGGCGACCGGATTGCGAGCACCACCTGCCCGGCAACCGACAGCACAATCACCAGCAGGACATAGGGCACCACCGTCTCCATCACCGGCGAGCCGGGATAGGGAAGCGCGGACTTCATGTAGAACAGGCCGGAAAGCAGCATGACTGCAGCCATGACCCAGGCCGATTTTTCGCGGAACGACATGCGAATCTCCATCAATGTCGAAAATATTTGACATTGATGGCAGCAGTTTCGCGCCATGTCAAAAATTCTTGGCCCGGCGGGCCTTGCCGTCGGGGAAACCGGAAATCGCGTCGATCGCCCGCTGGGCATACAGCCGGGCGCGTTCGCGGGTTTCTTCGAGCGCGCCGTGTCGGCGGATCAGCTCGATCGCGTGGGCGAGATCTTCCTCGCTGCTGCGATGGCCCATGATCGCCGCGCGCCAGAAAGTCCGCTCCTCCTCGCTGCCGCGGGCATAGGCGAGGATCACCGGCAGGGTCATCTTGCCTTCGCGGAAATCGTCACCGCGATCCTTGCCCATCGTGCCGGCATCGGAATCATAGTCGATCGCATCGTCCACCAGCTGGAAGGCGATGCCGAGATTGCGGCCATAGGCGTCGAGCGCCATTTCGCATTTCTCGTCGCATTCGGCGACGACGGCGGAAATCCGGCTGGCGGCGGCGAACAGCGCGGCCGTCTTGGCGCCGATGATCGAGAGATAGCGTTCCTCGCTGGTTTCGATCTGGCGCTGCGCGGTCAGCTGGTCGACCTCACCCTCGGCAATCACCGCGGATGCGTTGGAGAGGATCTTGAGCACTTTGAGGCTGCCATCCTCGACCATCAGTTCGAAGGCGCGGCTGAACAGGAAATCGCCCACCAGCACGGTCGCCGGATTGCCGAAGATGATGTTGGCCGCCGCCTTGCCGCGTCGCAGGTCGCTGCCATCGACCACATCGTCATGCAGCAGCGTGGCGGTGTGGATGAATTCGACCGCCGCCGCGAGCTTGTGGTGCCGGTTGCCCTGGTAACCGACCAGCTCCGCCCCCGCGAGGGTGAGCATCGGGCGCATGCGCTTGCCGCCGCCTGCGATCAGATGCCCGGCGAGAGCCGGAATCAGCGGGATTTCGCTCTGCATCCGCTCGAGGATGACCTGGTTGACCGAGTTCATGCCCGGCGCGGTCAGGGCGAGAATCGGGTCAAGCGTCGGCTGCTTGCGTGGAATGGGGACGACTTCGGCGCTCATTTCGCCTGCTCCATGGGCGGCGGCGAAGCGCTTGGCAAGGCTGGATTTAGCGCCCCGGCACCCCCTCGCCCCTTGCAAAACCCGCCCTGCTGTGGCCAAGCGGGGGGCGATGAGCGCAAACCCGACTTCTCCCGATCCCGTGCTGGCGGGCTATCGCAAGAGCATCGACAATATCGATGCCGCGTTGGTGCATATGCTGGCGGAGCGCTTTCGCATCACCCAGGCGGTCGGCGAGTACAAGGCGAAGGTGACCCTGCCCCCGGCCGACCCGGATCGCGAGGCGCGCCAGGTCGAGCGGCTGCGCAAGCTGGCGGTGGAGGCCGACCTCGACCCCGAATTCACCGAGAAATTCCTGCGCTTCATCATCGACGAGGTCATCCGCCACCACGAGCAGGCGCGGCAGGGCTGAACCGCGCGGCCTATCCGGCGGGCATTTCTTCCGGCCTGGCATCGCGGATCCAGTGGCCGTGGCCGGTCTTGTCCTGCAGCGCTTCGCTGCGCGCTGCCGCGCCGGTAAGGGCGGGGATGTCCTTGGCCTGGCAATTGCCATCCTTCAGGGTCAGCCCGGCAAAGGGCTGTTTGGTCACCATCGCCTTGGGATCGCCCGATTGCTCCGCCCCTTCGGCGAGCGGGCCGCACATTACCGACCAGATGCGCATGTCGGTGATCCGGCCATCGGCATCGCGGGCCAGCGGGCGCAGCGCGAAATAGAGGTAGGACGGCGCGCCGGGCGCCTGCGACACCATTTCCTGCGGCAGGGCGAATTGCAGGATCATCGGATCCCCGCCGCCCACCACCGCCGTGATCGAGCGCCAATCGCCGCTGGTCTTGTCGCGCGAATTGAAATTGCCCTGCGCGTCGATGATCGCGGGTTCGGAACATTCGGGCCATTCGCTGAGCGGGGCAGACGAATCGAAGGTGCAATCCTCCTTGTCCGCCGCGCCCCAGATGCCGGACTTGATCACCGGGGATGCGGCATTGCGTTCGAACCAGGGCTGGTCCGACACGACCATGTTGCACCCCGCCAGCGCCAGCCCCAGCGCGGCCCCGCTCGCCAGCCGAACGATCGCCATTCCCCGCCCAAATCCCCGCATTACCCCGCACTCCTCGGTAGTCGCAATTTCACCAGCAGCCCGCCGAGATCCTCGCTTTCGCCGAGTTCGACGCCGCCGCCATAGATTTCCGCCACATCGCGGACGATGGCAAGGCCCAGCCCGGTGCCCGGCTTGCCGGTGTCCAGCCGCGCGCCGCGATCGAAGATGCGCGTGCGCTCCGCCTCGGGGATGCCCATACCGTCATCCTCGACCCAGATGGTGCACAGATTGCCCGCGTCCGGTTCGGCATCGACCGTGACGAACACGCTGCCGCCGCCGTATTTCGCGGCATTTTCGATCAGATTGCCGAGAATTTCGTCGAGATCCTGCCGCTCGATCGCGACCATCGCCTCTTTCGAACCATCCACGTCGAAGCGCACGTCGGGATAGAGCCGCTCGACCGCGCGGCGCACGGCGCAGGCGCTTTCCCACACTTGCGTGCGCGCGTGGCCGACCGCGCGGCGGCCCACTGCGCGGGCGCGGGCGAGGTGGTGGTCGACGTGGCGGCGCATCGTGCTCGCCTCGCGGATCACCGTATCGGCGAGGTCGGGCGCCTTGGCGGTGGCGGCGTTGTTGATCACCGTCAGCGGGGTCTTAAGCGCATGGGCGAGGTTGCCCGCATGGGTGCGCGCCTCTTCCGCCTGTTTCTCCGAATGGGCGAGCAACATGTTGATTTCCTCGACCAGCGGGCGGACTTCGAGCGGCAGCGGATCGGTCACCCGGTTGCTGCCGCTGGCACGGATCCGCTGGATCGCCAGCCGCACGCGGCGCAGGGGGCGCAGGCCGTACCAGGTCTGCAGCATGGCCATCGCCAGCAATCCCGCACCCAGCACCGCGAAGCTCCACACGAGGATCGAGCGGATGCGGCGGATCTGCGCATCGAGTTCGGACCGGCTCTGCGCCACGGTGAACCACCAATGCGTGTCGCTGCCCGGCAGGGTCAGCGATCGTTCGGCCACGCGCAGCGGCTCGCCTGCGAACTGGTTGGAATTGTAGATATGGGTGTCGTTGTCGAGATGGTCGCCCTTCACGTCGAGGCTGCGATCCCACAGGCTGCGGCTGGGGAAATCCTCGTGCCCCTTGCCGCTGATCTGCCAATACAGCCCGCTGTTCGGTTCGAGAAAGCGCTGGTCGCCCAGCGGGCGATAAAAGAATACCTCGCCATCGGGGCTGACCTCTGCCGAGGCGATCATCGCGGTCAGCATATATTGCAGCTGGTCGTCGAAATTCTTTTCGACCAGCCGGGTCAGCGTGCGGTCGAGCGCAAAACCACCGCCCAGCAGCAGCACCGCGATCCAGCCCGCCGCGATCAGCATCATGCGGCGCGACAGGCTGCCGGTATGCGGCGGCGCCGCGCCCGTTTCCACTTCACTGCTCACATTGCCCGCCCCGGCCGGATCGACCGGCCCGGCGGGCGCCGCCGCGCGCGCGCGATCAGTTGGCGCGCGGCTGGTCGGCGGGATCGTCGAGACTGTATCCAAGGCCACGGATCGTCGTGATGACATCGGCACCCAGCTTCTTGCGGATGCGGGTTACGAAGACTTCGATCGTGTTCGAATCGCGGTCGAAATCC
The DNA here is from genome assembly GCA_014763545.1 of Sphingomonadales bacterium. GTDB lineage: Bacteria > Pseudomonadota > Alphaproteobacteria > Sphingomonadales > Sphingomonadaceae > JACXVD01. The sequence goes on from JACXVD010000019.1 coordinate 56,800, forward strand.
TGATCGTAGATGTGTTCGATCAATTCGGTGCGGCTGACCACCTTGCCCTTGTGGTGCATCAGGTAGCTGAGCAGCTTGTATTCCTGCGCGGTCAGCTTGACCGGCTCACCCGCCAGCGTGACCCGGCCCGAACGCGTATCCAGCCGGACATCGCCCGCAGTCAGTTCGGAGCTGGTGTTGCCCGAAGCGCGGCGGATCAGCGCGCGCAGGCGGGCGATCAGTTCCTCGGTCTGGAACGGCTTGGCGAGGTAATCGTCGGCACCGGCATCGAGCCCGGCAACCTTGTCGCTCCAGCTGTCGCGCGCGGTCAGCACCAGCACCGGGAAGGTCCGCCCTTCCTTGCGCCACATCCCGAGCACGGTCAGCCCGTCGATCTCGGGCAGGCCGAGATCGAGCACGACCGCGTCGTAATCCTCGGTCGAACCCATGAAATGCCCGTCTTCGCCATCGGTGGACAGGTCCACCGCATAGCCGTTCTGCTCCAGCGTCGACTTGAGCTGCTGGCCGAGCGTAGGTTCATCCTCGACGATCAGGATACGCATTGTGGACGCTCTCCCCTGGAAATTGGCGCGCCTGCTAAGTGGGGCCTATCGCCGACAGCGTCAACGGCCCCACCTGTCGCTATAAACCGGTCAGTATGAACGCGAAAGGATTCGCCCGGTGCGCGCGTCGACATCGACGAACAACACCTTGCCTTCGCGGATGAATTTGAGGCGATAGGCCATCGCCGCGGAATCATACGCCGGGCCGAGATATTCGGCGCCGCGCATGCTCGGCAGCACCCGCCGTTCGATCTCGCGCAGGCTCAGCACGTTGCCGGCCTGCATTTCCTTGCGCGCCTCCCCCTGTTCGCTGCGCTGCTGCTTGGCGAAGGCCGCCGGCGACGCCAGCGACGTGGCCAGCAGGACACCGGCAACGAGGGGGAGGAAGGTTTGGCGCATCATGGCTACACTGCCTATGCCCCGGGCATTGAACAAGCGGTGAATGTGCAGCTTCACCGCCGTTCATGCGACTGTGCGGCCTTATTGCACCATCTCGTATTTGACCGAGATCGTCACCGACGTGCCGACCTCGCCCGGCTGCACGGGGGTGGACGCGAGCTTGGCCGCATCCATCGCCCGCACCTGCACCACCGGATGCGGGAAATCGCCCGAGATGCTCTCGCTGACTTCGAGCAGGCGGATGTTCGAATATCCCGCCCAGCGCGCGTAATCCATCGCCTGCGCCTTCGCCGTGTCGAGCGCCGCCTTGCGTGCACTGGCGCGGGCCGTCGTGGCGTCGGCCATGTCGAAGCTTGGCCCGGAAATGTCGGTCGCCCCGGCGGCAACCAGCGCGTCGAGCACTTCGCCCGTGCGCTCCACCTTGCGGAGCACCACGCTGACCCGGTTCGACACCTGATAGCCGCGGAACACCTGCTGGCGGCTGTCCTGATCGTAATCATAGCGCGGATTGAGGGATATCCCGGTGGTCTGGATATCCTTTTCGGCAATCCCCAGCGCCTTGATCCGGCCAATCACCCCGGCCATCGCCTGCGCATTGGCCTGCATCGCGGCGACGGCGGTTGGCGCCTCACTGGTGACGCCTGCGCCGACGGTGACGATATCGGGCGCGGAATGGCTGGTTTCGGTGACGCTCAGCGAAATTACCGGCCCATTGGCCTGCATGGTGACATCGGCCATGGCGGGTGTCGCGGCCATCGCGGTGGCGGCGAGCGCGAGCGGGAATGCAGTGCGGATCATGAAATTCTCTCCTCAAGACAGGCGCGCAGCCTGCGTGCTGCCCGATTACGCACATGTGAACCGACTTGTTCCCCCGGCCCGCCCCGGCTAGGGCCGCGCGCCATGGCACAACCTCCGATCCTCAGCTGGGAAGGCCTCGGCCTGCAACAGGGTGGCCGCTGGCTGTTCGGCGCGCCCGAAACCGGCGGCATCGACCTGCATATCGGCCCGCGCGACCGGCTGGCGCTGATCGGCCGCAACGGCGCGGGCAAGACCACCTTGTTCAAGCTGGTCGACAACCGGATCGAGGCGGATCGCGGCCAGCGCAAGATCAAGCCGGGGACGAAGATCGTCCTGCTCGAGCAGGAACCAGATTTCACCGGCTTCGCAACGCTGATGGATTTCGCCCTGTCGGGCAGCGATGCGCCCGCCCAGCATGAGGTGGAATCGATCGCCGGCCAGCTGGGGATCGACATGGCGACCCCGGCAAAGGGCGCCAGCGGCGGCGAACGGCGCCGCGCGGCCATCGCCCGTGCACTGGCGATGGACCCCGACCTGCTGCTGATGGACGAGCCGACCAACCACCTCGACCTCGCCGCGATCGACTGGCTGGAGGACTGGCTGACCCGTTACCGGGGCGCCTTCATGGTGATCAGCCACGACCGCACCTTCCTCAAGCGGCTGACCAATGCGACGCTGTGGCTCGACCGCGGTGCGCTGCGGCGCAAGGATGTCGGCTTCGGCGGGTATGAGGCGTGGGAAGAACAGGTCTATGCCGAGGAAGCCCGCGCCGCGGAAAAGCTGGACGCCAAGCTGAAGCTCGAGGCGCACTGGCTCGAACGCGGGGTGACCGCACGACGCAAGCGCAACCAGGGGCGGCTGGAAAAGCTGTGGCAGATGCGCAGCGCAAGGGCCGCGATGATCGACCCCACCGGCACCGCCAAGCTCAAGCTCGCGACCGACGAGGATACCAAGAGCAAGAGCGTGATCGTGGCCGAACACGTCACCAAGAATTACGGCGAACGCGCGATCATCAAGGATTTCAGCCTGCGCATCCAGCGCGGCGACCGGATCGGCGTGGTCGGCGCGAATGGCGCGGGCAAGACGACGCTGCTCAAGCTGCTGACCGGCGAGCTCGCGCCCGACAGCGGCAACGTGACGCTGGCCAAGACGCTGACCGGGGTGAAGATCGACCAGCAGCGCAGCCTGATGGAACCCGACCGCACCGTGCGCCAGGTATTGGCCGAAGGCGGCGACTGGATCGACGTGCGCGGCATCCGCAAGCATGTGCAGGGTTACCTCAAGGAATTCCTGTTCGATCCCAAGATCGTCGACATGAAGGTCGGCGTGCTGTCCGGCGGCGAGCGCAGTCGCCTGCTGCTGGCGCGCGAGTTTGCCCGCAAATCGAACCTGCTGGTGCTCGACGAGCCGACCAACGACCTCGACCTCGAAACGCTCGACCTGCTGCAGGAAGTGATCGCCGATTACGAAGGCACGGTGCTGATCGTCAGCCACGACCGCGACTTCCTCGACCGCACGGTGACCATCACCCTCGGCCTCGACGGCAGCGGCAAGGTCGATGTGGTTGCGGGCGGTTACGAGGATTGGGAGAAGAAGCGCAAGAATTCTCCCCTCGCGCAGGCGGGAGGGGCCGGAGGCGGGCCAGCGA
>JACXVD010000082.1 GCA_014763545.1 Sphingomonadales bacterium
CACCTGCCAAGCGAACAGCCTAGACCACCGGGATGAGGGGTCCTTTTTCGACGCCGATCACCCCGCTACCGGGGTCCTTTTTCCACGCCGATCCACAGTGACGATCGGGCCGCCCGGCACGGTGAAGTCCACGGCGCGCTCATCGAAATAATAGAGGCCGACCTGCCATTTCAGCCTGTCGGCGAAGCTGGTGCCGTTGAGCTGGAACTCCTGGCTGACCTGATGCTGGTCGATGCGGTTGTCGCTGGTGAGCAGGTTATAGGGCGTTCCGTCGACATCGGATGCGAACGCGCTGCTGAGCTCGCGATAGGCGGAGATCGATTTGAGGTTCACATCGCCGAAGCGCCAATCCAGCGTCAGCGCGGCGCCCCACACATCGGTGTCGGCATAAGCGGGATAGGTGGAGTTGGTCTTGTACGGATCGTGGGTCTCCCAGGCGTTGCCGTAGCAGGCGGTCGTCTGGTTCACGATCGCGGCGTTCCGGCAGCCGTTCGCCGCGAGGATGATATTATTGTAGATGGATTTGAAGCCGCCCGTATTGCCGTAGAAGCTGATGCCTTCGACCTGGAGCGGCACGTTCGGCGATCCATTCTCGCGGATGCGCGTCCCGTCCACCGCCAGGCGCGCGCTGAACACGCCGCTCGGTTCCCACAGGAATTGCGCCCGCCCGCTCAGCTTGTTGTCGTTGCCGAGCCTGAATCCGGGAGTGCCGGTGCTGACATAGCCGTCGCGCCATGTGCCGAAGCCGCTGAACTGGGTGAAGAATGTATCGCTGACCGGGATGTCCACCGAGGCCTGGAAGCCGCGGCGATCGTCGCTCCCCAGGGTGAGGCTCGCCTTGCCGCCGAGCGTCTTGCTCGGCGCCCGTGAGACGATGTTGATCGCCCCGCCGATCGTGTTGCGCCCGAAGAGCGCGCCCTGCGGGCCCTTCAGCACCTCGATGCGCTCCAGATCCACCAGATCGAGGATCGCGCCGACGCTGCGTGCGACATAGACGCCATCGATATAGATGCCGACGCCGGGATCGGTGGTGCTCGTGAAATCGAGCTGGCCGATGCCGCGCAGGAATACGGATGCCGCGGCCGGATTGCCGGAAAGCGGCGCCGATCCGTTGAAGGTCAGGCTCGGCGTGGCGGCGGCGATGTCGGAAAGCTGGGTGTAGCCCTTATTCTCGAGATCAGCGCTGCTGAGCGCCGTGATCGCGATCGGCGTATCCTGGAGATTTTCCTCGCGATGCCGCGCGGTCACGATGATCTCCTGGACGGTATCCGCGCCCTGGTCCGCAACCGCTGCGACTCCGCTTTGCTGCTCTGCCTCACTGGCATGGGCTTGCGCAGCCATCACCAGCGCGCCGAACAGCGCGCAGGCGGAAACCCCTTCTCTCAGCTTAGATCGCATTTCCACTCTCCCCTTTCGCTCCACCGGGCGCACGCCTTCCGGTCGGCGCTTGCGCCCGACAGTGGCGATGACCGTCCCTCACCGCGCTTCTATCTTCTATGGAAGATAGAAAACAAGCGGAATCTTCTGCGGAAGGCTTAATCTCGTTCGTGCCACCTTAGTCGATCGGGTCCAGCCGCGTGTGCTGCTCGATCTCGCGGATCATGACGTGCAGGCATTGCAGCGCGTGGGCGCGATCGGCAGCGCCCAGGGCATGGAACGCCCTGCTGGCGATGGGCAATGTCGATACAGCCGCGATCGCCGCATCGGTGAGCACCTGGCCCTCGCTGGTGAGCAGCACCAGCCATCCCCGCTTGCCGGCGCTGTTGAAGACGCGCCGCACCAGCTTGCGCGCCTCCAGCCGATCGAGCTGCTTGGTGACCGCCCCGGAGGTGACCAGCAGGCGCTTGAAGAGGTCGCTCGGCCGCAGCGCGCCATCGCCTTCGGCTTGGCGCAGCACGAAGAGGATTCGCAGATCGCCCGTGGTCATCCCGAATTGCGATTGCGCGATCCGCTTGAATTCGCGCTCGATCAGCTGATCGATGATAGTGATGCCGCTGACGAATTCGACGAAATCGAAATCGAAATTCAGGCCTTCCCTGATCCAGCGCTGACGCCTCTTATCGAGATTGTCGAGACTGGTGGACGCATCTGCGGAAAGTGCCTCGCCGCCGGACTCCGTGTTACGCTCTTTCGTCACGCGCTTCACGATCGCCATCCTTTGCCATGCTCCGCGTGGGCCCCATTCGCGGAAGGCTCGACTTAATCGGAAGCCTCATGAGGCGGCAAGACTATATATGGCGCCATAATCCGGCAGGCAGTCCTGCCATTTGTCCGCTTCGCCGAGCGTGCGATCGAAGCAGCTGACGGGGCGCATATCCGCGAACGACGCGCCGATCGGCGCTTCGCCCTGATCGAACAGCCGCAGCGCCTCCATCAGCCGCCGCCGCAGATGGACGATGGCGATATCGCTCTCGACGAGATGCTCGCGCGTCCTGTCCCAATCGGGGCCGATCGAGGCGGAGATCGCCATGTCCTCGAGCTCGACACCCGCATAGCCCGACCAGCTTCGGTCCATGCTCGATCGATCCTGTCCGAATGCGCCGGACCATTGGAAATCGAAGTCGCACGTCACGGGATCGTAGAGCGGGCTTTCGAAGCCGAACATCCGCGCTTCGCGCTCGCGATCGACAGGCGCATCGGCGCTGTAGGTCAGCACGTAGCTCGCGGTCTCCTCGTCGTCCATCGGCACCTCGACCGTCCAGACGGTGTAGGGTCCATAGGGAATGAGACGGATGTTGGGCAGGATCGCGGGCACCAGCCGGGCGTTGCGCTTCTGGCCCGGCACCTGCCGGAGCGCGCAATAATGAAAGCCGAACGCCGTATTCTCGATCTCGAGCTGGGGCCGGAGATTCTCCCAGGGATTGGGCTCGGCCCCCTGATCCGCCCGATCGCGCCAGCCGGGGCGAACCAGGTTCGTGTGCAGGAAGGCGACATGGGAACTGTCCAGCCCCCCCTCGATCACCGGCAGCCAATTGGCCTTGACGTTGGCGCGGAACACCGTGCGATTGGCCTCGGGCACCGCATCGAAGGCGAATTCGCGAAAGGCGGGCCGGAATTCGGGGGGGCCGATATAGGCCCAGACCAGCCCGGATTGCTCCCGCACGGGATAAGCGGGCGCCTTCATCTGCCGGCGGAGCGCGCAATCGGCATTGGGCATGTCCAGAACCTCCCCGTCGACCGAGAATTTCCAGCCATGATAGAGGCACCGCAGGCCACCCTCCTCGTTGCGGCCGAGCGCCAGGGAGACACCCCGGTGCATGCAGGCCTCGTCGAGCACGCCCACGCGGCCCTCGCTATCCCTGAACACGACGAAGCGCTGGCCGAGCAGGCGGGTTCTGAGCGGCGGCCCGTCCGGATCGGCCACCTGCGACGAGAGGGCGATGGGATGCCAGTAGCGCCGCATGAACGTCCCGAGCGGGGTTCCCGGCCCCACGCGGGTAAGCAACTCGTTATTCTGGCGCGACAACATCAATCGATCCCCATTGATCCACTCTCCTTATCTTCTATGGAAGATTCAATGCCAAGTCCATCGCGTTTCGCCGGGGCAGCCCGCGCCCGGCAAGTTCAGTCGGACTGGTCTGCCGGCCGCCCGACGGGCGCCGAAGTATAGGCCGTGTTCAGCGCGGATTGCGCCGCCTGATCGATCGCCGCATTGCTGAAATCCTGATCGAAATTGGCGATCGCCTCGTCGGCCACATCGGTTTCGGCGTTGTTGTCGACGGCCGGCTCCTCGCTGCACGCGGCAAGGCCCAACAGGGCCGCAAAGGCAATCGCTGCCAGGGATTTCGACATGAGGGCTCTCCTGATATCCGCTTCGGGATGGTGGTTCATGATTTTACCGGATGACGCCGCAATACATGCGGGCGCCCCCGCTCCCATGCCCATGCGCCGCCTGGCCGCTGTAGCGATCCGCGCCGGCATGGATGATGAGGGCGCGTCCGCGCAGATCGGCCGCCTTGAGGCGCGGCGCCAGCACCGGGATCTTCGCCTCGCCGTCGGCTTCGACAAGCAGATTGGGCAGATCGCCCAGATGCCCCGCCCCATAAGGGCCCGCATGGACGCCGGTGCCGCCCGGATCATAATGATCGCCCGCGGCCGCCGCCGGCATGAAATGATCCCCATGGCTCATCGAGCCGCAATCGGGATTGACGTGGACATGCGCCGCATGGGGGCCGACGGCGAGGCCGTGCAGCTGCGGCTCGACCAGCACGCCCCACGCGGTATCGCGGAAGGCGACCGTGCCGGCCTCGACCGGCTCGCCGCTTTGCGAAATGAGCGAGAGCGTGACAGTCGCCGATCCCGGCTGCGGCGCTGGCGCCGGGGCCGCGCATGCGGCGGCAGGCAGAAGCCCCGCGAGCATCAGAAATAGCTTCATCATTTCCCTTTCCGTCTTTCTACTGCGCCGTTCAGGCGGGCTGGAACCTGCCATCGCGCATGTGCAGGAGTTGATCGGCGCGCTCCGCCACGGCGGGATCGTGCGTGGTGATGACCACGGTCTTGCCGAAATCCGCAGCCAGGGCGCACAACAGATCGACGACCGTGCGGGCGTTGGCCGTATCGAGATTGCCGGTCGGCTCGTCCGCCAGCACGATCGGCGGATCATTGACCAGCGCCAGCGCCATGGCGACCCGCTGCTGCTCGCCGCCGCTCAGCGCATCGGGCCGCTTCGCCGCCTTGCCCGCCATGCCCACCAGCCCCAGCAGCGCGCGGGCGCGCTCGATCTGCTCCGGCCGGTCGACGCCGGCCACCGTCATCGGCAGCTGGAGATTCTCCAGCGCGGTGAGGCCCGCGATGAGGTTGAACGCCTGGAATATGAAGCCGACCTCGCGGAGCCGGTAATGGGCCAGCTCGCGCTCGGCGCGGATCGCCGTCAGATCCCGGTCGCCGATCGTGACGCGCCCGTCGTCGGGCCGGTCGACGCCGCCCAGCATGTTGAGCAGCGTGCTCTTGCCGCATCCGCTGGGCCCCTGGATGATCGTGACCTTCCCCTGCGGCATGGCGCAGGTCACCCCTTGCAGGGCATGGTAGATCTCCTCGCCGGATCGAAAGGATTTCTGAAGGGCGGCCACGGTGATGGAATGCCCCGGACTGCGGAAAAGCGATGTTTGCTGCATGGCCGTCATCTGTCCTTGAGATTTTCGTTCGCGGTTCCGCGGAAGGGCCACAGGGCGAAGCACAGCGCCACGATCAGCAATATGGCCCCGAAGGCGGCGACGATCGCCGCCGCGCTGCCGGAAAAGACCATCCGGCTGCCCAGCAGCCCCGCCACGCCATAGATTCGCGGGAGCTGCCATATGGCTTCCGCCAGACCGAAGCCCGCGATGGCGCCCAGCAGGGTTCCCAGCGCCACCCCGGTGAGCACGGGCACCAGAAAGATGGAGAGGGAGACGCGCAGCACCGTGGGCAAAGGCAGCCCGCGCAGGCGCAGCAGCGAGAAGGTGCGGCGTTCGGAGAGGAAGTTGGCCAGCCCGACGACGACGACGCCGGCTATGGCCAGCACCAGCCCGCCGATCATGAACACGTTCATATTGGCCAAAGCGAGCGAAATGAACATGTCGCGGCTGAGCTTGCGGCGTTCCTCCGCCTGCCAGCGGACGTCCTGGGGCTGGATCGGCATCGTCCTGATCAGCCCGCGGATATCGTCCTCCGCAGCGCCGTTCGCCATGCGGACGATGAAGACGAACCGCGACGGCAGCATGTGAAGCCGGCTCAGCGGCCCGCGCTCGAAGGTCTGGCGCGCGGCGACCACCCGCGCATCACTGCCGAGCAGATAATTCAGATAATCCACTTCCGCCGCGGCGAAGCCCTCGCGCTGCGCAACATCGATGCTCGGCTGGCCGGGCAGGAAGGCGATGGCGTCGTCGAGGCGCGCCGGGACCGGCTCGTCGCCGTTGAAGCCGAGCGCGATATCCTTGTGCATCGGTATCTCCCGCATTTGCAGGAGGCCGGTGGACGTGATCAGATTGCCGTCGGCGCTGTCGCGGATGATGTCCCGAAAGGGACGGCCGGCGCCGAGCTGCGGCTCGGAATAGACGAGGCCCAGATAGGTGCTTGCCGATTGCAGCAGGTTGACCAGCAATCCCTGCTGGTTCGGCACATAGACGTCCGGCGCGATATATTGCTCCACCAGGGTCACGCCGGTCACGTTCGGATCGGCCCGAATGGCGCGCTCGATGGCGGCGAGCCCCGGCCCGAAGACCTGCGCATGCCCGGCGGCGGTCCGCAGCCCTCCGGCATCGCGGGCGAGATCGGCCGCACCGAAATCCATCTGGACATCGCCGCCGATGGCGGCGTCGATGCCCCGCGCCATGCGATATTCGAGCGTGTCCGCCGCGACCTGCGGCAGCAGGGCCATCGCCGTCGCCAGCGAGGAGATGAACAACATGCCGGCCACGCGCTGCCGGTTGGTCGCCATATGCTCGGCCACGAACCAGCGCAGCTTCCCGGCGAGCGGTGCGCTGAGCGCGCTCAATAGATATTGGATGCCGCCCGTCCGCCAGCGCAGCAGGCTGGTGACGCCGAACAGCAGGAAGGGTACGGCGACGAAATTGAGCAGCCCGTCCAGCACCATCAGCAGCTGCGCGACGGTGGAAGGCGGGCCGGCGGACGAGGAGAAGGGATCGACGCCGCTTATCCAGCAGAAAAGCTTGTAGAGGCCCAGCATCAGCAGGGCGAGGCCCCACATCCGGTACAGAGCGGAGGACCGATCCACCTGGTCGCTCACTTCCCGGCTGGAGACATGGGCGATCGCCTCGCGCGGGGTCATGTCGCGGACCCAGCGGATCACCTTCCAGCCCGAAACCAGCGCAATGAGGGTCCCGAGCAGGACGAAGAGCAGGAAATAGCCCGCCCCCTGCAACAGGATCTCGAGCGGCGGCGGCGGCAGGCCGAGCAGCGTCTCTCCGGCGATGGTGAGCCCGATCCCCAGCGCCAGGCCGAGAACGCCGCCCGCCGCCCCACCGACGATCAGCGCCACGATCAGCGCGCGGCTCACCATGGAGACGGGCACGCCCCGGATGGGGGCGTTTGCGGGAGGGGGCGGAATCCTACGCTAAGGATTTGGGCCAGCGATATTCCCCGGTTAGATTGATGTGTTCCCATCCCAACGGCGAGACGT
>JACXVD010000083.1 GCA_014763545.1 Sphingomonadales bacterium
GGTGACCGGCGACCAGACATTCCAGACGGCGACGGTGACCTACGAAATCGTCTCGCAAGCGAGTGGCTCGCCTCCGCCGGTCACCAACCCCTCGGCGCAGAATTTCGGCAGCGGCACAGTGATCAAATATACCGAAGCGACCGATATGCTGCTGTTCACCGCACCGGGCGGTACGCCCAGCGCACAGGTCGCCCAGGGCGCCTTCACCACGCCCACATCCGGGGTGAAGCAATGGTTCGTCGGCTCGCCCACGGCACCGACCGACGTCATCACCCTGTTCGACCCGACGAGACTTTACAGCTTCGTCGGGACATGGGCGCATATCGAAAACGGGGTTGCGACCTATCGTCTTGCCGCCACCGGTATCCCGACCAAGGCGGGCGATTTCCCCAGTGGCACGGTGAGCTACACCATCGCGATGGGCGGCAGTGCCCGGGTCGGCGGGACCAGTTATCCGATCGACGCGGCGCGCAGCAGCGGGACGCTGACGATCAATTTCGCGACCCGCACGGGCACGCTGGCGATCAACATCGTGTCGACCGGCGGCAATTCGCTCGGCCAGCTGAACGGCACGATCGCCTTGCCCGCATCGGGCAATGGCTTCACCGGCACGGTGAATTTCAGCGGCGTGTCCGGCAATCTTTCCGGCGCATTCTTCGGGCCACAGGCGGCGGAGGCCAGCTTTGCCGTGGCGCTGAGCGACGGCAACCAGAATTCCTACGTCGGGCTCGGTGGCGGTTAGCGCAAGGGCAAGCGGGGCGCGCTAGTGGGGGCGCGCTAGCGGGCGAGGTAATGGTCCAGCGCCACGTAGCGGGCGCCGCCAAGGCTTAGCTGGCTTTCGTAGAGCGCGAAGCCGTCCACCTGCCATGGTGCGCCGGCCAGCAGCGCGTGGTCGGCGATCCAGCCGGCGACGGCGGCGGGGCGCTGGTTGCCGCGTGCAAGCGTGATGTGCGGGGCGAAGCGGCGCCCTTCGGGGGCATAGCCGGCGGCCTGGCAGGCACGCTCCACCTTTGCCTGCAGCGCGGTGAGCGGCTCGCTCGGCGCGAGGCCGGCCCACAGCGTGTGGACCCGGCCCTGCTTCTCGAAATGGCCGACCCCGCGCAGCGCGAGCGGGAAGGGGGCGAAAGCCAGCGCCGCCAGCCGCGCGTGCAATTCATCCGTGCGCCACGCCTCGCTCTCGCCGCAGAAGCGCAGGGTGAGGTGGAGCTGCTCCTCATCCTGCCAGCGCGCGCCCTCGATCCCGCCCATCGCGGCGAGCAGCGTGGCGCGCACGGCGGCGGGCGGGCGGATGGCGACGAAGATGCGTTGCATGGCGCTGCCGGGTTGCGCGCCGCGCGCCGCGCGGTCAAGCGGCGGCGGCAAACACCTGGTTGCGCCCGCGATCCTTGGCCCGGTACATCGCCACGTCCGAACGGCGCAGCGCCTCGTCGAGCGACATGCCCGCCTCGATCGCGGCCACCCCGATCGAGGCGGACACGCGCAGCGGCTGGCCCCGCGGCCCGTCGAGGCGGATGGCGGCGATCTGGCGGCGCACCAGTTCGGCCATGTGTAGCGCCATTTCGGGGCGCACCCGGCGCAGGTGCAGCACGAATTCCTCACCCCCCAGCCGCACCGCGCGATGCGGCCCGCCGGGCAGGCGGTGGACGGCGGATTCGAGGATCGCGGCGACCGCCACCAGCACCTGGTCGCCCGCGGCATGGCCGTGGCTGTCGTTGAGCTGTTTGAAATGGTCGAGGTCGATCGTCAGCAGGAACCCGGCATCGGGCGATCCGCCGTCGCCGCTTTCCTCGAAAAAGGCGCGGCGGTTCCACAGCCCGGTCAGCATGTCGTGGGTGGACAGGTACCGCGCCCGCTCCAGCGCCTCATCCAGCACGCTCGCCAGCCGCCGCTTGTCCACGATCAGCGCACAGGCGGCATGTTTCTGGCGCGCCGCCGCCCGGGCATAGGCAATCACCGCGGCGAACAGCGCGAAGACCTCCGCCGCGGCCCACAGGCCCATCACCTCCTGCGCGAGGCCCAGCCCGCAGACCAGGATCGCGAGGAACCCGGCGACGAAGGCGCTCGCCAGCCGCCGCAGCGGGGCGATCAGCGCGGTCACCAGGCTTACCCCCACCAGCGATCCGCCGACCAGCGCCAGCCACGCAGGGGAATCCGATGGCCGGGCGAACAGCGGCAACAGCATGCCCGCCCAGCTCGCCCCGCCGAATGCCAGCACCACGCCCAGCCGCCGCGCGGCCTGCGCCGTGCCTTGCTTGCGCTGCAAGGCGTTGCGATAGCGATCCCAGCAGCGCCGGGCCATGATCATGGAAATCAACCGGCACGCCAGCGGCAGCACCATGTGCAGCGGGGCCGGGGTCGCCGCCGCCGCCCCGGCCATCGCCACCAGCGCGAGGAAATTGGCGAGGAAGGCGCCGCGCTCGTTCTCGCATACCGCCAGCGCGACCTCGTGGTGATATTCGGCATGCCAGCCGGCATCGCGCTCCAGCCCGGGCAGGCGATGCGCCGCGAGGATTTGCGCGATGGGCAATTGCCCCCGGTAGCCAGGCAGGGTGTCAGCCATTCGGCCACCCCTACCCGGCGCGCGGCAAAGCCCCGGTCAATGGCCGCCTGCGCAGAATTACCTAGCCGATTGAGCGGCTTAGGCCGTTACCCGCGGCAATATTCGTAATGGCCGCTTTCGCACAGCTTCACCGCGCGGCGCCACTGCGCCATCGCGCGTTCGTGTTCGGCCTGCGCCTGCGGATAGTCGCGATAGGCCTGCCATCCGGCGGCATAGCCCGCATCGCGGCGGCGGACCTGTTCCAGCTGGCGCAGATTGGCCTCGCGCGTCATCTTCTTGTCGAGCGCACGCGCCGCCCGGTCCTTCATCGCCGGATCGTTGGGATCGTCGGCCATGGCGGCGGTGGCAGCGAACACGGCGAAACCGAGCGCCACCGCGCCCGCGAACTGTTTGATCTTCATGGGGAAACGACCCTCCCTTAACCCGTCGCGCGGATCATAGGGCGGCGATGGTGAACAGGGCCATACGCTTTGCGGTAAACGGTGCGGTATTCGTCGCAGGAACGGGGCGGGCTGGCTCAGGCGGCGGGTTTGCGCCGGTTCTTGCGCGCCACACGCTTGTTCTGCTTCGCCGCGTCGGACAGCGGGTTCACCAGTTTCTCGTAGAGGCCGAACAGATGCTCCACCCGGTCGCGGTCGCTCTCGAACGGCTTGGCGCGATAGAGCCGGTCGACTGCCAGATCGAGCGCGTGGTGCGCCTTGCGCAGATTGGCGGGCATGGTGTCGGGATCGTAGAGATCGGCAAGGCTGGACGTCGGATGCGCGGCCCGCGCGTCGAGCACGGCCTGCGCGAGTTGCTCGATATATGCATTCGGCTAGTGAGTAATCCGAAGACTTCGAGCGATGCATCTTCGAGCACGCGAAGCTTCTGATTTGGAATTGTCGGGGGTGAAATCCAGCCGATGGGAGCGTATTCCCGACGTTCTGAAGAAGTATTCGGGACGGCAAGGAATGGCTTTTCAGGAATAATCGTCAAATGCCATTGAGTTGGTCGATCTGCCATGCTGACTGATGTTTTACTCGTGCGACTAGCACGCCATTTCCGGGTCTTATCCAATCTTTTCAGCAAATTAGTCGAACGACGGATAATGTCAGGAGACATTAGTGGAGTAGCAATAACCCACCTGACATAGCCGTTAATAAACTCGGCAGCACCTTGGTAGGGGCGAACATACTCTGAAAGTTCAGGTGCTTCGGCAAGAAGTTGCGCGCGCTCATCGTGATCGAGCACCAAATTTCCATCTTCAAGCGGCTTCGACCCAGTGATCAATTTTCTCAGACCATTTATCGGTCGTCCCTCTTCCTTCACCACCAAGTGCCGATCAACCGCTCCCTTTGCATCGAACAAATACGCCGTCAGCGCGCCATGGCGGCTCTCCACCGGATCGCGCTTGATGTCGGGATAGGAGAACAGCCGCTTCTCCGCCGGTTCGAAATCGCGATGGGTCAGCCCGACAATCACCACATGGACGTGCGCCTTGCCGCGGGCTTCGCTGAACCAGTTGAAGGTGCGGTGGGCGAAGGCGATTTCGAGGCCGTAGCGGTCGAACAGGATCGGCCATAGCTGCGCCACCTGTTCGCCCTGCGTGATCGAATTGGTCGCGACGAAGGCAATGCGGATGCGGCGGTTGCCAATCCCCCTCCCGCTTGCGGGAGGGGTTAGGGGTGGGTCTGTTTCGGTGGAGGCGCCTTGCCCACCCCCGGCCCCTCCCGCAGGCGGGAGGGGAGAGGCGGTGCCATTCAAATAGGCACCCGCCTTGATGAACCACGCGGCGACATAGTCCAGCGTTCCGCCCGACCCGCCGAGCGCGGCGATGCGGCGCACCTGCGCGCGTTGTTCGGCGGTCTGGAACTTCGCACCCACGAACGGCGGGTTGCCCATCACGAAACTGCATTTCTCCGCCGGGAGCACATCGTTCCAGTCCACTTCCAGCGCGTCGCCGTGGCGGATGGTCGCGCCGCCGGTCAGCGGGATGCGCGCGTAATTGAGGCGGAAGGCTTCGTTGATGGCGTTATTGGCGATGTGGTCGGTCATCCACATGGCCACTTCCGCGATCAGCGCGGGGAATTCCTCGTATTCGATGCCGTAGAACTGGTCGACCGTGACCCGGCTGAGCAGCGCGGCGTCGATTACCTGGTCGGCATAAAGCTCCTTCAGGCATTCCAGTTCCAGCCGCCGGATTTCGCGATAGGCGATGACCAGGAAATTGCCGCAGCCGCAGGCGGGATCGAGGAAATTCATCCGCGACAGCCGCGCCTGGAATTCCAGCAGCGCCTTGTCCTTCTGCGTCTTGCGCGCTTTCAGTCCATCCAGTTCCGCACGCAATTCGTCGAGGAACAGCGGGCCGATCACCTTGAGGATGTTTTCCTCGCTGGTGTAATGCGCGCCCTTCGCCCGCCGTTCCTTCGCGTCCATCACGGACTGGAACAAGCTGCCGAAAATCGCCGGGCTTACCGCCGACCAATCGTGACGACAGGCGTCGAGCAGATTGTCGCGCATTGCCTTGTCGAATACCGGGGTGCGCAGGTTTTCGCGGAACAGCCGCCCGTTGATATAGGGAAACTGGTTCAATTCGGCGGACAGGTTCGCTTGCCGCTTGTCCTCCGGCGTGTCGAGCACTTCGAACAGCTCGTTGATCACCCGCCCGGTGTTGCTGCCATCGGGCAGCGTGTCGTTGTCGATCAGCTGGAGGAAGATGTCCTTGGGCTGGAAGATACCGGTGTTGTCGGCGAACAGGCAGAACAGCAGGCGGACGAGATAGCGTTCGAGGTCGTGCCCGGTGTAACCGTTCGCCTCCAGCGCATCGTGGATGCGGCCCATCAGCTCGGCCGCCTTGATCGTCACCGCTTCCTGCGTTTCGAAGCTGACCCGGCGGCCGAGCATGAAATCGAACGCCTGGATGTGCTTGTAAAGCTCGGGCAGCTTGAACTTCAGCTCGCGCCCGGTTTCGAGATCGAGCAGGCGCCAGTTCTGGAAATCGCAGGTGAGGATGAAACGCGGCTGTTCGGTCGGGTGGATGCCGTCGAGATAGTCGAGCGCCTGCCCCTGCGCCCGGTCGAGGTCGAGCCGCCCGCTCTTCTGTTCGATCAGCAGCGTGCCGGGCCAGAACAGGTCGATGAAGCCGTGGTTCTTGCGCAGCAGATCGACCCGCTTTTCGTAGATCGCGACCTGCCGCCGCTTGATCCCGAAAATGTCGAAGAAGGCATTGTAGAAAGTCTGGGTTTCGGCGCGCTCGCGGGTTTCGTCCCTGAATTCCTCGCTGAACGCCTTGGCGCGCCGCGCGATTTCATCCCAACCAAGGCGCATCCCGAATAATCCCCTTCGCCGCCCTTACTCCAACAATCCCCGCAACTTGCCAAGTTGCATTCCGCCCGCTGCGCCCCACATCGCAACTTCACCTGTGCGGTGCGGTCTCGCGCCCCTTGACCAATGCGAACATTTGCGGAACACGGCTCTCCATGGCACTTACCACGATCAGCGTGCGCGGCGCGCGCGAGCATAATCTCAAGGGCGTCGATATCGACCTGCCGCGCGACGCGCTGATCGTCATCACCGGCCTGTCCGGTTCGGGCAAGAGCTCGCTCGCCTTCGACACGATCTATGCCGAGGGGCAGCGCCGCTATGTCGAGAGCCTGTCGGCCTATGCCCGCCAGTTCCTCGAAATGATGCAGAAGCCCGATGTCGAACATATCGACGGGCTGAGCCCAGCGATCAGCATCGAGCAGAAGACCACCAGCCGCAACCCGCGCTCCACCGTCGCCACGGTCACCGAGATCTACGATTACATGCGCCTGCTGTGGGCGCGGGTGGGGGTGCCCTATTCGCCCGCCACCGGCCTGCCGATCGAGGCGCAGACGGTCAGCAACATGGTCGACCGGGTGATGGCGCTGCCGGAGGGGACGCGGGCCTATCTGCTCGCCCCCGTCGTGCGCGGGCGCAAGGGCGAGTACCGCCGCGAACTGGCCGAATGGCAGAAGGCCGGCTTCACCCGCGTGCGGATCGACGGGGAGATGTACCCGATCGAGGAAGCCCCGGCGCTCGACAAGAAATACAAGCACGATATCGAAGTGGTGGTCGACCGCCTCGCCGTGCGGGACGGCATCCAGACGCGCCTCGCCGACAGTTTCGAAACCGCGCTCAAGCTGGCCGAGGGGCTGGCCTATGTCGACCTCGCCGACGGGGTCGTCCCGGGGCGCGAGGGTGAGGACACCGCCGGCCCCAATGCCACCGGCGGCCAGCTCAAGGGCGCCGGCATCCCGGCCAACCGGATCGTCTTTTCCGAGAAATTCGCTTGCCCGGTATCCGGCTTCACCATCGAGGAGGTCGAGCCGCGGCTGTTCAGCTTCAACGCGCCGCAGGGGGCCTGCCCGGCGTGCGACGGGCTGGGGGAGAAGCTGCTGTTCGATCCGCAGCTGGTCGTCCCCAACGAAAACCTCTCCCTGAAACAGGGCGCGGTGGTGCCCTGGGCGAAGAGCAACCCGCCGTCGCCCTATTACATGCAGGTGCTCACCAGCCTGGCGAAGGCGTATGATTTCGACCTGACCACGCCGTGGAACGCGCTCGAGCCCGACCAGCGGATGATCATCCTGCACGGCACCGGCGGCATGCCGGTGGAACTCACCTTCAAGGACGGGCGCAAGGAATATACCGTGCGCAAAGCCTTCGAAGGGGTGATCGGCAACCTCAACCGCCGCATGCTGCAGACCGACAGCGCATGGATGCGCGAGGAACTGGGCAAGTACCAGACCGCGCAGCCGTGCGAGACCTGCGGCGGCAAGCGGCTCAACGACAAGGCGCTGGCGGTCAAGATCGGCCAGGGCGCCAACGCCACCGACATCGCCACCCCGGTGCGGCTGAGCGTGGCCGATGCCAAGGCCTGGTTCCTCGCGCTGCCCGACCAGTTGACCGACACGCAGAACCAGATCGCCCGCGCGATCCTGAAAGAGATCAACGAACGGCTCGGCTTCCTCGACAATGTCGGGCTCGACTACCTCAACCTCGACCGCACATCGGGCACGCTGAGCGGGGGGGAGAGCCAGCGCATCCGCCTCGCCAGCCAGATCGGCAGCGGGCTGTCGGGCGTGCTCTACGTGCTCGACGAACCCAGCATCGGCCTGCACCAGCGCGACAACGACCGGCTGCTCGAAACATTGAAGCGGCTGCGCGACCTCGGCAATACGGTGATCGTGGTCGAGCATGACGAGGATGCGATCCGCGCCGCCGACCATATCGTCGATCTCGGCCCCGGCGCGGGCGTCCACGGGGGCGAGGTGGTGGCGCAGGGCACGCTGAAACAGCTGCTCAAGTCGAAGAAGTCGCTCACCGCCGATTACCTCAACGGCACGCGCGAGATCGCCGTGCCCAAGACCCGGCGCAAGGGCAACGGCCACCAGCTGACCGTGCACGGCGCGCGGGCGAACAACCTCAACAACGTCACCGCCAGCATCCCGCTCGGCACCTTCACCTGCATCACCGGCGTATCGGGCAGCGGCAAGTCCAGCTTCACCATCGACACGCTCTATGCCGCCGCCGCGCGGCAGCTGAACGGCGCGCGGGTGATCGCCGGGCCGCACGACAAGGTCACCGGGCTCGAATATTGCGACAAGGTGATCGAGATCGACCAGTCGCCGATCGGCCGCACCCCGCGCTCCAACCCGGCGACCTACACCGGCGCCTTCACCCAGATCCGCGACTGGTTCGCGGGCCTGCCCGAAAGCCAGGCGCGCGGCTACAAGCCCGGGCGGTTCAGCTTCAACGTCAAGGGCGGCCGGTGCGAGGCGTGCCAGGGCGACGGGCTGATCAAGATCGAGATGCACTTCCTGCCCGACGTCTATGTGACCTGCGAGGAATGCCACGGCAAACGCTACAACCGCGAAACGCTGGAGGTGAAGTTCAAGGGGATGAGCATCGCCGACGTGCTCGACATGACGATCGAGGACGCGGAGGAATTCTTCAAGGCCGTCCCCCCGATCCGCGACAAGATGCACATGCTGAACGAGGTCGGCCTCGGCTACGTCAAGGTCGGCCAGCAGGCGACGACGCTATCGGGCGGCGAGGCGCAGCGGGTCAAACTCGCCAAGGAACTCAGCCGCCGCAGCACCGGGCAGACGCTCTACATCCTCGACGAGCCGACCACCGGCCTGCATTTCGAGGACGTCCGCAAGCTCCTCGAAGTGCTCCAGCGGCTGGTGGACCAGGGGAACAGCGTGGTGGTGATCGAGCACAATCTCGACGTCATCAAGACGGCAGATTGGCTGCTCGACCTTGGGCCGGATGGCGGCGTGCGGGGTGGTGAGGTTGTGGCGGAGGGCGTTCCCGAAGTGGTGGCGACCAATCCGAAGAGCTACACCGGGCAATATCTCAAGGGGATGCTGGGCATGTGACCGGGAACGAGCCTGCCCCGGCGAAGGCCGGGGCCGGAGGAGGTGGCGAAGGTGGCGGGGAGTTATACGGGGCAGTATCTGGCGCCGTTGTTGGAGCGGGCGAGGGAGGCAGCGGAGTAGAGCGTAAGATACACTCAAAGTTGTTGACATAAACATTTATATACATCAAATGGCGTTTCTCTCAACGAAGGAGAACCACGATGTCTATGAAATATCGAAAACTCACAGAGTATCTCGCCAACTTGGATCGAACCGAATGGATGGCGTCCTTCGAACAGATCGAGGAAATTCTGGGGTTCGCTCTACCGGACAGCGCAAGGCAATATCAGGCGTGGTGGTCGAACCAGATGCGATCACAAAGTCTTGGGTGGCAGTCTGCCGGTTGGAAGGCGACAGCGCTAGATCTTAAGGCCGAGTGCGTCACCTTTGTCTATGTCGGTGGCGAAGATGATACCGAGGAAGACCTCGCGCTTCGTCCATTGACGATACGAGAGGCCAAGGAAGGATTGGCAGCGACCTTCGGCATCGATCCAGACCAAGTTGAAATCACCATCCGCGCGTAGTCGTTGCACCAGCCGACTGCAGCGGCTGGGCAATTCGAGATTTAGTAAACTGTCACCGTAATTCCGAGGGGATTGTGATAGAGGGGGGCGCCGAAGCAGGTGGCCGTGACGCTAGGGTCCTTTACCGGCGACTATCTTCGATCCATGCTGGAACGGCATAGAGAAGTAGTGGAGTGATCAGCAGTCAGCCTGCCCCGGACCTGATCCGGGGGCCGATAGGATCTCGAATTTCAAACCAGTGTCCTGATGAGACCGCTTTCGGCGAGGAATGATGAAGGTACTGCGACGGATGCCCCAATTCTCTTGCTCAAAGTAAACAAGAGGCGCTTTTTGGCCCTTGTCATTGCAACGTAGAAAACTCTCCGCTCACCTTCAATCTGCTCCTGAGTTTCTGCCTGTTTGCTCGGCCAGATTCCTTCGTTTGCGTCGAGTATGACTACCGTGTGAAACTCCTTTCCCTTGGCTCGTAAGGCGGTCATCAGGTGCACAGGACGCTCCCAAACTGGGTCTTTCGCCTCCTCTTCTGAAGGCAGGTTTGAGAGTGTCTCCGCTGCAGTTTCAATGTCTTCTAGGGTCCGGACTCATTAGAGCCACCACGTGACGAAGGCTGCGATGGCGATAGTTGCCATGAAGGTTTTGATATTGCGGTCGAAGCGGGTGGCGA
>JACXVD010000084.1 GCA_014763545.1 Sphingomonadales bacterium
AGGTAGTGGGGCGGGCTGGGGACACGATCAGAATTCCTTCGCGGCGGTGGACAGGCTCGAGCGCGCGCCTTCGCCGGCGCGGCGCGTGAACGAGGAGGAGTAGGCGGCGGCGCGGGCGGCCAGCAGGGGATCGGCCGATGGCGCCATGCCGGGGGGCAGGATCGTCGGATCGAACACCATGTCGCGGCAATTGCCCGCCGCTTCGGGCAGCGCCTTGTCGATGATCAGCGTGCCTACATCCACCGTGCGGCGGCCAGCGGGCCACATCGCCGTCGCCTTGTCGGTCACATCGCCCGGTTCGGCGATCGTCACCACCAGGTGCCAGCGCACCGGCCCTTGCGCCAGCCGCGCAAGCGAGCGGTCGAACACCGCATCCTTCGGCAGATCGCCCAGGGCCTTCTTGTCGAGCGCGACCGTCTGATCCTCGGGCAGCATCGCCCAGCGGACATAGCGCGCCATCCCCTGCGCATTGGTGAAACGGAATGCGTTGATGCTGTAATACGGCCCGTCGGTGAAGGCATCGGGCAGCGGGTGTGCCTGCATATATTGCTGGAACGCGCGCACTTCGGGATGGTCGGCAAGGAACGCCTTCATCCTCGCCGGGTCGGGCTTTCCCGTCGCCGGGTCGGGGCGGGAGGCGCGCTGCAGGCCGACGAAGGATTCGACATCGGCCACCGGGAAGATTTCCGTATGATCCATGCCGGTGCGCCACTGCTGCCCGTCGGGCGTGCGCAGGATCAGCGCCATCGAATGGAAAACATTGCGCCCGTCGCCCGCCAGCGGATTGCCCCCGGCAATCGAGAAGCGGCCTGCGACCGGGTAGCTGCCCGGCTTGAAGATGCTGGCCCGCGACAGCTCCACCCCCGCCCCGTTGGCTTCGAACACGCCCGAAATGCACAGGCCCTTGGCATGTGCGCGGCGATAGCCGGGGTGATGGCCCGCATTGTATTCGAGCGCGTCGGATACGGTTGACCCGCTCACCCGCGGCGTGCCGATCCACCCGCCGACAAGCGCGAACAGGCCCGCCACCGCCAGCACTATGGCGCCGATCAGCGCATAGGCGGCAGCAGTCGGGAGCGAGATGGCGGGTCGGATCTTCATTGCGGTCCTTTCGATCGGTTCGACGGGAAGGACAGGCGCGGCAGGGAATTATTCCCGCCCGCCGAAAATTTATGCGAAGACCGGAATAATCCGCCGTCCCGCTTGTCTTGTGCTGACCGGGTCCGCCCGGTGACCGACCCAGCCACCGATGGTAATTGCATGCGCGATATGATGGTATTGATCGAGCCGCTCATTCCCGGGCTGAGGCGCTACGCCCGATCGCTGCTGCGCGATGCCGACGCGGCGGACGATCTGGTGCAGGATTGCCTGGAACGGGTGGTCGGCCGGTGGCACCAGCGGCGGACCGACGGCAACGCCCGCAGTTGGGTCTATACCATCTTGCACAACCTCGCGATCAACCGGATCAGGCAGCAGACCCGGCGGGGCCAGCACCTGCCGATGGACAATGCACCCGAGCCGGCGCTGGCCGAACAGCCGACGCAGGAATCGCAGCTGCACAGCCGCGACATCACCGCCGCCGTCGATCGCCTGCCCGACGATCACCGGGCCGTGTTGCTGCTGATCTCGGTTGAGGAACTGAGCTATGCCGAGGCCGCCCGCGTCCTCGATGTTCCCGTTGGCACGGTCATGTCCCGCCTTTCGCGCGCCCGCGAACGATTGCGGCGCGACATGACGGATAGCCCCCAGGTTTCGCATCTTCGGAGAGTTAAATGACCCAGCGCCCGATCACCGAAGACGATCTGCAGTCCTATGTCGACAACGCCCTCAATCCCGAGCGGCGGGCCGAGGTGGACGCGTTCCTGGCCGGCAATCCCGCGCTCAGGGAGCGGGTCGATACCGATATCGCATACAAGCTCGCCCTGCGCGAAGCGCTCGCCCCGATCGCCAGCGAGCCGCTGCCGGCGCGGCTCAACCTCGCCCGGCTGGCCGATGAACGGCGCAAGCCGCGGATCGCCGGGTGGACCTCGGCGGCGGCGGCGATGGCGCTGATGCTGACCGGCGGCGCGGGTGGCTGGTCGCTGCGCCTCGCCAGCGAAGAACCGCGCGCCGGGATCGGCTCGCTCGCCCAGGAAGCCGCCGACAGCTATGCCGTGTTCGCGCCCGACCTCGGCCGTCCGGTCGAGAT
Organism: Sphingomonadales bacterium; assembly: GCA_014763545.1. Classification (GTDB taxonomy): domain Bacteria; phylum Pseudomonadota; class Alphaproteobacteria; order Sphingomonadales; family Sphingomonadaceae; genus JACXVD01. Next base: position 2,189 of record JACXVD010000084.1, read on the forward strand.
CCAGGCAGCCGACGAGGCGCAGCTGGTCAGCTGGGCCTCGCGCCGGCTCGACCGCGCGGTCAAGGTGCCGAACCTGTCGGCGGCGGGCTACACCTTCCTCGGCGGCCGGGTCGTGCCGACGCCGCATGGCCCGGCAGCGCTCTACATGTACGACAACGGCAGCGGCACGCGGCTCGTCATGCTCACCCGCAACATGGCGATCGACAAGAATGCGCCGATGGCGACCGACGACAATGGCCAGGTCACCACGGTGAGCTGGGCGAGCCAGGGGCTGGGCTACAGCCTCGCCGGTCCGCTGGAGCCGGAACGGCTGCACACGATTGCCGACCAGGCGCGTATCCAGTTCGGCCACGTCAGCTGAGCTGACCACTTCAACGCCCCGCCCGCACCGCAAAACCTGCGGCGGGCGGGGGAGCAGATGGTGCGCGAAATTATTTTTCATGCGCCGGGAATAATCCACCAGCCCTGCTGTCTATCCCACGCTGGCCAACGAGGTTCCGTTGCGACCGGCCTGAGACCGCTCAACAGGGAGTAATTCCATCATGTTTTCCAAATTGACCGGCGAACCCCGGGTTCGCCGCAGCCTTGCTTGCGCCCTGCTTGCAGGCGCCGCGCTGGCTGCCCCCGCCCACGCCCAATCGACCAGCGATGCGGTGGGCGATTTCCTGCCGACCTACACCGGCCCGCTGAACGGCGACCTCGACGTTACCAGCATCCAGGCGACTTACGACGGCGCGACCTTCCGCCTCGACGCCACCACCGCGGCCCCCATCGGGACGACCGCGACCGGCATCTACGTCTGGGGCGTAGAGCGCGGCAAGGGCACCGCCGGCTTCGCGCAGATCGGTGCGACCAACGTCACCTTCGACATGGTGGTGATCGTGAACCCGGGTGCTGGCACGGTGACCGTGCGCGACATCGTCAACAATGTCACCACCGTGCTGCCGGCGAGCGCGATCACGGTTTCGGGCAATTCGATCAGCGTCGAAATTCCCGCCCATCTGCTCACCCCGGAAGGGCTCAAGCAGGCCGAATTCCTCGTCAACCTCTGGCCGCGGAACGTGGCGGGCGGCGACGAAACCATTTCCGACTTCGCGCCCGACAATTCGGACGCGCCGCTGATCCTGGCCTTCCCCGTGCCGGAATCCGCGTCGGTGCAGACCGAGATGGTGTTCGATGACGCGAACGACCGCTTCGACCGCATCCAGCGCCGGCTTTCGGACCAGCGCGCCGGGATCGGCAGCTATGGTGCAATCGGCGGCTTCATCGACGTGGGCGCCCGCTTCGGCGATCGCGGCACCGGGGCTTCGCTCGCCCGCAACATCACCAACCGCGTCCTCGCGGTGGGCGTGGACTATGCGATCGGCGAGCATGCGGTGATCGGGGTGGCGATTGCCGCCGACCGTTCGGAAGCCGCGCTCGGTTACGGCGGCTCGCTCACGGCCGACATCGTCTCGCCCGAAATCTACGCAGGCTATCGCGCCGGTGCGTTCCATTTCGATGGCTATGCCTCCTACAGCGACGTCAGCTACGATTCGCTGCGCATGCTGCCGATCGGCACCGATGCGCAGGCCGCCACCGCCAGCCCGGGCGGGCATGCCTTCAGCTACGGTGCGAGCGTGGGCTACGACTTCGGCGGCAAGGCGCTGACCTTCACCCCGCTGGTCGATCTGCTGGCGACCACCGCCCATGTCGATGCCTATTCCGAAGCGAACGACTACGACTTCGGATCTGCCCTCTCCGCCCGCGACCGCACCAGTGCGCGGCTGGGCATGGGCGCCCAGGTGACCTACAACAAGCAGGTCGAATGGGGCCGCTTCTCGCTCCACGCCAAGGCGCGTTACGTCACTGAGCTGGGCGACAAATACGACACGATCGACTTCGCCTATACCGCACGGCCCGATGAAATCTTCACCCTCACCGGCCCGCTGAGCGGCGTTGACTATGGCACTGTCGAGCTGGGTGCGGATGTGGTGACGAAGGGCGGCCTGCACATCGGCGTCAGCTATGCCCCGCGCTTCGACGGCGACGGCATCGTCGACCATGCGACCCTGCTCTCCCTCGGCATGAAGCTCTGACGCAATACCCTCCGGCCCAGGGCTTCAGCGCGTGCTCCGCAGACCCACGTCTGCGGAGCACGTTTTGCATCGGGAGGCCTAATATTCGGTGCGGCAAGATCGGCCGGTAGCGCCCCACGACCCTCACCGCGGCGTTCGATCCCGAGACGCGGACGCCCCCGCTCAAACAGCGCGCCGTCGCGCTGCGCGCGCACGAGGCGCGCGATCATCGCGCGACGCTGCAATTCCGATAGATTGATCAAATGGTGCCAGAAGAGGCATCACATTCAGCCTCTTTTTCTACGTATTTTCAGATATTTGAGAAATTCGGATGATGCGAAGAGCCTTCAAAAGGCTCTCAAATAGCGCCTAATGCATTGGTTCGGTGCCTTTTTAGGGACTCGCGAATGGATGTTTGCCCCCGGGGAACCAGCCAAAATCGATGTCCGCTAAGCGCCCTAATTGCCGACATCTAGCGTTCTGATTAGAAACCCTGAAAGCGGACCTTCAGCTTCAAGATCGATTGAACCTCATATTGAAATCGCACGCGGAGCCTTTCGACGTTCTGAGGGATTTGCAAGAGGCAGAGACTCCAAACATCCTAGCCCCATGGGACGTCGACGCGGGACCGGTTTGCGAGTGTCGCCCCCGGCGGGTGGTAGTCCTATTTCAGTATCTAGCCTTCCCCTTCCGCGCCATCGGCTTCAGATCGAGCACTTCCTGGCTTCGGCCTTTTCGCTTCGAGACGGCCTTGTGCGCGGTTTCCGGCTACCGCGACGGCGATGAACAACCCCGTCAGCACAATGGAAACGACAATTATCATGACCAGCATCGTTGGGTTCCCAGACTTGAAGGTTCCGTTTCACTAAAACCCTTACCGGCCAATTGCCCAGGCCGAAGCTGCAGCCTTTCTACCAGTTCTGCCATCGGCAAAGGATGGCGGCTCCCGATTAGACGAGCGGTATCGTGCAGTTGCTTGCGATCAAATTGCTGGCAACCTTCAGGGAAGGCGAAGACTACCAGATTCATGCCTGCCTCGACAGGTAAAGTGACGATTTGATCAAAGCTTTTACGCAAATTGCGCAATGCTGACCGGTTCTGGCCGCGCGGGTCGCATAGATTTGCCACGAGAATACCGCCGGGATTGAGGCGCGCGCGGCACGCCGAGAAGAATCCTGCCGAGTTCAGCTGGTGAACCTCTTCCTCATTATTGAAATCGTCGATCAGAAGGACGTCCGTGGTTCTTTCATTCCGGGCTACAAAGTCGTGGCCATCGGCCAGGACCAGTTCGAGCCGGCTGCTGTCGACCGGGATACAGAACTGGTCCGCCATGGCCAGCACGTGCTCATCGATCTCGACCGCGCGAATGTGGGTCGAGGGCAAGTAAGCGTGGCAGTATTTCGCGAGCGAGCCGCCGCCCAGACCGATGATTTCGATCGTGCGGGGAGAGCCGTTGAAAAGCAGGAAGCCCATCATCGCCTGCGTATATTCCAGAAGCAAGCGGTTTGGCTCTGTGATGCTCATAGCGCTCTGGACGTAGCCCCAGTTTGCAAGAAGGCTGCGAATGTCACCGAAGTCGAAGATGAAAGCGCCATGCTGTTGACCGCCATCATGACAAGGCTCCGCCGCGCCGGGGCCAAACCGCTCATTCCAGCGCACCTCGCGATCAATAGCATAAATGTGATCGAGGAATTCTTCGATAGCGAGCGTGTGCGGCGCATCGTCAGCCAGTGTCGCCGATGAGTAAATTTCCCGGATCGGCCTAAGCGCTACGTGCTCGCTCATTTCCCGGACCTGGTCTCGAAGGTGCGAGCGCGTTCATACATTTCCCGCCATGCTGCTGCCGCCCGCAGCGAGCGTTCCCTGACGCGCGGCAGCGCGGCCTGCGTAGCTTCATCCAGGCAGGTTCGCATGCGCCCGAAGTAGAAATCGCTCTTTCGAGCAGGCAGCTTGGGATGCTGTTCATGATTCATGATATCGTCGGCCCGGTTCGGAGGGTTCATAGCTGGAGGAGATGAGGTGCCTTCAATGATGGTCAGGCCGGAACAGGGTCCGGTATTCGAAGGTCTGCCAGGTCACGAAGCGATCAGGGATCGCCCTCGCCTGAAGTCGGATCCGGCCGTTCCTGCGTGAAGCCGTGCATCCCGAACCACCATTGCAGCGCGATGATGGCCCCTTTTGCCGGTTGGATAAGGCCTACGGTCAGGATTAGGGTCAGGGGCAGGATAATCGAAACCAAAGCCAATGTTGACAAGCCCTCGACGTTGGTCAGCCCGATGATGATCGGCGCCATCAAATGTCCGGTCACGAATATCGAGACATAGGCCGGGAAGTCGTCGGCTTGCTGATGCGTCCAATCCTGATCGCACCGCGCACACTTTGCCACTGGCTTGAGGAACCGGGCAAAGAGCCGCGCTTCGCCGCAGCGAGGACAGCGGCCAAGCAACCCTCTCAAAAGGGCAGCCCAACCCGTAGGCGGCAGTTCGATCGCGTGGGATGGCTTCTCCACAACCTTTGTCTCTGTTGCTTTGCGGCTGCTTTGAACACGATCAGCCATCGTCTCGAGGAAATTAGGGTCCGGACCCATAAACGGGATTCACAGCAGCACCGAGATGTGATTCACCTGCCTCCAGCGAGGAGGTGTGGTGGATGGCGGATTTCTTCTGGTT
>JACXVD010000085.1 GCA_014763545.1 Sphingomonadales bacterium
GTTTTTGCGGGAGGGCGCCTACCGTCTTCTTCCCGGCGATCTTCTCATCTCCCGCCAGCGCAGATGGCCCCTGCTTCTCCCCTCCCGCTTGCGGGAGGGGCCGGGGGTGGGCAAGACCCACGGATGCCCGACTGGAAACCGCGCAACACCCCTCGCGCTCGCGCCCTGCGCAATGGCGCGACGCCCGCGGAGCGCCTCTTGTGGCGCCACCTCGCGCGGGCCCAGCTCGGCGCAAAGTTCAGTCGCCAGATGCCGATCGGGCCCTATTACGCCGATTTCCTGTGCCGCAGCCAGAGGCTGGTGGTCGAACTGGACGGCTTCAGTCACGATCTCTCGCCCGAGGCGGATGCAGACCGCGACCGCTGGATGCGGGGCGAGGGCTACGCCATACTGCGTTTCGCCAATGGAGACGTGCTGGCGAATATCGAAGGCGTGGTGGCCGCCATCCGGATGGAAGTGGCACGCCTGATCGAGCAGGGTCGATAATCCATCCCGCCTGCGGGAGGGGAGCGAGACTTGGCAGCTCTGCTGCCTAGTCGCAGCAAGGTGGGCTTGTGCCGGCCGCATGCGCCCTGCCGCAGTGGGGCCTGGCGGCCCCATGCCCACCCCTGCCCCTCCCGCGAGCGGGAGGGAGAAGCTCAGGCTAGATGTGGCGCTCTTCCACCTAGATGTGGCGCTCTTCCACCAAGCGCGTTTCCCCGTCGCAGTCATGGCAATGGGCATAGTCGAATGTACAGCGTAACACCCAACACTGTCCTGCAAAGTCCCAGTCGGCCCATGCGTCTCGGGAAACATTCGCCGAACCACATCGTCGGCAAGTTACCGACAAAATCAGCTCTTTCCCTGCCGCACTCATTCTCCCATCATGGCAAAGCGAACCTATGGAGGATAGACTGATGGGCAGAGATTGGTCCGAAGTGGTCGAAGAAGCCGTGCGCCGTCATGTCGCAAGTACCGGATCGACCGAATTCAGCCGCCAAGGTTTGAGAGATGCCGAACTGGAGCGGATCGTTTCGGAGACTGGCTCGATTGGCCTGACTCCTCACCAAACACTTAGCCGCGAACTACAGCAGCTGCGAGATCAGGGAATACTCGAATTCCTCAATGATCACGGAACCTATCGGCTTATCGGCTAACGATTACCGAGAGCGCCACTCGAAATTACATTCGGCACCACCCCAGCCCACAACCGGGAGGTGGCGGCGGCGGATTATTCCGCCGCTTGCGCTCCGCCTTCGCCGAACATGTCGGGTTCGCCTTCGTCGGTGGTTTCGACTTCGTTGGCGGCTTTCGCCTTGGCGCGTTTGTCGAAGGTCGACCACACGTCCTGCCAATTGCCGCGGGTGGCGCCCTTGGAATATTCGGTCGCGCGGGTTTCGAAGAAATTGGCGTGTTCCACCCCGTTGAGCAGCGGGGTCAGCCACGGCAGCGGGTGGTCTTCGACCATGAAGATCGGCTGCAGGCCCAGCTGGCTGAGGCGCCAGTCGGCGATGTAGCGGATGTAGCGCTTGATTTCCTTCGCGCTCATCCCCGGCACCGGGCCTTGTTCGAAGGCGAGGTCGATGAAATTGTCTTCCAGCCGCACCGTCTTCTGGCAGCAGTCGAGAATGTCTTCCTTGACCGATTTGGTCAGGCAGTCGCGTTCCTTGACGAAGGCGTGAAACAGGCGGGTGATACCTTCGCAGTGCAGGCTTTCGTCGCGCACCGACCAGCTGACGATCTGGCCCATGCCCTTCATCTTGTTGAAGCGCGGGAAGTTCATCAGCATCGCGAAGGGCGGTGAGCATCATCTTCACCTCGGTCGGCTTGAACACGCGGCCGTATTTTTCGTGGTAGCAATCCTGCACTTCCACGTCGGCCTGGGTGAAGAAGCGGAAGATCTGGGTGAGCAGGTTCCGCTCATGCTCGGTGATGTTCTGCGCCCAGTCGCGGCAATCCTCGCCCAGCGGAACTTCTTCGGGCAGCCAGTGCACCTGCTGCTGACGCTTCCAGAAGTCGTAGGCCCACGGATATTCGAACGGCTTGTAGGTCTTGCGGGCTTCGAGCAACGACATCTGGTATCCCCTGGTTGGATCGCGAAAGGCCTGCATAGGGAATCACGGCGGCGATTCGAAGGCAAGGGGGATGATTCAGGCGGGGATAAATCGCCCCCGAAATGCGACCGGCGGATGACCATCGGCAGGTGCATGGACGCGCGTTTGGGCGTATGCTGCTGGCAACGGCGCGAGTCGCCTGGCCACGGCCAGCGAAGGTGCCGAACGCGATCCCGTCACGGTTCGGGAAGGCGGCCCTGCGGCAGGCATCCATGCGATGCCGGCCGGATCGGGGAAACCGCCTTGAACCGCGCGGGACGCGACGCGGGGCGAGTGCCAGGAGCCTCCCACCCCGCAGCCGCGAGGCGCAGCCGGACCCCGTGTGATCGTGCGGGAAAATCCGGCCGCCAATCAAGACGCCCCTCCTGTCCCCGGGAGGGGCGTTTCGCGTTTTCGGGGATCGGAACCGCCGTCACATGGCGCGGTCGAGCGCCATGAGCAGGGCGGCGACCGCGGCAACGGCGAGCCCCGCCCCCAGCACCGCCCCAAACACCGCCTCGCGCGGGATTTCGACGTCCGGCAAGCGCCACCACGGCCCGCTCGTCTCGGGATTGTTGGCGTGTCGCCAGATGCGGTAACCAACCCCCAGCACCACGGCAGCGCCGAATAGCCAGGGCGCAAGCCGCGAATCGCGGTGCGACAGCCACGCGGCGGCGGCGAGCATCAGGTACCAGGCGACGTGCTGGAAAAAGTCCATCAGGCGGCGTCGGAGATCGTCCTCGTCCGGCTCGTCACCAAAGGCGGCTTCCCATTCGCGCAGTTCCTCGACCAGCATATAGCCATCGCGCGCGAGCCGCCTGCGGTAACGCCATGCGACCCACTGGCGCCGCATGGAATCTGCGATCCACAGCGCCGCCATCACCCCGAGCGGGACAATCACGCTGCCGATGAAGTCGCTGTCGAACATGGCCCTCCCGGCTCGCGGCGGATATGTCCGCCGCGAGCCGGGAGCGTAAGGGAAAACGGCGCCGGTTCAAGCGCCTCAGGCAGGGGCGCCTATTTCCAGAACATGCCGCCCTTCAGCCCGCGGCTCTTCCGGTTGGTCCACATCTGGAGGTAGAGCCACAGGCCCGAGATCGAGAAGAAGATCAGCGCGAAGCCCGAGAGGATCGAGATCGCGGTGCCGACGGGGCCGAATTCCTCGCCCGAGTGGAGGTGGTGGAAGAAGCCGGTCAGGCTGCCGAAGCCGCTCGTATCGCCGCGCGGGGGCATGCAGCGCCAGCCCTCGGGGCAGGTGAACCCGGCCGGCGGGGTCGCCAGCGCGGCCTGGGCCGCCTCGGAGGTCGACGAGGGCCACAGCGCGGCCGCATGGCTGAGCACGCCGGTCACCGCGATGAAGAGCATGAAGATGCCGAAGAATACCGATATCCAGCGGTGCCACTTGCGCATTGATCGTCCTTTTTGCTGTTGCGAAGCATTCGCATTAATAATGCCCTTCGCTTCCCACAAGCAGGAAAATCCCCTGCGAGGCAAGTGACGCTGTGTCGCAAATTGTCGCGCGCCCGGGACCGGCCGGGTGGCGCGCGGCTCAGCCCGCCGGCTGCGGCTGGCCCTTCATCATCGCGGTTTCCTTCGCGGTGGATTGCGGGCCGGTGTTGCGCTTGGTCAGGCCGTTGGCCATCGGGTTGCGGTTGAACAGCTCCGGGTCGCCGGGGCGCTGCTCCAGCCCGAAGATGTCGGACAGGCCGGGGTGCCGCCCGAGCCCGCCGTAAAGGTCGAAGCCGCGGTCGATCCAGTCGCGCAGAGGGTCGTCCGCCGCCAGCGCGGGGGTGTCGCAGACCGAGGCGAGCCACAGGAAGCAGGCCAGCAGCCGGTGATCGGCGTAGTTGGGCTGGTCGCCGCCGAACCAGGCATGATCGCGCAAAGTGTTGCGCATCAGTTCGAGATTGGCGGAAATCTGCGGCAGGCGATCCTCGCGCCCGACGATGATATCCTCGATCCTGCGCCCGCCGAACATCCGTTCGCGGCTGGTGGTGACATATTCGTGGTCCGCCTGCACCGAACGGTCGCGATAGCTCTTGAGGTAGCAGGTCATCCACGGGCCGACCGCGGTCGACCACAGCCAGCCTTCCAGCGCCTGCGTCAGCGGCACGATCGACGGGTCGGGGATCAGCGTGGGCCGGTCGGGATATTTCGCGTCGAGATGTTCGGCGATCAGCCAGCTGTCGAGCACCCATTCGCCATCGTCGACGATGGCGGGCAGCCGCTCGGTCTTGCCGCCGGTGCGCTCGGGAATGCCGGTGAAGCCGCCGGGCACGATGTCCATCGCCAGCCCCTTGTGCGCGACGGCGAGCTTGGTCGCCCAGACGAACGGGCTGATCGTCGCCCCGCTGGCGAGCTGGAGGTCGTAAAGCGTGATCGTGTCGTTGGCGGCCATGGCATCCTCTCCGGGCGAATCCTTATCCGGACCCTGCCTAGCAGCGCCGCGCACGATTGTACCTATCGTTAGTGTTTGCGGGCCGGCAAGCCGGTCAGTTCGGTGTAGAGCTGCTCGGCCCGGGCGAGCATCGCCGGATCGAAATCGAGCGACACCGTGCCCTTCGCCTTTTCCTTATGGGCGGCCGGGCGGGCGATGAGATCGTGCGCCCCCTCGCGCGCGGCGTTGATTTCGTCGATCCGGGCGAACACCGCCTGGGCAGCCTCCTCGCCATCGGGAAACAGCGCGAAATCGGTGCCGAATTTGGCATTCACCTCGCCGATGATGCCGCCGAAATCCTTGGTCGTGCGCTCGAATTCGGCGACCACCACCCGGTCGCGTACCCGCGCAATGGCGCGGTTGAAATCGACATAGCGGCGCAGGAAGTAATTCTCGTCCCACGCCGGGAAGGCGACCTTGAGGCTGCGGATCGCCTCGTAAGGCCGACGGATCAGCACGATCGCGGGCAATCCGCGCCGCACCGCTTCGAGCACCTGCGCTTCGGCATGAAGGTGATGCGCAATCTTCACCTGCCGCGCGCCCTGCGCCTGTTCGAAGGCGACCACCGCGAAGGTGTTGGCCGAACGCGGGTAGCCCTCGATCACGATCTCCGTCTCGGGCCCGATCAGCAGCAGCTTGTGCTGCGGCGGTGCCAGCATCCGGTAGAGCGGGATGAACAGGCCTGGATACGGCGCGAGCAGGTCGCGGATCTTGTTCTTCAGCATCATCGGGCGGCGCCCCCGGCGCGCGTCATCACGATGCCGCCGGGCGCAAACTGCGCGCGCATCCTGTAGAGCTGGCGCCAGTAATGCCGCGTGTCGCCAAGGCTGGCCTTGGCAGAGGAATTGGACCTAGACATGGTCGCTCCGTCTTGTTCGGATTGGGCAGGATAGGACAGGATCGCCGCAGCGAATGCAAGGCCGGGGGAGGATAATCACGCGCCCCCTCCCTGCGCCAGTGCGCCGTGCTGGGCGGCGCAGCGCATCGCCAGCAACATCAGCATCATCGTTGGATTGGCCCCGCCCCCGGTCGGCAGCACCGAAGTGGCGAGCAGCTGGACCTGCGGCGCGGCAAAGACGCGCAGATCGGGATCGACCACGCCTTCCGCGGCGCTCGCGCCCATGCGGGTCGATCCGGTCGGGTGGTAGATGCCGCCCGAATGCGCGAGATCGCTGCCGATGGTCGCCGCATCGTGCAAGTCGATGCGCCCCAGTGCGGCGAGCGTGGAGCTGTTCCACGCGGCGGCGAAATCCTGCGCATGGCGCACCACATGCGCCACGTCGCCCGCGCTCACCCGCCAGTCGATTTCGGCGAGCGGCTGGCCGAAGCGGTCGGTTTCGGTCGCGCTCAGCGCGATGCAGCTGTCGGCGCGCGGTTCCTGTTCGGCGACCATATGCAGCTGCAACCCGGCCCCGGCCGGGAACAGCAGCCGCTTGTGCACGAAACGCCACCATACCGCGCGCGCCAGCCAGGGCGCGTTGGCCAGCAGCCCCCACAGGCTGCCCCATCCGGGCAGGCGGCGCTGCTGCAGCGCGCGGAAGATGTCGCGCAACACGTCGAAGCCGCCGGGAACCTCCGCATCGAAACCGATATGGGCAAAGCCGGGCGGCAGCTCGGCGCGCGCCGGGGCATCGGGGGCGAGTTCGAAGCGGATGTTGCGCATCGCCCCGCGCGCACCGAAGCGGAAGCCGATGATCCGATTGAGCGCAGCGCGCTGCCGCTCCACCAGCTCGCCCACGACGACCGAGATGTGATCGGTGAAATAGCGGCCCAGCGCCGGGCTGGCCGCGGCAATGCACCCGCCGTTCTGCCGGTCCATCAGCAGCGCCAGCCGCGTCGTTTCGATCGCCCCGGCGGCGATCACCAGCCGCTCCCCGCTCACGCTCAGGCGATCCTGCCCGTCGAGCGACTGCGCCTCCAGCCGCACCTTGCCCTGGTCGAGCGCGATGGCGGTGACGGTCGCATCGGTCCAGATTTCGACCAGCGGATGGCTGCGCGCTGCCGGGCCGACCAGCGACCAGACGTTGCGCTTGCGGAATTCGGGCCATTTGGCGAGGCGGTTGATGTAGCTGCCGCCCAGCTCCGCCGGGAACTGCCCGTCGCTGTAGGCGCCGGGTTCGAGGCCGAACAGTGCCTCCACCTCGCCGAGATAGGGCAGCAGCTGGTCCATCGCGATCGGCCAGCCGGCCCCGGCCAGATCGGCCTGCTGGAACGGGATCAGCGCCCCGCCCCAGCGGGTCGACGTGCCGCCAAGGCAGCGGAAGCGGCCATGTTCCGCCCCGCCATATTCCATGCCGTGCTGCACCACGCGGTTGAGCGGGTGGGTTTCCGCTTCCTGCACCGCGCCGCCGGATTCGAGGCAGACGACGCGCTGGCCGGTCAGTTCCGCCAGCCGCAGCGCGAAGGGCAGGCCGACCGTGCCCGCGCCGATGACGATGAAGGGCGCTTCGCGCGCGACGGCGCCCGCGCCTGACAGGTTGCGCAGCATCGCTCAGCCTTCGCCCAGGCGGGCATATTGCGCCAGGCGGGCGATCTTGCCGGTGGAGACGATCAGCGCCCCGTCACGGTTGCGCTGCATCGCGGCGGCAATCACGCCGGGCACATCGGCGGCAGGATCGCGCGCCAGCGCGGCGGAGACATAACCATAGGTGATCTGCATCGCCCGGCCATTGTCGGCCAGCATGTCCGCCTCGCGCCCGGCGATACTGTCGAGCATCTGGATCACCGGCATGTCGCTCTGCCCGCGATCGAAGAAGCCCTGCAGCCGATCGGCGGTGAGCGCGACGCCCCAGCTGCCGATCGCGCCCGCGCCGACCATGTCTTCCAGCCACCGGCGCCATTCCTCGTAATCGAGCAGATGCGCCTCGGGCTCGTGCAGCGTGTAGAGATCGATGTGGCCCCGCCCGGTGCGGCGCAGGCTGCCTTCCAGCGCATGGCGCGCGCGGGCGAGCGAAAAATCCACTGTCGGTTTCGAGATCGCGCGAATCGCCCGGCCCGCCGCCTTGCGCGCGAAGATCGCCCAGGCGGCCTGTTCCTCGCCGCCCGGGGAATAGATTCCGACCTTGGTGGTGAAGGTGACATGGGGATGGGCGCGCAGCATTGCCGCCATATCGCGCTCGGCCATGCCGAAGCCGTAATAGGGGGCGGTGTCGAAATGGGTGAAACCGGCGTCCACCGCGGCATCGAGCAGCGCCGCCCGCTCCTTCGCGCTGCCGACGTTGAACAGCGACGCGGTGCCGAAGATGAAGCGCGATACCGCCAGCCCGGTCCCGTCCAGCGTCACCTGTCGCATGTTAGGTCAACCATTCCCCGCGGCGCGCGGCCGGCGCCAAGCAGCCGGCGGCATCAATCGGGGCATGGTAGAGAGCAGCGCCGGGGCGATCAAGCGCCTTTGCTGCATTGCAACAAGGACTTCAGTCGCCGCCGCGTTTCTTCTTGGAGGAAAACCACGATCCCCCGCCGAGCACGGTGATGCCGAGGAAGAAGCCGAAATCGTACCACCCGCCGTTGTTGGGCACGGCGTAGATCGCGATCTTGTCGTCGAAGAACGATCCGATGAAGGCGAAAGGGAAGATGAACCCGTGCAGCAGCCCGGCAAGGAAGCCCGGCGCATCGCCATCCTGCACCACCGCCTCGGGCACCTGATGCGCGCAGGCGGACAACAGCAGCAGCGCGCAGCTGGCAGTGGCGATGATGACGCGGCGTTGCATCCCCTGGTCCCTCCAAACCGAAACAGCGTACCACATACCTAATACAGCAAAGCTGCGCAAGCGG
>JACXVD010000086.1 GCA_014763545.1 Sphingomonadales bacterium
CCACGGTGGTCAAGGCGACGCCGACCCCGACGCCCACCACAACCCCCACTCCCACCCCCGCCAGCCCGACGGCCGAGCGGCTCACTGCCGTGCAGCAGATCGCCAAGCCGCAGACCGACGATGCGGGGGATGACGAATATTCCTATGGCTATCGCCTGTGGAACGCGGGCTTCTTCCCCGAAGCGGAACAGCAGCTGCGCCTGACGGTGGAGAAATATCCCAACCACTGGCGCACTACCTATGCCCGCAACCTGCTGGGCCGCGCCTTCATGGACGATGGCAAGCCGCGCGAGGCCGCGCCCTGGTTCCTCAAGAACTACCAGGAAGACAAGAACGGCGCACGCGCGCCCGACAGCCTGCTGTACCTGGCCGAAGCGATGATCGCGGTGAACGATTCCAGCCGCGCCTGCATTGCGCTGGCGGAATTTGCCGAAACCTATCCGGCTGCGGCCACCGGGCGCCTCGCTGCCGCCTATGAGGCGAACCGCAAGAAGGTGAAATGCAATTGACGGCCTGCCCGACACGGCCAGCGTAGAGCGCTTCCGCGACGATCTCGCCGCGCTGTGGCCCGAGAACGGGCGGCTGGGCGTGGCGGTTTCGGGCGGGCCGGACAGTCTGGCGCTTCTGCTGCTTGCCAATGCTGCGCTGCCCGGACGGGTCGAAGCGGCGACGGTCGACCATGGCCTGCGGCCCGAAGGCGCACAGGAGGCGGCACAGGTCGCACGGATTTGCGCCGCGATCGGCGTGCCGCATGATGTGCTGCGGGTAGAAGTCGGGGCGGGCAATCTGCAGTCGCGCGCGCGCGAGGCGCGCTATGCGGCGCTGGGCGAGTGGATGGCGCAGCACGAAATCGGCGCGTTGGCGACGGCACATCATGCCGACGATCAGGCCGAAACGCTGATGATGCGGCTCAACCGGGGCAGCGGGCTGGCCGGGCTGGCCGGTGTGCGCGCGACCGGGCTGGTGCCCGGCACGCTGCATGTCCTGCTGCGTCCGCTGCTCGGCTGGCGGCGCGCCGAACTGGCGGACATCGCGGCGCAAAGCGGGTTCGCAGCGGTGCACGACCCGTCCAATGCCGACGAACGGTTCGACCGCGTGCGGATGCGCAACGCGCTGGCCGCCGCCGACTGGATCGACCCCGCTGCCCTGTCGCGCAGCGCGCAGCTGCTGGGCGAGGCGAATGCCGCGCTGGAATGGCTGGTGGGCGAGATATGGGCCGCCGATGTGGTCCGCGAGGGCCTGCGTTACCGCTTCTGTCCCAAGGCGCCGCGGTTCGTGGCGATCGAGGTGATCGGGCGGATTATCTCCGAACTGGGCGGGATGGCTTCGCGTAGCGACATCGCGCGGATGCATGATCGGCTGGCAACGGGCGGGGCCGCATCGCTCGGCGGGGTGCTCGCCCGGTCGGACGCCCCCGTCTCACCCGGCGCGCCGCCCGATGCACCGCTCGATACACCGATGCAAATGCCGGCGTGGTATTTCGAACCCGAACCGCCGCGCAGCCTGCAATAGCGGCGCGGGGCCAGCGGGGCAGATCGCTTACAGGATCTTGTCGCCCATCCCGACCATCTTGCCGCGGGTGATGATCACCTTGTCGCCCTTGCCGGTAATGGCGAAGAGTTTCTCGGCAAACTCGGTCGGCACGCTGACGCAGCCGTGGCTGGCATAGCCGTTTTCGACCTGGTGGCCGCCATGGATCGCCACCCCGTCCCTGGTCAGGAACAGCGAGAAGGGCATCGGCGCATCGCCGTATTTCTCCGACACATTGTCCTTGTCCTTATAGAGGATCGGGAAGGTGCCGAGCGGGGTGGGGTGGTCGTCGGTGCCGAGCATTGCTGCGGCGGCGCCGATCTCGAAGCCGCCCTTGAAGGCGGAGATGACGCGCGCGTCGAGGTCGACGGTGATCACGATCGGACCTTCGGGCACGTCCTTGTCGTCCCAGAACCACTGGCCGTATTTGATCGGCCCGTCGATCGGCAGGATGCGCTTGATGACGAAGGGATCGTCCTGCTGCGCGGCGGCGGGCTGCTGCTGGGCAGCGCCCTCGGCCAGCTGCGCTTCCTGCGCCGGGATCACCTCGTCGATGGTCTGGCCCGCGCCCACCTTGGCCGCATCGACATCGAGCGCGAGTGCGGCCTGTTCGCTATCCTCGGGCGAGGACAGCCGGTTGGCGAGCGTCGCCCCGCCGAAGAGGAGCACCACTGCGGCCGTCGCGCCGCCGATCCATTTCATCATCGGTTCCATGCCCGCAAATATGCGTCAAAACCTCAGCTGGGGCCAGCCTCGCGGCGCGCGCGTCCAGATGCGGGACGCACGGCGGGCAAAAGTTAACGCGCCGCCCCGCGCTCAGCCGTGGGCGCCGAATTCATTGGCGATGGCGGTGGTGATCCGCAGGCTGAGATCGTAGGCGCGCTCGATCGGGTCGATATATTCGCGCTGGATATGCGCATAGCCATCGGTTTCGCCGTCGGGCCAGTCGCTCGGTTCGTCCACCGCGAAATCGCCCAATTGCGGGAAATGGACGGGATAGGCGCGGCGGAGCTGGGCCAGTGCCTCGTCCACGCGCAGGGTGAAGACCATTTCCAGCACGTCGTCGCGGCTGATGTCGTTGGCGCGGCTGAAGGCGGGGACCGAGACGACCTTGATGAACATATGCTGGAACAGCGCCAGCCGCAGCGCCTGCAGCACGCCGATCGCGCGGCGCACCTGCTCGCGATCGTCGCGCGGGCTTTCGTCGGGCACGAGGTCGAGCAGGCGGTGCAGCTTGAGCGCATCGACCCTGAGGCGCGAGGCGAGGCGGCGGAACACCCCGGTGCGATCGTCCTTGGTCAGATATTCGGCCAGGCTCTCGCAAGCGGCGGAGAGATGCTTCTCGGTGCCGCGATAGGGGCGGCTGGCCCAATAGGCCGAATTGAACAATTCGCCATGCGCCGCCACCGTCTTGATGCTGGCCAGCGCGTTGGATGCGCGCACCAGCCGCACCAATTGCCGCCCGCGCTCGCTGTCGCGCAGCAGCGCGGCCAGTTCTTCGTAATTCCCGTCCGCCGCGCTGCCGAAACCGGCGATCACATTCACCGGATAGCCGAGCTGCTGGAGGATGGCGTTGTGCGGGATCGCCCGGATCTGCCGCAGGCTCATCTCGCGGTCGGAGGCAAGGTCGCTCTGGCGGCGGCTCTTGCGGCTGCCGGTTTCATTGAGCAGGCCGAGGCCGAAGGCGGTGATCGCGCGGCTGTAGGTCCGGCTTTCGAGATGCTGGCGCTGGTGGTCGCGGATCGCGCGGTAGAAATCGAGGCTGAGGTCGGTACGGCGATAGAACGAGTCGGTCGGCGCATCGGGATCGGTTTCGGCCGGGCGCAGGCAGGCGATGCGGGTCAGCGTCGCCAGCGCGAGTTCGGGGGTGGCGAAGAACAGGTAGCCGTCGCCGCCCTGGAAGCTGACCTCGGGCTCCAGCCGGATGCCTGCACGCACGAAGCGCCGCCGCGCCCAGGGGCTGAGCGGCCATTCGAGCCGGTCGGCAAAGCTGGATGGATGCGCCCCGCGCCCCATGCTCTCGCCATGGGTGTCGAACACCAGCGCGGCGACATCGCTCAGCCCGTTGGCGGCCATGGCTTCGGCCAGCCGCCCCTGCAGGCGCTCGATCGCCAGGCTGGCGGGGATCTGCCCGACGAAGCGGCCCGCGTCGGAAAAGCCGGTCTGCACCGCGACCCGCCCGCGCGTGCGGGCATAGGCCTGGTAAGCGGGCTCGCGCAGCAGCGAATCGAGGAAGCGCCCGCCATGCTCCAGCGCGCTTTCCGTCTCGAACAGCGGCGAAACGTCGACCTTGTCCTCGATCCCGAACAGCTTGGCGAAATAGAGCGCGGCCAGCACGGTGCTGGGCTGTTCGCATTCGGCCACCAGCATGCGGATCGGCGCGTCGGCGTCGATGTGGTGGAGGATCTGCGCCATCGCCAGGAACTGGCGGATCGCGGTGCTGCTTTCGATCGCCAGCGCGGCGAAATTGCTGCGATGCGGCTGCACTTCGCCCACCGCTTCGCGCAGCCGGGCGATGGCCCCGCGGCTGCCGAGGTCGAGCTCGCCTTCCGGGTCGATCCGGCGGCGGATCGCATTGTGCAACTGCTTGGAATTCACCCGGAAGTGAATCCAGCCCATGCCCAGCCCGTCGGCCCGCATCGCGGCGGCCAGCACCTTGAGCTGGATCGCGCGATCGGTGGGCGCCTCCTTCGCTTCGGCTTCGAGCCGTTCGATATAGGGCGCCAGGCTCAGCAGCTTGCGCGGATCGTTGGCGGTCAGGCGATTGGCCGCGACCGACAAGGCCGCCGGATCGGCCAGATCGGCAGCGAAATCGGCGGCCCGTTCGGCGGCGAAGGCAGCGGCGGGGGCCAGCTCCTTGAGCAGCGCATGGCCCGCGTCGATCGCCGTGAGCTGCGCGACATAGCTCGCCAGCCGCTCGGCCTTTTCCGCGAGGCGAAAGCCGATCGAGACATGCCATTTGATGTCGGTGCGCCCGTCCATGTCGTAGCCCACCCAACTGGCGAAACGGAACGGCAGCGGGGCGAAATCCTGCCATTCGCCGGGCCAGCGACGGGCCGCTTCGCGCAGCAGCGTGGCGACGATGGCGTCGCGCGCCTGCTGGCCATGCGCCATGGCGCGCATCGCCTCGCCATGTTCGAATTCCAGCGTGATCGCCGGGCGCGCATCGGTGACGGCGCAGACCCCGGCATCGACCTCGTCGCTGCCGCTGGCGGCACTCGCAACCGCGGCGGATTGCGCGGGCGACAGCAGGAAGGTGGGGTGCGCGGTGAACACGGCGTGGATTTGCGGGTGTTCCCAGCGCGCGCGGAAGGCGGCGAAATCCTGTTCGCCGGTACAACCGGCCAGCGCATCGCGATTGGCATCGGGGCCGACCGGCGCGACGAGGCCGCGCAGCCGCCGGGCGCGGGCCTGCAATGTCTCGCATTCGAGCTCGGCAATCATGCCCGCAATCGTGTCGAGGTCGATATCGCCCGCTTCGAGCTCGCGGCTGAGGTCGAGCGACAATTGGAACACCGGATTGAACAGCGGGGTCTCGCGGGTGCGGGCGTGGTGCGCCTGCAGGCGTTCGATCAATTCGGCGACCGTCTTCATGCGTCAAACCCCGTGCTCGTGTGCCCCATGCCCACCCTGCAGATCCTCACAATGCCGATGCTGCGAGGGCTGCGGCCTCGATCCTGCGGCGGTCGGGTTCGCCGCGCGGGGCGACCCAGCTGCCGCCGACGCACAGCACCGGGTCGAAGGCCAGCCATTCGGCGGCATTGTCCGGCCCGATCCCGCCGGTGGGGCAGAAACGGACCTGCCCGAAGGGCGCGGCAATCGCCTTGAGCGCGGGCAGCCCGCCCGCCGCCATTGCGGGGAAGAACTTGAAATGGGTCAGCCCCATGTCCAGCCCGCGCATGATGTCGCCCGCATTGGCGGTGCCGGGCAGGAAGGGCACGCCGCTGGCGATGGCCGCCTTGCCCAGCGGCTCGGTCAATCCGGGCGAGACGATAAATTCGGCGCCCGCGGCGATTGCCATGTCGAGCTGGGTCGCATCGAGCACCGTGCCCGCGCCGACGATGGCGCCCGGCACGCGCTTCATCGCGCGGATCGCATCGAGCGCCGCCGGGGTGCGCAGCGTGACCTCCAGCGCGGGCAAACCGCCCGCCACCAGCGCTTCGGCCAGCGGCACGGCATGCGCCACCTCGTCGATCACGATTACGGGGATCACCGGGGCGGCACGCATGATGGATTCGATGGCGTTCAAGCGCTTGCTCCCCGATGTTCGGACACGAAGGCAGCAGCGGCGCCGAACAGGCCGGGCTGCGGGTGGACGATCAGCTTGACCGGCAGGCTGGCCATCAGCGCGGCAAACCGGCCCTTGGCGCAGAAGCGCCCCTCGAACCCGCTGGCTAGCAGCGTTTCGCGGATGCGGTAGCCAAGGCCGCCCGCAATCACCACGCCCGCCGCGCCCTGCGCCAGTGCGATGTCGCCCGCCACCGCGCCGAGTGCGAGGCAGAAACGGTCGACCGCGGCGGCAGCAAGGCTGTCCTCGCCGCCGGTGCCGCGGGTCCAGATGTCGATATCGCTCGTTTCGGGGACGGCGCGGCCCTCGATCGCGGCGAGGGTTTCGTAGATGTCGACGATCGCCGGGCCGGACACGACCCGCTCGGTCGACACGCGCGTATGCCGCTTGCGCAGCCGGGCAAGGATCGCATCGTCGATCGTGTCGAGCGGGGCGAAATCGACATGGCCGCCCTCGGTCGCCTGCACGCGGTAGCTGCCCTTGCCGTCACGCCACAGATGCGCGACCCCCAGCCCGGTGCCGGGGCCGAGCACCGACAGCGTGCCTTGTGGCGGAAGCGGCGTGTCGGGGCCGGCCAGGCGCAGGAACTGTTCTTCGGGCGAGCGGGCGACGGCATGGGCCACCGCCGCGAAATCGTTGACGATGGTATAGCGCGCCACGCCCAGCTTCTCGCGCACCAGCGCCGGGCGGATGATCCACGGGTTGTTGGTGAAGCGGATGATCTCGCCGCCGACCGGCCCGGCAATCGCCATCGCCACGGCATCGGGCAGGGTGCCGCCCTGCCGGGCGCGGAATTCCTCCCACGCGGTCTGGAAACTGGCGTGGTCCTGCGTGTGCAGCGTCACCGGTTCGCTGAGCGCGATCGCCCCGTCGGCGGCGACGCTGGCGATGGCGAAGCGGGCATGGGTGCCGCCGATATCGACCGTGACGAGATCCATTACAGGCCCGCGCTCGCCAGCACGGGGCTGGCGCCTTTCTCGGCATCGTCG
>JACXVD010000020.1 GCA_014763545.1 Sphingomonadales bacterium
GTGCGGGCGTATTGGGCGGGTGGGGCGGCGACGGCACGCTGCCCCCGTTCCAGGTCGTCACCGGGGTTTCGACCGGTTCGATCCTCGCCACCTTCGCCTTTGTCGGCGATTCCGCCACGGCTGTTCAAGGCTACACGATCGACAGCGAAAGCGAACTGCTGACCGTCTATGCCAAGCCGGTGAACGGCAAGATCGCGCCGCAGGATTATGCCGCGCTGCTCGAACACGGGGCGTTTGCCTCGCTCGATCCGCTGCGCACGCGGCTGGCGGGCTACCTGACCGACGATGTGATGCAGCAGGTCGCCCGTCGCTATGGCGCGGGCGCGCGGCTCTATGTCGGGGCGACCGATGCCGACAGCGGCCATGCCGTCGCCTTCGACCTGGGCGACATGGCCACCCGCTACGTCACCAATTTCCAGGGCCAGGCGAGCCAGTGGAAGGATTGCTACATCAGCGCGATCATCGCCAGTTCCTCCGCCCCGATGGCCGCCCCGCCCACTTTCATCGACAACACCATGTATATCGACGGAGGCACCCGCTTCGGCCTGTTCTCGGATTCGGTGCTGGAGGTGTTCCACGCGCGCAAACACGGCAGCGGCGAACATGGCGCGGGAATGCGCGACCCGGCGCTGCCGGCGGCCTCGGTCCCGGTCGTCTACGAGGTGATCGACGGCACGCTGAAACTGCCGCCGCCCAAATGCCCCAAGGAAAACACCAGCCTGTGCACGCCCGACCAGCCGCTCGGCCCGCCGGACGGGCAGCATGCCAAGTGGAACATCATGGATTTGCTGCTGTCGACCGAGCACATTTTGGTCAACCAGGTCTATCGCTTCAGCGCCGAGCAGGTGCAGGCCGAAGCCTGCGAAGGGCCGGGCTGCTTCAACTTCCTGCGCATTGGCGAGGATGTCAGCACCTTCTCCTTCACCTATGCCGACCCGACCACCGGCCAGCCGGTAGCCAAGACCTGCCCGCAATGGGCCGCGATCGACGATCAGGTGGACGACCCGATCGAGTTCCAGAAACGCTACATGCGCTGCCTGATCGCCTACGGCAAAGCGAAGGTCGCAGCGGCAGGGTGGGGCAGCTGACCTAGCTCCACACCGCTTCGGGCGGCAGGCTCATCAGGATCGCGTCGATATTGCCGCCGGTCTTGAGGCCGAACAGGGTGCCGCGGTCGTAAACCAGGTTGAATTCGGCATAGCGCCCGCGCCATTCGAGCTGCTGGCGCTTGTCCGCCGCGGTGAATTCCATCCCCATCCGGCGCCGGACCAGCCGGGGGAAGACATCGAGGAAAGCGCGGCCGACATCCTGTGTGAAGGCGAAATTGCGTTCCCACGCTGCCTCGTCGTCGCATTCGAGATGGTCGTAGAAGATCCCGCCGACCCCGCGATGCACGCCGCGATGCGGGATATAGAAATAATCGTCCGCCCATTTGCGGAAGCGTTCGTAATAGGTCGGGTTGTGGCCCGCGCAGGCCGCGCGGAAGGCGGCGTGGAATTCTTCCGTATCCTCGTCATAGGGCAGCGGCGGGTTGAGGTCCGCCCCGCCGCCGAACCATGCCTTGCCGGTGGTGAGGAAGCGCGTGTTCATATGCACCGCGGGCACATGCGGGTTGGCCATATGCGCGACCAGGCTGATGCCGGTGGCGGTGAAGGACGGGTTTTCCTGTGCCCCGTGGATCGTCTTGGCAAATTCGGGCGCGAAGCTGCCGTGGACGGTCGAGACATTGACCCCGACCTTCTCGAACACCTGCCCCTTCATCAATCCGCGCGTGCCGCCGCCGGGATTGTCGTTGCCGTCTTCCTCGCGCTGCCAGCTGTCATACTGGAAGGAAGCATCCGATCCGGCCTCGCGCTCGATCGCCTCGAATTCGGCGCAGATCGAATCGCGCAGGGCTTCGAACCACTCTTTCGCGCGGGCGGTATGGGGGCTCCAGTCGGTCACATTCTCGCTCATGGGCGCACCCTTGCCAAAGCCCCCGCGCTGCGGCAAGGGTGTCCCCATGGTTCCCCTTTCGTTCGCAGGCGAAGAATTCGTGATGACGGGCAGCCGCGCGCTCTACTGGCCGCGCGAATCCGCGCTGCTGGTGGCCGACCTGCATCTCGAAAAAGCCAGCTTCTTCGCCCGCCACGGGCAGATGCTGCCGCCTTACGACAGCCGCGCCACGCTCGAACTGCTGGCCGATGCCGTGCGCGAAACGGGTGCGCGGCGGGTCTATACGCTGGGCGACAATTTCCACGACGATGGCGGGCTGGCACGGATGGAGCCGCATGCCGCAGGCATGCTGGCGGCGCTGACCCGCTCGCTCGACTGGGTGTGGATCACCGGCAATCACGATCCGGGGCTGGAACGGCAGGCCGGCGGCACGATCGCGGACGAGCTGGTGGTGGCGGGCATGGTCCTGCGCCACAAGGCTGCCGCGCAGGAAACCCGGCCCGAACTGACCGGCCATTTCCACCCCAAGCTGCGGCTCAAGCTGCGCGACCGGCACATCAGCCGCCCTTGCGCGGTAATGAGCGAGGGCGGCGGGGGCGGCGGGCGGATGATCCTGCCTGCCTTCGGCGCGCTGACCGGGGGGATGGACGCGGGCGATCCCGAGATCCTGTCCGCCATGCAGCCGGCGGCCCGGATCGACGCGGTGTTGCCCGCGGGCGGCAAGCTGGCGAAATTTCCGCTGTGGCGCCGCGCCGCCTGATGCGGGCCAACTGAAGCTACCCTTTGCCAAGCGCCGATTTCCGCACTACAGGGGCGCTCTGAACAGAGGCAAGATGCAGGAGAATCGACTATAGCCCGTCCACCCCGGCGCAGTATGGCCATGCCCGTTAAGAGCGGCCCGCGCTTTGATAACATGATCCAGTCCGACAAGGTTCGCGTCATCGACGAGAACGGCGAGAACCTTGGCGTGATGTACACCCGCGAAGCGATCGAGCAGGCTGCCGAGGTTGGACTCAACCTCGTCGAAGTGTCGCCCAACGCCGACCCGCCGGTGTGCAAGTTCCTCGATGTCGGTAAATACCGCTACGAGGCGCAGAAGAAGGCGAACGCCGCACGCAAGACCCAGAAGACGCAGGAGATCAAGGAGATCAAGATGCGTCCGAACATCGACACGCACGATTACGACGTGAAGATGCGGTCGATCAACAAGTTCATCGAAGAAGGCGACAAGGTCAAGGTGACCCTGCGGTTCCGCGGGCGCGAAATGGCGCACCAGGAACTGGGGATGAACCTGCTGCGCCGCGTGCAGGAAGATGTCGCAGAGACTGCCAAGGTCGAAGCATACCCGCGGCTCGAAGGCCGCCAGATGCTGATGGTGCTGGCCCCCAAATAGGCCGCCCGACACGGCATGACGATTGAACCGGGGAACGCAATGCGCGGCTCCCCGGTTTTTCGTTGCATGAAACATGGATTGCCCCTCGCGCTCGGCGCGATCGCCCTGCTCGCCGCCTGCCAGGCCGAGCCCGCCAGCAACGCCGCGCCCGATGCGACCACGGCCTCCACCGCTGCCCCGCAGGCTGGCGGCCCGACCGCGACGCCCACAGGCACACCCACCTCGCCCGCTGCGCAGCCCGGCGAAGCGGACAAGGGCGAACCCGGCGCGCGTGCGGTGTTGCTCGACTGGGCCCGCGCGATCGAGCGCAAGCAGTTCGACCGCGCATGGCAATTGATGAGCGAACAGGACCACGCGAAGTGGAGCGCGGCCCAGTTCGCGCAGCTCTTCGCCGGGCTGGGCGAAATCACCGTCGCGGTGCCGGGCGGAACGATGGAAGGCGCCGCCGGATCATCCTTTTACACCAGCCATGCCGTGATCACTGCCACCGACGATGCGGGCCGCCCGGTGCGCATCGAAGGCGATGTCGTGCTGCGCCGGGTCGACGATGTGCCCGGCGCAACCCCCGAACAGCTGCGCTGGCACATCCAGTCCACCACGCTCGACTGGACCCACTGATCCACCGCGATCCGCGTGCCCTTCCCCCTCCCGCCGCCCTGCGCTAGCAAGGCGGCAAGGGAGAGAGGGATTGCCATGACTGCACGCCGCATCGGCCTGTTCGCCGGCCCCGGCCTGTTCGCGCTCACATTGCTGGCGCCCGCGCCCGGCACCATGCCCGAACCGGCGTGGCTGGCGGCGGGGCTGGTGCTGTGGATGGCCGTGTGGTGGATGACCGAGGCGATCCCGCTCTATGCCACCGCGCTGCTGCCCTTCATCGTCCTGCCGCTGACCGGGGTCGCCGATGCGGGCAGGACCGCGGCGGCCTATTACTCGCCGATCATGTTCATCTTCATCGGCGGCGCCTTCCTGGCGCTGGCGATCGAGCGGACCGGCCTGCACCGGCGGCTGGCGCTGTTCATCATGGGGCTGACCGGCCCGAAAAGCTGGCAATTGCTGATCGGGGTGATGGCGGCCACCGCGATCCTGTCGATGATCATTTCCAACACCTCCGCCGCGCTGATCATGATGCCGATGGCGCTGGCGATGCTGGCCGCCGGCGGCATCGGGCCCGAGCGCAAGGACGGGCTGGCCGGCGCGCTGCCGATGGGCATTGCCTTTGCCGCCAGCGTCGGCGGGCTGGGCACGATGATCGGCACGCCGACCAATGTCATCGGCGCCGCGCTGATCGAGGAAACGCTGCAGATCCACATCAGCTTCCTCGAATGGAGCCTCTACGCCATCCCCATCGTGGCGGTCGGCGTCCCCCTCGCCGCCTTCATCATCGCGCGGGTGCAGCATCTGGGCGACGACGGGTTCGACCCGGTCGCGGCGCGCGCCGCGATCTCTTCGGGCACGGGCTGGTCGACTGCGGAGAAGCGGCTGATGGTGGTGGTCGTCCTCGCCATGCTGGCGTGGATGACCCAGCCCTGGACCGAGCCGCTGCTGCCGAAAGGCGGGCTGACCGACGGGACCATCGCCGCCATCGCGGGGCTGGCCATGTTCCTGCTGCCCGACGGCAGCGGGCGGCCGATGCTGACCTGGCCCGAGGCCAATCGCGCCCCGTGGGACGTGGTGCTGATGTTCGGCGGCGGGCTGGCAATGGCGATGGGGATGACCGCGAGCGGCCTCGCCGACTGGATCGGCGCCGCGCTGCTGCCGCTCGCCAGCGTCCCGCCGCTGCTGGTCGCGCTGGTGGTGGTGGCGCTGGTGATCGTCATCACCGAATTTGCGAGCAATATCGCCACGGCGAGCGGGATCATGCCGGTCGTCGCCGCCCTCGCCCCCTCGCTCCACGCCGACCCGCTGCTCATCGCCCTCCCCGCCGCCATCGCCTCCACCTGGGGCTTCATGCTGCCCGCCGGGACCGGTCCCAATGCGATTGCCTGGGGCACCGGCCACATGGAACTCAAACGCATGATCGCGGCGGGGTTCTGGCTGGATGTGACCGGCGTGGCGCTGATCGTGGGCGCGGTGTGGGGTGTTTCGGCCTTCTAGGTGCCGCAGC
The DNA here is from genome assembly GCA_014763545.1 of Sphingomonadales bacterium. Taxonomy (GTDB): domain Bacteria; phylum Pseudomonadota; class Alphaproteobacteria; order Sphingomonadales; family Sphingomonadaceae; genus JACXVD01. The sequence continues at coordinate 5,433 of JACXVD010000020.1, forward strand.
GGGAGATCGGATTGGACTTCAGGCAGGCGGAAATCGCGTGCGCGTCCGATTGGCGATCGCGACCAGCGATAGCATGACCGGAACCTCCACCAGCACGCCGACGACAGTAGCCAGCGCCGCGCCGCTGCCCAACCCGAACAGACCGATGGCTACAGCCACCGCCAATTCGAAGAAGTTGGATGTGCCAATCAGCGCACAGGGCGCCGCTACCGCGTGCGGAACCTTCCACGCCTTGGCCCACCCGTAGGCGATGAAGAAGATGCCGTAGCTCTGGACGACGATCGGCGCAGCAATCAGCGCAATCAGCAGCGGGCGTGCGACGATGGTTTCAGCCTGGAAGCCGAACAGCAGCAGTACAGTCAACAGCAGTCCGACGATCGAAAGCGGCTTCATCCGACCCGTGAATGCAGCAACCGCCGATTCATCGCCATTGTGGCTGGCAAGCAGCCGATGTCGCACGAAGGCTCCGGCAGCGAGCGGCACCACGACATAGAGTGCGACAGACAGCAGCAGCGTTTCCCACGGCACGGCAATGTCCGTCACGCCAAGCAGCAACGCGACGATGGGCGCGAAGGCGACGATCATGATCAGATCGTTCGCCGCCACCTGTACCAGCGTATAGGCCGGATCACCCCGGGTCAGTTGCGACCACACGAACACCATAGCAGTGCAGGGCGCCGCGCCCAGCAGGATCAACCCGGCGATGTATTGCTGCGCATCAGCACGCGCGATCAGGCCCGCAAATATCACTTCGAAAAACAGCAGGCCGAGCGCAGCCATGGTGAAGGGCTTGACGAGCCAATTGACCACGAGCGTAATGATCAGGCCCCTGGGCTTGTCGCCAACGCGGCGCACCGCCCCGAAATCGACCGCAACCATCATCGGGAAGATCATCGCCCAGATCAGCACCGCGACGACGAGATTTACCGAGGCGTATTCGACGGAAGCAAGCGAAGCAAAAATGCGCGGCGCGACATTGCCTAGCGCAATCCCCCCAAGGATTGCCGCCCCGACCCATAGCGAGAGCCATTTCTCGAACAGGCCCAGCCCCGCTGCACGCGCGTCGATGTCGGCCGCGGTCCGGTTCTTGGTGCCGATCATTGCTGGTCTGCCTCACGTCCGATGGCCTGCAGCGTCTCGCGCAGGCCTTTTTGGTCGAAACTTGCACTCGGCAACACCCGCAGGAGGTCGATGCGTCGCTTGAGCATGTGGAAAGCATCGAGGAATGCCGCCGCTTTCTCGGCGTCGCTGCCCGCAACCGCCGCCGGATCGGGGATACCCCAATGCGCCGATATCGGACGGCCCGGCCAGACAGGGCAACTTTCCGCCGCCGCACTGTCGCAGACGGTTAAGATCAGGTCGAACTCCGGCCCGTCGGCAAAGCTGCTCCAGCTCTTCGAGGAATAGCCCTCGGCCGGATAGCCCAGCATCTTCAGGGTATGGAGCGCCCACGGATTGACCGTGCCTGCTGGATTGCTCCCTGCGCTAAAGGCCTTGAAGCGACCCCCGCCATCTTGGTTCAGGATCGCTTCGCCCAGGATCGAGCGCGCGGAATTGCCGGTGCACAGGAACAGCACGTTCAAGGGTCGATCCGACATGGCGCAGCTCAGCAGCAGGGCGGCTTCGCGGAAGCCGCCGGCGGTGCGCAGCAGGCATCCGCCGCCGCATTAGCGGAGGCAAGCCGCTCAAGGTCGGGACTGCCGCCATAGGTAGTGCTCTCGCCTTCGGTCAGGAAGGCTTCCCACACCACGCCATCGGGGTCGGCAATCCAGCTCTTTTCTGATTGCGCGTAGCAGCACGTTGTCGCGCCTTCTTCGAGCACCGGACGGTCTGCGGCCTTCAGGCGGCCATAGACTTCTTCAAGCTCGCCCTTGTCCGCGACCTGCAAGCCGACATGCTCGATCCCCTTTGCCGCACCCTCGCGCATCGAGATCGCGAAGTTGAGGCGCGGATCGTCTAGCATCCATTTGGCATAGTCGTGCTTCACCACGGCAGGTTCGGCACCGAACAGGCGCGAATAGAAGGCAATGGAACTGTCGAGATCGGTCACGCCGACATGGACGTGGAAGCGTTTCATCAGGCACTCCTTCTCTGGGCAGCGGGAAGACAGGCGGCATCGTCACAACAGGGCAAGCCGCCGCAGCAGTTTTCGGTAAGATAGCCCATCAGGCCATTCATCGCGGCGTAGTCCGCCGAATAGATGATCGAGCGGCTTTCGCGCCGCTGCATGACCAGCCCTGCATTGGCAAGCTGGGCCAGATGGAAGCTCATCGAAGACGGCGCGATGTCCAACATCTCCGCCAGCACGCCAGCCGCGATGCCCTCCTCCCCCGCCTGAACCAGCAGGCGAAATGCCGTCAGCCGATGGTCTTGCGCCAAGGCGGACAGGGCCCGGATTACGCGGTCGGCTCGCATTGCTTACCCTCTTGATTCGATAATTATCGAAATATCGAATAAACGCTCGGCGCGCAATGGTCATTCATATCATTGGAAAGACACGCCCCTGTGTTGCGGCCGACCGGTCGGCGCTGTCCTACAGGACGACCGGTCGTTAACACCGCGCCATGACCGCGAAACCATCCTCTCGCGCCGCCCTCCCCCGGCACCGCGGACAAGCAGATTTTTTCTCCCCAGGACAGTGTAACACCCGGTCCATGTCTCGGTTGGCGAAAGCCTGTGCACATGATCCGGTTACGGTTGAAACCGCTTGCGCGAGGCGGTATTCGGCGCTCCATCATCCGGCTGCTGGCGGAGAGGCGTTCCTGCGGAGGTTAGGGACGGGCGCCGCCATCCAGCCCCATGGCTCCTGCCTTCCTGGGAGCGTTGCGGGCGGTGCAGCGCGATGCATCCGGCAACGCCCGACGAGGGAGGAATGCCCCCGATGACCGATTCGACCGACAAGCCCTCTGCCCTGCGCAAGCCCAAGGCCACCATCACCCATATCGGCGAACGCAAGCTCAGCCCGGCGACGCTGATGATGGGCGCAGGCTACGATCCGCAGCTGTCCGAAGGCAGCCTGAAACCGCCGATGTTCCTCACCAGCACCTTCGCCTTCGAAAGTGCCGCTGCGGGCAAGCATCACTTCGAAGGGATCACCGGCAAGCGCCCGGGCGGGGCCGAGGGGCTGGTCTATTCGCGCTTCAACGGGCCGAACCAGCAGATCCTCGAAGAGCGGCTGGCGATCTGGGACGGGGCGGAGGAAGCGCTGTGCTTCTCCAGCGGGATGACCGCGATCACCGTGCTGATGCTGGCGCTGTGCAACGCGGGCGACGTGATCGTGCACTCCGGCCCGCTCTACGCCGCAAGCGAAGGCTTCGTCGCGAAACACATGAGCCGCTTCGGCGTGACCTATGTCGACTTCCCTGCGGGCGCCACCCGCGCCGAGATGGACGCGGTGCTCGAACAGGCGAAGGCGCAGGCCGCCGCCAATGGCGGCAAGGTGGCGATGATCTACCTCGAAAGCCCGGCGAACCCCACCAATGCGCTGGTCGATATCGAGGCGATGCGCGATGCGCGCGACGAAGTGCTCGGCCGCGCCCAAGCAGCCGAAGGCGGTAGCGCAAGCCAGAACTCGTGCCCGATCGCGATCGACAACACCTTCCTCGGCCCGCTGTGGCAGCGCCCGCTCGACCATGGGGCGGACATCGTGGTCTATTCGCTGACCAAATATGTCGGCGGCCATTCGGACCTCGTCGCCGGCAGCATCGCGGGCGCCCGTCGATGGATGACCCCGGTGCGCATGCTGCGCAACACGATGGGCGGCATCTGCGACCCCAACACCGCGTGGATGCTGCTGCGCAGCCTGGAAACGGTGGAGCTGCGCATGACCCGCGCGGGCGAGAATGCGGCCAAGGTCTGCGCCTTCCTGCGCCAGCATCCCAAGGTGGAAGGGCTGGGCTATCTCGGCTTCATCGAGGATGCGCGCCAGCAGGACATCTATCGCCGCCACTGCACCGGGGCGGGCAGCACCTTCTCGCTGTTCATCAAGGGCGGCGAGGCGGAAGCCTTCCGCTTCCTCGACAGCCTGACCATCGCCAAGCTGGCGGTGAGCCTGGGCGGGACCGAAACGCTCGCCAGCCTGCCTGCGGCGATGACCCATCTGTCGGTGCCCGACGAGCGCAAGGCGCAGCTGGGCATCACCGACAACCTCGTGCGCATTTCCATCGGGATCGAGGACGCGGACGACCTGATCGCCGATTTCGACCAGGCGCTGGGCAAGGTCTGAACGGCGGGCTATCGCGCAGGCGATGATGCGCATCGGCTTCCTCGCCTGCCCCGGCACGCTGCCCGGCTCGCCCGTGCGGCGGGCCGACGCGTTCGAGCATGACCGGCAGGTCGCCGCGATTGCGCCTGCCCTTGCCGCGCGTGGGATCGCGCTCGAGGTGGTCGACTGGCACGCGCCCGACGCAGCCTTTGCCGGGCTGCCGCTGGTGCTGCTCGGCACGGTGTGGGACTATCAGGACCGCTATCCCGCCTTCATGGCCCGGATCGACGCGCTGGAGGCAGCCGGGATCGCGCTGTGCAACCCGGTGCAGGTGGTGCGCTGGAACATCGACAAGCGCTATCTCGCCGATCTCGCGGCGCGCGGCGCGCCGACCATCCCCACGATCTGGGCCGAAGCGGCGGACGCGGCCAGCGTGGAGGAGGCATTCATCCGCTTCGGCTGCGAGCGGGTGGTGGTCAAGCGCCAGGTCGGCGCGGGCGCGGAAGGGCAGCACAGCTTTACCCGCGCGGCGCCGCCCGCACCGGGCTGGCGGATGGACCGTCCGGCGATGATCCAGCCCTTCGTCCCTTCGATCGAAAGCGAAGGCGAGCTGAGCTTCATCCTGATCGACGGAGAGGTAAGCCACGCCCTGCGCAAGCGCGCGGCGGCGGGCGACTACCGCATCCAGTCGGTCTATGGCGGGTGCGAGGAACCCTACGCCCCGACATCGGCTGATCTTGCCCAAGTGGCGCAGGTGGCCAGTGCGCTGCCCTTCCCCACCCCGCTCTATGCGCGGATCGACATGGTCCGCGGCGAAGACGGCGGGTTGCTGCTGATGGAGGCCGAACTGATCGAACCCTATCTCTATCCCGAACAGGGGCCGGATCTGGGCGAGCGCATCGCCGCGGCTGTCGCCGCGCGGATCGCTCAGGCCACCACGGCCCGCGCGTAACGCGGGCCGAGCGCCGCGATCACATCCTGTTCGGCAACCAGTCGGCGGTTGCCGCGGGCGAAGTTCTTGTGGTCGAACCAGAAGGGGCGGCTGGCGGTGAAATACAGCATCGGGCGCGCGCTCTTCGTGCGATTGGCGCAGCCATGGTGCAACACGCGATAATCCCACAACACCGCGCTCCCGAGCGCGAGCGAGGGGATCACCGGCTCGGCCTGTTCAGCCGCTTCGGCAAAGCGATGGCTGCCCGGACGGATCGCGGTCGGTCCATTGTCGGCAACGACTGCGACCAGCGGGATCCCCACGGTGAGGGAGGCGGGCGGGAGCACCCGATCGAGCCCGCTCTCGGGAAACAGCAATCCGCCATCGCGATGCGGCTCCTGCGCCGGACACCCGGCATCCGCCATCAGCATCCCGAAGGCTTCGAAGATGAAATCGCTGCCCAGCGCCGCCTGCAACACCGCATCGAGCACCGGGTGATCGAACAGGCCCAGATCGCACAGCTCGCGGCACAGGGTAACGGGGGCGATGAAGCGCCCTTCGCCATTGTCGACCATGTCGGCGATCGACGCCTTGTCGGCAAATTCGGGATGCCGCCGGGCGACCAGCGCCGCGATCCATTCCATCGCGGCGGCGTCCCACAAATGCTCGATCACCACCGCCCCGTCGCTGCGCAAGGCGTCCGCCGCACTGCCGGCATCGGCGGTGCGGGCGATCGTGCTCATCCGCGCCACTCGCGCCGTTCCTCGGCCTGGCGGAGGACTTCGTAGGCGACGCTATAGGCATGGAACGCCTTGGCGGCTTCCTCGTCGCCCGGCTTCACATCGGGGTGGACTCCCTTCGCCTTGTCGCGCCACGCCTTCTTGATCGCCGGGAAATCGGCATCGGCTTCCAGCCCCAGCAGTTCGAGCGCGCGCATCTCGTCGGCGCTGCGGCTGCCATCGCCACTGCCCGCCCAGCCGTAGTGCGAGGCTTCGGCATATCCGGAATTGTCGCGCCGTTCGCCCGCCGCGCGTTCTTCCGCCTCCTCTTTCGAGAGGCCTTCGAAGTAGTCCCACTTGGAATTGTATTCCGCCGCGTGCTTCTGGCAAAAATACCAGCGGTCCGGGCTGTTGGGCGATTTCGGCGCCGGGCAATCCCCCGGCTCTTCGCAGCCGTGGCGATCGCACAGGCGCACCGTCGCCGCCTCGCGCGAGCTGCCGTAACCGCGCCAGCGCGGGAAGCCCCAGTCCATCGAGCGGCGCGCCTTGCTCATGCGCCGATGCTCATGCTGTTTGTCCCACTGCCATAAACGCCAATCTAGGGGTGCTTGCGCCAGAGCGCCAGCCGCGCCAACGAATCCTTCATCGAAATGTTGCATTGCGAAAACGACTTCGCACTTGCAATAAACCATCGAGTGACCAGATGACGCGAATGAGCAGGCAACTGACCCTTTCGGCCGTATGCGCGACCATCGCGATGGCCGGCCTTGCACTGACGCAAGGCAGCTTGGGCCACTCCATGTCCGAGGCACAGGGCGCAGGCCTTGCCCCCGCCACAGCGGGCTGGGCAGTGCCAGAGCTTCCCGCCCCGACGCTGCTCACCCGCTGATTTGCAAAATCAGTTGATCACCACGGTCACCGCGCGGCGATTCTGCGCCCAGGCATCTTCGCTCGAACCCAGCGCCACCGGGCGTTCCTTGCCGTAGCTCACGGTGGAGATACGGTTGGCCGGCACGCCCAGGCTAACGAGATAATTCTTCGCCGCATTGGCGCGCCGTTCACCCAGCGCGAGGTTGTAGTCGCGCGTGCCGCGTTCGTCGCAATGCCCCTCGACCGTGACCATCACCCCCGGATACTGCATCAGATATTGCGCCTGCACCTGCAGTGCCGCGGCATCCTGGCTATCGATATTGTAGCGATCGGTGTCGAAATAGATGATGTTCTGGCCGTTCACCGCACGCACGAAATGTTCCTGCGAGCCGACTGCCGGGCCGGCCGGGGTCGTGGTGGTGCCGGTCGCCGCGCCAGTGGACGGCGTGGGATCGGGCGGCAGATCAGCGGGTGCGGTCGTCTTGCACGCCGACAGGGCAGCCGTGCCGGCGAGGAGAGCGGCAGTCAGGGCAATCCGTTTCATTGTCTTCTCCTTATCAAATTCGATTCGGCACTGGCGCCAGTATGCAGGCCAACGCGCTTACGGCAAAACCGGTCCCCATGCCGGGTCCGACGCGTCGACCGGGGTCGGCAGGCGGCGTTCGTTGCGACCGGTCAGGTCGACCTGCCACAGCGAAGTCTTGCCGCTGCCCTTTTCGGTGCGGAAGAACTGGATGATGCGGCCATTGGGCGCCCAGGTCGGCGCCTCGTCCTGCCAGCTGTCGGTCAGGTAACGCAGGTCCTTGCCGTCCGGGTTCATCACCGCGACGCGGAAATTGCCGGCGATGTGGGTGAAGGCAATCTGGTCGCCGCGCGGGCTCCATTCGGGGGTTGCCGCGCGGCCGCCGAAGAAGGACAGGCGCCGCTGGTTCGTGCCATCGGCGTTCATCACATAGATTTGCTGACTGCCCGAACGGTCGCTTTCGAACACGATCTTGCTGCCATCGGGCGAGAACGAACCGCCGATGTCGATCCCCGGCGTATCGGTCAGTCGCACACTGGGGCCGCCTTCGCTCGACACGCGATAGATGTCGGTATTGCCGCCGACCGCCATCGAATAGAGCACCCATTTGCCATCGGGCGACCAGCGCGGCGCAAAGGTCGGGTTCTTCGACTGGGTGATCAGCTTCTGCGTGCCGCTGCCGATGTCGTAGACATAGATCCGCGGGTTGCCATCGACATAGGAGAGATACAGCAGCTTGCGGTAATCGGGCGAATAGCGCGGCGTCAGCGCCATCGAGCGCCCGGTGGTGATGAAGCGGTGGTTGGCCCCGTCGCTGTCCATGATCGCCAGCCGCTTGACGCGGTTATCCTTGGGGCCGGTTTCGGCGATATAGGCGATGCGGCTGTCGAAGAACGGGCTTTCGCCGGACAGGCGCGAATAGACGAGGTCGGCGCATTTATGCGCCGCGCGCCGCCAGTCCTGCGGCGGCACGACCCAGCCTTCGCGCACCAGCTCGCTCTTGAGCTGGACGTCGTAGAGATAGCAGCCGACCGTCAACCGCCCATCGGCCCCCGCGCGGACATAGCCATGCACCAGCATTTCGGCGCCACGACCCTGCCAGGTCGACCAGGAGGGCGAGGTGATCTGGCCGAACGCTGGCTGCGGCAGCGCGTCCGGCCCGGTGGGCTTGAACAGCCCGTTGTTCTTGAGGTCGGCGGTGATGACCCGCGCCAGCTCGCGCCCCAGCGCGGCGGTGCCATCGGCATTGGCTGGCGTGGGCTTGTCGCGGTCAGTGGCGAAACCGGGGATGGCGATGCCAAGATCGTCGAGATTGCCTTCGAAGGATACCGAACCCGAAAGCCCGCCTTCATCCTCAGCCTCGCCCATGGTTTCGATCCGGCCATCGGGCGGCGGCGGCGTGCCGAGATCCTGCGCCAGCGCAGGCGCGGCGACAAACATCAGGACGATCGAGGCGAGCATTTTCATTGCGACAGTTTCCAATCGAAGCTGAACGGGCTGACGAGTTTCCACGCATTGTAGTATTCGGGCGGCAAGTCGTCGAACGGCGCAGCAAGTTGCACTGCGCGAATGGCGTTTTCGGCATGGCGGGCGGCCTGCGCCCGGTTGGTATCGTTGATCCCGGTCTGCCTTATCACCTCCGGACGCCCGGCGAGGCTGCCGTCGGGGTTGAGGCGGAAACGCAGATAGGTGGTGATCTTGTCCACCTCGGGCCCGTCGGGCGGGGTCCATTTGGGCTTGATCTTGCGGGCAATCGCCTGGACCAGCGACGCCTTCGCACTCGGCCCGATCTGGCCGGCGGGGATGCGGGTTTCGCTGGTGGTCGTGCTGTCGCCCGCGCCCTGCAGGAAATTGTCACCCAGTCGGCTGCCGCCGCCAGACTTGCCCGTCGCCTGTTTGGGCGGAGACTTGGGCGGTGCCTTCGGGGGCGTCACGGTCGATTGCTTGGCGGTCGAAGGCGTGTCGGGCCGCCGCCGGGGCGCGGTGCTGGGCGGGGTGACCGTCTTCGGCTTGGGCGGCGTTGTCGCCACCGGGCGCGGCGCGGGGATCGGCTCGGGCACGGCAACTGGTTCGGGCTGCGGCGGGGCGGGTTCTTCCGACAGGATCGGGGCGACCGAAGCCTGGCTTTCGGCCACCGGATCGGGCGATGTCGCCTGCAAGCCGACATCGGTCGCGAGGTTCACCGTGATGCGCTGCGGTTCGGGCGGCACTTCGCGTTCGGGCTGCAGCATCAGCACCGTTGCCAGCACGACATGCAGCAACGCGGCCAGTCCGAGGCCGACCCATTCATCGCTGCGGAGTGTGCCTGTCCCCATCGGATCGGAGGCTATGGAGCCTCAACTGAACCGTTGGTGACCAGCGAGATCGAGGTGATCCCGGCGCGGTTCATCTCGCCCATCACCGCCATCACCCGCCCATAGTCGATCCGCCGGTCGGCACGCAGGGTCACCAGTGGGTAGCTGCCATCGGCCCCCTGCCGCAATTGCGCCAGCGCATCGGGCAGGCCGCCGCTCGGCACCGCGGCATCGTCGATGTAAATCGCGCCGGTACTATCGAGCGAGACGGTCACCTGGTCGGGCTGCTGGTCCAGCGCGTTGGCGCGGCTGTCAGGCAGGTCGATCGGCACGCCGCTGGCCAGCAGCGGGGCGGTGACCATGAAAATGATCAGCAGCACCAGCATCACGTCCACCAGCGGGGTGACGTTGATTTCCGCCATCGGCGCGCGGCGGCGCGAACGCCCGCCCCGGCGCGAGGCAGTGTGGACCCCCATCGCCATCAGAGCTTCTCCAACTCGCGGCTGAGGCTGGCGTGGAACCGGTCGGCGAAGCGTTGCAGGCGCGCTTCGAACAGGCTGACGGAGTTGGAATAGCGGTTGTAGGCAATCACCGCGGGGATTGCCGCGAACAGGCCGATGGCGGTGGCGAACAGTGCCTCCGAAATACCCGGCGCAACCACGGCGAGCGAGGAATTCTGCTGCGCGCCGATCTGGAAGAAGCTGTTCATGATGCCCCAAACGGTACCGAACAGGCCCACAAACGGCGCAACCGAACCCACAGTGGCGAGGAAGTTGAGCCGCGCGGCCAACTCGTCCGCTTCCTGCGCCACCTGGCTTTCCATCGCCGCGCCGATCCGCTGGCGCGCACCTTCACGGTCGCGCAATTGCGGCGTGGTCGAGCGGCGCCATTCGGCAAACCCCGCCATGGCCACGCGCGAGGACGGGATGCCGCGCTTGCCCTGCCGCTTCATGAAAGCGTCGAAATCCTCGGTCTCCCAGAATTCTTCCTCGAAGGCGGCGTTGCGGCGGCGCAGCCCGGCCACGCGCAGGGCGAAGGAAATGATGATCGTCCACACCCACAGGCTGGCGAGCAGCAGCCCGGCCATCACCGCCTGCACCACGATATCGGCATCGAGGAACAGCCGCACCGGGTCCACCCGGGTCGGCGTTTCGGCGGCAATCGAAAGCAGCGAGAGAACGGTCATGCAGTCCCTTCCTGGACAAGAACTTCGGTAAAGGCCCGGCGCCAGATTTCGGGCAGGCGCTGCGGGCGGCCATCGGGCGAAATGAAGCCGACGCGCAATTCGGCGGTTGCGAGCACTTCCTCGCCGCGCAGCGCGCGCTGCGCCATGCGGAAACTGGCCGGACGCATTTCGATGCAGCGGGTTTCGATCACCACATCGTCGTCCAGCCTTGCCGGGCGCAGATATTTGAGGTTGATCTCGGTCACCGCGAAGGCGCCCTCGCCCGCTTCGATCGCGGCGCGCTGGTCGATGCCGAGCAGGCGCACCATGTCCGACCGGGCGCGTTCGAACCAGCGCAGGTAATTCGCGTGATAGGTGATCCCCGACAGGTCGGTATCCTCGTAATAGACGCGCACGGCGTAGCGATGGACGCTGCCGTCGAGGATGCCGCCGGGAGGATGGGGGAGTTTGCTCATCGCCGGGCGGGCTTTAGCAGCGGCGCGAGTCGCCCGGCAAGCGGGACTTTGGACAAGCCGCCACAGGCGCGCGACGAAGGGCTTTTGCGCCCCCCGCCAACCTGCGGGTAACGATCAGGCGATCATGCGGCCCAGCGGCTGTCCGCCGAACAGGTGGACGTGCAGATGCGGCACTTCCTGCCCGCCGTGCTGGCCGACATTAGCCAGCAGGCGATAGCCCGGTTCGACCAGCCCCATGTCCCGCGCGACCGTGCCCACGGCGCGCACGAAGCCGGCGATTTCCTCTGCCGGCGCCCTGGCCGAAAAATCGTCCCAGCTGACCCACGCCCCGCGCGGGATCACCAGCACATGGATCTGCGCCTGCGGGTTTATGTCATGGAAGGCGATCGCCCATTCATCCTCGTACACGCGGTTCGACGGAATCTCGCCGCGCAGGATTTTCGCGAAGATGTTGTTCTCGTCATACGGCAGGGTCGGGTCGATCGGCATTATTGCGCGCTCCTTGCAGCCTTTTCCGCGATACCCGAGGTGCCTTCGCGCCGGTCGAGTTCGGCGCAGACTTCGGCCAGCGAAATATCCTTCGCGCCCAGCAGCACCAGCAAATGGAAGATCACGTCGGCGGCCTCGCCCACCAGTTCCTCGCGGCTGCCGGACAGCGCGGCGACCACCGTCTCCACCGCCTCTTCGCCCAGCTTGCGGGCGATCACGCCGGTTCCGCGCGCGTTGAGCTGCGCCACATAGCTGCTGGCGGGGTCAGCCCCGCGACGGGCGGCGATTACCTGTTCGAGGCGGGTCAGCGTATCCATGCCGCTGCCATGGCGCGGCGGAGGGGCGCCGGTCAAGCGCCCAGCACCCATCGCCTCGCACATCACTCATCCGGCGGCCTGCGACGCCGCGCGCCGCGCCGCCCGAGGATGACGCCGATCACGCCGAGCAGGAACAGCCCGAGATTGGACGGTTCGGGCACCGCCACACCGCCCGCGGCATAGGCCGGGCTGGCCAGCAGGATCAGCATGGTCGGGACCAGGAGACGGCGCATGACAGGATGAACGCAAGGACAGTGCCACCCCAGCCAACAGACCTGCCCGCACCGCCTTCGATGGTTAACGCCCGGTCCGCAAACCGCGCAGGTGTCAGCTTTTCCGACGGTTCAGCCCCGCGCGGGCAATCCGGCAGCGCGCAGCGCCTCGTGCGCCTGGGCGATCGTATAAGTGCCGAAATGGAAGATCGAGGCAGCCAGCACCGCGCTCGCATGGCCCTTGGTCACGCCTTCGACCAGATGATCGAGATTGCCGACCCCGCCGCTGGCGATCACCGGCACGCTGACCGCGTCGGCGATCTCGCGCGTCAGGGCGAGGTCGTAGCCGCCCTGCGTCCCGTCACCATCCATCGAGGTGACGAGCAATTCGCCCGCGCCGAGTTCGGCCAGCTTCACCGCATGTTCGACCGCGTCGAGCCGCGTCGGCTTGCGCCCGCCATGGGTGAAAATCTGCCACCCCGCACCGCTGCGGCGGGCATCGATGCTGGCGACGCAGCACTGGCTGCCGAATTTTTCCGCGATTTCGGCCACCACTTCGGGGCGCGATACTGCCGCGCTGTTGACCGCAACCTTGTCCGCGCCCGCCAGCAGCAGCGCGCGCGCGTCCTCTGCCGTGCGCACCCCGCCGCCCACGGTCAGCGGCATGAAGCACACTTCCGCCGTGCGCCGCACGATGTCGAGCAGCGTGCCGCGCCCTTCGTGGCTGGCGGAAATATCGAGGAAGCACAGCTCGTCCGCGCCCGCCGCATCATAGGCCTGCGCCTGTTCGACCGGATCGCCGGCATCCTTGAGATCGACGAAATTGACGCCCTTGACCACGCGGCCATCGGCAACGTCGAGACAGGGGATGACGCGGATACGGACGGTCATTGGTCGGACTCGAAAGTCAGGATCACGGGGCTGGCATCGTCGGTCGGCTGGTCCGCCCGCGATTGCTGCGCACGGTCATAGATCGCCATGATCAGGATGGCCATGGCTGCCGCGGCATAGAGGAACAGCACGGCCCAGAAACGCCCCGGCGACTGTGCCCGGTCGATCAGCAGCGGGCCGAGTGCGGTGCGCCCGCGAAACAGATCGCCGCTGATCACCACCAGCATGGTCGCGCTGGTCAGGGCGGCGAGCAGCAGGATCATGCCCGTGCCGCCATGGCCAGCGCGGCGGCGAGGTCCAGCCGCCCTTCGTAAAGCGCGCGGCCGGTGATTACGCCTTCGATCCCGTCGGCTGCATGGAGCGAGAGGACATGGATATCGTCCAGCCCCTTCACGCCGCCGCTGGCGATCACCGGGATATCGACCCGGCGCGCAAGGTCCACCGTCGCTTCGATGTTCACGCCCTTGAGCAGCCCGTCACGGCCGATATCGGTGAACAGCAGGCTGGCAACGCCCGCATCCTCGAACCGGCGGGCGAGGTCGACCACCGGCACGTCGGATACGTCCGCCCAGCCCTCGGTCGCGACCATCCCGTCGCGCGCATCCACCGCCACCACGATGCCGCCGGGAAATTCGCGCGCCATGTCCTTGACGAATTCGGGGTCCTTCAGCGCAGCGGAGCCCATCACCACCCGCGCGACGCCGAGATCGAACCAGCCTTCCACCGCTTCGCGATTGCGGATGCCGCCGCCAAGCTGGACGTAGCCGGGAAATGCACCGACGATCGCCTCGACCGCCTCGCGGTTTTCGGCGCGCCCGGCGAAGCTGCCGTCGAGATCGACCACATGCAGGTGCTGCGCCCCCGCTTCGGCGAAGATCAGCGCCTGCGCCGCCGGATTGTCACCATAGACCGTCGCCCGGTCCATATCGCCTTCGGACAGGCGCACGACCTGCCCGCCCTTGAGGTCGATGGCGGGAAACACGATCATGCCGGATTCCAGTCGAGGAAGCGTGCCAGCAGCTCCAGCCCGTAGGCCTGGCTCTTTTCCGGGTGGAACTGCACGCCCAGGATGTTGTCGCGCGCCACCGCTGCGACCAGCCCGCCGCCATGGTCGGTCATCGCCGCGACATGATGCCCGTCGTCGGGCACGAAATGATAAGAATGGAGGAAATAGGCCTCGCCATCCTCGATCAGCTCGCTGCCATCGCGATGATGCGCGTGGCGCACATCGTTCCAGCCCATATGCGGCACCTTGATCGCCGGGTCGGTCCGCTCGATCAGGCGGACCTCGCCGGGTATCCAGCCCAGCCCGCTGGTCGTGCCGTGTTCGACCCCGCGGGTCGCCAGCAATTGCATGCCCACGCATATGCCGAGGAACGGCACGCCGTGTTCCAGCACGCGCTCGTTCAGCGCCTCGACCAATCCGGGCTTCGCCTTGAGCCCGTGCATGCAGGCCTTGTACGAACCCACGCCCGGCAGCACGATCCGCTTCGCCCCGCGCACGAATTGCGGGTCTGCCGTCACGGTGACATGCCGCGCACCCGCCGCCTTGAGCGCGTTGTAAACCGAGTGCAGATTGCCCGCACCATAATCGATCAGGGCGAGCGCTTCCGACATCTAGCTCCCCAACAGTTCCAGGCCCGGCGCGAGATAGGCCGGGTCGAATTCGATCACGTCAGTCTGCGCCACGCCGCCGGTGACGAACGGATCGCTGCTGGCCAGCCGTTCCGCTTCCGCACGGCTGGCAGCGCGGGCCAGGATCATCCCGCCATCGCGCGGCACCTTGCGGCCCCATGCGAAGAAATGGCCTGCGTCTCGCTGCTGCTCCAGCCATTCGCGATGTGCCGGCAGCAGCGTGTCGACAGCCTCGAGCGGAGCGATATAGCGAAGCGACAACACGAACATAGCCTATCAGCCGCCCAACTGGCCCTTCGTACTCGGCACCGCACCGCCCTTGCGCGGGTCCACTTCCACCGCGCTGCGCATCGCGCGGGCAAACCCCTTGTAGATGCCTTCGCAGATATGGTGGTTGTTGGTGCCATGGATCAGTTCCACATGCAGGGTGATCCCCGCAGTCTGGGCGATCGACTGGAACCAGTGTTCGATCAGCTCGGTATCCCATTCGCCCAGCTTTTCCTGGGTGAAACCGGCATTCCACACCAGGAACGGGCGGCCCGAAATGTCGAGCGCGACCCGCGCCAGCGTTTCGTCCATCGGCGAATAGGCGCTGCCGTAGCGGGTGATCCCGCCCTTGTCGCCCAGCGCCTGGGTGATCGCCTGCCCCAGCGCCAGCGCGCTGTCTTCTGTGGTGTGGTGCTGGTCCACATGCAGGTCGCCATCGACCTTCATCGTCACGTCGATCAGCGAATGTTTGGCAAACTGTTCGACCATGTGATCGAGGAAACCGATGCCGGTGGCGACATCATAGGCCCCGGTCCCATCGAGATTGACCTCGACGAGGATCGCGGTTTCGCTGGTCTTGCGCTCTATCCGGGCGGTTCGCATGGGGTTGCGCTATAGGCAAAGCGCGGCGCGGCGCAAGCATTCACGCTTGACCGCAGCGCGAAGCACCGCCACTTGTTCGCCCGATGAGCGACGATACCCCCGACAGCCTGATCCCCTATGACGAGATCGTGCAGGAGGCACTGCGTGCCGTGGTCGGCCGGGTGCTCGGCGAAATCGAGGCTTCGGGCGGCGATCTGCCCGGCAACCATCATTTCTACATCACCTTCAAGACCGGTGCGCCCGGGGTGATGATCCCGGCGCATCTACGCGAACGTTTCCCCGATGAAATGACCATCGTGCTCCAGAACAAATTCTGGGACCTCAAGGTCGACGAGGATGGCTTCTCGGTCGGGCTGACCTTCAGCCAGGTGCCGGCGAAGCTGGAAATTCCCTTTGCCGCGATTACCGCCTTCGTCGATCCGGCGGTGGATTTCGGGCTGCAATTCCAGGCGACCGTCGCCGATATGGCCCCCGAGCGGCACGAAGATGCCGAAAACGATGCCCCGGAACAGGGTGACGGCAGCGCCGTTGTTGCCAGTGAGGACGGTTCCAACGTCGTCACGGTCGATTTCGGCCGCAAGAAATAGGCAAGCGCGGCGCCCCCACGGCGACGCCGGAAGGGACGGACGTGCCAAAGCGCAAATCAGTGCCGGTGAACCGCGTCGCGAAGAAGGCGCATGCCGACGTTCGCGACGACACGCGCAATACCGCCGGGATCAGCCGCAACCCGGCGACGAACATCATCATGGCCGATATCGCGATGCGGGCGGGCACGGCCATCGTGCGGCGCGCGGTCGAGAAAAAGATCCTCGGGCGCCGCTACACCAGGACCGCAGCGCAGGAGATCGTCAAGAACCGGACGCTGACGCAGACCGCGGCACGCGCCGTCGCAGCCCGGGTGGCCACGCGATCGGTGCCGGGTGCGCTGCTGGTCGGCGGCGGATTGCTGGCGAAAGTGTGGTTCGACTGGGCGCGCGGGCAGCGCGATTCGCGGCTGGCCGGCGACCGTGCGTTGCTCAGCCGCAGCGACGAGCTGATGGATCATGTCGCGGATGACGAACCCGATTGGGATGCCTCCTGATCGGGGCTTGATTTCCGACCATGGCTTGCGGCAACAGCGGGCATGGCCGACACCCACAAATCCGACCCAGCAAAATCAGACCAGCTGCAACGCCGCGGGCTGATGTTCGTGCTGTCCTCGCCCTCGGGCGCAGGCAAGACCACCATCTCGCGCATGCTGCTGGAGGCGGATGACGAGATCAAGCTGTCGGTTTCCGTCACCACCCGCCGCCCGCGTCCGGGCGAGATCGACGGGGTGCATTATCACTTCGTCGATGCCGACGAATTCGACCGGATGGTGGACGAGGACGATTTCTACGAATGGGCGCATGTCTTCGGGCACCGCTATGGCACGCCGAAGGGCCGCATCCGTTCCGCGCTGAAGGAAGGGCAGGATTTCCTGTTCGACATCGACTGGCAGGGCACGCAGCAGCTCTACCAGAAGGACCAGCAGGACGTGGTCCGCGTGTTCATCCTGCCGCCCAGCCTGGAAGAGCTGCACCGCCGCCTGACCGCGCGCGCGACCGACAGCGTGGATGTGATTGCCGGGCGGATGGAGCGGGCGCGCTCCGAAATCAGCCACTGGGACGGCTACGACTACGTCGTGATCAACGACGATGTCGATGCCTGCTTCGCCAAGGTGAACGAAATCCTCCACGCCGAACGGATGAAGCGCCAGCGCCAGACCGGGCTGATCCCCTTCGTGCGCGAATTGATGCGCTAGGATCAGGCCTTAGGGCAGCCCGGCGCGCGCAACATCGACGCGCGCCACCGCAATCGTGCCGAGCGGCTCGCGTTTCGCAATTTCCGCGACCGATGTCGGCGCGAGCATCATGAACAGATCGCGCCCGTCCTCCCCGCCGAGCATGCAGGCGAAGCAATTGAGCCCGCCGGTCTCGACCACTTCGAGCACTTCCCCACCCTGCGCGATGCGCACGCATTGGGGCGCCAGCGGATCGGCAATCCACACCGCGCCTTCGGCATCGAGGCAGATCCCGTCGGGGATATGCGGCCATGTCTGCGCCCAGATCCGCCGGTTCGAGAGCGTACCGTCCGCCGCCAGGTCGAAAGCGGTCAGCCGCCCGCCGAGCGTTTCCCCCGCGATCAGCGTCTTGCCATCGGGCGTGATGACCATTCCGTTGGGAAAGCTCATGCCTTCCGCCGCCACCGAGACACTACCGTCCGGGGCGATGCACGCAATATTGGCGGTCGGATGGTCGGCCAGCACCGCCTCCGGTCCGCGCGCGACCAGCTCGCCATCGAGGTCGAAACCGAAATTGCCGACATAGGCGCGGCCCTGCCCGTCGACGACCATATCGTTGGCGAGGTGTGCCGTATGCGCGCGAATATCGGCGTGGAGCGCAAAGCGTCCATCCGGCCAGCGGCGCCAGACTTCGCGCGCATGCATCTTGACCACCAGCAGCGAACCGTCGGGCATCCAGCCGAGGCCGGAGGGCCAGTCGTCCAGCTCCAACTCTACCCGGACGGTGCCGTCCATCCCCAGCGAGCTGACCGTGCGGGCATGGAAATCGGAAAACCACAGCCTCCCGTCATGCCAGCGCGGCCCTTCGCCGAAATACAGCCCGGTGGCGAGCGTGCGCACGGCGCGCGACACGGTCACCGGCCCGAGGGATCGACGAAATTGCCCGCGCCGACATTGGCGTTGACCACCCCGCCATCGATCGGGATCGTCGTGCCGACGACATAGTCGCCCGCCCGGCTGGCAAGGTAGATCGCGCCTGCCGCCATATCCTCGTCGGTGCCGATGCGCCCGGCGGGAATGCCGCGTTCGACCACATCGGCATTGTCGCGCGCGGCACGGTTCATGTCGCTGGCGAAAGCGCCCGGGCCGATCCCGTTGACGACGATATTATCCGCCACCAGCCGCGCCGCCATGCGCCGGGTCAGGTGGATCAGCGCCGCCTTGCTCGCCTGGTAGGGATAGGTTTCCCACGGGTTGGTCTTCATCCCGTCGATGCTGGCGATCATCACCACCTTGGCCGGGCGCTCGGCACTTGCTGCGGCCTTGAGCAGCGGGTGGAGCTTCTGCGTCAGGAAGAACGGCGTCTTGACGTTGAGGTCCATCGTCCGGTCCCAGCCCGCTTCACCGAATTCCAGGAATTCCTGTCCCCAGGCGGCCCCGGCGTTGTTGACGAGGATATCGAGCCGGTCCTCGCGCGCCGAAACTTCGGCGGCGAGCCGTTCCATCCCGTCCATCTGGCTGAGATCGGCGGGAATGCCGATCACCCGCTCGCCCAGTTCGGCAACGGTCGCCTCGACCTGTTCCGCCTTGCGCGCGGAGATATAGACCCGGCTGCAACCGGCGGCGAGGAAGCCCCGCACGATCATCTTGCCGATCCCGCGCGAACCGCCGGTAACCACCGCAACGCGGCCTTCGAGGCTGAACAGCGAATTGAAGTCCATGGTTCGTCTCCCGCTCAATAGCCGCTCAGCACCGCCACGCGATTGGCGTGGTAATTGGCATCGCCGAGGAATTCGGCCAGCGCCCGGTCGCGCTTCATGAACAGGCCGATGTCGTATTCATCGGTCATGCCGATGCCGCCGTGCATCTGCACGCCTTCCCTGACCGCCAGGCCTGCGGCCTGCCCGGCCTTGGCCTTGGCGACCGACACCATCAGTTCCGCCTTGTCGCTGCCGGCGTCGAGCAATTGCTGCGCCTTAATCACCGCGGCGCGGGCGATCTCGACTTCGGAATAGAGATGCGCGGCGCGGTGCTGCAGCGCCTGGAATTCGCCGATCAACCGCCCGAACTGCTTGCGCTGCTTGAGATAGTCGACGGTCATGTCCATCGAACCGCGCGCCACGCCGACCGCTTCGGCTGCGGCACCGACGCGCCCGGCATTGAGCATGGCGTTGAGCACTTCGCGCCCGCCATCGACCTCGCCGATCACCGCATCGCCATCGAGTTCGACCCCGTCGAGCTTCATGTGCGTGGCGATCGAGCTGTCGACCAGCCGCACCGGGTCCTGCGTCATGCCCGCCGCATCCTTGGGCACGGCGAACAGGGTGACCCCGGCATCATCATCATCCGCGCCGGAGGTCCGCGCGGCAACCACCACCATGTCGGCGCTGGCGCCCTGCACGACGAAGGTCTTCGCGCCAGATAGGCGGAAGCCATTGCCCGAACGCTCGGCACGCGTCGCGATGTTTTGCGGGTTGTGCTTGATCCCTTCGTCCACCGCCACGGCAAACACGCTGTCGCCAGTGACGAGGCCCGGCAGCCAGCGGCCGCGCAGGTCGGCACTACCCTTGCCCAGCGCCGTCGCCGCCATCACCGATGAGATGAGGAAGGGCGAAGGGGTCAGGTTGCGGCCGATTTCCTCGAGCACGATGCCCGCTTCGACATGGCCCATGCCCAGCCCGCCATCCTCTTCGGAAACGAGCATGCCGGCAAAGCCCATTTCGCCGAACTGCTTCCACAATCCGTGGCCGAAACCGTCCTTGCACCCGATATCGCGCCAGTGGCGCAGCTGTTTGGCGATGGCGCCTTCTTCGGCCATGAACTGGCCGGCGGTATCGGCCAGCATCGCCTGGTCGTCGTCATGATAAAGCGGCATTGTCTCAGGCTCCCGGCAGGTCGAGGATACGCTTGGCGATGACGTTGAGCATCACTTCGCTCGTCCCGCCCTCGATCGAATTGGCCTTGGTCCGCAGCCAGCTGCGCGCCGGCGTCCCGCCACGCGTTTCCTCGCTGTCCCATTCGAGCGCCCGGCTGCCACCGGCGGCCATCATCAACTCGTGGCGGCGCTTGTTGAGCTCGGTCCCGGCGTATTTCATCATGTTGGGCTGCGCGGGGTGCGCCTTGCCCACCTTGATTTCGTCGAGGAACTTCTCGCCCATCGCGGTGTAGGCCAGCGCGTCGACATCGAACAACGCCAGCTGCGCACGCAGCACCGGGTCGATCTCGCCGCCCTGGCGGGTCATCGCCGCGCCGATGGTGGTCAGACGGTCGGCATTGCCGGCCCCCGAAATCATCTCGCGTTCGTGGCCGAGCAGATATTTGGCGACGTCCCAGCCGCGATTGACCTCGCCCACCTGGCCGGGGATGCCCTCGCCATAGCTCTTGGGCACCTTCACATCGTCGAAGAAGGTTTCGCAGAACGGGCTGTTGCCGCTGATCAGCTTGATCGGCTTGGTCGTGACACCGGGCGTTTCCATGTCGAACAGCATGAAGGTGATGCCCTGGTACTTGTTCTCCTTGTCGGTGCGGACAAGGCAGAAAATCCAGTCGCATTTGTCGGCGTAGGAGGTCCAGATCTTCTGGCCGTTGACCACCCAGTGATCGCCCTCGTCGGCGCCATAGGTCTGCAACGAAACCAGGTCGGAACCGCTGCCCGGCTCCGAATAACCCTGGCACCAGCGGATTTCACCGCGCGCGATCTGGTTCAGGAAATGCAGCTTCTGCTGTTCGGTCCCGAACTTGAGCAGCGCCGGGCCCAGCATCCAGATGCCGAAGCTGTGCAGCGGCGAGCGGGCATTGATACGCGCCATTTCCTCGCGCAGCACCTTGGCCTCTGCCGGGGCCAGCCCCGCGCCGCCATATTCCTTGGGCCAGCTGGGCACAGTGTAACCCTTGGCCACGCAAGCTTCGAACCATGCCTTCTGCGCATCGCTCTTGAAGCTGGCATTGCGCCCGCCCCAATAGACATCTTCTTCGTCCTTGACCGGCTCGCGCATCTCCGGCGGGCAATTCGCTTCCAGCCAGGCGCGCGTCTCGGCGCGGAAATCTTCCAGGTCGGCCATCGCCATTCTCCTTTCCCTTCGCGTCAACCATTGGGCCATCGGGGAACGAGTCGCAAGCGAGGATTTCCGCCATTTTCGACAATGCCCCCTTGCCGTAGCGTCACCCTGAAAAGATTCTTCGATGGCGCTTGCCAGCACCCCCGCGCCGCTGCAAAGCAGGCAGGAATCGAGGAGAGAGCGCATGGATTTCGAACCCACCGAACGGCAGAAGCATTGGCGCGACCGGGTCCGCCACTTCATCGAAAACCACGTCCGCCCGCGCGACAAGGACTACAAGGCGCAGCAGGCCGAGGGCGAGCGGTGGAAGGTTCTGCCGGTCATCGAGGAGGAGAAAGCCCGGGCCAAGGCGCAGGGTATCTGGAACCTGTTCATGCCGCCGCAGGGCCAGCTGAGCCATGTCGACGACAGCTTCGCCTTCGACGGGCCGGGGCTGACCAATCTCGAATATGCGCTCTGCGCGGAAGAGATGGGCCGCATCGGCTGGGCCAGCGAAGTGTTCAACTGCTCCGCGCCCGATACCGGCAATATGGAAGTGCTGCACCGCTACGGCACGCGCGCGCAGAAGGATCAGTGGCTGAAGCCGCTGATGGAGGGCGAAATCCGCTCCGCCTTCCTGATGACCGAGCCTGCGGTCGCTTCGTCGGATGCGACCAATATCGAATGTTCGATCCGCCGCGACGGTGACGAATATGTGCTCAACGGGCGCAAGTGGTGGTCGTCCGGCGCGGGCGATCCGCGCTGCAAGATCGCGATCACCATGGGCAAGACCGATTTCGAGGCGGATCGTCACCGCCAGCAATCGATGGTGCTGATGCCGCTCGATGCGCCGGGCGTCACCATCCTGCGCCACCTGCCGGTGTTCGGCTACGACGACGCACCCCACGGCCATATGGAAGTGTTGCTGGAAGATGTGCGCATCCCGGCCTCGAACATGCTGCTGGGCGAAGGGCGAGGGTTCGAGATCGCGCAGGGCCGCCTCGGCCCGGGGCGCATCCACCACTGCATGCGCACCATCGGCGCGGCCGAGGAAGCGCTGGAGAAGATGTGCAAGCGGCTGCAGAGCCGCACCGCCTTCGGCAAGCCGATCTTCAAGCACTCGGTGTGGGAAGAACGCGTCGCCCGCGCGCGCATCGACATCGAGATGACCCGCCTGCTGTGCCTCAAGGCCGCCGACATGATGGACAAGGCCGGCAACAAATCGGCCAAGGGCGAAATCGCCATGATCAAGGTGCAGGCGCCGGCCATGGCCCTGCGGATCATCGACGATGCGATCCAGGCCCATGGCGGCGGCGGCGTGTCCGAAGACTACGGCCTGGCGAGTTCCTATGCCGGGATCCGGACGCTGCGCCTCGCCGACGGGCCGGACGAGGTCCACAACCGCTCGATCGCGCGGATGGAGTTTGCCCGCCACGCCCCGCAGCCGGGTGAGGAAGACACCAGCTTCAGCTCGGGCGATCTCGGGGTCACCCGGTGAAGGCTGCGATCCTCGAACAGGCGGGCCAGCCGCTCGTCATCGGCGAGATACAGCTCGACAAGCCCGGCCCGCACGAGGTGCTGATCCGCACCGCCGCCTGCGGGCTGTGCCATTCGGACCTGCATTTCATCGACGGCGCCTATCCGCACCCGGTGCCGACCATTCCGGGGCATGAAGCCGCCGGTGTGGTCGAGGCGGTGGGCAGCGAAGTGCGCACGGTGAAGGTGGGCGACCATGTCGTCACCTGCCTGTCCGCCTTTTGCGGGCATTGCGAATTCTGCGTGACGGGGCGGATGGCACTGTGCGTGTCCGCCGATACCAAGCGCGGCGCGGGGCAGCCGTCGCGGATTACCCGGCCCGACGGGACGCCGATTGCGCAGATGCTCAACCTGTCCGCCTTTGCCGAGGCGATGCTGGTGCATGAACATGCCTGCGTCGCGATCGATCCCGACATGCCGCTCGACCGGGCGGCGGTGATCGGCTGCGCGGTCACCACCGGCGCGGGTGCGGTGTTCAATGCCTGCAACGTCACCCCCGGCGAAGATGTCGCCGTGGTCGGCTGCGGCGGGGTCGGGCTGGCCACCATCAACGCGGCCAGGATCGCCGGGGCAGGCCGGATCATCGCGCTCGATCCGATGCCCGAAAAGCGCGAGCTGGCGATGAAACTGGGTGCCACCCACGCGCTCGATGCCGCCGATCCCGATACGCGCGGCAAGGTGCTGGAAATGACGCGGGGTGGCGTCCACCACGCGATCGAGGCGGTCGGGCGACAGGCCAGCGCGGATATGGCGGTCGGCCTGTTGCGGCGCGGCGGCACGGCGACGATCCTGGGCATGATGCCGCTCGATTCCAAGGTGGGTCTCAGCGCCATCGATCTGCTCGGCGACAAGAAGGTGCAGGGCGCGCTGATGGGTCGCAACCGCTTCCCGGTCGACCTGCCGCGGCTGGTTGCCTTCTATCTCAGCGGCAAGCTCGACCTCGATACGATCATTGCCGAACGGATTTCGCTGGATCAGGTCAACGAAGGCTTCGACAAGATGCGCGCCGGGCACAGCGCACGCTCGGTGATCGTCTTCGATCAATAGGCGGGCGGGGAGAGGCTGGCGATGGATTACGAAAAGGAAATGACCGGCACCGCCGAAGTGGCGGAGAAGGACCGGCTGGACGAAACCGCGCTCGCCGCCTGGATGCAGGCGCATGTCGATGGCTTCGCCGGGCCGATGACGTTGTCGAAGTTCAAGGGCGGACAGTCCAACCCGACCTATCGCATCGACACGCCCGGCGCCTCCTACGTCCTGCGCCGCCAGCCGTTTGGCGACCTGCTCCCTTCCGCCCATGCGGTGGACCGCGAATATCGCGTGATGAGCGCGCTGGGCCCGCAGGGTTTCCCCGTGCCGCGCACCTTCGGCCTGTGCGAGGAGCGGGAGGTGATCGGCGCCAAATTCTTCGTGATGGCGATGGTCGAGGGGCGCAATCTGTGGGACGGGGCGATGCCGGGCAGGAACCCGGGCGAACGCCGCGAGCTATACCACGCGATGATCGACACCATGGCCGATCTCCACCGCTTCGATCCCGCAGCGGTGGGCCTGGGCGATTATGGCAAACCCACCGATTACTGCGCGCGCCAGCTTCACCGCTGGTCGAAACAATACAAGCTGTCGGAAACCGAAGAGATTGCCGAGATGGACCGGCTGATCGCCTTCCTGCCCGGCTCGATCCCCGAACAGCACGCCAGCTCGATCGTTCACGGCGACTACCGGCTCGACAACATGATCTTCCATGCGAGCGAGCCGCGCGTGGTGGCCGTGCTCGACTGGGAGCTGTCCACCCTCGGCGATCCGATCGCCGATTTCGCCAATCTGATGATCAACTGGCTGATGCCGCCCGAAGGGCGCGCCTCGATCGGCGGCCTGCCCCATGCGGAACTGGGCATTCCGACGATCGAACAGGCGGTCGAACGTTACGTCGCGCGCACCGGCTACCCCGTGCCGCCGATGGACTGGTATTTCGCCTTCTGCCTGTTCCGCCTCGCGGCGATCCTGCAAGGGGTCAAGAAGCGCGCGCTGGACGGCAATGCGTCCAATCCGCATGCGCTGCGGATGGGCAGGCAGATGCGCCCGCTGGCCGAGGCCGCATGGCATTTCGCGGAAAAGGCCGGGGCCTGAGGGCTAGAAACGCCGGTGCCATTTGATCGCCACGCCCTTGTCATCGGGCAGGCGCGCGTCGTGCCCGGGGTCGGTACGATAGAACAGGCTCATCGCCGCATCTCCGCCCCATAGCGGGCCGCGCCAGGCGATCTCGCCATCCACCTCGCGCCCCTGCGGTGCCAGCGAAAGCTGCTGCGTGCCGTAGATCGCGGTCTCGGTGGCATAGTCATAGGAAACCGGCAGCCACAGGCTCAACCCGCCGCCCGTCACCCGCAAGGGCTGCGAAACGCGCAAGGCAATGCTGTCACCCGAAGCGAGCAGGTTGGCGTGGCTGAGGTCGAGCGACCATGCCTGGCTCGCCAGCCGCGATCCGCCGGTCACGAATTCGTTGCTGCGCGCGCGGGTGAAGCCCTGGCGGAAGCTGCCGCCCAACCGCCAGTCCCCGCCCAGGCGCGCCGCGGCGCTGGCGTCGATGAACAGCGAATCCGCCCCCGGGCGGCCCAGCGGCCCATCGAACCATGCGCCCAGCACGGTCTCGCCTTCCGCCAGCCAGCCAAGCCCGAGCGCCGCCTCGACGGGGCCGATACGCCGGTCTGCCGCAACCCCGATACTGGCGAGCGAGTGGCGTTCCTCCACCCGCTGCGGCAGGATGCTGTACCATTGGCGCGAGGCGAGCCATGCCTGCCCCCGGTCGGCGGAGAATGTCAGTCCCCACGACCCGAGCCTTTGCCGGAAGGCCACCGACATGTCGCTCGCGCGGGCGAAACCATCGTCGCCCCGCCCTTCGCCCGCGATCAGGAAGGCCGGACGGTCCTGCCCCTGCAGTTGCGCGACCAGCCCGTCGGCCCCTTGCGCGAAGCCGAAAGCCAGCTGCGCATCGGGGGCTATCTTCATCGCCACGCGGGCGGCCAGTACGCGCGCAATCTGCGCATCTTCGGGCGCCAGTCGCAGCGGCGCGGGCCGGTCCCCTGCCCCCGGTTCGCCGACAGTGAAGGCGAGCGAGGTCTTCTCGCTCGCCGCGCTGTAATCCTGTGTGGACCGCCCGACAGCGCCGGCCAGCTTTGGCCGGATCGCGGCGCTCTGCAACCCGGCAGCGGCATCGTAGGTAAATGCCCGGTCGTATTTGTCGGTGATGAGCGTCGGCAGGGTGACCCGGATCAGCGCGTCCCCCATCGGGGTAGAGGTGCCGCCCCCGTCGCCATAGGTCACCACGGCGGTGGTGCTGCCGGCAATCGTCGTCGTCCCCTGCGGGGTAAAGGCGCGGGCAATGTCGAGGATACCCGCACCATAGATCGCATCGACCCCCGCATCGCCCGCATCGCGCGCGGTCGTCAGCAGGATCTGGACGATTTCCTGCGCGGTGAGATTGGGGAAAGCCTGTGCCAGCAGGGCCACCGCCCCGCTGACCTGCGGCGCGGAAAAGCTGGTCCCCGAAATCAGCGTGACATAGCGGCTGCCATCGGGGTTGGTGCCGATGTCCATCACCCCGTCCTTATAGACGCAGCAGATTGCTTCCCCCCGGGCGGAGATGAAACTGGCGGCATAGCTGCCAGCCCGGTTGCTGAAGTCGGAAAACACGCCTGCAGCGTCGACCGAACCGACGATAATCACATTGCCGTTCCCGGCATCGACCAGTCCGGCAGCGAAGGGATCGGGATTGTTGGGATCGACCGACACATCGGTCGAATCCCCGTCGTTCCCGGCCGATACGATCACCACCACCCCGGCGGCGGCAGCGCGCTGCACCGCCTGGCGGACGACCGAATTGGGTGCGCTGCCCCCCAGGCTGATATTGATCACGGCGGCCCCATTGGCGACGGCGCGATCGATCCCTTTGGCGATGTCGCTGTCGGAAAAGCCGCACCCTCCATCGGCGCTCGTATCGGCGCAGGTTCCGGGCGAATCCGCGCGCAGCGTCAGGATGGTGGCCTGCCAGGCGATGCCCAGAACCCCCGTGTCGTCGCGCGCCGCAGCCGCGATAAGCGCGACATTGGTACCGTGGTCGTCATCGGGATTGTCGATCCCGCGCGCCCCGGCAACATCGGCCGATGCGGGAGAAATGCGGCCCGCAAATTCGGGGCTGTCGCTGTCGATCCCGGAATCGACGATCGCGATGATCGCGCCCAGCCCGGCATAGCCCATCGTCCACGCCGTCACCGCATTGTGATAGGATGGCCCATCCGAACGGCGGTATTCCGCCGTATTATACGCGGATGCCGTGGTCGGAGGCGGCGTGGGTGTCGGCGTCGGGATCGGCGTAGGTGTTGGAGTGGGCGTCGGAGTTGGAGTGGGCGTCGGAGTTGGAGTCGGGCTCGGCGTCGGGGATGGCGTAGGGCTCGGTGTCGGCGTGGGTGTGGGCGTAGGGCTGGGTGTCGGGGATGGCACCGGCGAGGGAGTCGGGCTCGGCGTGGGCGCGGGCGTGCTGATCACACCCCCGCTCGACCCTCCGCCGCCACCGCCACATGCGGCGAGCAACACAACCCCGGCCAGCACGCTGCCAGCCAGCAATCGGCGATAGTTCGAAGAATTCCCCAAGAAACCAGTCCCCAAACACATGGTGCCTGCACCATATCGTTCCACCCGCCTTGCGCCACCCTACCCCTGCAAAAATAAAGCCTTGCTGAATGGCTTGCCCGCAGCTTTCCCCAAGGGTAGCAGCCGCGCAGGACCGCGCTTGTCAGGCGCGCAAGAGGGATGCCGAAAATGACCAGCCAGCTCGAAGCCGCGATCGAAGCCGCGTGGGACAATCGCGCCGAAGTGACGCCCGCCAGCAGCGATGTGCGCGAAGTCGTGGACGCGGCGATGGCCATGCTCGATTCCGGCACCGGGCGCGTGGCCGAGCAGGTCGACGGCGCATGGCAGGTCAACCAATGGCTGAAGAAGGCGGTGCTGCTGTCCTTCCGCCTCAACGACATGGACATCATCGAAGGCGGGCCCGGCGGCGCCGTGTGGTGGGACAAGGTGCCGAGCAAGTTCGCCGGCTGGACCGCCGATGACTTCAAGGCCGCGGGGATCCGCGCCGTGCCGGGCAGTTTCGTGCGCCGCGGTGCCTTCATCGATCGCAACGTGGTGCTGATGCCCAGCTTCGTGAACCTGGGCGCGCGCGTGGGCGAAGGCACGATGGTCGATACCTGGGCCTCGGTCGGTTCCTGTGCCCAGGTCGGCAAGAACTGCCATATCTCGGCCGGCGCGGGGATCGGCGGGGTGCTCGAACCGCTGCAGGCCAACCCGACGATCATCGGCGACAATTGCTTCGTCGGCGCGCGCAGCGAAGTGGTCGAAGGGGTGATCGTGGGCGAAGGGTCGGTGATCTCGATGGGCGTGTTCATCACGCAGTCGACCAAGATCATCAACCGCGAAACGGGTGAAATCCTGCGCGGTCATATCCCGCCCTATTCGGTGGTCGTTCCCGGCTCGCTGCCCGGCAAGCCGCTGCCCGATGGCACCCCCGGCCCCTCGCTCGCCTGCGCCGTCATCGTCAAGACGGTGGACGAGAAAACCCGCGCATCGACCGGGATCAACGAGCTGCTGCGCGACTGATCCCGGGCCGGGCGACGGGAACCCCTGCCCTGCCTACTCGTAAATACTGCAACGACAGATTTGCAGACCGCAGGAGTACACGATGAACCGCAAGGGCGACGAAGTTCACATTCACGAGACCGAGGCTAGCGCCGGGTCGAAGGAAGGCGTGGTTCGCTGGGTGCTGGGCATCGGACTGGTGCTCGCCGTGGTGGCCATGACCTTCATCTGGATCGGTGGTTCGATGACGCGTGACCACGCTACGACCGATGGCGATCCGGCAACCACCGAACCGGCCACCAACGTGACCGTCCCGGCCGACGAGGGCGACGGGCAGTAAGCGCAGGCCGGTAGTTGGCGCGGGGATCAGTCCCCGATATCGGGCACGGGTGCCTCATAGGGCGGCTGGTCCTTCTGGCTCCGCGCGTAGGCCTCGGCCGCGCGCAGGACGCGCATGATGTTGCCGCTGGCGATCTTTTCGAGTTCGGCTTGCGAATAGCCGCGCCGCGCCAGTTCGGCGAATAGCGCGGGATAGCCCGCGACGTCTTCCATCCCCACCGGGCCGGTGTCCATCCCGTCGTAATCCCCGCCGATGCCGATATGGTCGATCCCGGCCACCTTGCGGATATGGTCGATATGATCGGCGGCCTGCGCGATCGTCGCCTGCGGCATGGGATGTGCGGCATCCCAGCTGTCGAGCGCATCCTTCGCCTTGCCCGGCTGGCCGAGCCAGAGGCTGGCGAGCCGCGCTTCTTCCGCCTTGCGCGCAGCAAGCCACTGGCGCAGTTCCTCGCTGACGAAGGTCGGATAGAGCACCACCATCACCACCCCGCCGTTCTCCGGCAAGCGTGCCAGCACGCTGTCGGGCACATTGCGCGGATGGCCGTCCACAGCGCGCGCGCCGGAATGGCTGAAGATCACCGGCGCCCTGGCGATATCCAGCACGTCCAGCATCGTCTTTTCGCTGACATGGCTCAGGTCCACCAGCATCCCCAGCCGGTTCATTTCCTTGACCACCAGCTGGCCGAACGGGGTCAGCCCGTCATGCTCGGGATCGTCGGTCGCGCTGTCGGCCCATGGCGTATTCTTCGAATGGGTCAGCGTCATATAGCGCGCGCCCAGCGCATACATCTGGCGCAGCACGCCCAGGCTGGAGCCGATCGAGTGCCCGCCTTCCATCCCGATCAGGCTGGCGATCTTGCCCTGTTTCCAGGCCTGTTCGACATCGTCGGCGGTCAGCGCCAGCGCCATTTCGCCGGGATAGCGGGCGACCAGCCGCTTGGTGACGTCGATCTGTTCGATCACCGCCTGCACCGCCTGCGGCTCGGTCAGGTCGGCGCTGACATAGACCGACCAGAACTGCGCCCCGACCCTGCCCTTGCGCAGCCGCGTGAGATCGGTGTGCATCGTGCGCCCGTTGGCCGCCTCCGGCCCGGTCTTGGTGGTATCCTCGAAATCGAAATCGCCGATCACATTGCCCCAACGCCCCCGCAGCTGGATCGGCACATCGTTGTGCCCATCGAACACCGGCGCATGGTCGAGCGCGGCGGCGGCGATGTCTTCCGGCGTCTTCGCCTGCACGGGTGCGGTCAGCAACAGGAGGGCGGCGAGCGGCAGCAGAGTTTTCATTGTCGATCCCCCGACAGTCCCTAGGATGGCCCGGACGACGGGCGCGCCACGGGGTTGTAGCGCAAGCAAGGCACAAGGAAAGCATGAGCGAAGCCGAAGCGATCATCGCCGCACTGGATCTCCAGCCGCATCCCGAAGGCGGGTGGTACCGCGAAACCTGGCGCGCCCCATCCGTCGACGGGGCAAGGGCCAGCGCGACCGCGATCCACTTCCTGCTGCAAACGGGCGAAAGCTCGCACTGGCACCGGGTCGATGCCGCCGAAATCTGGCTGTGGCACGCCGGCGACCGGCTGGAACTGGCGCTCGCCGCGACCGAGGCGGGGCCGACGCGCCGCGTCACGCTGGGCCCGACGGTGCGCGAAGGCGAGGCGGTGCAGCACGTGATTCCGGCGGATGAATGGCAGGCGGCGAGGCCGCTGGACGGGCCGCACGGCTATGTGCTGGTGTCCTGCATCGTGTCGCCCGGCTTCGAATTCGGCGGCTTCACCCTTGCCCCACCCGGCTGGGCACCGGACGATGGAGCCTCCGCACCATGACGGTGCGACTGGGGCTGCGCTGGCTGCTCGCCGCGCTCTACGCGATAGCGGGCTGGTTCCACCTGACCGCGCCCGCGACATTCCTCAAGATCATGCCCGGCTGGGTGCCGATCCCCGAAGCGGTGGTATGGTGGACCGGCATTGCCGAATTCGCCGGGGCCGCAGCGCTGGCGCAGCCTGCCTCGCTCCGCCTGCGGCAGGCGGCAGGGATAGCACTGGCGCTCTATGCGCTGTGTGTCTGGCCGGCGAACATCCATCACATGATGCTGGACATGGCGCGGCCCGACCATGGCTGGGGCCTCGGCTACCACCTGCCGCGCATGGCGTTGCAGCCGGTACTGATCTGGCTCGCCCTGTGGGCCAGCGAGGCGATCGACTGGCCTTTTCGCAACCGCCCAGCCTAGGAGGTCGAGCGCGTCTAGTCGAGGTCGTCCTCGTCGTCCCAGTCTTCCTCGCTTTCGCGGGCGTAGGTCCCGGTCATCACCGCGCAGCCCAACACATTGCCTTCAACCTGGCGCAGCAATTCCTCGCGCGTGGCACCGGGCATCAGCGTCAACGGCAGTTCGAGCGCGAACAGCTGGAAGACATAGTCGTGCGGATCGTCTTCATGCGGCGGGGCGGGCAGCAGCCATTCGGAATTGCGCTGCGCATTCTTGCCCACGCGCGGCGGCACCTCGCCTTCGAGCAGTTGCCCTTTCTGCCCGGCAAGGCCCCACACCAGCCAGTGACACATCGGCTCGTCACCCGCTGCATCGGGATCTTCGACCACCAGCACCAGTTCCTGCGTACCCGGCGGCGGGGCGGACCATTCGAGCGGCGGCGCGACCGAATCTTCCTCGTCCGCAGTGAAGCTGGGATCGAGTTCCTCGCCATTGCGGAAGGCGGCGCTGCGCAGCGAAAACCCGCCCCGGCCGAGCGTCTTTTCGCTGCCGAGCCGGGCGATCGCCAGCCGCGCATGGCCGGGGCGATGGTTGGCAAGGGCCGGCGCGAGCCAGCCGGGGACATTATCGGTCATCGGGCAAATCTCCAGCTAGGCGGCACTCCCTAGGGGCATTTGCCGCAGGGGGCGAGAGGGGAGCGGCAGTTTTTGCCGCGACCGCCGCGAAGTGGTGGAAAAACACCTGTCCAAACAGCCTTGCCCATCGGTGCCAAAACGCGCATTCTGCCAATGGTTTCAAAGGCGAAGCTTTACCGATCAAGCCGCCATTCCGGAGTTATCCATGCAGGTTGCGCGCACCACCCTCACCCTCCTGCTTGCAGCATCGCTGTCCGCCTGTGGCGGCGGCGGCAGCTCACCGCCACCCACTTCGGGAACCCCTGCTCCCTCGCCTACGCCTACGCCCACCCCGACGCCGACCACCTCGGCCTGTTCGCTGTCGGCGCGGCAGGATTGGGTCAAATCGGTGATCGACGAATGGTACCTGTTCCCCGCAGGCATCGACAACACGGTCAACAAGGCCGCCTATACCGACCTGCAATCCTATATCGATGCGCTGGTCGCACCCTCGGTCGCGCCGACCGGTGGGCCGCTGCAACACGCCGGGCTGACCTACATCACCTCGATCGCGGCGGAAAACGCCTATTACAATTCGGGCTCCAGCGCGGGCTTCGGCGTGCGCCTGGCCTATGACACGACCAACAACCGCGTGTTCGTGGTCGAAGCGTTCGAAGGCGCGCCGGCCCTGGCCGCCAACATCGACCGCGGAACCGAAATCCTCTCCATCGGCACGTCTGCGGGCACCGCCCAGACGGTCAGCAGCCTGATGGCCTCGGGCGGGCCGCAGGCGGTGGTGGATGCGCTGGGCCCGTCGACCGCCGGGACCACCCGTTACCTGCAGGTACGCAGTGCGGCGGGTAGCACCTTCGGCGTCTCGGTCGCGAAAACGGACTACACGCTCGATCCGGTGTCGGACCGCTATGGTGCGAAGATCATCGACGATAACGGGAAGAAGGTCGGCTATATCAATCTGCGCACCTTCATCGACACCGCCGATCCCGATCTCAACGCCGCGTTCGCCAACTTCCGCGCGCAGGGCGTGACGCAGTTGATCATCGACCTGCGCTACAACGGCGGCGGGCTGGTCAACATCGCCGAACTGATGGGCGATCTGATGGGGCGCGACAAGGTGGGCCAGGTCTTCAGCCGCACCACCCTGCGCCCGTCGAAGGCGAGTTACAACGAAACCAGCTATTTCACCACGAATGCCAATTCGATCACCCCGATGAAGATCGCCTTCATCGGGCGCGGCGGCACCGCGTCGGCGAGCGAGCTGATCATGAATTCGATGATCCCCTATCTCGGATCCAACGTCGCGCTGGTCGGCACCAATACCTATGGCAAGCCCGTCGGCCAGTTCGGCTTCGACAAAAGCGAATGCGACGACCGGCTGCGGGTGATCGCCTTCCGCACGGAAAACCGCGATGGCGGGGCGGATTATTATTCGGGCCTGGCCGGGGTGATGCCCAACACGTGCAAGGCGGATGACGATATCTTCCACCAGTTCGGCGATCCGGCGGAAACCTCGATCTCGGTCGCGCTCGATTTCCTCGCCGGGCGCGCCTGCACGCCGATCACGGGTGGCGGGCAGACGACGCAATCGGTCCGCGCAACCCGCGAATTGCTGCAACCGCCGCGGCCGGATACCGCCCAGCGCGAGACCCCGGGCCTGTTCTGACGCAGCCACCCCTTGCGGGCACTCACCGCGTGGCAATCGCGTGGTGAGTGCCTATATGGGCGCGATGGATCCGACCACACCCAAGCTCTTCATCCGCCCGGCCCAGCTGGCCGACGCGCCCGCGATCGTCCGCCTGAGCGGCAAGGTCTATGGCAAGGCCGAAGCCTATACCCCGGCGCAAATCCGCGGCCAGATCAACAACTTCCCCGATGGGCAGTTCGTCGCCGAATATGAAGGCAAGGTCGTCGGCTATTGCGCCACGCTGATCGTCGGTGAGGAACTGGCGCTGTCGCAGCACAGCTGGCACGAGATCACCGGCCAGGGCTTCGCCGCGCGGCACGATCCCGAAGGCGACGTGCTCTACGGCATGGAAGTATGCGTCAATCCGGATTACCGGCGGCTGCGCATCGGCCAGCGGTTCTATCGCAAGCGGCAGGAATTGTGCCGCGACTTCGAACTGAAGGGCATCGCCTTCGGCGGGCGCATGCCCGGCTATGCCCGCCGCAAGAAAGCCTATGCCGACCCGGAGGAATATCTCGCCGCCGTGGTGGACAAGGAAATCACCGACCAGGTGATCAATTTCCAGCTCACCCAGGGGTTCCAGCCGCTCCGGGTGCTCAAGAATTACGACCGCAAGGACAAGCAGAGCGGAGGGCATGCCGTGCTGATGTACTGGCCCAACCCGCTCGCGCCGACCGAACACGAACGCCACGCGCGCGGTGCGCATTATCGCATGCCCGCATCGGTCCGCGTCGCCACCGTGCAGTTCATGATGCGCCGCATCGCGACCATCGACGAATTCGAACAGCAGGTGGAATACTGGACCGATGTCGCGTCGGACTATCACGCAGACTTCGTGACCTTCCCCGAACTGTTCACGCTCGAACTGCTCTCGATCCCCGAAAAGGCCCTGCCGCCGGACGAGGCGATCGAGGAGATTGCCAATTATACCGAGCGGTTCTGCCAATTCATGGGCGAGCTGGCGGTCGGCTATAACATCAATATCATCGGCGGTTCGCACCCCACGCGGATGGACAATGGCGAGATCCGCAACATCGCCTATGTCTTCCTGCGCGATGGCGGGATGTACCGGCAGGAAAAGCTCCATCCGACGCCGTCGGAACGGCGTTGGTGGAACATCAAGGGCGGCCATGGCGCCGATGTGATCCCGACCGACTGCGGCCCCATCGGGGTGATGATCTGTTACGACAGCGAATTCCCCGAACTCGCGCGCCATCTCGTCAACCAGGGGGCGATGATCCTGTTCGTGCCCTTCTGCACCGACGAGCGGCGCGGCTTCCTGCGTGTGCGCTATTGCTGCCATGCCCGCGCGGTGGAGAACCAGTGCTACGTGATCACCTCGGGCGTCGTCGGCAACATCCCCAATGTCGAGAACATGGATGTCCACTATGCCGAGAGCGCGATCCTTACGCCTTCGGATTTTCCCTTCGCGCGCGACGGGGTGGCTGCGGATACCGCGCCCAACACCGAAACCATCGCCATTGCCGACCTCAGCCTGGCAGACCTGCTGACCAGCCGCCAGAGCGGCGCGGTGCAGAACCTCAAGGATCGCCGGTTCGATCTCTACCGGGTCGAATGGATGAAGGACAGCGGCGGCTGATCCGCCCGCGGTCGATCCGGCGGATTGACCCTGGCGGCCCGGTTGCGCAATTCTGCGGGCGATGATCCACCCGAGCATCCTTGCCGAATTCGCGATCTCCACCGGCATGGTGGTCTATACGGTCGTCGTCCATGCGCTGGGCCTGCTGGCGCTGTCACGCGTGCTGCGCCTGGAGCTGCGCGAGGAACGTGCGCTCGAGATCGACCCCTATTCCTTGCGCGCGCTGGCCTTCACCGTCGCGCTGGTGCTCGGCCTGTTCGTCATCCACGGGGTCGAGATCTGGAGCTATGCCTTCCTCTATCTCGCGCTCGATGCCCTGCCGCATCTGCGCGAGGCGGTTTATTTCTCGACCATTACCTATGGCACGGTCGGCTACAGCGATGCGCTGATGGCCGAGCAATGGCGGCTGGTCTCCGCGATCGAGGGGATCAACGGGGTGATCCTGCTCGGCTGGTCGACCGCCTTCTTCGTCACGATGATGACCCGGCTGCTGCGCCGTTAGCGCGCGACCGGCGCCAGGAAGGCGAGCGCCATGGTGGCAGTGCCGAGGCCCAGCGACAACGGTACCCGCAGCCCCATCCACCACGGCGGGGCGAGCGGGCCGAGCTTGGCATCGACCGCCAGGCTCAGCACCAGCGCCGCGCCCAGCATCATCAGCGACGGTTCGGGCCAGTCCAGCCCGAAGACCCACGGCACCCAGGCGGCCAGTGCCAGCAAGCTGGGCACGACCGAGGCGAACCACAGCCAGCCGAGCGACTGGCGCCGCTCCGCCGCCGGGGCGGCCGCCGCCAGCCCCCACCATGCCC
>JACXVD010000087.1 GCA_014763545.1 Sphingomonadales bacterium
TCCCCACTGCTGCCTCCCGTAGGAGTCTGGGCCGTGTCTCAGTCCCAGTGTGGCTGATCATCCTCTCAGACCAGCTAAGGATCGTCGGCTTGGTAGGCCTTTACCCCACCAACTACCTAATCCTACGCGGGCCCATCCAAAGGCGATAAATCTTTGGTCCGAAGACATTATCCGGTATTAGCTCAAATTTCTCTGAGTTATTCCGAACCTAAGGGCAGGTTCCCACGCGTTACGCACCCGTGCGCCACTCCCTCCGAAGAGGGCGTTCGACTTGCATGTGTTAGGCATGCCGCCAGCGTTCGTTCTGAGCCAGGATCAAACTCTCAAGTTTGTGTCACACACCAATCAAGCACGGGGATAACCCCGCCGACCCGACTGGCATGAGCTTCAAGGAGCCGATACCTGCACTGTCAAACGTAATGGATACGAATGAACATGCATCATCACATCCAGACTGTGGAGCCTGGAAGGATGTGGCGATCGGCTTGTTTTAACCGGTATCCGGAGCCTTGAGGTCCCCGGACCGGGCGCCGTCGCCCACATGTCCCTTCATCAAAAACCAACGATGTCAAAGAGCCACCGAACAAAAGAGGCGGACAACAATGGTTCCCCGATTTTCACCGGGGGAGCCGGTTGTCCGTCTATGTTGGCGACCGATGCAGTGGGCGGTGGAAGCCGCCAGCGCCGCGTCGGTGAGGGCCATCTATGCGTGGTTCGGGATTCGGTCAACGCCTTTTTGCAATTTTATTTCGCGGTCACGTAAGAATGTAGGAATTCCGCCATTTTTCAGGCGAAATTTCCCGCGTTCCGGCGCATTGCGATCATGCGCTGAGGGCGATTGATGGCGAATCCGGGGTTCCTGGAGGCGATTCTGGGGGTGATTCCGCCCCCTGAATCGGTCTTCACCCCTCCCCATCAGGCGCGAAGATGGTGAATCGCCCCCTCCCCTGGCTTCAGGCAATGGCGGGCGATGAGGGGATTCTTCATTTTTGGCGGTTAACGCGCAGGCGTGAGCACGCAAATCGACCAGACCGAAGATTCGCCGGACGGATTCGCCTCGCGCGTGCGCAGTGCAATCGTGTGGCGCTGGGGCAGCCAGGTGCTCGCCCAGTTCATTACATGGGGATCGACCATTGCGGTCGTGCGCCTGCTCGATCCGCGGGACTATGGCCTGTTTGCGATGAGCCAGGTGGTGGTCACCGCCCTCACCTTCCTCAATGGCTATTCCTTTGCCACTTCATTGATCCAGGCGCGCGAAGTGGACGGGCGACGCGTGGCGCAAGTCTTCGGCCTGCTGCTGCTGTTCAATTGCGCGCTGGCGCTGGCGCAGCTCCTGCTCGCCCCGCTGATTGCGCAATATTACCAGCAGCCGCTGGTGGCGCATATGTTGCGGATCCAGGCGATGTTGTTCCTGACGACGCCTTTCATCGCGCTGCCCACCGCGCTGCTCCAGCGGCGACTCGATTTCCGCAAGCAGGCCATCGTCAGCACCGGCAGTGCGATCATCGCCGCATGCACCGCCTTCCTGCTCGCCTGGCTCGGCTTCGGCGTGTGGGCGCTGGTGTGGGCGCCGATCGCGGGCTTCGCCAGCCGCGCGCTGGGGCTGACGCTGGCCGCGCGCCTACTGGTGCGGCCCAGCTTCGACTTCCGCGGGGCCGGCCAGATCATTTCCTTCGGCGGCGCGCTGACGCTGTGCCAGCTGTTCTGGATCATCCAGAGCCAGAGCGACATCTTCATCGCCGGGCGCGCATTCGATCCGCACGATCTGGGCCTCTATTCGGAAGCGCTGTTCCTTACCCTGATCGTGACCGGGCGATTCCTGCCCCCGATCAACGAGGTTGCCTTCCCGGCCTATTCCGAGCTGCACCAGCACGGGCGCAGCGTCGCACCCTATTTCCTGCGCACCCTGCGCACGGTCGCGCTGGTGACGGCCCCGATATACGTCGGGCTGGCGCTGACCGCCCATCATGCCATCGTTACCCTGTTCGGCGACAAATGGGCCGAGATGGCCCCCATCGCTGCGGGCCTGTCGCTCGCGATGCCCGCAATGGCGCTGCAGATCGTATGCAGCCCGGCGACCAATGCGATGGGCAAGCCGCGCGTCTATGTCATGAGCAGCGCAGCCGGGGCGATCATCATGCCCGCCGCATTCCTTTATGGCATTGCCGCCGGACCCTATGGCCTGGTGCACGCCTGGTGGATCGCGGCGCCGCTGCTGCTGGCGGTGACGCTGGCGTTGACGCTGCCCGTCGTCGGCCTCGGCCTCGGCAAGCTGGTCAGGGAACTGGCCCCGGTGGCGGTGGCATGCGGCGCGATGGCCGGCGCGGTCAGCCTGGTCGATCACAGCTTCACCGGGCTGGCGCCCTTCGCCGCATTGTTGCTGCTCGTGCCTGTGGGCGTGTTGTTTTACGGCGCGACCTTGTGGTTGCTGTGGCCCACTGTCGTGCGCGAAACCTGGGCAATGGTCAGGCGGACCGAGCCATCCGCCGTAGTGCCAGGCGATCGAACCACCACCATGCCGGGTGCGCCCGTGGCGTGAAGCGCGGCAGATATTGCGGGTAGAGCTGCGCCAGCTGGCGCGGCAACCCCGCCGGGCCGGTGCTGCGCATGATGTCGGTCACGATGCGATTCTGGAAATGCCGCACGGCATAGTTGAGCATCCGGCGATACTGGATGGTGAGGCTGGCCCGGGTCATCCGCGTCGGCTCGCATAGAAAGCCCGCCGCTTCGCAGGGGATCACCCGTTCATCACGCCAGTCGTCTTCATTGGCGAGGTCGGTCTTGGCCATGGCGCAGACCAGCCCGTCGTCGCCGATCAGATCGTCGGGCAGCCGGATCCCGCCTGCACGCATGCGCCGCACGAAATCGCCGCTCAGCGCATACAAGTCACCGAACAGGCCGTGTTCGCGGATGATCGATTGGCGATAGGCACCTGCTTGCCTGCCATTGCAGGGTAGCCCCGAAGCGGCATTTGCCGATGGTTGTTCGATCAGGGTCTGCGCCAGCGCGGCAACCGAACCGGGCAATACCTCGGCATCGCCGTCGACGAAGACGAACACATCCGCCTCGATCCCGGGAGTATCGAGCATGAACCGGTTCCAGCTGCGCGACTTGCCGCCTTCGGCATATTCGTGGACCGTCACCCCGGTGAAGCCACGCGCGATCTCGGCCGTCCGGTCGCTGCTGCCGTTGACCACGACATGCACCGCCACCCCCGGCTGGCCCAGCGGCAGGCTCGCAAGGCAGGTCGCGATGCGCCGCTCTTCATTATGCGCCAGAACCGTGACGATGATGGATGTCACTTGCGACCCCGCATTTGCCGTTCGCCGTCAAGTAGAGCGCGCCGCCGAAATCTGCTATGCTTTTCGCCGCAGCCCTGTGGGAGGGGACCATGATCGACAAACTGTTTCTGCTGTTCGGCATTGTCGGGCTGGGGCTTGCCCCCGATCCGCAAGCGGAACCTGAGTCCGGCCTGGTCGAAACCAGTCCCCAGCCGACCGAAGTGGTGGAAGGCGATCGCGACATCTACAATCGCATGACCGTGCCGGTGACCATCAACGGGCAAGGTCCGTTCAACTTCATGGTCGATACCGGCGCGCAGGCGACCGTGGTGACGCACCGCTTGAACGAGCGGATGAATTTCCGCCCGCTGGGCAGCGCCACGCTGGTTGGTATGGCAAGCACCGCGCAGGTGCAGGTGGTAGAGGTCGACGGGCTGGAATTCGCCGCGCGGGTGTTCGACAATCTTGAAGCGCCACTGCTCGATTCGCGCGATCTGGGCGCGGACGGAATCCTTGGGCTCGATTCGCTGCAGGACATGCGGGTCATCCTCGATTTCCGCGACAATCATATAGAGGTTGCCGATTCATCGGTGCTGCAGGGCAATCGCGGTTACGAAATCATCGTGCGGGCCCGCAGCCGGCTTGGCCGCCTGATCATCACCAGCGCAAAGATCGACGGGGTGACTACATCGGTGATCCTCGATACCGGTGCGCAGGCGAGCATGGGCAATCTGGCCCTGCGCGACAAGCTGCGCGCGCGGCGGCAGGCAGAAACGATCACCACCGATGTGAACGGCGAGCAGATTCGCGGCGACCTGCATTTCGTGCGCAAGCTCGACCTGGGGCGTGTCTCGCTCGCCAATCTGTCGGTATCCTTTGCCGACGGGCCGGCCTTCGCTGCGCTGGGCCTGGACAAGAAGCCGGCGCTGATCCTCGGCATGGAGGACTTGCGGCTGTTCGACCGGGTGGCGATCGACTTCGCGACGCACAAGGTGCTGTTCGACCTTCCCGAAGGCGTTTCGGGCGGTGAACGCGTCAACCCGATCTGGCAGGCGACCCGCCTCTGACCCGCGCGGGCGCGGACCGCACCATTGCCTATTCCGCGCCGGAACCCCAGATGGGGCGGACCATGCCGCCCGATCACGCCACCCAAGCCCCGGCAGGCCACGAGACCTGGCCGACGCTGCGGCGTTTCCTGCCCTATCTGTGGCCGGCCGATCGCCCGACGCTGAAGCGTCGCATCGCCATTGCCATGCTGCTGGTGCTGGTCGCCAAGGCGACCACCCTCGCCCTGCCCTACGCCTACAAGCGTGCGGTCAACGCGATGACCACGCCCGCGAACGAGGCGGCGATGGTCGCGCTGTCCTTCGTCATCGCCTATGCTGCCGGGCGCTTCGCCGCCGTCGCTTTCGACAATACCCGCAATATCGTGTTCGAACGCGTCGGGCAGGACGCAACGCGCGTGCTGGCAGAGGATGTCTTTGCCCGCCTGCACCGGCTGAGCCTGCGCTTCCACCTCTCGCGCCGGACGGGCGAGGTCACCAAGGTGATCGAGCGCGGAACCAAGAGCATCGATACCATGCTCTATTTCCTGCTGTTCAACGTCGCCCCCACTGCGATCGAACTGACTGCGGTAGCGGTGATCTTTTACCTCAATTTCGGCTGGGGGCTGGTACTGGCGACCGCAGTGACGGTTGCGACCTACATAGTTGTCACGCGCAAGATCACCGAATGGCGGACCAATTTGCGGCGCCAGATGAACGATCTCGACGGACAGGCGCTCGCCCGTGCGGTCGATTCGTTGCTGAATTACGAGACGGTCAAATATTTCGGGGCGGAGGACCGCGAGAAGGAACGCTACGCCCGCGCCACCCGCGCCTATGCCGATGCGGCGGTGAAGTCCGAAAACTCGCTCGGCCTGCTCAACATCAGCCAGGCGCTGATCATGAACCTGCTGATGGCGGGCGCGATGGGCTGGACCGTGTGGGGCTGGAGCAAGGGCCAGCTGACCACCGGCGACCTGGTATTCGTCAACACCTACCTCACCCAGCTGTTCCGGCCGCTCGACATGCTCGGCATGGTCTATCGCACGATCAACCAGGGGGTGATCGACATGGCGGCGATGTTCCGGCTGATCGACACCGAAACCGAAGTGCGCGACGCGCCCGGTGCCGCTGCGCTCGTCGTGCGGCGCCCGACCGTCGTATTCGACAATGTGGTCTTCGGCTATGAGCCCGACCGCACGATCCTCCACGGGCTGAGCTTCGAAGTGCCCGCAGGCGGGCAGGTCGCGCTGGTCGGCCCGAGCGGTGCAGGCAAGAGCACCATCGCCCGCCTGCTGTTCCGTTTCTACGATCCATGGAGCGGGCGCATCCTGATCGACGGGCAAGATATCGCGCAGGTCACGCAGGCGAGCCTGCGCGGCGCGATCGGCATCGTCCCGCAGGACAGCGTGCTGTTCAACGACACGATCGGCTACAACATCGCCTATGGCCGCGATGGCGCGACGCATGACGATATCGTGGCCGCGGCACGCGGGGCGGCCATCCTGCCGTTCATCGAACGGTTGCCGCAGGGCTTCGACACCGAAGTCGGCGAACGCGGGCTGAAGCTTTCGGGCGGCGAGAAGCAGCGTGTCGCAATTGCCCGCACGCTGGTGAAGGATCCGCCGATCCTGCTGCTCGACGAAGCGACCAGCGCGCTCGATTCTCGCACCGAGCGGGACATCCTTGCCACGCTGCACCGGGTGAGCGAACACCGCACCAGCATCTCCATCGCCCACCGCCTCTCGACCATTGCCGATGCCGATGCGATCCTGGTGCTGGAACAAGGCCGCCTCGCCGAGAGCGGGACTCATGCCGAGCTGCTCCGCCGTGACGGGCTCTATGCCGAAATGTGGGCGCGCCAGCAGTCTGAACAGGACGAAGTGAGCGAAGCAGCAGAATAGCGACCCAACGTCGCTGCAATCTCAATCCATCGCCAGTTGTACCGGTAGATTCGGGAAGTATATCGACTCCTGCAAATCCACCTAAGTCAAGGGGTTGCGCATCGGCACGTCTGCCATGGCGAGACAGGGCGAGAGGTCCGGAATGCGGCATACCCAATACGATTCGCAAGCAGGCCCCATCGATCTTCGGGAGGCAATTGCTGCAAGGCTGCTGTGCAGTTTGTTCGGCTTGCCAATGGTTGCAGCGGCACTTCTTGCGTGGCCACATTCGGCCCGCGCCCAAGCCTACGTCTGCCCCAACGGTCCGGGACCGGGAGAGAACCAGGTCGGCACAACGCCGGGCGGCAACGGGGTTGCGCCAATGCCACTTTGCGCGCCGGACGGCAGTGGCCCGTCTGGCAACGGCACCTACCAGCCGAAATATGTGCACGTCGACACCTATGCAGCGGTGGCGTTTCACCCCGACATGGGCGACTTCTGGTTCGTCGGCGCAATCGCCCAACCTGGGCGCGCGCAG
>JACXVD010000021.1 GCA_014763545.1 Sphingomonadales bacterium
ATGGGCAAGGACCGCACCGGCGCCAGCGCGCCCGACCTGGTGATCGAAGTGCCGGTCGGCACCCAGGTGATCAGCGACGAGGATCGCGAGACGGTGCTCGCCGATTTCACCGAAGTTGGCCAGCGGATCACCCTGCTCGAAGGCGGCCTGGGCGGGCGCGGCAACGCCAGTTACAAGACCAGCACCAACCGCGCCCCGCGCCAGCACCAGCCGGGCATCCCGGGCGAGGAAATGTGGGTCTGGCTGCGGCTGAAGCTGCTGGCCGATGT
This sequence comes from Sphingomonadales bacterium, assembly GCA_014763545.1. GTDB lineage: Bacteria > Pseudomonadota > Alphaproteobacteria > Sphingomonadales > Sphingomonadaceae > JACXVD01. Next base: position 270 of record JACXVD010000021.1, read on the forward strand.
CGGGCTGGTCGGGCTGCCCAATGCGGGCAAGAGCACCTTCATCAACCAGGTTTCCAACGCCAAGGCGAAGGTGGGCGATTATGCCTTCACCACGCTGGTGCCCAAGCTGGGCGTCGTGCGCCACAAGGGGCGCGAATTCGTGCTTGCGGATATTCCGGGGCTGATCGCCGGGGCAGCGGACGGGGCCGGGATCGGCGATCGCTTCCTGGGCCATATCGAACGCTGCCGGGTGCTGATCCATCTGGTCGACATTGCCGGTACCGACCCGGCCGAGGCCATGCAGATCGTCGAGGAAGAACTCGCCGCCTATGGCGAGGGGCTGGAAGACAAGCCGCGACTGATCGTGCTCAACAAGATCGACCTGGCCGATGCCGAACTGGCCGAAGGCTTTGCCGCCGAATTGAAGGCGGCCGGGGCCGAGCGGGTCTTCGCCGTGTCGGGCGCGACGGGCGAGGGGATGGAGCAATTGCTCGATGCGGTGCTGGGCTATTTGCCCGACCGTACCGCGACCGAAACCAAGGGCGCCGAGCAGGAAGAAGTGGACGAGGAAGACGGCGGCGAATGGTCGCCGATCTGATCGCGCTTCAAATTCGCCGCGCAGCCCGCTAACGCGCGGCTCATGGCTGTTACCCGCCTCATCGACCTCGCCGATGCCGCCGCCTGTCCGCGCGTGGTGGTCAAGATCGGTTCTGCCCTGCTCGTCGGCAAGGACGGGCAGCCGCGCCGTGACTGGCTGGCGGGCATGGCGGGTGAGATCGCCGCGATGCACGCGCGCGGGCAGGATGTGGTGGTCGTCAGTTCGGGCGCGATTGCGCTGGGCGCGGCGCGGCTGGGGCTGGACAAGGGCGGGCGCGGCAGCCTGCCCGATGCACAGGCGGCGGCCTCGGTCGGCCAGATCGCGCTTGCCGGGCTGTGGTCCGAATTGCTCGGCGCGCACGGGATCACCGCCGCGCAGATGCTGCTGACGCTGGAAGATCTCGAGGACCGGCGGCGTTATCTCAACGCCAGTTCCACCATCGCCCGCCTGCTTGCGGCAGGCGCGGTCCCGGTCGTCAATGAAAACGACAGCGTGGCGACCGAGGAAATCCGGTTCGGCGACAATGATCGGCTGGCCGCCCGCGTCGCGCAGGCGGCGATGGCCGATGCGGTGCTGCTGTTGAGCGACGTCGACGGGCTTTACGACCGGCACCCCTCGCAGGACGGTGCGCAATTGCTGCCCGAAGTCCACGGTATCACCCCGCAGGTGCGCGCGATGGCGACGGGCTTTTCCAGTTCCGGCATGGGTTCGGGCGGGATGGTGTCCAAGCTGCAGGCCGCCGAGATTGCCGAACGCGCCGGGATCGCGCTGGCGATCCTCAACGGCACGCACGACCGGCCGATCTCGCGCGCGCTGGATCGGGGCGTGGGGACGGTGTTCCTCCCCCGCCGCCGCGACCGTGCACGCAAGGCGTGGCTGGGCGGGCGGCTGCGGCTCAAGGGCACCCTCGTGGTCGACGAAGGCTGCGTAAAGGCGCTGCGCGAAGGCAAAAGCCTGCTTGCCGCCGGGATTACCGTGGTTGAAGGCAAGTTCGAACGCGGCGACGCGGTCGCCGTATGCGATGCAAGCGGCATGGTCGTGGCGCAGGGGCTGGCCGAATATTCGACCGGCGAATGCCAGGCGCTCACCGGGCGGCGCAATTCCGAACAGGCGGAAATCCTGGGCTACGCACCGCGCCCGGCGGTGATCCACCGCGACCATATGGTGTTGTTGTGAAGGCTGCGGCATGACGCTGGCGATCACCGGTGCCAGCGGCTTTGTGGGCCAGGCGATGCTCGATGCTCTCGGGCGCAGCGGGCGGGAGGCGCGGGCCCTGGTCCGGCGTATACCGGCAGAACGTCCGCCGGGCGTCGAATGGATCTCTGGCAGCCTCTCCGACCCGCAGTCGCTCGATCGGTTGGTCGAACGGGCGGAAGCGGTGGTGCATATCGCCGGGCTGACCAACACGCCCGATCCGGCGCAATTCGAAACGGTCAATGTCGACGGCACCCGCCAAATGATCGACGCCGCGCGCCGCGCGGGAGTGCCGCGTTTCGTCTTCGTCTCCTCGCTTTCCGCGCGCGAGCCGCATCTGTCGGCTTATGGCGCCTCCAAGGCGAAGGCGGAAAAGCTGGTCGCCGCGAGCGGGCTCGATTGGACCATCGTGCGCCCGCCGGCGGTCTATGGCCCGCACGACAAGGATATTTTCGAACTGTTCCGCGCCGCCAGCTGGGGGGTAGTGCCGCTACCGCCGCCGGGGCGCAGCAGCCTGATTCACTCGACCGACCTGGCCGAAGCGCTGCTGGCGCTGGTGCCCAGCCACGAAGAGGTCACCCACCGCATCTTCGAACCCGACGATGGCAAGGACGATGGCTGGAGCCATCGCGAACTGGCGCATGTGATCGGCTGGGCGGTGGGCAAGCGACCCTGGGCGCCGCATCTGTCGCGAGGCCTGCTCGAACGCGCGGCCCGGGTCGACCGGTTCCTGCGCCGCGACAAGGCCAAGCTGACCGCAGATCGCGTCGGCTACATGGTCCACCCCGACTGGGTGTGCAGCCCGCGTGCGCATATCCCGCCCGCGATCTGGGCCCCGCGCATCCCCACGCGCGAAGGGATGAAGGCAACGGCGCAATGGTACCGAGAGGCTGGCTGGCTCTAGGGCGAAGCCATGCGATTTGCGTAGGAAGCCCCCACAGGCGTAGCTTCCCACCGGGATCGCGAGTCGTAGGGACGGCAACAGCCGCCTGAAACTGCAACTCGAAGGGGGATGTCATGAAGAAAATCATGCTTGTAGCCGCACTGGCTACCGTCGCAGCCTGTTCCCAACCCGCACCCGCACCGGAACCCGAGGCGACTGCCGAGGCGACCGAAGCCGCCCCGACCACGCTCGCCGCCGACGGCAAGGCGTCCTACGGTATGTTCAAGGTGACGCTGGCCGATGGCACGGTCATCACCGAGGACGTCAAGCCCGACGGCACCTATGTGACGACCTGGCCCGACGGCAAGACCGAGACGGGCAAGTGGGAGCAGAAATCGCCGGCGCAATATTGCACGACCAAGGACGAGGAAGGCGCGGCCCAAAAGTGCTACGAGGAAATGGTCGACGACAAGGGCGTCTATACGTCGAAGGACCCGGACACGGGTGACGTCGCCACGGTCGAGCGGGTCGAAACGACCGCAGGTTGAGCGCATTAATCCGGAGGGGGCCGGATCGCCAGTCCCCCCGGTTTCAGAATGCCGGTTCGTAGCCGGGCGGCAGGTCGCCGTCCGGCCCCGGCTGGCTCTGGCCTGGCGCGTGGATGCCGCATTCGGTCTTGTCCCAGCCTTTCCACCGGCCAGAGCGGGGATCCTCGCCCGGTTCGACCCGGTGCGTGCACGGCGAACAGCCGATCGAGGGGAACCCCTGATCGGTCAGCGGGTGGCGCGGCAGATCATGCGCTTCGAACCACGCCGCGATGTCGGCCGCGGTCCAGTCGATCAGCGGATTGATCTTGAGCCGGCCCTGCGCGTCGGATCGATCGACCTCGAAGCGCGGCAGATTGGCGCGGGTGGACGACTGGAACGCCTTGCGCCCGGTCAGGCTGGCGTCGAACCCAGCCAGCGCGTGGGCCAGCGGCGCAACCTTGCGGATTTCGCAGCAGCCATCGGGATCGTAGGACCAGCGCAGCCCGCTCTCGTCGCGCGCGGCGATCGCTGCCGGATCGGGCACCAGGCTGGTCATATTCGCCAGCCCCAGCCGATCGGCCAGAAGGTCGCGATAGGCGATCGTTTCGGGGAAATGCTTGCCGGTGTCGAGAAATAGCACCGGCAGCGTGGGGTCGACCCTGGCGACAAGATGCAGCAACACCGCGCTTTCCGCGCCCATGCTGGAGACGATGGCTATGTCGCCCGCCAGCCCATCGGCAATCACCGCCCGCAGCATTTCCTGCGTGTCCGCCCCGCGGAACATGCGGTTCAGCCGGATCGCATCGGCCTCGGTGAAGCGCGGGCCGGTGTCGATCCGGTCGGCATGACGCCGCACCTCGCTGGCAGCCAGCGGATCAGCCATGGCGCAGCGCCCAGATCGGTGCGGCGCCATCTGCCGCCGGTTGGTAGGCCGCCGGAAAGCGCGCCAGCACCGCGTCCACCGCTACCGGGTCGAGCGGGCGATCGGGTTCGAAAGCGTCGAAGCCGCAGCGGCGCATCGGGGCCAATTGGTCGATCAGCACATCGCCGACCGCCCGTAGTTCCCCCACATAGCCCGCTTCGCGCAGGATCCGCGCCGCCGAATAGCCGCGCCCATCGCCGAATACGGGGAAGTTGATCTCGACCAGCGCGATCTGCGCCAGATGGGGGAGGAGCGCGCGGGCATCGTCTCCCGGTTCGATCCGCACCGCATTGGCATCGGGTTGTTCGAGGAAGGAATCAACCGTCACCGCCGGGTGGTCCACAGCCTCGTCATCGCGCAGGCGAATGAGATCAGCCATACAGCACCTCCTTGAAGGGTTCGACGCCGATCCGGCGGTAAGTGTCGAGGAAGCGTTCGCCGTCCTCGCGCCGGGCGAGATAGAGGTCGGTGACCTTCTCGACCGCATCGACCACGCCCGCCTCGTCGAAGCCAGGGCCGGTGATCTTGCCGAGCGACACATCTTCCGCCTCGCTGCCGCCGAGCAGCAGCTGGTAGTTTTCGACCCCCTTCTTGTCGACGCCGAGGATGCCGATATGGCCTGCATGGTGGTGCCCGCAGGCATTGATGCAGCCGGAAATCTTGAGCTTGAGCTCGCCGATGTCCTGTTCCTTGCCCGCTAGCCGCTCGCCGATTTGCTGGGCGACGGGGATCGAACGGGCATTGGCGAGGCTGCAATAATCGAGCCCGGGGCAGGCGATGATATCGCCCGCAAGGTCGAGATTGGGCGAGCCGAGCCCGGCATCGACCAGTTCCCTCCACAGCGCAGGCAAGTCGGCCTTGCGGACGTGCGGCAGAACGATGTTTTGCGCGTGGGTCACGCGCAATTCGTCGAAACTGTAGCGTTCGGCGAGGTCAGCCATCAGTCGGATCTGGTCGGCACTGGCATCGCCGGGGATGCCGCCGGTCGGCTTGAGGCTGATCGTCAGCGCGGTATAGCCGGGCGCCTTGTGCGGCTGGAGGTTGCGCGCCGCCCACAGTGCGAAGGCGGGGTCGGACCGGTCGATCGTGTCGGGCAGCCCGCTTGCGAACGGCGGCGGGGCGAATTGCGCCGCGATCCGCTCCAGCTCCCGCGCGGGCGGTTCGATGCCAAGCGTCAGGAGGTGGGCGAATTCTTCCTCCACCTGCCGCGCATATTCTTCTGCGCCGAGTTCGTGGACGAGGATCTTGATCCGCGCCTTGTACTTGTTGTCGCGCCGTCCGTGGCGGTTGTAGACCCTGAGGCACGCCTCGGCATAGGTGATGAACTGGTCGATCGGCACAAAGTCGCGGATCAGGGGTGCGATCATCGGGGTGCGGCCCATCCCGCCGCCGACGTAGAATTCGCCGCCCAGCTCGCCCGCGCTGTTCCTGACGAGCCGGATACCGATATCGTGCAACCGCATCGCCGCGCGGTCGCGCTGGGATGCGATCACCGCCATCTTGAACTTGCGCGGCAAATAGCTGAATTCCGGGTGGAAGCTCGACCACTGGCGGATCAGCTCGGCATAGGGGCGGGGGTCGACCACCTCGTCCGCCGCAGCGCCCGCGAAATGATCGCTGGTGGTGTTACGGATGCAATTGCCGCTGGTCTGGATGGCGTGCATCCCCACGCGTGCGAGGTCGGCGAGGATGTCGGGCGCGTCTTCCAGCCGGATCCAATTGTACTGGATGTTCTGCCGCGTGGTGAAATGGCCATAGCCGCGATCATACTTGTCCGCGATGTCGCCCAGCAAGCGCATCTGCGCGGAATTGAGCGTGCCATAGGGTACCGCGACGCGCAGCATATAGGCGTGCAACTGCAGGTAGAGCCCGTTCATCAGCCGCAGCGGCTTGAACTGGTCTTCGGACAATTTGCCCGCGAGGCGGCGATCCACCTGGTCGCGGAATTCGGCGACGCGGGCATCCACCATCGCCTGGTCGAACTCGTCGTAGATATACATCAGATCACCCAGTTGCCGACCGCAGGATCGGCGGGTTTGAGGGTCAAGTCGGGTCGCACCGTGGGGCCGAGCGCGCGGATGCGATCCTTGATATGCGCGGGGCGCGGGGTGCCGCCTGCGTCGCGCGTGGCCTCGATGGCATAGGGCGCGTTGACCCGGCGAGCGGCTTCCTCGCGCGCGGCAATGGCATCGGCCTGATCGCCGACATCGGCCGCATCTTCGACATGGCGCGACCAGTCGTAACCGGTCCACCACACCACGGCGCCAGCCTTGAGGTCATTGCCGGTGAGGATTCTCATGCCGCCTTCTCCCTTGCGAATTCGGCCAGCGTTGCATAATTGCGCGCGGTAACTTCGCCGATCACGATCAGCGCGGGGCTGACGACGCGCTCTGCCTCGACCAGATCGGGCAGTGCGGCGAGAGGGCCGCGCAGCACGCGCATTTCAGGCCGCGCACCGTTTTCGATCACCGCCAGCGGCATGTCGGGGGCCAGCCCGTCGGCCATCAGCTTTTCTGCGATCTGCGGCGCGGTCTTCACGCCCATGTAGATCACCAGCGTGCGGCCCTTTCCGGCGAGACCGGCCCAATCCTGATCGGCCAGCCCCTTGCATTGTCCCGCGACGAAGCTGACCACGCTCGCCGCGTCACGGTGAGTCAGCGCGATCTGCGCGGCGGCGGCGGCACCGTTGGCGGCGCTGATCCCCGGCACGATCTCGACTGCGACACCGGCGGCGTGGCACGCCTCTGCCTCCTCGCCCCCGCGCCCGAAAATGAACGGATCGCCGCCCTTGAGCCGCACGACATCGCGCCCGGCGCGCGCCTCGCGCACCAGCAGCGCATTGATTTCATTCTGCGGCATGGTGTGGCGCGCGCGCTGCTTGGCAACGCTGACGAGGGTCGCATCGGGGCGAGCGAGGGCGAGGATCGCGGGATCGACCAGCCCATCGTGCACCAGCAGCGATGCCGCACCCAGCAGGCGCGCAGCGCGCAGGGTCAGCAGTTCCGGGTCACCCGGACCTGCGCCGACGAGATAGACGGTTCCAGCCTGTTCCATGGCCCGCGAAATGCGGTGCCGAGGCCGCACGCGCCAGCGAGAATGAATTTGCCGTGGGGAAGGGGAGCTTTAGTCGCCCCGATTGTCGCTGCCGCTGACACGCTGCGCGATCGCGGCAACGAGCTGGTCGAATTCGTCGTTGCGGCGCAAATTGAGGTCGGTCTGCGGGAAGGGAATCTCGATCCCTTCCTCATGCAGCAAGTCCCACAACTTCTTGAGCACGGCGGAACGGATGTTGCCTACGCCCTCTTCCGGGTCGCGGATCCAGCAATGGATGATGAAGTCGACCGAACTGGCACCATACTGGTCGAGCCACACGGTCGGCGGCGGGGTCTTGAGCACGCGCGGCACGCTCTTCGCCGCCTCCAGCATCAGCTCCTCCGCACGCTTGATATCGCAATTGTAGCTGACGCCGACATGCACCTGGATGCGCACGTTCTTGGAGGAATAGGACCAGTTTTCGACCTGGTTGATCATCAGGTTTTCGTTCGGGATGAGATATTCGCGTTCGTCGCGGGTGGTCACCGAAACGGCGCGGATGCCGATCTTGCGGATTTGCCCGAAAGTGGTCGCGCCCGACTGGTCGGCGATTGCAATGACATCGCCCGGCTTGATCGAACGGTCCATCAGCAGGATGATCCCGGCGATCAGATTGCCGAAGGTCTTTTGCAAGCCGAAGCCGATGGCGAGACCGAACGCGCCGGAGAAGACGGCGAAGGCGGTCAGGTCGATCCCCAGCATGTCCACGCCGAACAGGATCGCCACGCCCCACACGAACAGCGAAACCAGCTTTTCCGCGAGCAGGCTCTGCGACGGGTCGAGCTTGGTCATGCGCCGCAGCGCCGCCTTCGAGGCGCGGATCGCCAGCCAGGCGACGAGGTAGATGGCGACCATGCCGCCTGCCACAACCAGGACGTCAAGCAGCGAAATGCGCATCGAACCGGCGCTGACCGACATCTTGTCGAGCGTGTTGAGCACATCGCTCAGCGTTTCGCTCTTGGCCCCGACCGCCTGCTTGATTTCCTCGGCCGCCGCAACCGGCGCTTCGCTTGTTGGCGAGGGGGTGGGAGTCATGCTCCCCAAGTCTGTCGGAACTCCCCCGGAGACAGCGGCATCTGGCGTGGCAGACGCGCTTGCTGCGTCGGAGGTGGTGGCATCGGGTGCGGCGAGGAGCATCAGGTTTCCGTATCCAGCGCCGCAAAGGCAGCTTCGAGGTCGGCGATCAGGTCGGCAGGATCTTCGAGGCCGATCGATAGACGAACGCCCAGCCGATCCTCCTTGTTCCATCCGGCGGGCGGCCAGGCGGTGCTGGTGCGGATCGGAGCGGGGTCGAACGGGATCGCCAGGCTCTCGAAACCACCCCAGCTGTAACCGATGCCGAACAGCTGCAAGCCGTCGATCAGGCGAGCCCGCGCATCCGCGTCCCGCCCCTTCAGCACGAAGCTGAAAAGGCCGCAGCCGCCCGAAAAATCGCGAGTCCACAATTCATGCCCCGGCGCGCCCGGCAGCATCGGGCACAGGACATGCGCCACCTCGTCGCGCGACTGCAGCCAGTTCGCGATTTCCAGCGCGGCGGCTGTGGTCTGGCGCAGGCGCAGCCCCATGGTCCGCAGCCCCCGCAGCGCGAGCGAGGCGTCGTCGGGCGAGACGACATGGCCCAGCGCCTGCGCGGTGTGGCGCAGCTTGCAATACAACTCCTCACCCGCAGAGGCGCTGCCCATCAACAGGTCGGAATGGCCGCCGACATGCTTGGTCAGCGCCATGATCGCAATGTCGCAGCCATGCTGCAGCGCCGGGAAGCCCAGCGCACTGGCCCAGGTGTTGTCCACCAGGCTCACCGCGCCATGTTCGCGCGCGATCGCCGCCAATGCAGGTGTGTCGCATACTTCCATGGTCAGGCTGCCCGGGCTTTCGAGCAATACCGCGCGCGTCCGCTCGCAGAAAGCCGCGCGATAGGCGTCCACATCGAGCGGGTCGAAAAAGCGCGTGTCCACACCCATCCGGCGCAGCATGCCCGTGGCGGTCGCGCGGCTGGGTTCATAGGCATTGTCGCTCACCAGCAGCACGTCGCCCGGTTCGACCACCGCCAGCAGCGCGCCGACGATGGCCGCGAGCCCGCTGGGGTAAAGCACCGTGCCGAAGGCACCGGGTTCGAGATCGGTCAGCGCCTCTGCCAGTGCCCATTGCGTGGGCGAACCGCGCCGCCCGTAGAAAAACCGCCCGTCCTGATTATGCCGCGGCCCTTCGCGATGGGCCGCCATGTCGGGGTAAAGGTGAGTGCTGGCGCGCCACACCGGCGGGCTGGCGACCGCGCCGGGATGGTCGGGCGTGCCGGTCCATTCCGCGCGGCGACCGCCCGTGGCGAGCAGCGTGTCGGGTCGGCAATCCTTGCTCCGCTTCACCATCGTCAGCGCGCCGCCCCCGTTTCCTTCGGTGTCGCGGGATCGGCGCCCCATTCGCTCCAGCTGCCATCATACAGCTCGCCATGATCGTGGCCGAGCCGATGCATGGCGAACAGCAGCACGCAGGCGGTCACCCCGCTGCCACAGCTCGCGATGACCGGACCGGCCAGGTCGACCCCGGCATCGGCGAAGGCTTCCGCCAGTCCGGTCTCATCCTTGAAGGTCCCGTCCGCTTCGAAAACATCGGCGAAGAACAAATTGCGCGCGCCGGGGATATGCCCGCCGGGCAGGCCATGCACCGTGTCGGGCGTATCCGCCACGAAGCGTTCGGCATTGCGCGCATCGACGACCTGCGCGGCGTTGCTGTCGATATTGGCGAGCATGTCCGCCTTGGTCCGCACGCCGGAGCGGTCTTCATTCGGTGCGGCGTAGCCGCAGCCGTCGCAGGCGCTTTCGCCGCTTTCCAAGGCGCGGCCTTCGGCGCGCCACTTGCCCAGCCCGCCATCGAGGATCGCGACTTGCGGGTGGCCGAACAGGCGGAACATGTACCACGCGCGAGCCGAGGTCTTCACCGCGCTATCGTCATACACCACCACGCGGGTTTGCGGTGCGATCCCCAGGCTCGCCATCCGTTCGGAAAATTGCGCCGCCGTGGGCAGTGCGTTGGGCACCGGGCTGCCGGTATCCTTCAGGCTCGGCAGGTCGAGATAGCGCGCGCCCGGAATATGCCCCGCGACAAATTCCGCGCGCGGATCGCGCCCGGCGTTGGGCAGGTGGGCGGAGGCGTCGATGACGACAAGATCGGGCGATCCCAGCTCGGCAGCGAGCCAGTCGGTAGAAACGAGGCTGTCCATGGCCCATCGGTAGCCAAGGCGGCGGCGCTAGTCGAGCGGCTTGACCCCGAGATCGTGATAGGCCTGCGGCTGTTCGTCGAGCCGGAACGGCAGCAACCGTGTGCCGATCACTTCGGGCAGGCGCCCGAGCACGAAGGTGCGGGAGAAAGGTTGCGTCCCTTCACCCGTACCGCGCCAGCGGATCAGCGGCACCAGCAGCGGCACGCGGCCCTGCATCAGCGGTTCGACCCCGGCCAGCGGCATGGTGAGCTGGCCTTTGAGTTCGCACGTTTCGCCGGGCGCCAGTTCTTCGATCTCGTGGACCTGCGAGGCGGGCAGTGCGTCTTCGGGCGGCACACCGCCGTCACCGGCGGATTTATGGCCCGATACCAGTTCGCCGCCCAGCCGCAGGTGCCGGATCGGCTGGCCGCCGCGGTTGGTGACATGGATCGTGTAGCCGAGCCGCAGATTGAGCATGCTGCGGGTAAAGGTGACCGTCGCGATTTCCACCAGCGGCGCAAGCGCCGCCATTGTCGCGGGTTCACGAGCGGTAGGAGCCGGGGGCTGCGCCGCAGCCGGCAGGGGCGGTACGGTTGCGGTCGGCGCCGGTTCTTCTTCCGGCAGCGGTGTCGGCGTGACCAGCGGCAGTTCGATCTGCGGCACTGCCGCATGCGCGGTCTCGCGCCGCCGCCACCACCATGCCCCCAATCCGCCGGCCAGCAGCACCAGCAGCCCGCCGCCGACGAGCCAGGGGAGGGGCAATGCGCTTTCCTCCGCCGCTGGCGAGGGTGCGGACATTGCTTCAGGCGGCGCGGGGAGTTCGGGCGATCCGCTCGGCAGGACGGGTTCGAGCTGCGGGATCGGCGTAGGCTCGATGGGCGACGGCTCGGTCTGCGTTGTCGTCGCCGGGGATGTCGCGACCGGCGCGGGCACGGGCGTAGATGTCGTGCGGGGCGCAGGCGTGCGGCTGGGCAGCGGGGTGGACGAAGCCCTCGGTACCGGAGTGGCCGCCGGGCTGGTGGTCGGGGTCGGCGTCGGGGTAGCCGATGGGCTGGGTTGGCCGGTGGCGATCGTGCGCGGGGCGCGCGGCACCACCGCGTCCGGATCGACCGGGCCTTGCGCGGTCGGCGTCGGCGATGCGCTGGGCGTGGGGCCGGGGGGGAGCTGGAAATCGCGCACCGATTGCGCTGCCAGCGGTGCGGCGGCCAAGGCCGCCAGTGCGGCGGGCAGCAGGGCGATCAGGGGCAGGCGGGGTGTAATCTTCATCGGTCGGGCCATTGGTGGGGGCCGCGCTGAATAGGCGGTGAATTCGCGGATTCCAACCGGGCGCTTGTGCTTCGCGCGCGATCGGGGCAGATGCGCGGCATGTCCGACACACTCAAGCCCCTGCATCTCGGCCAGACGAGCGCGCTGCCCGCCAGCCCCGACGAGGCGCAGCTCGACTATGTGCCCAACCCGCGCAGCGGCGCGCTGTATCTGGTGCGGTTTGCAGCGCCGGAGTTCACTTCGCTCTGCCCGGTAACCGGCCAGCCCGATTTCGCCCATCTGGTGATCGACTATGCCCCCGGTGCGAGCATCGTCGAGAGCAAGAGCCTGAAGCTGTTCCTCGGTTCCTTCCGCAATCACGCGGGATTTCACGAGGATGTGACGGTGGGCATTGGCCAGCGGCTGTTCGGCGAAATGCAGCCGCGCTGGCTGCGCATCGGCGGATACTGGTATCCGCGCGGCGGCATCCCGATCGACGTATTCTGGCAGAGCGGCCCCGCGCCCGAGGGCCTGTGGGTGCCCGACCAGGGCGTTGCCCCCTATCGCGGGCGCGGCTGAGCGATCACAGATCCTTCAGCGTGCGCGCCTGTGTGCGGTTGCGCTCGTCCAGCGTGGCACGGATATGCTCGAATACCGGCCCGTAAAGCTGGCTGGCAAATTGCACGCCGACGACGTGGTTCACACACCAGCGGACCGTGGCGACGATCGGCCCGATCGGGCCGATGCGGATCGTGATCTCGCTGCCGGCCTCGAGCGTACCGAAGCGATCATAGAAGCGGCAGCCGCTTTCCGAAATGTCGAGGATGCGCACATCGCGGGCGACACCGGTACCGTATCGGTAGCGGCCTTCCACCTCGATCAGGTGGCGGTGTTCGTGTCGCTCGTCCCTGTCCTGCGCCATGTCGAAGGGTTCTTCACCTTTGCGAGGTCGTACGAAACCGGCTCTGTGGCTGCCCCGACCAGGCCCCCGGTCAGGCGGGCGTGCGGAAGCGGTAGGTCACGTTGACCCGCCGCGAAAGCAGGAGGTAGGGCATCCACACCACGATGCTGATCAGCACCTTGGTGACGTTGCCGGTCAGCAAATCGGTGAGCGGCGCAACCACGCCGGGCGGAATGTCGGAAACCTGCGCGAAGCGTTCGGCAATCACCAGCTGCATCATGATGTCGATGCTCCAGGCGAACAGCAGCATGCGCGGGAACAGCGGAATGCTGCGCAAGGCCATGACGAAGGCCGCCATGTAGAAGAAGCTGGCGATGACCACATCGGCAGACATGGTGACGAACAGCGTCATGCCCCAATCGGGCGCGTGCGCGCTCATCGCGGGCACCGCGAGGAAGAATTCGCCCGTGCGTACCACGACGTTGAGCAGCAGGCCGATCAGCAGCGAAGCGAGGAAGCCCGCAGGCCCGAAATAACTATCCTGCCGGGCGCTGTCTTCGCTCACCTTGTTCCAGCGACCATAGAAGGACAGGTGGAAATCGAGCCGCTTGCGTGAATATTTGTCGCCATAGGCATCGGTTGCGATCAGATATCCGGCAATCGGCGCCACGATGATCGCACTATAGGCGATCAGGATCGGCTTGGCATCGGCGAGGCTGTGGATCGCCACCGCGGGAAACGCCAGCTTGAGCAGGGCCAGCGGGACGACGAACAACAGCCAGCCAATGGCCACCCAAGCCATGCGATTGGACAAGAAGACCGGGATCGCCTTGCTGCGCGCGACAAGAGTATCGCGATAACGCACGACAGCGGACAGCAGCATTTCACTTGCGCTATTCATGGAAGCCATTCTCCATGAACCGGATTCCGCCGCAGTCGTTCCTTCCATGTCAGGAATCGCCGAATCAGCAGCTTGCTTCAGGCTATCATAAACGGGGATGTAGCGTCGCATATTTACAATCCCTAATGCTGCCTTAACCACCGATTTTTACCTTTGAACAAATCAAGTTGTTGCAAAAAAAGGTAAAAAATTAGTTATCTAATTTCATTTGACGAGTTAGCTGACTCAGCTGACAATTTAGGCGGTTCAGGAGAAACCTGACTCTGATTAAGAACTTCCTGGCTGACGAAAGCGGTGCTTCGGCGGCTGAATATGCCCTGATCCTGGCGGTCGTGGGTGTCGCCATCGGCGGCGCTGCGCTGCTGCTTGCCGGTGAAATCGGCACTGCGATCACTGAATCGGCCACGCGTGTGAATGACTGCGCCGAAGCAGCCAAGACCAACGCAACGTCGGGCACCTGCGTGAAGCCCGCCGCGCTGTAACAGGCAAGGAATATCCGCCCCGGCGCTGAACCGCCGGGGCGGAATTTTATGTTGCTGGCGTGGCCCGGGGGGGCGTGATGCAAAATCGCAATCTAATTATTTTCCTCGTCTCGCTCTTCGTCGCGGGTATCGCGGTGTTGCTGGTCAACTCGTACCTGTCGGGAGTCGAAAAGAAGGCAGAGGTGCAGGCAGAGCAGCAGAAGCTCAGCCGCATTGCCGTCGCCACGCAGCCCTTGCAGTTCGGCGACAAGCTGACGCCTGAAAATGTGCGTCTCCAGAATTTTCCCGCCGCTTCGGTGCCGCAGGGCGCGTTCCATTCGATGGAAGACGTGCTCAAGGACGGCCGCGTGGCGCTGCGCCCGCTGGTGCCGGGCGAACCGATCCTGGCCGACAAGGTCAGCGGAACGGACGGGCGAGCGGTCCTGTCCGCCAATCTGCCCAACGGCATGCGCGCGGTTTCCGTGCCCGTCTCCGCGATCACCGGCGTTTCCGGCTTCGTTCGCCCCGGTGATACGGTCGATGTGCTGTTGACCCGCCAGATCCCCGGCGAAGGCGCCAGGGGCGACGATCTGATGACCGACGTCATCCTCGAACGGGTCCAGGTGCTGGCGATCGACCAGGTGGCGAGCGAGCAGGCGACCGAGCCGAAGGTCGGCCAGACAGCAGTGCTGCAGGTCAATCTGGCCGATGCGCAGCGGCTGGCGATCGCATCGAAGATCGGTACGCTCAGCCTCGCGCTGCGCAATGTCGAAACCGACGAGGAGGGCGCGGTCCGCACGGTGACCGCGCGCGATCTCGGCCAGGGCGGATATATCCGCCGCCGGGCGATCCCGGTGCGGCGCGAACCGCAATATGCCCAGGCCAGCATGCCGGTTGCCACCGCACCTGCGGGTCAGCTGGCACCGCAGCCCTCGGGCCCGTCGATGACCATTTTTCGCGGAACCGAAAGCGAAGATTACCCTGTCGGTAAATTGGGGGGGAGGTAAGACCATGAGCCGTTCCATCGCGGCTGCGGTCGCATTCGCGCTCGCCACTGCGGCAGTGCCCGGCGCACTCCACGCGCAGGCGGCCAGCGGTTACGATATCCATGCCGGCGAGCTGGAAATCCCGATCAACAAGAGCCAGATCCTCACCGCCGATCGCCCGATCGACCGGGCGATGATCGGCAACGACCAGATCGCCGATGTCCTGCCGGTATCCGAACGGTCGGTCTATGTGCTGGGCAAGGCGATGGGCACCACCAGCCTGACGCTCTACGACCGGTCCAACCGCGTGATCGCGGTGATGGATATTTCGGTCGGCCCCGATGCCGATGCGGTGCGCAGCCAGTTCGAACAGATGCTGCCCGGCGAACCGGTCGAAGTCCGGCTGGCCAATGGCAAGCTGATGCTGACCGGCATGGTCAGCGACCCCGGAGCCGCCGACCGCGCGGCGCGGATCGCTACCGCCTATGCCGGGGACAATGTCGTCAACCTGATTTCGGTGGGCGGCAGCCAGCAGGTGATGCTGGAAGTGCGCTTTGCCGAAGTCGATCGCAATGTCGGCGAACAGCTCGGCGTCAGCGGGTTCGGCATGTCGAACAGCGGCAAGTTCCGCTCCGCGACCGGCAATGGCGCGTCGATCATCGGCGGCGAGGACGGCACCTCGGTGCTGGGCATCGACCCGGTGCTCGATTCCTTCGGCGTGCTCAGCGCGCTGTTCAGCATCGGCGACGTCAATGTCGAGGCATTGCTCGACACGCTGGAGCGCAAGGGCCTGTCGAAGACGCTGGCCGAGCCCACGCTGGTGGCGCTTTCGGGCGAGAAGGCGTCCTTCCTTGCAGGCGGCGAATTCCCGATCCCGGTCGCGCAATCGGGCACGGCGGGCGGCAACACTGCGATCACCATCCAGTTCAAGCCCTTCGGCGTCAGCCTGGGCTTCACCCCCACCGTGCTGGGCGACGGGGTGATCAACATGATCGTGGAGCCCGAAGTCAGCTCGATCGATCCTTCGGCCTCGGTGACCGTCAACGGCCTCACCGTGCCGGGCCTGCAGACCCGCCGCGCCAGCACCACGCTGGAAATGCGCGACGGTGAAAGCTTCGCCCTCGCCGGCCTGATCCGGTCGGATTACAAGACGACGATCCAGCAATTGCCACTGCTCGGCTCGATCCCGATCCTGGGTGCGCTGTTCCGCTCGACCCGCTTCCAGAAGGGCGAGACGGAGCTGCTGATCATCGTCACCCCGCATCTGGTGAAGCCGATCCGGCCCGACCAGGTGCGCCTGCCGACCGACCGCGTGGCGGACCCGGACGTGATGGATACCCTGCTCAACGGCGATGATTACCAGCCGCGCAAGCTGGCGCCTGCCGCACCGGCGGCACCTGCAGCGGACAAGGGAGGCGACTATGAATATTGATCGCATCGTGATCGTCGCCGGGATTGCCAGCCTGCTGGGCGGCTGCGCGACCTACGCCAGCCAGTCGGCCGGGCCGATCGACAGCGCCGCTCTGGGCGAGGCCAACCGGCAGACCTATGCCGCGATGATCATCAATCCCGAGCCGGTCTATACCACCGACATGGCGACCAGCGGCGAAATGGCCGCCGCGGCGATCGAGCGTTACCGCAAGGGCACGGTCAAGCAGCCGGAGCGGGTGCGCAGCACCATCTCCACTGGCGGCGGGAGTAGCGGCAGCGGCGGCGGCGGCGGCGGCGGCGGTAGCTGACGGGCAGGGAGGCGAGGGCCGGACATGCTTGTGCGTGTGGCAGCGAAATTCTGGCGGGATGACAACGCCGCAATCGGTCCGATGTATGCGCTTGCCCTGTTCGGCCTGATCGTCGTGGCCGGGGTCGGCTGGGACTATGGCCGGCTGATGGCGATGGACAGCGAATTGCAGAACGCGGCGGACCAGGCCGCGCTTGCCGCGGCCAGCCAGCTGAATGGAGCGGATGGCGCGATGGAGCGCGCCCGCGGCGCCGCCAACGATTACCTCGCCACTTCGACCAGCCAGTGGGCCAACGAAACCAAGCTGGCGAACGATGGCAAAGGCACCCCGATCACCGGGCTGAATTTCAAGTTCTACAAGAGCTACGACCGCGTGAACGACACGTTCGGCGACGAAGTGACCGATGACGAGGACGCGGCGGAGGCAAAAGTCGTGCAGGTCACCGTGGACGGCAGGGAAGCCTTCTACGCGCTGACCGCGGTGGGCGGCCTGCTGTCTTCCGGTCTGATCCAGGCCGATGCCGTCGCCGGGCTCGATTCCGCGGTGTGCAAAGCGCCCAAGATGTTCGTCTGCGCGCCGACCCACGATTTTCCCACCGACGCCGACAAAGGCAAGGGCCTGCTGCTGCACACGCTGCCCAGCGTGGCGGACCCGATGGCGCCGGGGAATTTCGGCTTCCTCGATCCCAACGGGAACGTGAAGGACGACCACGACAAGGGCAATCCCAACCACGATCTGGGCAAGAACAACGAATTGTCCGGGTGCATCGCCTCGACCGGGATCAATTCCGAACCGGGTTTCGTCACCCCCGAAGTGCGCGCGCTGAATACCCGCGTCGACATCTACGGCCCCAGCATTCCGAATTGCGATCCCTCGACCGGCAATTTCTGTCCGTCTGAAAACACTGTCAGCACCTTTGTGTACAAGACGGTGATCAACGGTGCCGGCAAGGATCCCGCGACGGAGCCTTGCCCGTCCACCAAGGGCAACGAAATCGCCTTGTCCGATGCGCTGGCCGAAATGACCAGCGCCAACCCCAATGCGACGCCCGGCTTCACCCGCGACGATTGCATGGTTGCCGGAACCTGCAGCACGCTGGGCACCGGCAACTGGAACGGCCAGGCCTATATGAACGCCAATCACGGCGGCGCCTCGCTCCTCTCCGTGTCGGACGGCACGCGTTACGGCGTCTATAGCTGGGAACTGCTCGACAAGACCGCGCGGCTGGGCGTGCGCAAGCTCGGCTACCGCGTCGGCACCGGCGGGAGTGACAAATCCGCGATCTATTGCGCCTATCCCCGCCCTGTCGAGGGGACGGCGGTGGTTCCCTCCGCGACGCAGAAGGACCGCCGTATCCTCACCGTGGCGTCGGTCGACTGCACGGGTCTGAGCGGGCGCGACAAGCTCGACGTGCTGCGCTGGATGGACCTGTTCCTGGTCGACGGGAG
This sequence comes from Sphingomonadales bacterium, assembly GCA_014763545.1. Taxonomy (GTDB): domain Bacteria; phylum Pseudomonadota; class Alphaproteobacteria; order Sphingomonadales; family Sphingomonadaceae; genus JACXVD01. Next base: position 18,343 of record JACXVD010000021.1, read on the forward strand.
CCGCACGACCGGGCCGGGTGCGGGCGACATCATGACCGAGGTGATCGGGCCGGCGAAAAAGCCCGGGGGCGGATATGCCTTCCAGTTCTATGGCCGTACCAAGCCGGTGCTGCTGCGATGATCGCGCGTTTCGCCTCCGACCGGAGCGGATCGCCCGCCGCCGAATTCGTGCTGATGCTGCCGATCATGCTGGCGCTGTTGTTCGGCACGTTCGAGGCCGGGCATTTTTTCTGGACCCAGCACAAGATCGTGAAGGCGGTGCGCGATGGCGCGCGTTACGCGTCGCGCCTCAACATCCAGGACAAGCTGTGCAACGGGGCGACCAGCATCATCTCGACCCAGACGATCCAGGATATCCAGAATGTCACCGCGACCGGCCAGCTGGCGGCGGGCGGGGTCAGCAAGGTGCCCGGCTGGGCGGCGAGCAATGTCCAGGTCACGCTGAACTGCGCCTCCTTCGTCGATACCGGGATCTATACCGACCTTGGCGGCAAGGGTCCGCTGGTGACGATCTCTTCCGGCAATGTGGACTATCCCTCGCTGTTCATGACGCTCGGTTTCATCAACAGCACCGTCAAGATGTCGGCCAAGTCGAGCGCCGCGGTGGTGGGGCTGTGATGGCGGTGTGGCGCTTCATCATCGACCGGCGCGGGGCAAGCGGCGCGGAATTCGCGATGATCCTGCCGCTCGCTTTGCTGCTGCTGTTCGGCGTGATCGACGTCGGCGTCTATGCCTGGAACCTCAACGAATACGAAAAGGCGACCCAGATGGGCGCACGTTTCGCGGTGGTGACCGACGTGATTTCGCCCGGCCTGCGCGATCAGAGCTATATCGGATATACCTGTTCGGGGGCGGTAGCGCCGCTGGCGGCGGGGCAGACGATTTGCGCCGATGCGCTGGGCACCGTCGCCTGCACCGTGGCCGGCTGCACCTGCGATACCAATGCGGGCAATTGCCCCGGCGGCACGCTCTCGCCAACGGACACCGTCGCGATCGACCGCATCATCGCCCGGATGCACCAGTACGAACCGAGCATCGATCCGGCCCATGTCGTGGTCGAATATCGCGGCTCTGGCCTGGGCTATGCCGGTGACCCGAACAAGCCCGAGATCGCCCCGATCGTGACCGTGCGGATCATCGACGAATCCTACCGGCCGATCGTCCTTTCGCCCTTTGGCGGGCAGGTTCCGCTGCCCGATTTCTCCTACTCGCTTACGCTGGAAGACGGCGAAGGCTCTGCCTCCAGCTAGGACCGAAACCAGATGACACGCCCCCTTTACGAGCACACGAAAACTGGAAGCCTGCCGGTGAACACGATTGTCATGGCCAATGAGACGAACCTCGAACTGTTGCGGGGTGCCATGAGCGACCGGTTCGGCGCTTCCTACGCGCTCCACGCCTTGTCCCCCTCGGATCCGGTGCCGGCCGATATCCTGGCGAAGGCGGATCTGCTGGTGGTCGAAATCGACCCCAACCACCCGCAATCGCTGGCGCGTATCGCGCAGATCCGTGACCGGCGGCCCGATGTGCTGCTGGTGGCCGCGATCCGCGATGCCGATGTCGCGATAGTGCGCACGCTGGTTCGCCGCGGGGTCAACGATGTCGTCGCGCTGCCATTCGATGTCGAGGAATTGTTTGCTTCGATCGTCGACCTGTCGGCCAGCAAGGCGGGTGACGATCCCCGCCTGTCCCCGCTCACCGCGGTGGTCGGCGTGGTCGGCGGGGTCGGTGCGACCACGGTCATCACCCATCTGGCCGCCGCCATCGTGCATGCCAATCCCGGATCGCGCTGCTGCCTGATCGACCTCGATCTCCAGTCGGGCGATATCGCATATCTGCTGGGGCAGGGTGCCTCCAGCTCGGTGATCGACCTGCTTCAGGCGGGCGACCGGCTGGACGATGCGATGTTCCGCGATGCCTGTATCGATACCGGGCGCGGCATCCACATCCTTTCCGCACCCGACCACATCGTGCCGCCCGAAGCGGTCGATGCCGAAGCGGTGCTGGCGCTGATCGCGCTGGCGCGGCGCGAATTCGACTACGTGCTGGTCGATCTGCCCGCCGACTGGACCAACTGGTCGCTTTCGGCGGCCTGCAGCGCATCCCACCTCGTGCTGCTGACCGACCAGTCGCTGCGCTGCCTGCGCCAGGCCAAGAAGTCGCTCGAACTGCTCGAAAGCGTGGATTACCCGCCCCGTTCGACACATCTGGTGGTCAATCGCGCGGAAAAGCGGCTGTTCCAGTCGATCGGCACGCAAGAGGTGGAGAAGGCGCTGGGGCGCGAGGTGATGGCAACCGTCGCCTTGCAGAAATCCGGACTGCAGGATGCGCAGGAACAGGCGATCCTGCTCGGCGATGTCGATGCCAGGGCGGCGCTGGTGCGCGATGTGGCGCAAATCGCGCAGCAGCTTCTCACGGTGGAGCGCTGAGCGATGGGGATGAAGTGGAACGTCACCCGCCCGGGCAAGGAACTGGCAGAGCCGGTCAGGGAAGCCGCGCCGGTGGAAGAAGCCGTCGAACTGCCCGAGGCACCGGTTGTGGTGGACGCCGAAACCGAATCCAGCCTCGAACTCAAGATTTCGATCCACCGCGCGCTGCTCGACCAGATCAACCTGTCGGCGCTGGACAAGATGCCGCGCGACAAGATCAGGGCCGAAGTCGCCACGATCGTCAATGAATTCCTCGCCGAACGGCGCACCGCACTGAACCGCCACGAGCGCGAAGTGCTGGTGGACGATGTGCTGGACGAATTGCTCGGGCTTGGGCCGCTCGAACCGCTGCTGCAGGATGAAACGATCACCGATATCCTGGTCAATGGCCCCAAGACCGTGTTCGTCGAGCGCAATGGTCGGCTCGAACGCATGGGCACGACCTTCAAGGATGATCGGCACCTCAACCGCATCATCCAGAAGATCGTCAGCGCGGTAGGGCGCCGGATCGACGAATCCTCGCCCTTCGTCGATGCGCGGCTGGCCGATGGATCGCGCGTCAACGCCATCGTCGCCCCGCTGGCGGTCGATGGTTCGCTGCTGTCGATCCGCAAATTCGCCAAGAAGCGGATCGGGATTGAACGGCTGATCGAACTGGGCAGCGTGCCCGAACCGATGGCGGAGGTGATGCGCGCGGTGGTGATGTCACGTCGCAACGTGCTGATTTCCGGCGGTACCGGTTCGGGCAAGACGACGCTGCTCAACGCGATGTCGTCCTACATCGACGAGGCCGAGCGGATCGTAACCATCGAGGACAGCGCCGAACTGCAGCTGCAGCAATCGCATGTCGCCCGCCTCGAAACGCGTCCGCCCAATATCGAAGGCAAGGGCGAAGTCACCCAGCGCGAGCTGGTCAAGAATGCGCTGCGTATGCGGCCCGACCGGATCATCGTCGGCGAAGTCCGCGCCGGTGAGGCTTTCGACATGCTGCAGGCGATGAACACCGGCCACGACGGGTCGATGACGACGGTCCACGCCAACACCCCGCGCGATGCGCTGTCGAGAATCGAACAGATGATCGGGATGAGCGGGATCGACATGCCGATGCAATCGGCGCGCGCGCAGATCGCATCGGCGATCAATGTCGTGATCCAGGTCGGTCGCCTCTCCGACGGTCGCCGCCGGGTCATGAGCCTGTCGGAGATCACCGGGATGGAGGGGCAGACCATCACCATGCAGGAAATCTACCGCTTCCACATCACCGGCCGCGACGAGGATGGCAATGTGCTGGGCGGCTTCGAAGCGACCGGCATCCGCCCCAAATTCATGGCCGATGTGGTGGCATCGGGCATCCAGCTTTCGGCGGAACTGTTCCGGCCTGATTACAAGTTCAGCTGACCATGCTCGAAACGATCATCAAGCTGGCCATTCTCCTCGCGATCTTCGCGACGATCTTCGTCGCATCGCAGTTCCTGCTCAATTCGGCCTGGGCGCGGCGTTCGCATGCGCGCGCCGTCAATCGCCGCCTGCGGCTGATCGGCGAAGGCAATTCGCGCGAGGCGGTCATCGCCATCCTCCGGCGGCACGAAGGCGGCGATTTCGCGAATTATCCGCCGATTATCGCGGGGATCCTCAGGAAATTGCAGAATTCGCTGCGGGCCGCCTCCGCGCCGATTACGCTGGGGCAGATGCTGATTGCGATGGCGGCAGGCTTTGTTGCGGTCCTGGCCATCGCCATCCTGCTGATCCTGGGCAGCGGGCACACGATCAACGCAGGCGTCGCGCTGATGATCGTCGTCATCGCGATCTGCGTGGCCGCGCTGCTGCCCATCATGTTCATCAGCGCCCTGGCCCAGCGCCGCCGCAAGCGGATCGAGGAGCAATTCCCCGTCAGCCTCGACGTCTTCGTCCGCGCCCTGCGCGCAGGCCACCCGGTGGCATCGGCGATCGACCTGCTGACCAAGGAAATGCACGATCCCATCGGCAGCGAATTCGGCCTTGTCGCGGATGAGGTGGCCTATGGCGCCGAACTGAACGATTCGCTCGCCGCCATGGCCGAACGCTGGGACCTGGAAGATATCCGGATGTTCGTCGTCTCGCTTTCGGTGCAGAACGAGACGGGCGGCAACCTTGCCGAAATCCTCGAAAATCTCAGCGAAGTGATCCGTGCACGGGCGAGCCTGTATCGCAAGGTGCGCGCGCTCAGCTCGGAAGGGCGCATGACCGGCTGGATGCTGACGATCCTGCCGGTGGCCGCCTTCATCGGCCTGTTTACCCTCAATCCCGCCTTCTACCTCGAAGTCGCGCAGGAGAGGATGTTCATCATCGGCTTCGTGGGGCTGATCATCATGTACATCATCGGCTTCGTCACCATCCGCATGATGGTCAACATCAAGGTCTGACGATGATCGAACTGCTCGCCACCAATGACACTGCCCGGATCTCGCTGCTGGTCGGCATTTTCGCGCTGGTCGGCCTGGGGGCCTTTACCGCGGTGAACGCCTTTGCCCAGCGCCGCCTGCAGCGACAGGGGCTGGAAGAGCTCATCGGCCCCAAGGCGACCGCCGGCAATGTCGCCAATCTGCGTGTGCAGGCGAACAATTCGGCCTGGGCGCGGATGGCCAATATGATCGAGAGCCGCGGCCTGAGCCTGTCCGATACCAAGGACGAAAGACTGCGCGCGAAACTGAAGGCCGCCGGTTACACGCATCCTTCGGCGCCGCGCGTCTTTACCCTGGTTCGGCTGGTGCTGATTTTCGCGCTGCCGGGGATATTCATCCTGTTCGCGCTGCTCTCACGCGACCCGCCGGGCTTCTTCAAGATCTACGTCTTCGGCTCGATCCTGGGCCTGCTGGGGCTGTACCTACCAAACCTGTTCGTCACCGCCAAGGCGGACCGCCGCCGCGAAGCGATCGTCAACGGATTTCCCGACTGCCTCGACCTGCTGCTGGTCTGCATCGAGGCCGGGCTGGGCATCGAGGCCGCCATGGACCGGGTGGGGCGCGAAATGTCGCGCGTGCATCCCGAAGTCGCCTTCCTGCTGTCGACCACCGTGCTCCACCTGCGCGCCGGGGCGACGCGGCAGGAGGCATTCCGGCGCCTCGCCGACAGCTCGGCGGTCGATGAAATCAACTCCTTCTCCACGCTGCTGATCCAGTCGGACAAGCTGGGGACCAGCATTTCCGACACGCTGCGCGTCTATGCCGCGGAAATGCGCGAGAAACGCAGGATGCGGGCCGAGGAAAAGGCCTATCGCCTGCCGGTGCTGATTTCGATTCCGCTGGTGGTGTTCATGCTGCCGGTGATGATCGGCGTGCTGATGCTGCCCGCCACCGTTCGCGTCGTGCGCGATCTCTTGCCCATGCTGTCAGGGGGATAAGTGATGAAGACCAGGATTTTGCTCTCCGGTTTCGCGATGCTGTCGCTGGGGGGATGCGGCAGCATCTTTCCGCACAATGTCGCGCGCACCGACCTGACCGAGGTGAAGCTGGACGATTATTTCGCCCAGCGCCTGGCCGACGGCAAGCGGCTGCTGCGGGCCGGGCTGCCGACTGCCGCGATCACCGCGTTCCGCCAGGCATCCTACGATCCGCGCTATGCGGGCGAAGCCTATAACGGCATGGCGATCGCCTATGACTCGCTCGGGCGGTCGGATGTCGCGGGGCGGATGTTCCGCCTGGCGATGGAAAAGAACCCCGACGATCCGCGGTTCGCGCGCAATCTCGCCCGCTTCGAAGCCAAGGGGCTGCCCGTGCCGCAGGCAGAGGAGCGTTTCGCCGGAGCCGATATCCAGCCGGGCGTGGCGCAGGCAGCCGTTGCAGCGCCAGTTGCACCCACGGCGGAACCTGCACCTGTGCGGCTGGAAGGCGGTGCGGGTACGCTCAAATTCGAAGGCAACCGGGTGATCCGCATCGGCGACAGCGAAGGCGCCAATGGCGCCGCAATCCGTTCGGGGAAATCGATAGCGGTCGGCTCGATCAGCGTCGCCACCGCGCCGAGAACGCGCCAGCCGGTCAAGACCGTCGCGGTCAGCAGCGATCCCTATCCGGTGCGGGTCGCACTTTCCGCCGAGGCGCCGCGCAAGCCCAGCACCTACCCCGTCCGTGTCGCCCTGTCCGCCGAGGGCAAATAGCGACCGGCGATGAATGCCTATCTCGCCCTTGCAGCCTTCGCGGTCCCGCTTGCGCTGGGGGCCTGGTCCGATGTGCGCACCAGGCTCATACCAAACTGGCTGTGCCTGCTGATTGCCGCCATGGGGCTGGGCTTCGTCGCGGCCACCGCCGGATGGGCGGCGGTGCCCTCGCACCTCGCGCATATGGGGATTGCGCTGGTCGTCGGCATCGCGCTGTTCGCCTTCAAGATGTGGGGCGGCGGCGACGGCAAGTTCTATGCGGCCACTGCGGCCTGGTTTCCGCTGTCGCAGGCCTTCGGGCTGGTGTTTGCCATCTCGCTCGCCGGGATCGCGTTGTTGATCGTGATTATCTTCGCGCGGCGGGGGCGGCTGGTGAAGGGAGAGCGCAAGAGCGTGCCCTATGGCGTGGCGATTGCCGGCGGCGCGCTGGCCAATTTCGCGGCGATGAACCTGTGGTTGGCCTGATTGCCCCGGCCTGGCCGCGCCTGCGGGGACTGGCCCGGCAGGGCTGGTTGCTGGTTGCGCTGGTCATGGCGGCCATGATCGCTGCTGTGCCGGCCCCGGCGTTGGCGACTGCCGACGATGCCGTGCCGGTTGCCGCGTCAGGCGCGCAGGTTACTGCCGTTGTTTCGGGCGCGCGGGACGGTGCTGGGCAAGTCGATGCGGCACCGCCCGCCATCTCGATCGACCGGCCGGTCGGCGCGGTGATGATCGGCACCGATGGCACGTCGCTGGGCGAGAAGCGTTACGCCGCCCGTTCCGATGCGGGGCGCAATGTCGTCGTCAGCTTCTCGCGCTTCCGGCAGGTCGGCAGGTCTGCCGTGGCGGTCGGTGTCGGCGGGGCGCCGGCGGGCCTGCCGGTTGCCGGAGCCCGCCTGACCAGCGGATACGGGATGCGGCATCACCCGATCCTGGGCGGCCAGCGCATGCACTCCGGCCTCGATCTGGCCTTGCCCTATGGCTCGCCCATCCGCGCGACCGCCGATGGCACGGTGATCTCCGCCGGGTGGGCAGGGGGTTATGGTCTGGCGGTGAAGCTCGACCACGGTGGCGCGGTCGAAACGCTTTATGGCCACATGTCCCGTCTCGCGGTCCGCGCCGGGCAGAGCGTCAGGAAGGGGCAGGTGATCGGCTTTGTCGGCTCAACCGGCCGGTCGACCGGGCCGCATGTCCATTACGAGGTGCGGCGCAATTCGGTGGCGGTAAAGCCGCTCTAGCCTGTTTCGAAAATCCGCGCCGATGGTGCCGGCTGAGGGATTCGAACCCCCGACCTTCGGTTTACAAAACCGCTGCACTACCACTGTGCTAAGCCGGCATGCACCTGCGAGCCGCGCCTTTGCCGCAGCGCGCGGCAAAGGTCCAGAGCCTGAGTAGCCCGGGCGCGGCGATCAGAACACGGTCTTCGGGCTGTCCCCCCCCATCATCGCCTGCCGCGCCAGGGGGATGGGCGGGCCGCCGAAGCCCAGCAGCGTGTCGTGGAATGCCTTCCACGCTTGCCGCCCGCCACGGCTGGCGGTCCAGTCTTCGCGCAATTTGCGGATCATCAGCTTGTTGAGCGTATAGTTGAGATATTCGGGATCGTAGGTTCCCCGCGCGGCCTGCTGCGCGGCATTGCCTTCATCCTGGTAGCATTGCTCCATGAAGAGCTGTTTCGACTGTTCCTGGCTCATCCCGCCGGTGTGCAGGCCGATGGCCGAAATGAACCGGCAATCGCGCAGCAGGGCATTGCTGAGCTGGCCGATATGGACTTCCGGCTTGCCGTCGCCGAGCCCGGCTTCCCACATCATTTCTTCCGAATAATGCGCCCAGCCTTCGGCGAAGGCATAGCCGACGAACAGCCGCCCGACGAGCGAGGGCGAGCGGTTGGAATGCAGGAACTGGAGGAAGTGGCCCGGCATCACCTCGTGCACGCTGGTGAACAGGAGATCGTCCTTGCCGGGGATATAGGCATCCTGCACCGCCTTGGGCCAGGCCGGGTCGGGCGGCGAGATGTAGTAGATCGAGGGGATACCCTTCTCGAACGGCCCCGGCGGGTCGATATAGGCGGAATTCTGCCGGTTGTAGGGCGGGCTTTCCTCCACCAGCGCCTGTTCGGTGCCGGGGATGGTGACGAGGTCCTTTTCCTTCACGAAGGCAGTCAGCTCGGGGATCTGCCGCCGCGCCTCGGCCACCGGGCCGCCATCGGGCTTGTCTTCATTGAGCTTGGCAAAACATTGCTGGATCGTCGCGCCGGGGGCGAACTGGGCGCAGGCTTCCTTGGCTGCGGCCTGGTTGCGGGCCAGATCGTCCCGCGCGACCTTTTCCAGATCGGGCAGGGGAATGTCGACCAGCTCGGTCGCCTTGAGCATGCGGCTGAACCGGTCCGGGCCCAGCGCGAAATCCTGCGTGGCGCTGCCGCGCTGGCTTTCGATCCAGTCGTGCAGGTCCTTCATCGCCGCAGCGGCCTTGCCCGATGCTTCCTTCAATTGGGCCTGCAGCGCCGGATCGTTCACATCGGCAAAGGCGGCCAGCGCATCGCCGCCGTAATAATCGGCGAAACCGCCGAAGGCCGAACTGCCGTAGTCGATGAAGCTTTCCGGCATCGGGGTTTTCAGATTGGCGCGAATATTGGCGGCGGCCTGCGGCACCGCCTCGAAAAAGGCGATCATCGCCTTCATCCGGGTCGGCTTGTCGGCATAATTGCGGCTGACATAGACATTGGGATCGAGCCCACCGCCGACGTACCAGGCCGGGTTGGTATGCGGATAATCGGCGTCTTCGAGGAAGAACAGCTGCCCCTGGGCGACGCTGACGAGATAGTCGCGCTCGAAGGCCTGGTCCTTGTCGAGCCCGGTGAAGCTCTTGGCCTCGTCCACGATCTTGTGCAGGAAGGCTGTGCGCTTCTCCAGCCCCTCGGCGCTCCAGTCGGGCAGCTTGCCGTCCTGCTTGTGATCGCCCTGATACACCGCGAAGGCGGGGTCGATCGCCAGCCATTCGTCGATGGTCGATTGCGCGAAGGCATCCCAGTCTGCGGGCTTGCCGCCCGAAGTGCCGCAGGAGGCGAGCGCAAGGGCCGCAATACCGGTGAGGAGATAGCGCTTCATCACAGAATCCTTTCGCGGAGGAGCCGCCCCCTGGGCAGCGCCTGCGGAAACTGGATCAAACCGCGCCGAAGGTCCAGCCCTCGGTGCGCGCGATCACATTGTCCATCGCGGCGGGGTGCCACAACTCCTCGCGCGCGGCCGCGATGCGCAGCCAGGCGGCGGTCAGCAGCGCATCCGACGAATGATCGTCGATCGTGCCGCTGCCCGCGACCGGCGGGCAGTCGATTTCGCCGAGCGCGCGGTTGAGCGCAGCGAAATTGCGGACCTTGGTCGCACCCTTGGGCACCCCCGCACCGCGCGCCGCGAGCGACGTGTAGATTTCGACGATGGCGGACCCATGGGCAGGTAGCGGGTCGATCGGCCAGACCGGCAGGCGCCTGCCCAGACGGTGGAGCAGGCGCATCCCGGTGAGCGAGCTCTTGCCGACCTGCGCCGCGCCGACGAGGTTGAAATTGCTAACCGGTCGCAGCCCCATCGCGCGCTGGGCATCTTCGGCGCGGCGGAAGCGCCCTTCGCGGGTGGTGGCCTGCGGCAGGTGGAAGCGGTCGCCCACATGATCGCGCGAATGGCGGAAATAGCGCGACGCCTCCGGATGGGTAACGAAGCCGGACGCTTCGCCATGGGGATCGGCGGCGCAGGTTGCGTCGACGAAGGCCCACAATGCGCGGGCGTCGCGCGGGCTGGCATCCCAGCCGGGAAAGAAGGCACCGGCATCGGCGAAGGGCAGAGATATGCCCAGATCCATGCCCACCAGCGTATCGGGCGGCAGATGATCGCGCAGCAGCGCCAGCACATCGGCGCGGCTCCATCCCTTGCCGCGATCGACCAGCACCGGCGGGCCGCCAGCGGCATGGGCAAGCCCAAGCGCAATCCCCGCCTGTCGCGCGCCCTTCGCGCCCGACCAGTCGATCGCGAGGAAATGCGAAAACCTGGGCTTACTCGCCATCTGCCGTCGTTTCGCTGCCTGGCTTGGGCGATCGTTCGCGCCGCAGCTTGTCCCAGTAATCCAGCCGCTTCTTCACTTCGCGTTCGAAGCCGCGTTCGACCGGCTGGTAATAATCCTGCGGCGCCATTTCCTCGGGCCAGTAATTGTCGCCCGAAAAACCGTCCTGCGCGTCGTGGTCGTAGCTGTAGCCTGCACCATAGCCGACATCCTTCATCAGCTTGGTGGGCGCGTTGAGGATGTTCTGCGGCGGCATCAGGCTGCCGGTTTCGCGCGCCGATTTGAACGAGGATTTCTGCGCGAGATAGGCCGCGTTCGATTTGGGGGCGGTGGCAAGGTAGATGCAGGCCTGCACCAGCGCCAGTTCCCCTTCCGGGCTGCCGAGGAATTCATAGGCGTCCTTCGCCGCCATGCATTGCACCAGCGCCTGCGGGTCGGCCATGCCGATATCCTCCACCGCCATGCGCACCAGCCGCCGGGCGAGGAAGCGCGGTTCCTCCCCCGCAGTCAGCATGCGTGCAAGGTAATAGAGCGCGGCCTGCACGTCGGACCCGCGCACCGCCTTGTGGAGCGCGGAAATGAGGTTGTAATGCCCCTCGCGGTCCTTGTCGTACACCGCCACGCGGCGCTGGAGGAAGGCGCCGAGTGCCGCCGGGTCGAGCAGTTCGGCGATCTTCGCATTGTACAGGGTTTCGGCCTGGTTGAGCAGGAAGCGCCCGTCGCCATCGGCGCTCGCGACCAGCGCATCGCGCGCCTCGGGGGTAAGGGGAAGGGAGCCTTCGAGCGCCTCCGCCCGGGCGAGCAGTTTTTCGAGCGCGGCGGGGTCCAGCCGGTGGAGGATCAGCACCTGCGCGCGGCTGAGCAGCGCGGCGTTGAGCGCAAAGCTGGGGTTTTCGGTCGTCGCCCCGACCAGCGTCACCGTGCCGCGTTCGACGAAGGGCAGGAAGCCGTCCTGCTGCGCACGGTTGAAGCGGTGGATTTCGTCCACGAACAGCAGCGTCTTGCGCCCGGCCTTCGCCGCGACTTCGGCCTCGGCAAAGGCTTTCTTGAGATCGGCCACGCCGGAAAAAACCGCGCTGACCGAGACGAAACGCATGCCCACGCTGTCGGCCAGGAGGCGCGCGGTACTGGTCTTGCCGGTGCCCGGCGGCCCCCACAGGATCATGCTCGACAGGCGACCTGCGGCCACCATCCGCCCGATCGCGCCTTCGGCGCCGGTCAGGTGTTCCTGCCCGATCACCTCGTCCAGCGCGCGGGGACGCAAACGGTCGGCCAGCGGGGCGTCTTCGCGCAGCGCATCGGCCGGATCGGCGGGCGGGGGATCGTCGGCAAACAGGTCGGCCATCGCCGCTATCTAGGGCCTCGCGCGGGAATTTGCAGGAAATTTGCAACCGCCTCTTGCGCGCGATGTATTACGATATATCTTAGAGCCATCTCAGATATGGAGTAAGAATCGAGATGAACAGGAAACGACATCGTCGCGAAGGGTGCGGCGAAGACTTCGCCCGGATGGCGATGATGGCCGGTGCGCGCGCAATGCGTGGGGCCGGTCGCGGCCATGGCGGCCGCATGCGCGGCGGCTTCGACGGTGATTACGACGAATTTTCGCGCGGTTTCGGCGAGATGGGCCATGGTTTCGGCGAAGGCTTCGGGGGCGGCTTCGGCGCGCGTTTCGAAGGCGGGCCGGGCCGCGGCGGGCGCCGGCGGCGGATGTTCGGCAGCGGCGAATTGCGGCTGGTGCTGCTCAAGCTGCTGGCCGACGAACCGCGCCATGGCTACGAGCTGATCAAGGCGATCGAGGAACTGACCGGCGGTGCCTATGCGCCCAGTCCGGGCGTGATCTACCCCACGCTCTCGCTGCTCGAAGACGAAGGCTCGATCGTCGAAACCGGCGGTGACAGCCCGCGCAAGGCCTTCGCCGCGAGCGAACAGGGCCAGGCCGAGCTGGCCGAGAAAGCCGACGAGGTCGAGGCGATCCTCGCCCGGCTGACCGAGCAGGGCGAACGCGCCGAGCGTAGCCGCAAGCCGGAAATCATGCGCGCCATGGGCAATCTCGCCAGCGTGCTGCGCACCCGCGCACGCAGCGGCAGGATGGACCAGGATACCGTCCACGCCATCGTCGACCTGATCGACGAACTGGCGAAGAAGGTCGAACGGCTGTGAGCGTAGCGAGCACTGCCCATGTGCCCACGGCCAACGGGTCGAAATACCTGCAGCAGCTGTGCAAGCACTGGGCGCATAATCTCGCGGTCAGTTTCGATGCGGGGCAGGGCACGGTCACCTTCCCGCGCGATGCGCGCGGGGCAGACTGGCAGGGCGACGGCGTGGTGCGCTTCGCCGCGCAGCCCGATGCGCTCGATTGCCGGATCGAGGCGAGCGAGCCGGGCCAGCTCGAAGGGTTGAAGGGCGCGGTTGCGCGCCATCTCGACCGCTTCGCTTTCCGCGAGGCGCCGCTGGCCTTCGACTGGCGCGACGACTGACGGTTTTCCGCCTTGTGCGGGATCGTGCTATACCCTCCCCGGGAATGAATCCTGGGGAGGGTTTTTCATGGACAATGCAATCGCGCCCAAGGCACCGTGGCACCTGTGGGTCATCGGTATCGTCTCGCTGCTGTGGCAGGCGGGCGGGGCCTATGACTACTGGATGTCGAAGGCGGAAGATCGCGACTATCTGGCGAGCATGATGGAGCCCGCCGGGGTGAGCGTGGACGGCGCCATCGCCTATATGAATGCGATGCCGCTGTGGGCCAATATCGGCTGGGGGCTGGGCGTCTGGGGCGCGGTGGCAGGATCGATCCTGTTGCTGCTGCGCCAGCGCTATGCGCTCCATGCATTCCTTGCTTCGCTGGTGGGGCAGGTGCTGGGGATCATCCACCAGATCTCGCGGCCGATACCGGGCATGAGCGATGCGACCGCGCCGGTCGTGTTCACGCTGGTGATCGTGGCGACCACGCTGCTGCTGGCATGGTATGCGCGGCGGATGGCCGACGCGGGCGTGCTGCGCTGAGCTGAGCTGAACCCGCTCAGCTCGCGGTGCGGCTCTCCACCAGCCGCAGATAGACATCGACCACCGCCTGGTTGATCGCGTCCCACGAATAGGCGCGGCTGCATTCCTCGCCCCGTGCGCCATGCGCCGCGCGCAGCGCCGGGTCGTCGCAATAGCGCTGCAGTGCATCGGCATAGGCGCCGATATCGGCCGGCGGGACGAGTATCCCGGTTTCGCCGTCGATCACCAGGCTGGTTGCCCCGGTTGCCCCGGCGGCGACCACCGGCAGAGCGCAGGCCATCGCTTCCAGCGTCACATTGCCGAAGGTTTCGGTGATCGACGGGTTGAAGAAGATGTCGCCCGAGGCCAGCGCGCGGCCCAGATCCTTGCCGCCCTGGAAGCCAACGAAGATCCCGCCGGGCAGATTGTCGCGGAACCACTGGCCCGCCGGGCCTTCGCCGATCACCAGCACCTTGTGCGCCACGCCGCGCTTGCGCAGTTCGGCCATGGTTTCGGCAAAGGCGTCCAGCCCCTTTTCCATCACCAGGCGGCCGAGGAAGACGATCGCCAGATCGTCATCCGCCAAGCCGTGCGAGCGGCGCCATTCCATGTCGCGCGCATCGGAACAGAAAATCGTGCGATCCACCCCGCGCGACCAGATGGTGATATCCTGGTGCATGCCGTAGCCGCGCAATTCGTCGATCGCGATCTGGTTCGGCGCAACCAGCGCGTCGCAGCGATTATAGAACCGGCGCAGGATCGCCACGACCGCGGGTTCGGTGAAACCCAGCCCGTAGTAACGCGGGTAGGTTTCGAAGCGCGTGTGGACCGACGCGAGCACCGGCAGCCCGCGGGCGCGCGCCCAGCGCACCGCCGCATGGGCGGACGGATCGGGCGACGAGACATGCACCAGGTTCGGTGCGAAAGCCTCCAGGTCGGTGCGCACGGCGGCGTTCAGCCCCAGCGGAAAGCGATATTCGCTGCGCCCCGGGATCGCCACCGACGGCACGCTGACGAGGTCGCCCTGCGGCGCAACCGGCGGGTTGTCGATGGTGGGCGAATAGACCCGCACCGCCGCGCCCTTGCGCAGCGCATATTCGACCAGCCGGTTCAGCGCCTTGTTCGCGCCGTCGACGGTCATGTTGTAATTGCCACTGAACAGGGCAATGCGCAGGTCGGCGGTATCCATGGTGCCAGCGCCTTTAATGTGCCCATGCCGGTTTGGCGAGAGGGGCCATTGCCTCGGTCTTTCGGCCCAGTCCGTCCGCTTTCGCTTGACTTGGCGAAACGCAACTTTATTTCGGCGGGCGGGCCACGCGGTCCCAACGCCGCGCGTGCTCTCTGCAAGGAGAGAAACATGACTGCTGAACCGACGCTCAAGCCTGAGCGCCCTTACTTTTCGTCCGGTCCCACTGCCAAGCATCCGGGCTGGTCCCTCGACAAGATCAACACCGAATCGCTCGGGCGCTCGCATCGCTCGGCGCTCGGCAAGTCGCGGCTGAAATACGCCATCGACCTGTCGAAGGAGCTGCTCGGCGTTCCCGAAGACTATCGCGTCGGCATCATGCCGGCGTCCGACACCGGCGCGCTGGAATGCGCGATGTGGACCATGCTGGGCGCCACGCCCGCAACGGTCGCCGCGTGGGAAAGCTTCGGCAATGTGTGGATCCAGGACGCGGTCAAGCAGCTCAAGCTCAAGGATTTGACCGTCCTCGACGCCGACTACGGCGAAATTCCCGACCTTGCGTCGATCCCGCAGGACAACGACGTCGTGTTCACCTGGAACGGCACCACCAGCGGTGCGCGGATCCCCAACACCGACTGGCTGGCCCCGGGCCGCAGCGGGGTGACGATCAACGACGCCACCAGCGCCGTCTTCGCGATGGAGATGGACTGGGCCAAGCTCGATGCCACGACCTACAGCTGGCAGAAGGTGCTCGGCTCCGAAGCGCAGCATGGCATGCTGATCCTCAGCCCCAAGGCGGTCGAGCGGATCGAAAGCTACGATCCCGAATGGCCGCTGCCCAAGCTGTTCCGCATCAAGAAGGGCGGCAAGATCAACGAAGGCATCTTCAAGGGCGAAACGATCAACACGCCTTCGATGCTGGCCACCGAAGATTACATCATGGCGCTCGAATGGGCGAAGGCGATCGGCGGTCGCAAGGCGATGTTCGAACGCGCCGATGCCAATGCCAAGATCCTGCACGACTGGATCGAAGCGACCCCGTGGGTGCGCAACATGGTCACCGACCCGGCCAAGCGGACGAACACCGGCGTGTGCTTCGTCTTCCAGGGCGACTGGTATGAAAGCCTGTCGGCCGAAGACCAGGCCGCACTGCCCAAGAAGATCGCCTCGACGCTCGAGAAGATGGACGTCGGCTACGACTTCAACGGCTATCGCGATGCGCCTCCGGGCCTGCGCGTGTGGTGTGGCGGCTCGGTCGAGCAGGAAGACGTCAAGCGTCTCCTGCCGTGGATCGAGTGGGCTTACGAACAGGCCAAGGCCGGCGCGCTCTAAGCGCCGCCGAACCCATCCCCTATACGTAACCCCGGGCGTGGCCCCGGGGTCACGTTACCCCCTGTTACCTCCTGTCGTCCCTCGCAAGCAGGCGGAACCCCGGATCAAGTCCGGGGCGACGATTTCAAGGAATTTGCAATGACCAAGCCTAAAGTCCTCATTTCCGACAAGATGGACCCCAACGCCGCCCGCATCTTCGAAGAGCGCGGCTGCGATGTCGATGTGATTACCGGCGAAACGCCCGAACAGCTGATCGCCCGCATCGGCGAATACGATGGCCTTGCCATCCGTTCCTCGACCAAGGTGACCAAGGAAATCCTCGACGCGGCGACCAATCTCAAGGTCATCGGCCGCGCCGGGATCGGGGTCGACAATGTCGATATTTCCTATGCCAGCGGCAAGGGCGTGGTGGTGATGAACACCCCCTTCGGCAATTCGATCACCACCGCCGAACATGCCATCGCGATGATCTTCGCCCTGGCCCGCCAGATTCCCGAAGCCAATGCGCAGACGCAAGCGGGGCTGTGGCCGAAGAACGGCTTCATGGGCGTCGAAGTCACCGGCAAGACGCTGGGCCTGATCGGTGCGGGCAATATCGGTTCGATCGTCGCCGCCCGCGCGCTCGGCCTCAAGATGAAGGTCGTCGCCTTCGATCCGTTCCTGACCGAGGAGCGGGCCGTCGAACTGGGCGTGGAGAAGGCCGACCTCGACACGCTGCTGGCGCGCGCCGATTTCATCACCCTGCACACGCCGCTGACCGACCAGACGCGCAATATCCTCAGCCGCGAAAACCTCGCCAAGACCAAGAAGGGCGTGCGCATCGTCAATTGCGCGCGCGGCGGGCTGATCGACGAGGCAGCGCTGAAGGATGCGCTGGACAGCGGCCATGTGGCAGGCGCCGCACTCGACGTGTTCGCGGTCGAACCGGCTAAGGAAAGCCCGCTGTTCGGCACGCCGAATTTCATCTGCACCCCGCATCTGGGCGCATCGACCACCGAAGCGCAGGTCAATGTCGCGCTGCAGGTGGCCGAACAGATGGCGGATTACCTTGTTACCGGCGGCGTGACCAACGCGCTAAACATGCCGAGCCTTTCGGCCGAGGAGGCGCCGAAACTGCGCCCCTACATGGGCCTGGCCGAAAAGCTGGGTTCGCTGGTCGGGCAGCTGGCGCACGGCAATCTGACCGAAATCAGCATCGAGCGCGAAGGCGCGGCGGCCGAACTCAACGGCAAGCCGATCGAGGCGGCGGTGCTGTCCGGGCTGATGAAGCAGTATTCGGACAGCGTGAACATGGTCAACGCACCCTATCTCGCGAAGGAACGCGGGCTGGACGTGCGCTCGATCCGGCACGAACGCGAAGGCGCCTACAACACGCTGGTGCGCGTGACGGTGGCGACCAGCCAGGGTGACCGCTCGGTGGCAGGCACGCTGTTCGGCAAGGAAGAGGCGCGGCTGGTCGAAATCTTCGGCATCCGCGTGGAAGCCGATCTCGAAGGGCACATGCTCTATATCGTCAACGAGGATGCGCCGGGCTTCATCGGCCGGATCGGTTCGCTGCTCGGCGAAAACGGGATCAATATCGGCACCTTCAACCTCGGTCGCCGCGAAGCGGGCGGGGAAGCGGTGCTGCTGCTGAGCGTCGACCAGGCGATCCCGCAGGCGGTGATCGAACAGGCCTGCAAGCTGCAGGGCGTGAAGATGGTCAAGGCGCTGGCTTTCTAAGCCAGCCCGGGACCCGCAAAACGGGGGCGGTCGGGCTGGTCCCGTCCGCCCCCTTTTTCGTCCAGGCTCAGAGCTTGCCGAGGCATTCGCGCAGCGAGGCGAGTGCGGGCGGTACCTCTTGCAGCCTGAGGCTGATTACCAGCTCGTCACCGCGATAGAGCGCGATGTAGTCGCTGCTCCCGATGTCCTTGAGCAACGCATCCCCGGTGAAGGCCGCGCGCATGGCACCGGAACCATCCATGCTGAAATTCTGGGCGGTGATCTCGCCCCAGCTGTCATCGAGCTGCTTCCCGGTCAGGAAATAGAGCTTGTAGGTTACATCCTCGTCCTTCGCCGGAATCTTCGGCGCGGTGACCATCAGCAAAGTCGTGTCGTCACCCGGGGAATAGCTGGCCGCAATCGCGCTGTCGTTTTCGAAGGTGCCGATCATCCGGCAGTTGTCGGGATTCTTGAATACCGTCCAGTGTTCGAATTGCTTGTATTCATTCACGGCCCATGCCGGCGTGGCGGCGAAAATCGCAGTCGCGGCAGTGGCTGCAAGCACTAGCTGTTTCAGCTTCATTCCATTTTCCCCATCCATGCCCGGGCAGCGCCCGGAACAGCCCCCAGGCGGGCAGTCGAGCCATCCTATTCTGCAAGGCAGGCGATCCGTCAATTGCAATGCGCGTGGCGGCAATCCGCCATTCGACATCGGCCATGCTTCCGGCTAAGGGCGCTGCCGATGAGTGATCCGACCGCCGACCTCTTGCCCGAAGGGCTTGCCGATCGCCTGCCGCGCGCTGCGGCTGCTGCCACGCGCGCGATGCGGGCGGCGCTCGATGCCATGGATGCCCATGGCTACGACCGGGTGCGCCCGCCGCTGATCGAATTCGAGAAGAGCATGGCGATGCGGATGGACGGGGTGCAGCCGCGCCGCATGTTCCGCTTCGTCGATCCTTCCAGCCTGCGCACGCTCGCGCTGCGCAGCGACATCACCGTGCAGGTCGGGCGGATCGCGGCGACCAGCATGGCCGATGCGCCGCGCCCCCTGCGCCTGTGTTACGCGGGCGAGGTGGCCGTAATCCGCGCCGACCAGCTCGACCCGGCGCGCCAGCGGCTGCAGATCGGCGCCGAACTGATCGGCAGCGACAGCGTGGCGGCGGCAGCCGAAGTGGTCGCCCTGGCGGTCGAAAGCGCCGAGGCGGCGGGCGGGCGCAATATCTCGGTCGATTTCACCCTGCCGGATCTGGTCGATACGCTGGCTGCGACCTCGCTGCCGCTGGCGCCGGAACAGGTCGATGCGGTGCGGCGCGAACTCGATGCCAAGGATGCCGGCGGGTTGAAGGAAGCGGGCGGCGAGGCCTACCTGCCGCTGCTCTACGCCACCGGCCCGTTCGAGGCTGCGATCGACAAGCTGGCCGGGCTCGACGCGGGCGGGGCACTCGCCAGCCGGATCGAAGGGCTGCGGCAGGTCGCCGCGCGCCTCGGCTCGATGGCGCGGCTGACGCTCGATCCGACCGAGCGGCACGGCTTCGAATACCAGAGCTGGTTCGGCTTCACCCTCTATGCCGAGGGTGTGCGCGGCGCGCTGGGGCGCGGCGGCACCTATTCGATCCGTGGCCCCGAAGAACCCGCGACCGGCTTTTCGCTCTATGTCGACGCGCTGGTGGATGCTGCGGGCGAGGGCGAGGCGCGCGATGTGCTCTACCTGCCGCTAGGCCACGATCCGCAGGTCGCCGCACGGCTGCGCGCGATCGGCTGGCGCACCGTGGCACAATTGGGCGAGGGCGAGGATCCCCGCGCACTTGGGTGCAGCCATATGCTGCAGGGAATCGACCCGGTCGCGCTCTAGGCAGGCTGCGTCGCGGGCCGTGTCCCTGCGCTATTCGCCCAGCACAATGTCGACATCGGCGAGCACAACGTCGCTCGTCATGCCGAGATAGCGTTCGTAATAGGCCTTGTGCGATGCGCCGACGATGGCCAGCACCCGGCGGCCCGGCCCGATTACCTCGCGCACATTGGCAACCATCCGCAGATTGCGCGTTTCCCAATAGGCGAGATATCGCCTGCCGCTGTTCGCGGGCGTCTTGGCACCGGCCGCCGCGCCGAAATCGCTGCGCATCGCCAGTTCCTGCTCATGCGGGGAATTGAGCATGCGATACCAGTCGATCACCGATCCGCCTGCGGCGACCCGCTCTCGCCAGGCCTTGTCGCCCTCGATCCGTTCGGCGACCGCCGGATTGTCCCAGATCGCCGACATTTCGGGGCCGTAGGCGGCATCGTCGCCCGGCCCCGATGCACGGTCGCCGGTGTGGTCGTCCACCGGATAGACCCGTTCGTGGCCGAGACGGGCGGCCAGGGTCGCGGCGATCACGATGTTTTCGTTCCTGCTGCGCATCCGCTTGTCGAGCGCGGCGACGAGGTCTGCGGTCAGCCCGTCGCCCGCCACGCGCTCTTCGGGCGGCAGGCGCAGCCACTGGACCATCGCCGAGCTGGGATCGCCCTGCGCCAGGAACAGCGCGGCAAGGTGCCTGCGTTCCGCCGCCGGTCGCACCTGCACAGGAGCGGCGAGCAACCGCTCGCTCTCTTCTTCGGCCTGCGGGCCGGTCAGCCCCAGCGCCGCCCGCGCCGCGGTGGGATCGTAGCAATAATCCTGCGCGGTGCCGGGGAAGGCGAATTCATGGCTGCGCAGATAGTCGCACTGCGCCCCGGTCAACGCCTCGATCGCGATGGCATCGGGCTTCCACGCAGCGAGCCGGTCGACCAGCGGGGCGAAGCGCGTGAGGTCGAACCCGTCGGGCAGGCCCGAGAGATGGGTGGTCCCCAGCACCAGCACCGGGCTGCGATCCCCACGCTCCGCCGCCGCGCGGTCGACGATATCGACGGCATCGGGGGCGGCGGGCGAATGGGCGAGGGCAAGCGATGGGGCGACGAGGCAGGCAAGCGCTGCGGGGAGGATTTTGTGCATCCCCGCGAGGTGACATATGCAAGTAATACAGTCAACCGCCCGCCGACCCGCGCTGCCAAATTCGGGCCGCTCGCCGCAGCGCCCTAGCCGAAGGTCGCCGGGTCCGGCCCGATCCGCCCGTCAGGATCGTCCAGCGCGTCGATCAGCGCCATCTGCTGTTCGCTGAGCGAGAAGGTCAGCGCGGCGAAATTGTCCTGCTGATGTTCGCGTCCGGTTGCCTTGGGAATGACCGACAGGCCGTGCTGCATGTGCCAGCGGATTACCACAGCCGACGCTGGCTGGCCGAGTTCGTCGGCGATCCCGCGGATGGTTGCGTCGTCGAGCGCCTTTGCCTGGCCAAGCGGCGACCAGCTTTGCGTCACGATGCCCATTTCTTCGTGCAACTTGCGCAATTCGCGCTGCTGGAACCCGGGATGCAGCTCGATCTGGTTGACCGCGGGGATTGTGCCCGAATGGTCGCGCAGGCGTTGCAGATCTTCCACCCGGAAGTTCGAGACGCCGATCGATTTCGCTTCGCCCGAATCCTTGAGGTCGTTGAACGCCTTCCACGTTTCGAGAAATGCGCTCTTTTCCGGGCACGGCCAGTGGATCAGCAGCAAATCGACATGGTCGCGGCCCAGTCGATCGAGGCTTCGGCGCGCGGCGGCGAGCGCTTGTTCGTATCCCTGGTCGTCGTTCCACACCTTGGTGGTCAGGAAGATATCTTCGCGCCCGGCCAGCGCTTCACCCACACCTTCCTCGTTGCGATAGATCGCAGCGGTATCGACCAGCGTATATCCGACCTCCAGCGCCGTTCGCACGGAAGCGGCGGCCTCGGCTTGCGGAATCTGGAAGGTGCCAAAGCCGAGCTGGGGCATGACATGGCCATCGTTGAGGGTGAGCAGGGAATTATCGAGCATCATTTTTCCTTTCTGCCCGTCCAACGCCCCAGCAGTGCGATCTTTCCGCGTCAGCGCGCGGTGCCGGCGAATATTTGCCGCAACCACGCATCCACCACGCCGGTCGCCGGATAGTCCGGATCGCCCATGCGGCGGTTGATTTCGGCATGGCCCCTGAGGCCGCGGCCCTCGAAACCCTGCACGCTCACCGCCGTGCCGGACTTGGCGAGGGCTGCGGCCAGCCCGTTGCTCTGGCGCGTACCGTCGGGCCGCTGGACATGCAGGATCAGGAAAGCGGGGGCATTGGGCTTGCCCGCCTGCGCGGTGGGCGACAGGCGCAATTGCCGCGCGCGGTCGGTTCCGAAGGCCTGCTTGTAGGTATCGCCCATCAGCCGCGCATTCTCACCCATTTGCGAGGGCACATCATAGGCCGCCCCATCGAGCGGGACGATCCCCGCAACATCGCGATAGGACAGGCCGGCTGCGCGCAGATATTGCGGATCGGTTCCGACCAGCGCGACCAGATGCGCGCCCGCGCTGTGCCCCATCAGCACCACGCGGCTGCGGTCGATCCCCAGCGCGTCGGCCCGCACCAGCAGCGCCGCCAGCGCCGACGCGACATCGGTGGCCTGCTGTTCCACCGTGGCATCGGGCACGAGCCGATAATTGATGCTGGCAAAGTGATAGCCCAGGCCGTTGTAATGCGGTGCCTTGAATTCGCCGGTCGCGTTGCGCTTGTCGCCGCGCTTCCACCCGCCGCCATGCACGAACACCACCAGCGGTGCCTTGCCCTTCACCGCTGCGGGATAGAAGTCGAGCCGCTGCAAGCGATCCTTGCCATAGGCGATTTCCTGCATCGTGCCTCGTGCCTGCCGGGCGGGCTGCGCCTCGCGTGCCGCCCAGGCAATGGCGGGCATCGCCATCGCGGTGGCAGACAGGACCATCAGGCCCGCGGCAATCGGACGGAATTTCATCGCGCTTCTCCTCGAGCCTCCCCGGGCGAGGGACAAGCTAGAGCGGCGCGCGGCAAAGGAAAGTCGCCGATTGTCGCAATTTGTCGCTGCGATCGCGGCGGTTCAGCCGAATTGGCGCTGCTCGATTGTGCGCACGGCCTGGGCGCCCTGTTCGGCGTGAAGCTTGAACTTGACCATCGCATCGGCACTGGCCTGCGCCATGCGGTGAAGCTCGGCAGTAAAGTCCTTCATCCGCAAACCGTCCTTGAACTTGACCGTCGTCAGCAGCGTGACGCGGCAGCGATCCGGCCCCAGCGCCTCGAATTCGTAGCGTTCGATGGAATGTTCGCGCAGGCCGACCGGCGGGATGATCTCGCAGTTGAATTCATAGGCTTCGCAGGGCTTGGCCTCGGTCACACCGAATTCGAACCGCAAATCGTCCAGCCCGTTGAACAGCAGCAGATATTCGCCGGGGCGCCCGGCCAGCGGTTCGACATGGTGGCCCAGTTCGCGCTTGGCATTGTTCGGGCTGTCCCAGTCGATCAGCGCGTAAAGCCGTTCGACCGGTGCATCCACTTCCAGCGGCAGCCTGAATTCGACCGGCCCGTCAGGGGCCATCTTGGGCTTGAACAATCCGAACATGGTGAAGCTCCCCACTTGCATCGGCGGCATTGCTAGGTCGGAAAGTGCCAAGATTTCGCAAACATGGCCGGCGGGGGGCGCTTTCCTACTTGCCGGGTTCCATGGCATGGCAGGGGGGTGATCGACCCGCATTCCCTGCTCTCGCCCGCCTTGCTCGAGCGGCGGAGGCGCGATCCGGTTTTTTCGCGCCAGGACAGTGTAACACCCGGTCCATGTCTCGGCCGGAGGATTGTGGCGCAGTCGCCCGGGCGGGTGCTTGACTCGGGCGGGGCAGGGCGATTAGGGCGCGCACCGCATCCGGGGCGCGGGCCGAACAGGCCGCGTTCCCTCCGTCCCGTCCCCTGGTCGAGTCCTGTCGAAGGGCCTTGCGGATCGAAGCGGCAGGGAGGACAGATGTAACCATGGCAAATGTAACCGTGATCGGCGCCCAGTGGGGCGATGAGGGCAAGGGCAAGATCGTCGACTGGCTGGCCAGCCGCGCCGATGCCGTGGTGCGCTTCCAGGGCGGGCACAATGCCGGGCATACGCTGGTTGTGGGCGACACGACCTACAAGCTCAGCCTGCTGCCCTCCGGCATCGTCACCGGCACGCTCAGCATCATCGGCAACGGCGTGGTGCTCGACCCGTGGCACCTCAAGAGCGAGATCGAAAAGCTCGAAGGGCAGGGCGTGGTGATCAACGCCGAAAACTTCGCCATCGCCGACAATTGCCCGCTGATCCTGCCGCTCCACCGCGACCTCGACGGTTTACGCGAAACGGCGGCGGGTGCGGGCAAGATCGGCACCACCGGCCGCGGCATCGGCCCGGCCTACGAAGACAAGGTCGGCCGCCGCGCGATCCGCGTGTGCGACCTCGCCCATCTCGACGCGATGGACCCGCAGCTCGACCGGCTCTGTGCGCATCATGACGCGCTGCGCGCTGGTTTCGGCCAGCCGCCGGTCGACCGCGCGGCCCTGCTTGCCGAATTGAAGGACATCGCCCCCTTTGTGCTGCAATTCGCGCAGCCGGTGTGGAAACGCCTGAAGAAAGTGCGCAAGGCAGGCGCGCGCATCCTGTTCGAAGGGGCGCAGGGCGTGCTGCTCGATGTCGATCACGGCACCTATCCCTTCGTTACCAGCTCCAACACCGTCAGCGGCACCGCCGCCAGCGGCAGCGGGCTGGGGCCCAACAGCACCGGCTTCGTGCTGGGCATCGTCAAGGCTTATACCACCCGCGTCGGCAGCGGCCCGTTCCCGACCGAGCTGGACGACGACACCGGTCAGAAGCTGGGTGAGCGCGGCCATGAATTCGGCACCGTCACCGGGCGCAAGCGGCGTTGCGGCTGGTTCGACGCGGTGCTGGTGCGCCAGAGCTGCGCGATCAGCGGCGTGACCGGGATCGCGCTGACCAAGCTCGACGTGCTCGACGGTTTCGACACGGTGAAGATCTGCACCGGTTACCGCCTGCGCGGCAAGATCCTCGACTATTTCCCGTCGCACGCCGCCGACCAGGCCGAGGTGGAACCGATCTACGAGGAAATGGAAGGCTGGAGCGCCACCACCGCCGGGGCACGCAGCTGGGCGGACCTTCCGGCGCAGGCGATCAAATACATCAGCCGCGTGCAGGAACTGATCGAAACCCCGGTGGCGCTGGTTTCCACCAGCCCCGAGCGTGAGGACACGATCCTGGTGCGCGATCCCTTCGTGGATTGATGATGGTGCGGCGGGCCTGGCTGTTGCTCTGCGCCGCGCTGGCCGCCTGCGCCCCGGTCGAGCGCGCGCCGATCGGCACTGCCGATTTGGTGCGGGTGGACAAGTCGGAGCGGACCCTGTCGCTCTATGCCGGCGGCAGGTTGCTCAAGACCTACACTGGCATCCAGTTGGGCGATGCGCCGGAGGGGCACAAGCAGTTCGAAGGCGACGAGAAGACGCCCGAGGGGCGCTACACGATCGATTATCGCAACCCGAACAGCGCCTATCACCTGAGCCTGCATATCTCCTATCCCGCTGCAGCGGACAGCGCCTTTGCGGCGCAGGCGGGGCAATCGCCGGGCGGCGAGATCTTCGTCCACGGCCAGCCCAACGGCTTGCCCGCAGGGCGCATGCCGGGCGACTGGACCGACGGCTGCATCGCGGTATCGAATGCAGAGATCGAGGAAATCTGGGCCGCGGTGCCCGATGGGACGCCGATTGTGATTCAGCCTTGATTTGATCCTCGTTTGTTCTATTCTCGTTCTCGTCCGAGCAGGAGAGTCGGGAACATGCCCCAGGCTGATTTCGCATACCAACCGGCAAATGATGCGGCAGGAATCCCGCTGTCCGTCTCGATCTTTGCCGACCGTCCCCCGCTGCGCGAGCAGCTGTGCGACGATGCCGTGGCAGCCGGCTTCCGGCTCGGACAAACCGGCGCCATGGGGCAATTGGTGGATGCGGCTGAAATCCATGCGCTGGGCGATCTCGTGCTGGTCGATTGCCCGGTTGCCGGAGCGGCCGAACTGGCTGCGCTGGCGCGGCTGGACATGCGCGCGGCCCGTTCCGGCGCGCGGCTGGTGGTATCGACCAGCGTGGATTCACTCGACGCGGTGTTCGCTTGTCTCGACCAGTCAGCGCCGCAAATCCTCGTCGATCCGACTAGGGGGGAGCGCGTAATTGCGCTCGGCCGTGTGCTGGCGACAATGCCCGGCATGCGGCTGCGCGAACTTTCCGACGATGACCGGCTTTCGCTGCTGCGGCTCACCGAACAGGTCGGCCAGATTGCCGAGCGGCTGGAACGCATGTCGGCGCGCCAGTTTGGCCCGGCGGGCGGCGGGCGGGTGGACGATAGCGCCTTCCGTTTCGAAAGCCCGAACCAGGACTATCGCGGGCAGGGCGAGGGCAGGCGGGGCGAGGGCAGGCAGGGCGAGGGCAGACAAGGCGAGGGCGGGGCGCTGCTGCGCAAGCCGCGTCCGCCGCTGCCCGATGCACGGCTGGTGCGCCAGGTGATTGCCCAGCGGCAGGCACGCGCGCGATATTTCGATGCCGAACTCTTCGCCGATCCGGCGTGGGACATTTTGCTCGACCTCACGGCCGCGCGGGTGGAACGCAAGCGTGTGTCGGTTACCTCGCTGTGTATCGCCAGCGGCGTGCCGCCGACCACCGCCTTGCGCTGGATCGCACAGATGAGCGAAGCGGGCCTGCTCGAACGGGTCGAGGACGAAACCGACCGGCGCCGCGCCTTCATCCAGCTGTCCGACAAGGCGGCGGACGCGATGGCGCGCTATTTCGCGGAAGTCGGTGCTGCGGCTTGACCCGTATCCGCGTAGCGGACGATCACCGTCAGGCGGGCCATGTCATCGGAAGCTCCGGGTAGGGCGCAGCGTTGTGCATCGGCCCTGGCACGAGCGAGAATGGCCTCTGGCACGTTGGGATCATGCATCACAAGATCCGCCATCCCGAGCAGGCGCGCCTCGCGCAGCGTCAGGTCATCGGGGTCACTGCTCGACAGTGCGATCGTCACGATTTGCGGCGGCGGCGAACCGTCCGGAGCCTTGAGCCATGCGGCGAGCCGCTCCGGCGCGGCGGGATCGAACGGGTCGAGCGGGCCGCCCTCGGCCAGCGCCGCGTCGAGCGCACGGCGCCGGTCCGGCCCGTCGGGAAACCTTATGCGCAAGGCATCCCGGGCCGCCTCCAGCGCGCGCGCCAACCCGCCGACCGAAGGCGGCAGGATCGCCTCCAGCCGCAGCCGCACATGCTTGGCGAGCCCAGCCGACGCGCCGCCGGTTCCCACTGCCACCAGCACCGGATCGCGATCGAGCACACTCGGGGTGGTGAAGTCGCACAGCTCGGGGCGGTCGACGACATTCACCAGCAGTCCGGCGCAGCGCAAATTGATCGCCGCAGCTTCCGCCGCCTTGCCATCCTCCAAGGCGACAAATGCCAGCCGTGCGCCGTTGTCGATCGCTTCCTGCATCTCGCGGATGACCAGGCCGCCCGCGCGCTCGACCAAGCGTGCCTTCGCCGCAGCCGCCTCGCCATCGCCCAGCACAAGCACCGGCTGGCCGGAAACGCGGTGGAACAGCGGCAGGCTTTGCATCAGTGCCTCATGCCAGCCAGTCGGGCACCCGCTCGGCGGCGTAGATCTGCTCGGCGGGGATACGGTCGGCCACCACCGCCCATTTATCGCCATCGACCAGCACTTCGGGCACGAAGCCGCGCGAGTTGTAGCTCGACGCCATCGTCGCGCCGTAGGCACCTGCGGTGCGGAACACCGCCAGATCGCCGGCTTCCACCGCATCCATTTCGCGGCCCATGGCGAATGTATCGCCCGTCTCGCAGATCGGGCCGACGATGTTGGCGGTCATCCGCGCACCATTGGGCGCCACCGCGTCGAAATCGTGCCACGCACCGTAAAGCGCCGGGCGGGCCAGATCGTTCATCGCCGCATCGACGATCACGAAGGGATCGCGGTTGGTGTTGCGCTTCACGCGGATCACCTGCGTGAGCAGCACCCCCGCGTTGCCCGCGATCACCCGGCCCGGTTCGAACATCATCCGCACGTCCCAACCCTGGGAAACGCGCGCGACCATGGTACCGTATTCGGCGGGCGAGGGCATGACTTCGCCCGCTTTGTAAGGCACGCCGATCCCGCCGCCGAGGTCGGCGTGGGTGACGGTGCCGCCGTTTGCGCGGGTGGCAGCAATCAGCTCGCCCATGCGGGTAAAGGCTGCTTCCAGCGGAGCGAGGTCGGACAGCTGGCTGCCGATATGCATGGCAAAGCCGCGCATCGCGAGCCCCGGCAGGGCGGACAGCCGCGCATACATGGCGACAGCCTGGTCGATCGGCACGCCAAACTTGTTGTCGCGCTTGCCGGTGGAAATCTTCTCATGCGTCCCGGCGTCGATATCGGGGTTCACCCGCAGCGCGCAGGATGCGATGGTACCGCGCGCGGCGGCAATCTCCGCCAGTTCGAGGCCTTCTTCCTCGCTTTCGATATTGAACTGCCCGATCCCGGCGTCGAGCGCGGCAACCATTTCGGCTGCGGTCTTGCCGACGCCGGAAAACACGATCTCGCTCGCCGGAATGCCCGCTGCCAGCGCGCGCTCCATTTCGCCGCGCGACACCACATCGGCGCCATAGCCTTCGCGCTGCAGCACCCTGAGCACGGCGAGGTTGGGGTTGGATTTGACCGCAAAGGCGAGATGCGGATCGCCCAGCGGGGCCAGCGCTTCGCGAAACACGCGGGCGTGGCGTTCGAGCGTCGCGCGCGAATAGACATAGACGGGCGTGCCCACCGCAGCCGCAATCGCGGGCAGCGGCACATCCTCGGCGTGGAGAACGCCGTCGATCAGGCGGAAATGGTCCATCGTTCTCCGTTGCGCCTCATTCGGGCGGAAGGTCGAAAGGGTCGTCTTCCCGCTCTTCGGAGCGGCGACGCAGTTCGATATTGCGTTCGGGCGCGGCCTGCGGCGGCAGCGCGAGCAAGTCGTCCGCCTCGGGCCGGACTTCGGAGCCATAGGGTGCAACCGGCAATTCGGACGCTGCCTTTGGTTCGAGTTCGGTCTTGGCACCGCAGCCTGCCAGCAAGGCAAGCGCGGAAAATGTCACCGGCAAGGCGAAGATCTTGCGCATCACGACTCCATGCCCAGCGCGCCGCGCGCTTCGGCCACCCGCAGCCTTACCTGTTCGGGTGCGGTTCCGCCATGGCTGGCGCGCGCGGCGACCGATGCTTCGACCGAGAGCGCGGCATAGACGCGTTCGTCGATCCGTCCGTCGATCGCGCGGAGCTGGTCGATGGTCAGCGCATCGAGCGGCTTGCCCTCGCTTTCGGCCAGCTTCACTGCCGCGCCGGTGATGTGATGCGCCTCGCGGAAGGGGATGTCGGCTTCGCGGACCAGCCAGTCGGCCAGGTCGGTGGCGGTGGCATAACCCAGTTCGGCAGCCTGCCGCATGCGATCGGTGCGGAACGTGCTGTCGGCGACCATCCCGGTCATCGCAGCGATCGACAGTGCAAGCAGCCCCGCGGCTTCGAATACCGGCGGCTTGTCGTCCTGCATATCCTTCGAATAGGCGAGCGGCAGGCCCTTCATGGTCATCATCAGCGCAGTCAGGCAGCCGCTGATCCGCCCGGCATGGCCGCGCACCAGTTCGGCCGCGTCGGGGTTCTTCTTCTGCGGCATGATCGAACTGCCGGTGCTGAGCGAATCCGGCAGGCGCACGAAGCCGAATGGCTGGCTGGCCCAGATGATGAATTCTTCGGCCAGGCGGCTGAGATGCAGCGCGCACTGGCTCGCCGCCATCAGGTAATCGAGCGCGAAGTCGCGGTCGGATACCGAATCGAGGCTGTTGTCGGTCGGCTTGTCGAAACCCAGCGCGCTGCTCGTAGCCTGCCGGTCGATGGGGAAGCCGGTGCCAGCCAGCGCCGCGCTACCCAGCGGGCATTCGTTCATCCGCGCGCGGGCATCGGCGAACCGGCTGCGATCGCGGCGCGTCATCTCGTAATAGGCCAACAGGTGATGACCCAGCGTGACCGGCTGCGCGGTTTGCAGGTGGGTGAAACCGGGCATGATGCTGGCCGCATGGTCGCCCGCACGGGCGACGAGCGCGCGCTGCAGCGCCTCCAGTCCCGCGTCGGCCTGGTCGATGGCGTCGCGCACCCACAGCCGGAAATCGGTCGCCACCTGGTCGTTGCGGCTGCGCGCGGTGTGCAGCCGCCCCGCCGCCGCGCCGACCAGTTCGGCCAGCCGGCTTTCGGTGGTCATGTGGATGTCTTCGAGGTCCCAGTCCTCGGGCACGCCATTGGCTTCGTATTCGGCGGCCACGCTGTCGAGCCCGGCGGCGATTGTCGCCGCATCCTCTGCCGAAACGATGCCCTGCGCGCCGAGCATGGCGACATGCGCCTTGCTGGCGGCGATATCCTGCCGCCACAGTGCCTTGTCGAACGGGATCGAGGCATTAATCTCGCGCATGATCGCGGATGGCCCTTCGGCGAAACGTCCGCCCCACATCTGGTTGGAGCCCGATTTGTCCATACGATCCGTCACGCTTGTCGCCCTGGCCCTGCCGTTCAGCCTGTTGCTGGCGGGTTGCGATAGGCAAAGCACCGCGCCCACGCAAGCAGGTGAGACCAAGGAAGCAGCCAGCACGATCGACCGGACTTTCGCCGGCGACCCCTTGCCAGCGGCAAAGCTGAGCGATCCGGAAGATGCGACGCTCGACCTTGCGACGCTCAAGGGCAAGCCGGTGCTGCTCAACCTGTGGGCGACCTGGTGTGTGCCCTGCGTCACCGAAATGCCGATGATAGACGATCTGGCGGGCGAATATGGCGACCGGCTGCAGGTCGTCGTCGCCAGCCAGGACCTGCAAGGCGCGGATAAGGTCGTGCCGTTTTTCGCCAAGCAGAAATTTGCCAATCTCCACCCGTGGATGGACCCGGAAAACACGCTCGGCTTCGCGCTTGGCGGTGGGCAATTGCCGACGACCGTGCTGTATGACGCGCAGGGCAAGGAAGTGTGGCGGGTGACCGGCGAATTCGACTGGTCGGGGGCCGAGGCGCGGGGGCTGGTCGATGAGGGGCTGGGCAGTAAGCCCTGATCCCAACGCCCCGGACAGCTCGACTTCATGGGCATGACAAATGTTGTTACCCGATTGACGCGGCGCGCGGCGCTCCCTTGGGGCGTCCCGTTTCGGGGGTTATCTCGATCGC
Organism: Sphingomonadales bacterium; assembly: GCA_014763545.1. Lineage (GTDB taxonomy): Bacteria > Pseudomonadota > Alphaproteobacteria > Sphingomonadales > Sphingomonadaceae > JACXVD01. The sequence goes on from JACXVD010000021.1 coordinate 49,234, forward strand.
GGGGACTACGCTGACTCGCTCCGACCGCCGAACCGCTGTGCTGCGCAGGTGATGCGTATCGATGCCGATATTGCAGCCTTGGCGCGATAACCGTCGCCCGGTGGCGACAAGCCGCATGATGCAATGGCGCACGGACGATGCAGTGCCATGCCCCCTAAGGTCCGTCGCAAGCCATCACATCGAAGCCCTCGCCGACCAAGCTTGCAGGTCGTTGCGGTTCGCGGGCGACGTGAGGTCGAATGCCAGAAAGGGCGGCGGACCGGGACGACAGGATTTGCGGGCAGAAGTGATGGTGGGCGGTGACGGGCTCGAACCGCCGACCCTCTCGGTGTAAACGAGATGCTCTACCAACTGAGCTAACCGCCCCGGTCACCGGGAGCCGCCCACCTAGCCGATTTCAGGCCGTGGTCAAGCGGGCGGCGAGCGTGCGGTCGTCGCTGGCCTGTCCTAGCTGACCGGGAGAAAACGCAGTTGGTCCCGCGCCGCGTCATACCGCAGGTCGATCCCCCAGGCGCGCAATTCGTCCAGCGTCATATAGCGTTTTGCGGCGGGCGAGGATGCCATCTGGGCAAAGACTTCAGGCGACCATTGGTCCTGCAGCAGATTCACCAGGTCGCTCAACTTCACCATGATCCCGTCACCGCTGGTGAGGAAGATCGGCAGCTTCCCCAGATCGCGACCGTTGAACTGCACATTCTTCGAGAATGCGAGATGGTCGCTCGGCAGGTCTACGCGGTCGAGCGAAAAATCGATCTTGGCGAGGCCGAGCAATGGCGTTGCGGAGGTGGCCGCACTCTTGCGACTTGCTGCAAGGTCTGCCGTGCGGACGGGCACGGGGCGCGCTTGGATCGACGGTGCCGCAGTGAAGTCCGATGCCGCCACGGTACTGACGGGAACAGCGAGTTGGAGCGGCTCGGGCATTGCCAGAGGCTGTTCGATTGCGGCGGCAAGCGCCCGATCCTGCCCGACCGGCTGGACGAGCGCCCGCGATACCGGAGCGAGCATGGCCTGATCGCCGTTCGTGCCGGTGGGAGCGCTCGGTTGCTCGCGCGGCTCTACATCGATGGCAAGGGCGTCGCTGCCTGTGGGTACGGCAAGCGAAGCATCGATTTCGCGCACCACGGGGGAGGCATCGGTGACAATGGGAAGCCGCCTCGCTGCGGCCAACCCGCTCGCCTCGACGCCGGGTTCCCCCGTCACCGCGACCGGCGCCGCTATCGTCAAAGGCATCGCCAACGGCGACTCCAAGACGAGTGAGGCGGATTGGCAGGAAGCACGACAGGTCGCTTTGGTCCCGACACTCAAGCCTGGCGCAGTTGCGGGCGGTGCGTCGCGGGTGCGGGAAAGCTTGGCCGTGCTTGTGGCAAGCGCGTCCAGTTGGCTTTCGGCGGGCATTGGAACGCGCGGCGAAGCGGGCAATATCTGCCCGTCGATCGTTACCGTCGCCAGTCCGGGCGAAGGGGAAGCAAGCACGAAATTGTTGACGTTATTTGTAAACAGAGGTTTCGAACCATCTGATACAAAAGTGTATTTCTGGCCGTCAGCCTGATCGATGTCGCCACCGGACAGCGCCGAAAAATCTGCGTCGACGACCTGAACAGCATCGAGGGCTGCCGATCGCTTGCCTGCTGCGGTCCGCTTCGTCTTGGGCCCGGCGGGCGATCCGAAATGCGCCTTGCCTTCCATTGCCTGTGTTGCAGCAGTTGGCAGGCTGGCGGCCATGCGCGGGTAGTGTGCGCCACCGGCTTCGCCTTCCGCCAGGATCGATTGTGGCATGAAGACAATTCCAGCCCCCAGCGAATAGGCAATCCCGCGCTGGGCCAGGAAAACCAGCCGTGTCCCGATCGTGAACGCGCCCATGGCAGTGCTCATCGCCAATTCCCCCGTTAGCCAACCTGCCTGACACCCCGTTCGGGCAGCAGCTTGCTCGACAACTACCATCGCACGGGTACCGGTCGCGGTGTGCGGAGACCCTCACGCGCAATGGATTGGTGGTACCAAACCATTGAAATAAAACATTCTCGACCCGGAGTTGTTCGTCAATTCGCGAAGACGAATCGGTTAAATCTCATCCTGCTCCAACATAGAGTCAAGCGATTCGCGAGTTGCTGGCATACAGGTCAGCCCAAATTGCGCGCTTAATTCGCCACGCAGATACTGTTCCTTTTCGGCGCATCACCCCCACAGATATGGTGAATTTGGTAAACATGCTTGAAACCATGAAGAAAGGCTGATTTCCTTGCAGCAGACCCAGACGTGAGTCGCGTTAGCGAACGAAGGCGGGTCAAGCGAAGGGCGCACGGAGTTAGAACATATCCACAGTTGCCGTTAGAAGGGCAGCTAACCGTGTGATTCTTGGACCAACTCCGTGCTCCGACAGGTCGGCCCCAGCGATGGGGTAGGCGGCGAGGGAATGTGAGATGGAACAGGATTTTGGTGGTCGCGACTTCGCGGCGGACGACAAGTCGGAACTGACTTCTGACGGTGCCACGCTGGCTGCCGTGGGCGCCGGAGTGATCGCACTCACGCCCGATCAGGCGAATGTCGTTGTCTTGCCGGCTGGCATTTCGCTCGAAGACATGACTGTCGTCGGCCGCGATCTCGTGTTCATCGCGGATGACGGCACGCGCTACGTTATCGTCGATGGCGCGGTCTATGTTCCGCAGATCGTGTCGGAAGGCGTCGCGGTTCCCCCGCTCAACCTCGCTGCGCTGCTCGTCCAGGATCAACCGGAGCCGGCCGCCGGCCCCGTGAACAGCTCGGGCGGCAATTTCGCAGATGACGAGGGCGCCATCCAGGCGGCCTATGGGCTTGGCAATCTGCTACCCTATACCGAACTCAACTTCCCCGAGCCGGAGCAGCGGGAAATCATTCCGGCGGTTCCCGATGAGGAACCGACCGTCATCGTCATTACGCCGGACAATCCGGCCGGCGCGATCAATGCGACCGCTACCGTGGATGAAGCGGGCCTGCCGGCACGCGGCGACGAGCCTCCCGGGACCGAATCCGAGACCAATCTGGAAACGACGACCGGTACCATCTCCTACGACGCGCCCGACGGGACGCGCGCGGTGCTGATCAACGGAGTCGCCGTCACTGCAGTGGGCCAGCAATTCGTCTCGCCCTACGGCACCCTGACCATCACCAGCATCGCGGAAGGCAGCATCGGCTTCAGCTACACGCTGAACGACAACATGCTCGGCGAGACGGCTGACGGATTTTTCTCCGTCACCGTCATCGACAGCGATGGCGACACTGCGACCGGTTCGCTGCAGATCAATGTGATCGACGATGCGCCGATTGCGGTGGCGGATGTCGATACGATTCCCGCCGGCACTTTCGGCCCGGCCACCGGCAATGTGATCACCGGCGAAGGCACCGTCGGCGCGACCGCGGATGAAGTGGGCGCGGACGATGCCGTCGTCTCGGGCATTGCGAATTCGGACGGCCTGAGCGTCACTTCGGGCGAGGGCGGCACGCTGGTGATCGCCGGCGAATATGGCACGCTCACCATCAATCCCGATGGCAGCTATTCCTATGTTCGCGCCGCCGGGACCCCTGGCGGTGTGGCGGATGTGTTCACCTACACGCTGACCGATGGCGATGGCAGCACCGCCTCGGCGACGCTGACGATCCAGATCGGCGATGCGCCGGTGTCGATCATCTCCGTTCCCGAAACGGGCGACGGCACGATTGTCGACGAAGGCGGCCTCCCGCCGCGTGGCACCGAGCCGGGCGGATCCGGTGAAGTCAGCGACGGCGATCCCACCAACAACAGCGATCCGACCGAAAGCACCGTGGGTGTGATCACCTATGACGCGCCCGATGGGGTCGCTTCGGTCGAAATCAATGGCGTCGTCGTTACCGGCCCCGGCCAGACGATCGATTTCCCCGAAGGTACGTTGACCGTCGTCGGCTTCGATCCCGACAATGGCACGCTGACCTATGATTTCACCCTGGCGGACAACACCTCCGGCGACAACACGACGGTGTCCTTCGACGTCACGGTGACCGATACCGACGGTGACAGCGACACCGCGACGGTGACGATCACCATTGTCGATGATGCTCCGGTTGCGGTTGCGGATACGGACAGCGTGACGGAAGACGGCCCGCTGGTTGCGGCGGGCAATGTCATCACCGATGCCGAAGCGAATGGCGATAACGGTGGGGACACTCCGGGTGCCGACGGCGCGAGCGTCAGCGCGGTGTCGTTCGGCGCTGCGGCGGGGACGGTGGGTGTCGCGCTTGCCGGGACTTACGGCACGCTGACGCTGAATGCGGACGGCAGCTACACCTATACGCTCGATAACACCAATCCGCTGGTCCAGGGCCTCGACAGTACCGAGAGCCTGACCGAACAGTTCGGTTATGTCCTGACCGATGGCGACGGTGACAGCTCGGCCACGACGCTGACGATCACCATCAATGGGGCGGATGATGGCGTGACCATCACCGGTCTCAATGGCGAGGGCGCCGAAGAGACGGTTTACGAGGCGAACCTTGCCGACGGCAGTGCGCCGGATGCGGGCGCGCTGGTGCAGACGGGCAGCTTCGACGTTGCCGGGCTGGACGGGATCGCGACGATTACGGTCGGTGGGCAGACGGTGTTCACCGGCGGTTCGTTCGTTCCGGGTCAGACGATCGCGACGGCCTATGGTACGCTGACGATCACGGCGGTGACGCCGACGACCACGGATGCCAATGGCGATGTGACCGCCGCCACCGTGAGCTACAGCTACGAACTGACCGACAACACGCTGCTGCACACGGGCAGCGACGATGTCTCGCTGACCGACAGCACGGTGGTGACGGTTACCGATACCGACGGCTCGACCGCCAGCGACAGCCTCGACATCACCATTGTCGATGATGTGCCCACCGCGCAGGACGACGGGTTTACGCAGTCGCCCGAGAATGCAGCGATCGTGGGCGATGTGAGCGCGGACAATGGTTCTGGCGCGGATGTGGCGGGTGCGGAC
>JACXVD010000088.1 GCA_014763545.1 Sphingomonadales bacterium
GCCCGCCCGCCCGCTGGCCTTGCCGGAGCCGCCGCGCGGCAGCCTGTCGTTCCGCAATGTGTCCTTCCGCTATCCGACGCGGCTCGAAACCGCCGCGCTCAAGGATTTCACGCTCGAGGTCGAACCGGGCGAAACGGTCGCCATCGTCGGCCCATCGGGGGCCGGCAAGAGCACGATCTTCCAGCTGGTCGAGCGGTTCTACGATCCGCAGGCGGGCAGCATCCGGCTCGACGGGGTGCCGCTGACCAGTGCCGATCCGGCCGAAATCCGCCGCCGGATCGCCTTCGTCCCGCAGGACGGGGTGCTGTTCAGCGCCAATGCGCGCGACAATCTGCGCTATGGCAATTGGGGCGCAAGCGACGAAGACATCTGGGAAGCGGCCCGCGCCGCCAATGCGGAGGCTTTCCTGCGCGACCTGCCCGAAGGGCTCGACACCTACCTGGGCGAAAGCGGGACACGGCTGTCGGGCGGCCAGCAGCAGCGGATCGCGATTGCCCGCGCGGTGCTGCGCGACGCGCCGATCCTGCTGCTGGACGAAGCGACCAGCGCGCTTGACGCCGAAAGCGAGCGGCTGGTGCAACAGGCGCTCGAGCGGCTGATGGAAGACCGCACTACGCTGGTCATCGCCCACCGCCTTGCGACCGTGCGCGCGGCGGACCGGATCGTGGTGATGGAAGATGGCCGCATCGTCGAACAGGGCAACCATGCGGAGCTGAGCCAGGCCGGCGGCCTTTACGCGCGACTCGCCAAACTGCAATTCGCCGCGCACGAGGCCGCCTGAACCCTCTTCCTTGGCGGGGGTTTTCGACCAAGTTGCAACTGTAACCGATGAACGGCACCGGTCGCCGGGGCGAACGGCTTATGGCTTCTGTCCAAGTGCTTTGGCCTGCGCAACGGGTGCAGGCCCGAGAACACGGGAGCATCGCACACATGATCAAGACCATCATCGCCACATCGGCCAGCGCATTGGCGCTGGTGCTGGCAACCCCCGCCCTGGCCGAAGACGCACCGGCAACCGACGCGCAGGTGGCGACCGATGCGCCGGTGATGGATTTCGGGACCTACGGCATCGACACCGCCAATATCGACCAGGATATCAAGCCGGGCGACGATTTCTTCGGCTACGTCAACGAGAAGTGGCTCGAAGCCAATCCGCTGCCGCCCGAATATTCGCGCTATGGCGCCTTCACCCTGCTGGGCGAAAAATCGACCAGCGACGTCAAGACACTGATCGACGAGATGGTCGCTGCCAACCCCGCCGCCGGAACCGATGAACGCCGGATCGTCGATGGCTACCAGGCCTATATGGATACCGATGCGATCGAGGCGGCCGGGCTGACCCCGACCTACCCCTATCTGACCGACATCTTCCAGGCGACCTCGCTCGACAAGCTGACCGGCCTGTGGGCGCGCCCCGGCTTTTCCTCGCCCATCGGCGGGTTCGTGACGGTCGACCAGAAGGCGCCCGAAAGCTACACCGTCTATGTCGGGGTCGGCGGGCTGGGCCTGCCCGACCGCGCCTATTACCTCGACACGAGCGAGAAGGGCGTCGAGATCCAGGGCAAGTACAAGGCCTATCTCGCCTTCCTGCTCAAGGAAGCCGGCTATTCCGATCCCGAAAACGCCGCGCAGGCGGTGTATGATTTCGAAGACAGCATCGCCCGCCGGATCCAGTGGGACCGCGCAGTGCGCCGCAACCGCGACCTGACCTATACCGCCGTCACCCGCGACGAGCTGGTGGCGATGGCGGGCAAGTTCCCGGTCGCCACGCTGATCGAGGATAGCGGGCTGGGCAAGTCGGACAAATTCGTGCTGACCCAGGTCAAGCCCGATGCCGAACGGGCCAAGGAACTGGGCCTGTCGCCGGAAGTGCTGGCAAGCATGGGCAGCGGCATTCCCGGCATGTTCGGCCTGCTGGCAGATACGCCGGTTTCGGTGCTGCAGGCCTGGACCGCCGCGCATTTCCTGTCGGACAATGCCGACGTGCTGCCCAAGCGGTTCGACGATGCCAGTTTCGCCTTCTACGGCCAGACGCTGCGCGGCCAGCCCGAACAGCGCCCGCGCTGGAAGCGCGCCATCGGCGAGGTCGAGGGCGAGTTGGGCGAACTGCTCGGCAAGGCCTATGTCGCCAAGTATTTCCCGCCCGAAAACAAGGCGGCGATGGAAACCCTGGTCGCCAACCTGCGCACCGCGATGGGTGAAAGCATCGACGAACTGGCGTGGATGAGCCCGGAAACCAAGGTCGAAGCGCATAAGAAGCTCGACATGTTCGATCCCAAGATCGGCTATCGCCCCAACCTGGAAACCTATGCCGGGCTGGCGATGGACGGCAGCAATCCGCTGGCCAATCGCATGGCGTCGGCCCGCTGGGAGTGGCAGGACAATATCTCGAAGCTGGGCCAGCCGATCGACCGCACCGAATGGGGCATGCTGCCGCAGACGGTGAACGCCTATTACAACCCGACCAAGAACGAGATCGTCTTCCCCGCCGCCATTCTGCAGCAGCCGTTCTTCGCGCTGACCAACGATCCGGCGGTGAATTATGGCGCGATCGGCGCGGTGATCGGCCACGAAATGGGCCACGGCTTCGACGACCAGGGCGCCAAGAGCGACGGCACCGGGCTGCTGCGCAACTGGTGGACCCCGCAGGACGAGGCCGCCTTCAAGGAACGCGGCGACAAGCTGGTGGCGCAGTACGATGCCTACTGCCCGCTCGACGATGGCAAGACCTGCGTCAACGGGCGGTTGACGCTGGGCGAAAACATCGGCGACCTCAACGGCCTGACCATCGCCTGGCGCGCCTACAAGATCGCCACTGCGGGCAAGGAAGTGCCGGTGATCGACGGGCTGACCGGCGACCAGCGCTTCTTCATCGCCTGGGCGCAGGTGTGGCGCTCGCAGCAGCGCGAAGACAGCGAACGCCAGCGCCTGCGCACCGATCCGCACAGCCCGGAACAGTTCCGCACCAACATCGTGCGCAATATCGATGCGTGGTACAAGGCGTTCAACGTGCAGCCGGGCGACAAGCTCTACCTGCCGCCCGAACAGCGCGTGAAGATCTGGTAAGTCCGCTTGCCACGAGCGCACAAAGGGCCCTTCCCATTCGTGGGGAGGGCCTTTTTCTTTGCGCGCCGAGGAAGTGATTGACTTGCACGCGGGCTTGCCCGAACCCGCCGAGCCATGGATCCGATCATCACCGCCATCCTCCTCGGCATCGTCGAGGGTCTCACCGAATTCATCCCCGTCTCCTCGACCGGCCATTTGATCCTGGCGACGCAGCTGTTCGGCTATGATCCGGCGACCTGGGAAGTGTTCAACATCGTCATCCAGCTGGGCGCGATCCTGGCGGTGGTGGTGCTGTATTGGCGGACCTTCTGGGCCGTCGGCATGGGCTTGCTACGCGGCGAGCGGATGAGCTGGCTGTTCCTGCGCAACCTGCTGCTCGGTTTCATGCCCGCTGCGGTGCTGGGCGTGCTGTTCAAGCACCAGATCGACGCGCTGCTGGAAAGCCCGCTGCCGGTCGGCTGGGCGCTGCTGCTGGGCGGCATCGCGATCCTGGTGATCGAACGCTATGCCAAGCCCGACGGGCCGATGGGCATCGGCCAGATGCCGATGAAAACCGCGCTGGGCATCGGTGTGGTCCAGTGCCTGGCGATGATCCCCGGGATCAGCCGTTCGGGCGCGACGATCATGGGCGCGCTGGCGATGGGTGTGGAACGGCGCACCGCGGCCGAATTCAGTTTCTTCCTCGCCATCCCGACCATGCTGGGGGCCACGACGCTGCAGGTGTTCGACCACCGCGAGGAATTGATGAGCGGCACCGGCACCGTCGGCTGGGGCGAAATCGGGATCGGTTTCGTGGTCGCCTTCTTCGTCGCGCTGGCGGTTATCCGCCTGTTCGTCACCTATGTCAGCCGCCACGGCTTTGCGCCGTTCGCCTGGTACCGGATCGTGCTCGGCGCGGCAGCGATCGCCTGGCTCGCGATGGGCTGACGCCCCCTCTCCTGCGTCCTTTTTCGGAACCGGTCGGATGGCCGGGGATTATTCCGATATTGCGAAACAGGACAGGACGATGGGTTTATTGATCCTGATCGTGGAGGGTGCCGTGCTCGGCTGGCTCGCCGCGATCGTCACACACGAAGAAAATGGTCGCCGCACCTTTGCCGATGTCCTGACGGGTATCGGGGGATCGCTGCTGGCCGGGATCGTGGTGAACAAGGGGTCGGTCATTGCCGGAATCTCGCCATCGACCGTGCTTGCCGGACTGGCCGGAGCGGTGGCCGCACTGGCGATCCTCAATTTGGTTCGGAACCAAGTCCTGCGTTGAACAGTTGGGGTTGCAGTTTGTCACGAAAGGGAACCACTCATGAAGACGATTTTCAAGCCTGCCATGCTCGCCACCGCCGCCACCCTCGCGCTCGGCCTCGCCGCCTGTGACGGCCCGAACGAGAACGCCATGGAAGACAAGGGCGAACAGCAGGCCGAAGCGGTCGACGATGCCGCCGACGCCGCCGTCGACGCCGGCACGATGACCGAAGACCAGGCCGATGCCGCGGTCGACAAGGCCGAAGACAAGGCCGACGCCATGGAAGAGAAGGGCGAAGAAATGGACGAAGGCACCGCGGCCGCCAAGAGCCCGATGTAATCGTCCGCGCTTTGCGCTGGAGAGATCGCGGCCCCGGAGAAATCCGGGGCCGCTTTCATATCCTCAGGGGCCCAGGAGCAATCCGGGGCCGTTTTCGGGTCGTAAAGTTATGCCCGGCGTAACGCTCAGACCGGTGCGGCCCCGCTCCCGCGTCCGCCGCGCAGCAGATATTCCTGCGTGCCGCGATGCAGCACATCGTCCACGTCGATCACCGCCGAATTGGCATAGGTGAAGGCGGGTGCAAGGCTGCGATAGAGCCGGTCGAAATCGCGATCGACCGTCTGGTGGAACAGATCGGCGAAGCTTTCGATCACGAAATAGGTCGGCTGCAAATCGCTGATCACATAGTCGGTGCGCATGACGCGATCGACGTTGAGCATGATCCGGTTGGGGCTGCGCGCCTCGGTCGCGAACACCGCTTCGGTCGGGCCGGACAGGATCCCCGCACCATAGGCCCGCACATCGCCCGGCGCCTCGAGGATCAGGCCGAATTCCACCGTGTACCAGTAAAGCGCACCGAGCGCCTTGAGCCGGTTGTACCGCATCGCCTTCCACCCGGCGCGGCCATATTCCTGCATGTAATCGGCATAGACCGGGTCGGTCAGCATCGGCACATGGCCGAATACGTCGTGGAAGACGTCAGGCTCCTGAATGTAGTCGAACGTCTCGCGCGTGCGGATGAAATTGCCCGCCGGGAAGCGCCGGTTGGCCAGGTGCCAGAAGAACACGTGATCGGGGATCAGCATCGGCACGGGCACCACGCTCCACCCCGTCAGCTTGCCCAGTTCTGCCGACAATTCGCCGAAATCGGGCACCCCGCCGCGCCCCATGTCGAGCTTGTCGAGCCCGGCCATGAAGGCGCTGGCCGCGCGGCCGGGCAAAACCTCCATCTGGCGGGCGAAGAGGTCGTTCCACACCGCATTTTCTTCCGCGCCATAGGCATGCTGGCGCGGTTCCAGCCAGTCATCCCCGATATGGGCGGGTTTCCTGAGCGGTGCGGTAAAGACATCGGCCGCCATTTCGGGCAGCGTGGCAAAGTCGGTTTCGGGTTCCATCAGTTCGGACATGTTTCAATTGCAACCATTACCACCGGGACGGACGCGATACAATCGGGAGCCACCATGGGCGAATTGAAGCGCAAGCAATATGAGGACCTGCTCGAACCGCTGGAGGAAGAGCTGGTCGGGATGGCCCGCTGGGCGCAGGCCACCGGGGCGCGCATTTGCGTGCTGTTCGAAGGGCGCGATACGGCGGGCAAGGGCGGCGCGATCCGCGCGGTGAGCGAACGGCTCAACCCGCGCCAGTGCCGCGTGGTGGCGCTTTCCAAGCCGACCGAGCGCGAGGCCAACCAGTGGTATTTCCAGCGCTATGTCGCGCATCTGCCCAGCGCGGGCGAGATCGTGCTGTTCGACCGCAGCTGGTACAACCGGGCGGGCGTGGAGAAGGTGATGGGCTTTGCCAGCGACGAACAGGTCGCCGCCTTCCTCGCGGCTGCGCCCAAGTTCGAGAAGATGCTGGTCGAGGATGGCATATTGCTGTTCAAATACTGGCTCGCCACCGACCAGGACAAGCAGGAGGAACGGCTGGCCGAACGGCTCGAAGATCCGCTCAAACGCTGGAAACTTTCGCCGATCGACCTCGCCGCGCGCGAAAAATACGACGCCTATACCAAAGCCCGCGAGGCGATGCTGGAGGCGACCCACAGCAAGCATGCGCCATGGACGCTGGTCGATTTCAACGACCAGAAACTGGGGCGGTTGACGCTGATCCGCGACCTGCTCGACCGCTTGCCGGACACCGATGTCGAGCCCGAACCGCTCGATTTCCCCCCGCTCGACAGAACGCCGCAGAAAGAAACCTACGGGGTGCTGAAACCGCTGGAACCCTATCCGGC
>JACXVD010000022.1 GCA_014763545.1 Sphingomonadales bacterium
GTGGCGGTGACCGGGGCGGAGGCATTGCGCACTGCGGGTGCGCTCGCCAAGGCGGGCGGGCAGGGCGGCGACAATGTCTTGCAGGCGGCGGCGCGGGCGCGCCCCACCGACTATCGCGGGGCCTATGGCTTGCGCCTGCCGGTGGACGTTTATCCGTTGTATGAGAATGCGCTGCGCGCCAGCCTCGGCCAGTCGCTGGCCGAAGGTCAGGCGGAAAGCGGGGCGATCTGGGCGGCGATGTCGCAAATGGCCGCTGCCAATCCGGCGGCCTGGATGCGCGAGCCGGTCGCGGCCGAGACGATCGTCACCCCATCGGCCGACAACCGCCCGATTGCCTTTCCCTATACCAAGCTGATGGTCGCCAATGCGGCGGTCAACCAGGGTGCAGGCTTCATCGTGACCAGCCTGGCAGAGGCGCGCGCCCACGGCATCGCGGACGACCGGCTGGTATTCGTCGGGCTGGGGGCAGCGGCGAAGGAGCCCGCCGATTTCCTCGCGCGGGCGGATTATCGCTCCTCGCCCAGCCTCGAAATTTCGATCCGTGAGGCGCTGCGGCGCAATAGCGTCGCGGCGGAGGAGCTCGCGCATGCCGAACTCTACAGCTGCTTTTCCTGCATGCCGAAAATGGCGCGGCGGGTGCTCGGCTGGCCGCTCGACCGGCCCGTCAGCCTCTTCGGCGGGCTGACCTTCGGCGGCGGGCCGATTGCCAATTACATGAGCCACGCGGTCGCCAGCATGGTCGATGCCTTGCGCGCGGGCGGGGGCAAGGGATTGCTGTTCGCCAATGGCGGCTATGCAACCGACAGCCATACGATCATGCTGGGCAGCGAACCCTTCGCGCCGACCGGGGCGCCGCGCGATTACGATGTGCAGGCGCAGGCCGATGCATTGCGCGGGCCGGTCCCGTCGCTCGATCCGTCCTATGCGGGGGCGGCGGAGATCGAAAGCTACACCGTGCATTATCGGCGGGACGGCAGCGCGCGCTCCGGCACCATCGTGGCGCGCACGGCGCAGGGCAGCCGCACGCTCGCGCTGGTGCCGGGGGAGGATACGGCGACGATCGCCTTCCTCACCGACGGCGCAGCGGAGCCGGTCGGGGCACGCGGGGAAATCGTCGCGGGCGAGGGTGGCTTGTCGTACTGGCGCGCCGCCTAGATTGGCCTAGGCGGCCAGGTCTGCGCGCAGATCGCCGGCCAGCGCGGCGACCTGCCCGCGCCGTTCGTCCCCGTCGAGCCAGCGGCTGCCGAGCCGCAGGCCCAGCGTGCGGCTATAGTCGTATCCCTCGATGGGCAGCGGGGTGACGCCGTCGCGCGCGAAGGACAGCGGGGCGGTGGTGATCGCGATCCCCGCCGCCACCATCGCGATGCAGCGTGTGTCGTCGCTCGATCGCAGCGCGAAGCGGGGGCGCACGCGGTGGCGGGTGAAGAAGCGGCTGGTTTCGTCGAGCAACTCGCAATTGCGCCTGGCGATCATCGTTTCCGAGGCAAGCTCGTCCGGCCGCACCGTGCCGCGCGCCAGCAACGGGTGGCCCGCCCGCACCAGCATGGCGTAGGGTTCGGTCAGCAGCGGGAAGGCGCTCGCCGGATCGTCCGCGCCGTGGAGCAAGGTCAGCGCCGCGTCGATGCGTCCGTTGGCCAGCGCGCCGTCCAGCTCGCTTTCGTTGCCTTCGACCAGTTCGAGCGAGAAACGGGCGGCGAAATGTGCAGAGATCCGTTCGAGCAGCGGCGCGGCAATCGTATTGAGTACGCCCAGCCGAATGTCGGGCCAGTTGCCCGCGCGCGCCTCGCCGAAATTGTCCGCAGCGAGGAAGTTGCGCTCCAGCTCGCGCGCGATGGGCAGGAACTTGCCGCCCGCCTCGGTCATGCGGATGCGGCGGCGGTTGCGCACGAACAGCCTCGTGCCGACCTGCCGCTCCAGCTCGGCAATCCCGGCGGACAGCGTCGGCTGGGTCACGCGGATACGCGCGGCGGCCTGGGTGAAACTGCCGGTTTCCACCACGGCGAGGAACTGGCGGATATGGGATCGTTTTATCATAGGAAAATTCTATGATACTTCCCTGACGCTTTCAATTTTTCTTTGATAGGCAAGAGGCGTAACCAGCCGCGCGAAAGAAACCGCCGCCAGGTGGAGAGGAGCACAGATGCGCGCGACGCCCGATTTCGATTTCTCGCTCGGCGAAACCGCCGAAATGATCCGCGAGGTCACCGCCCGTTTCGCCGACGAACAGATCATGCCGCTGGCCGAAAAGGTCGACCGCGACGATTGGTTCCCGCGCGACGAGCTGTGGACCGCGATGGGCGAACTGGGCCTGCACGGCATCACCGTGACGGAAGAAGATGGCGGGCTGGGCCTGGGCTATCTCGAACACGTCATCGCTTGCGAGGAAGTCAGCCGTGCCAGCGCCTCGATCGGCCTTTCCTACGGCGCGCATTCCAATTTGTGCATCAACCAGATCCGCCGCTGGGGTAATCCCGACCAGAAAGCCCACTACCTGCCCCGGCTGATCAGCGGCGAACATGTCGGCGCGCTGGCGATGAGCGAGGCCGGCGCGGGCAGCGACGTGGTCGGCATGAAGCTGCGCGCCGATGAGGTCGCGGGCGGCTTCCGCCTCAACGGTACCAAATTCTGGATCACCAATGGCCCGGAAGCCGATACGCTGGTGGTCTATGCCAAGACCTCACCCGGCGAAGGCAGCCGCGGGATCACCGCCTTCATCATCGAGAAGGGGATGGAGGGTTTCTCCATCGGCCAGAAGATCGGCAAGATGGGCATGCGCGGCAGCCCGACCGCCGAACTGGTGTTCGACGATTGCTTCGTCCCCGAAGACAATGTGATGGGCCCGCTGCATGGCGGCGTGGGCGTGCTGATGAGCGGGCTGGACTATGAACGCGTGGTCCTGTCCGGCGGGCAATTGGGGCTGATGCAGGCCTGCCTCGACGTCGTCATCCCCTATGTCCGCGAGCGCAAGCAGTTCGGCAAGCCCATCGGCAGTTTCCAGCTGATGCAGGCGAAGGTGGCCGACATGTACACCGCCCTGCAGAGCGCGCGCGCCTATGTCTATTCGGTCGCCAAGGCCTGCGATGCCGGGCAGACCACCCGCTTCGACGCGGCCGGGGCGATCCTGATGGCGTCCGAAGCGGCAGTTCGCGTGGCCAATGAATCGATCCAGGCACTGGGCGGCGCGGGCTACACCACCGACTGGCCGGTCGAACGCTTCTACCGCGATGCCAAGCTGCTGGACATCGGCGCGGGAACCAACGAAATCAGGCGCATGCTGATCGGACGCGAATTGATCGGGGCTGGCGGGTAAGATGACCGCACCCGTCCTCACCACCAAGCTGGACCTCGAAAGTCCCGAGGCGAAGGCGCGCAGCAGCCATAATCGCGCGCTGGCGCAGGATCTGCGCGCGCAGGTCGCACAGGCGGCGCTGGGCGGGCCGGAGAAGCATCGCGAGCGCCATATGGCGCGCGGCAAGCTGCTGCCGAGGGAACGTGTCGAGCGCCTGCTCGATCCGGGGTCGCCCTTTCTCGAGATCGGCCAGCTTGCCGCCAACGGTATGTACGAGGGCGACGTTTCGGGCGCTTCGATGATTTGCGGCATCGGGCGGGTATCGGGCCGGCAGGTGATGATCGTCGCCAACGATCCGACGGTGAAGGGCGGCTCCTACTACCCGATGACCGTCAAGAAGCATCTGCGCGCGCAGGAGATCGCACAGGAAAACCGCCTGCCGTGCATCTACCTCGTCGACAGCGGCGGGGCGAATTTGCCCTACCAGGCCGAGGTCTTTCCCGACCGCGACCATTTCGGGCGCATCTTCTTCAACCAGGCGAATATGTCCGCGCTGGGCATCCCGCAGATCGCCTGCGTGATGGGCAGCTGCACCGCAGGCGGGGCCTATGTCCCGGCGATGAGCGACGAGACGGTGATCGTGCGCGAACAGGGCACGATCTTCCTTGCCGGCCCGCCGCTGGTGAAGGCCGCGACGGGCGAGGAAATCAGCGCCGAGGATCTGGGCGGCGGCGACCTGCATGCGAAGAAATCGGGCGTGGTCGACCATCTGGCGGAGAATGACGAACACGCGCTGACCATCGTGCGCGACATCGTCAGCCACCTCGGCGACAATTATGCGCGCGCGAAGGATGTCGCGCTAAAAGACCCGCGTCCGCCTAAATTCGACGCCGAAGATATCTATGCGATCATCCCCGAGGACGTTCGCGCGCCCTATGATGTGCACGAGGTGATCGCGCGGCTGGTGGACGGAAGCGAGTTCCACGAATTCAAGGCGCTGTTCGGCAGCACGCTGGTCTGCGGCTTCGCGCATATCTGGGGGATGCCGGTGGCGATCCTCGCCAACAACGGCGTGCTGTTTTCCGAAAGCGCGCAGAAGGGCGCGCATTTCATCGAGCTCGCCTGCCAGCGCCGCATCCCGCTGCTGTTCCTGCAGAACATCTCCGGATTCATGGTCGGCGGGAAGTACGAGGCCGAAGGCATCGCCAAGCACGGCGCGAAGCTGGTGACCGCCGTCGCCACCGCACAGGTGCCCAAGGTGACCGTGGTGATCGGCGGCAGCTTCGGTGCGGGCAATTACGGCATGTGCGGCCGGGCCTATTCCCCGCGCTTCCTGTTCACCTGGCCCAACGCGCGCATCAGCGTGATGGGCGGCGAGCAGGCCGCATCGGTGCTCGCCACCGTTCACCGCGACGCCGACAATTGGACGCCGGAACAGGCCGAGGAATTCAAGGCCCCGATCCGCCAGAAATACGAGGACGAAGGCAACCCTTACTACGCCACCGCGCGGATGTGGGATGATGGCGTGATCGACCCGGTGCAGACCCGCGACGTGCTGGGCCTCGCCTTCGCCGCGACGCTGGAAGCCCCGATTGCGGAGGCGCCCCGGTTCGGGGTGTTCAGGATGTAATGGCTATGATCACCTCTCTCCTCATCGCCAATCGCGGCGAGATCGCGTGCCGCATCATCCGCACCGCGCGGGCGATGGGTATTCGCACCGTCGCGGTCTATTCCGACGCCGATGCCAAGGCGCTGCATGTGCGGCAGGCGGACGAGGCGGTGCATATCGGGCCTTCGCCGGCGGCAGAGAGCTATCTCGTTGGCGAGAAAATCATCGCCGCGGCGAAGGCGACCGGGGCTCAGGCGATCCATCCGGGTTATGGCTTCCTGTCGGAGAATGCCGGGTTCGCGCAGTCGGTGATCGGCGCCGGGCTGGTGTGGGTCGGCCCCAAGCCCGCGAGCATCGAGGCGATGGGGCTGAAGGATGCGGCCAAGCAGCGGATGCGCGATGCCGGCGTGCCGGTGACGCCGGGCTATGACGGCGCGGACCAGTCGGTCAGCCGCCTCAAGGCCGAGGCCGATGCGATCGGCTATCCGGTGCTGATCAAGGCGGTCGCCGGTGGCGGCGGCAAGGGCATGCGCAAGGTCGATGATGCGGCGGATTTCGAGGCCGCGCTCGAAAGCTGCAAGCGAGAGGCCAAGGCCAGCTTCGGCAATGACGAGGTGCTGCTCGAAAAGTGGATCACCTCGCCCCGCCATATCGAGGTGCAGGTGTTCGGCGACAGCCACGGCAATGTCGTCCATTTGTTCGAACGCGATTGCTCGCTCCAGCGCCGCCACCAGAAGGTGATCGAGGAAGCCCCCGCTCCCGGCATGGACGCGGCCACGCGCGAAGCGATCTGCGCCGCCGCCGTCCGCGCCGCCAAGGCGGTCGACTACGAGGGCGCGGGCACGATCGAATTCATCGCCGATGCCAGCGAAGGCCTGCGCGCCGACCGCATCTTCTTCATGGAAATGAACACCCGCCTTCAGGTCGAACACCCGGTGACCGAGGAGATCACCGGGGTGGACCTGGTGGAGTGGCAGCTTCGCGTCGCGAGCGGCGAGCCGGTGCCGCTTAAGCAGGAAGAGCTCAGCATCGACGGTCACGCCATTGAGGTGAGACTTTACGCTGAAGACCCCGCAAAGGGCTTTCTGCCCTCAACAGGGCCGCTGGAGCACTCTGACCTCGATCACCTTTCGGATCGACGGAACGGTTTTCGTTTCGAAATGAGCGTTGAAGAGGGCGATGTTGTTTCGCCCTTCTACGATCCCATGATTGGGAAGATCATTCTCCACCGTCCGACGCGTAGCGAGGCGATTGATGATTTGGCTAGTTACCTCAGCCTTGTCGAAATCTGGCCGATCCGAACTAATGCGCCGTTTTTATGGCGGGCGCTCGATCATCCTGATTTCAAAGCAGGACGCATTACTACAAGCTTCATCGAGGATCATTCCGACCAGCTTGCCGTCTCGAACGAACCCCGCGACGAGCACTGGGCGGCGGCCGCTAGAGCCAAACTCGACCCCAAGGACGGTGAAGATGAGAAGCTTCTTGTCGGCTTCAGATTGAACGCGCCGCCGGTAGAGCGGGTCACATTCTACCGTGGCGACGAAGTGCGTACCCTGACGCGTCATGACGTTGATCCTGATTCTTTTGTCACTTCTCTGCGCGATGAGCACAGCATCGTCATTCTGGACGAAGGCGGTTATTTCGAATTCGATCTCACTTCTCGCGGCACCGGCACCCACTCCGCCCACGATGGCGACATCATCGCCCCCATGCCGGGCAAGGTCATCGCGGTCGATGTGGCCGAGGGCCAGACCGTCACCGCCGGCCAGCGGCTGCTGGTGCTCGAGGCGATGAAGATGGAACACGCGCTCACCGCGCCGTTCGACGGGACGGTGGCCGAGCTGTCGGTCAGCGCGGGCGCGCAGGTGCAGGTGGAGGCGCTGCTCGCACGGGTCGAGCCGGCGGGGGACTAGTTTCGGCGCACAACCAGAAGCCCGTCCGGGTGGGCGCTAACCCGCTTTCGGCACTACGCTCGCCACCCTTTGCATCGCCAGCGCGGCGACCAGCAGCGATCCGGCGGCGAACAGCATGGTCCACACCGGCTCGCCGGGGAAGGCGAGGGTCATGATCGTTCCCATCACCGTCGCCACCAGCAGCTGTGGCACCACGATGAAGATGTTGAACAGCCCCATGTAGATGCCCAGCTTCGCCTGTGGCAGGTTCGAAGCGAGGATCGCATAGGGCATCGCGAGGATGCTCGCCCAGGCAATGCCGATGCCCACCTCGCAAACCAGCAGCGCATTGGCATCGCGCAGCACGAAGAAGCCGAGATAGCCCAGCGCCCCGGCGACGAGACACAGCGAATGGGTCATCACCGGGCCGATCCTGCGGCTCAGCGCGGGCAACAGCGCCAGCGCCGCCACCGCCGCGACGCCGTTATATACAGTGAAGAGGACATTCACCCAGTTCGCACCTTCATTATAGGCGGCGCTGGCGGTGTCGGTGGAGCCGAAGACATATTGCGTCACCACCGGGGTGGTGTTGACCCACATGATGAACAGCGCGCTCCAGCTGAAGAACTGCACCAGCGCCAGCCGCTTCATCACCGGCGGCATGCCCGAGAAGTCGCCGACGATCGAGGCGAGCATGTTGGCGCTGCGCCCCGCCTTCACCAGCGCGATCGCGATGGCCGAGAGCAGCCCGTAGAAGATCAGCAGCGCGCCCAGCAGCAGCACTTCCTTGGCCAGCGCGAAATGCAGCACCACGCCGATCACCAGCGCCCCGGCGACGATCCAGGGCAGGGTGGTGGCATAGGAGCGCGTGGCGAGTGCGGCGGTGGTGTCGGCAGCGGCGATGCTTTCCGCCCCGCCGAAAGCCGCCAGCTGTTCGGGGCTGTATTCGCGGGTGGTGGCGATGGTCCACAGCACCGCCGCCAGCAGCGCCGCGCCGCCTGCCCAAAAGCTCCACCGCACCGTGTCGGGGATACCCCCGCCCGGCGCGACATTGGCGACGCCGAGATGTTCGAGCAGGAAGGGGAAGATCGATCCGACCACCGCGCCCGCGCCGATGAAGGCGGTCTGCACCGCATAGCCCGCGCTGTGCTGGTCGGTGCGCAGCATATCGCCGACGAAGGCGCGGAACGGCTCCATCGAGACGTTGAGGCTGGCATCGAGCACCCACAACATGGTGGCGGAGAAGATCAGCGGCATGGCGAAACCGGGGGCAAACGGCATCAGGAACAGCGCCAGCGCGGCGAAGATTGCCCCGGTGAGGAAATAGGGGCGCCGGCGGCCGAGCCGGTTCCAGGTCCGGTCGGACAGATGGCCGATGATCGGCTGGACCAGCAGCCCGGTGAGCGGGGCGGCGACCCACAGCGCGGACAGCTCGTCGATATTCGCGCCGAGCGTCTGGAACACGCGGCTCATGTTCGAATTCTGCAGCGCGAAGCCGATCTGAATCCCGAAAAAGCCGAAGCTGATGTTCCACAGCCCGGCCCAGCTTTGCCGCGGTTTATCCATGGTGAATCCGGTTCCTCTCGCGCTTGTCCGGCTCTGCCGCCCGGCTTCCAGCCCGAGGGCTGGCACGGCGCGGCGCCCGCGGCAAGGCGCATACGAATGCGATGGCGGCCCCGCGCGGGCCTAGCCCGCGGTGCTGGCGCGCACGATCAGCCGGGTGGGCAGGGTGCGGTGCGGCGGTGCGCTGCCATCCAGCTGCGCGACCAGCGTATCGACCAGCAGTTCGCCCGCCTGCGGCATGTCCTGCTTGAGCGTGGTCAGCGGGGGTGAGGTCATGCTGGCGGAAGGGATATCGTCGAAACCGACCACCGCCACATCCTGCGGCACTTTCAGCCCCGCTTCGGCCAAAGCGCGCATCGCGCCGATCGCGATCAGGTCGCTGGCAGCAAAGATCGCGTCGAACCCCGCCCCGGCCGCGATCAGCGAACGGGCTGCGGCATGCCCGTCATCCTCGCTGGTCAGCGCATCGCGTTGCAGGGCGGGGTCGGGGGCGATCCCGGCGTCTGCCAGTGCGGCGCAGAGCCCGCGGTAGCGTTCGGCAAATTCCGGGTAATGCTCGTCTGCCTGGCCGATGAAGGCGATGCGCCGCCTTCCCAGATCCAGCAAATGTTCGCCAGCGATCCGGCCTGCGCCGAAATTGTCCGAACCCACGGTGGCACCGACATTGTCTTCGCCGACCGATCCCCAGCGCACGAAATGCGTGCCTTGCGCAACCAGCTGTTCCAGCCGCGCCTCGTAAAGCGTGTAGTCGCCGTAGCCGAGCAGGATCAGCCCGTCGGCCCGATGGCTGTCCTGGTAGCGGACATGCCAATTGTCCTCCATCCGCTGGAACGAGATCAGCAGGTCCAGCCCGCGATCGGCGGCTGCACGGGTGATCGAACCGAGCATCGCGAGGAAGAAGGGATTGATCGTGCCGCCCGCTTCGCCGGCGCTGTCCGACGCGTCCTGCGCGGTTGCCGGTTCTTCGAAGAACAGCAGCGCCAATGTGTTCGAGCGCTGGCTGCGCAATGAAGAGGCGTTCTTGTCGACGGTGTAGTTCAGCTCGCGCGCGATCTTCTCGATCTTTTCGCGGGTGGCCTGGCTGACCGAGCGGTCTCCGCGCAGCGCGCGGCTCACCGTCGGCTGGGAGACCCCGGCCAGGTAAGCGATGTCGAAGCTCGTTGGTCTGCCTGTGGGTACGCGGCCCATGATCCTGTCCCTTAGCGATCCCTAATCGAGCGCGGCCCCCTTGGCAAACCGGGCCTGCCGGGCTGCGCCACAGCGGGTGCAGGGTGGTGCATATCGGACACATATGTATGTTGTGCGGCGCACAAACATACGTATGCCGTGTTTCGCGGCGGGGCCGCGCGGACCTATGAGCCGCGCTGACGAGCCCGACCGGGTCGCACCCATCGTGCTCGCATGGACTGGCAACTGCATAAGCCGCGCCACAGCCCGCGGCATGTTTGGGGAGAGAAAACCGTGGCAAATCGCAATTTCCTGGCCGCATCGGCCAGCGGTTCCGCACTTGCGCTCGCACTGGCGCTGGGTGTCGCGCCGCAGGCCGCCTTTGCACAGGACGCCCAGCCCGCCGCCGATGAGGCGCAGGACAATGGCGAAACCGTTATCACCGTGACCGGCTTTCGTGCCTCGCTGCAGACCGCGACCAGCACCAAGAAGCGCGCCGATGTGGTCGTGGAATCGGTTGCCGCGGAAGACATCGGCAAGCTGCCCGACAACAGCATCGGTGAATCGATCGCCCGCCTGCCGGGTATCGCCGCGCAGCGCGCCAACGGCCGCGCCAACATCATCTCCATCCGTGGCTTCGGCCCCGACTTTTCGACCACCACGCTGAACGGTCGCGAGCAGACCACCACCAACGACAGCCGCGCGGTGGAATTCGACCAGTTCCCCTCCGAAATCCTTTCCGGCGTCGATGTCTACAAGACCTCTTCGGCCGATCACACTGCCGGCGGGCTGGTCGGCAGCATCAATCTGCGCACCATCCGCCCGCTCGATGCCAAGAAGCGCGTCCTCGCGATCGGCGCGCGCGGCACCTATGTCGACCAGAAGGTGATCCCGACCGTCACCGACAAGGGCTATCGCGTGTTCGGCACCTTCGTGGATACGTTTGCCGACGACACGATGGGTATCGCCCTGTCGGCGGCCTATACCGACGAGCCGTACCAGACGCATGACTGGAATGCCTGGGGCTATGGCGATTACGACGGCAACGGCAATTACGGCATCAGCGGCGTCAAGACCTGGGAAGAGGCTTCGCGTCTTAAGCGGCTGGGCATCAACGGCACCTTCCAGGCCAAGCTGGGCGACCAGCTGACCTTCACCGTCGATGGCTTCTATTCGCATTTCGACGAGAAGCTCGACCAGAAGGGCTTCGAAATGCCGATCCTGTGCTGCGGCTCGACCGTCACGGGTTTCACTTCGCAGCCGCTGTCCGGCATTGCTGCCGGTTCCTCGATCGTCACCAGCGCGACCTGGACCGGGCGGCCGATCATCGAAAACTACGCGACCGACCAGAAGAACGACACCTATTCGTTCGGCGGCAATCTCGCCTGGGATAATGACGCTGGCACCCGCGCGACGATCGACGTCAGCTGGTCGCGCACCGACCGCTGGCAGGATCGCCTCGAAACCACGGCCGGGCTAGGTCACAATCTGCCGACCCCGGGCGGTACCTTCGGCTACACGCTCACCGACCATGCGCTGGAATTCACCAGCGACTTCAACGGGGTCGACCCGGCGCTGGTGCTGACCGACGTGCAGGGCTGGTCGGGCAGCACGGTGCAGGCCGGTTACGACAAGATCCGCCGCAGCCGCGACGATCTGAAGGAAATCCGCGCCGAGGTTGAACAGGATATCGGCGGCGGCTTGATCGAATCGATCAAGCTCGGTGTCGACCACACCTATCGCACCAAGACCCTGACGCAGGACGAAGCTTTCCTAGTCCCGCCGAACGGTGCCGAGACCGCTGCGATTCCGTCGAACCTGCTGCTCACCCCGGTGAACCTGTCGCGCGGCTTCGGCCCGATCCTGTCCTACGATCCGCGCACGCTGGTCGGCGCGGGCGTGCTCGATTACCAGGCCAACCCGTATGGCGCCTCGCAGGCTTATGACATCACCGAAGATGTCTGGACGCCTTTCGCCATGGCTCGCCTCCACGCACAGCTGGGCGATAGCGAACTGACCGGTAATATCGGGGTCCAGGCGATCCACACCTCGCTGACGTCGGAAGGTGCCGTCAATCCGACGGTCAAGGACAACTACTGGATGGTGCTGCCCAGCCTCAACCTGGCGGTCCGCACCCCGTATGACATGGTCATCCGTTTCGCTGCCGCCAAGCAGATGATGCGCCCGCGCCTGCCGCAGATGAACAACATCATCGGCTTCGGCGTGAACAACTCCTACAATCCCCCGATCTATACCGGTGGCGGCGGCAACCCGCTGCTGCGCCCCTATCGCGCCACCGCGCTCGACCTCAGCGTCGAGAAATACTTCGGCAACAAGGGTTATGTTGCGGTCCAGCTCTATTGGAAGCATCTGGACGATTACGTTGATCCCAGTGCCAACGATCTGGCGTTCGATTATTCCGGCTTCCCGCTTCCCGCAGGGCAGGTGCCGTCTTCGCCGATCGGTATCTTCAGCGGCCCGGTAAACACCCATGGCGGCTACATCATGGGTGGCGAAGTCGCCGGTACCATCCCGTTCGAAGTCTTCTCACCTGCGCTCGAAGGTTTCGGCATCACCGGTGGCTTCGGTCTCACCTACACCAAGGCGTTCGACTACAACGGAAACGCTTCGACGATCCCGGGTTATTCGAAATATGTCGGCAACCTGACCGCGTTCTACGAAAACTCGGGCTTCAGCCTGCGTGGCAGCATGCGGTATCGTTCGGGCTTCCTCGGTGACTTCTCGCTGTTCAGCGGCGGGCTGGATCGTCAGTCGGTGCTGTCGGAAACCGTGATCGACGCGCAGATCGGGTATGATTTCCCCGAAAGTTCGGCCCTTAATGGGCTGTCGCTGTTCCTGCAGGGGCAGAACCTGACCGACGAACGCCAGGCGACGCTCGCCCAGATCAACGGGCAGGCGATCTCCGATGCGTGGCTGAAGTACCAGACCTACGGTCGCCGCTTCCTCGCGGGCTTCACCTACAAGTTCTGATGGGCCAAGGGTGTGTCCGGCGGGGGTTTGACCTGCCGGACACACCGGGCCACTGATCTTGTACCATGAGCAACGCAGCGCCCCTCCAGATCGTGATTGCCGGCGGCGGTACGGCGGGCTGGACGGCAGCCGCTGTGCTGGCCCGCTTCATCGGCGATGCCGCGACCATCACCCTCGTCGAATCCGAGGCGATCGGCACGGTCGGCGTCGGTGAGGCGACGATACCGCAGATCCATAATCTGATCATCGGCCTCGGGCTGGACCAGGCCGAATTCATGGCCGCGACCAATGCCAGCTTCAAACTGGGCATCGAGTTCGATGGCTGGCTGCGCCCCGGCGAAAGTTACATCCATTCCTTCGGCAGCGTGGGGCGCGGGGCGGGGCTGATCCCCTTCCGCCAGCTGTGGCTGCGCGGCCGCTCCATGGGCGTGGCGACGGATTACGGCGACTACAGCGCCAATGTCGCGGCGGCGCGGGCAGGGCGCTTTGCCCTCGGCACCGCAAGCGCGACGCAGCCCGAACTTGCCTACGCCTATCATTTCGACGCCAGCCTGCTGGCGAAGCTCCTGCGGCAATATTCCGAACAGCGCGGCGTGACCCGCGTCGAAGGAATGATCGAGGCGGTCGAACGCGATGCGCAGAGCGGCGATATCGCGGCGCTGCGGCTGGATGGCGGCCGGCGGGTCGCGGGCAGTTTCTTCATCGACTGCACTGGTTTTCGCAGCCTGTTGCTGGGCGATGCGCTGGGTGTTCCGTTCGAGGATTGGAGCCATTGGCTGCCCTGCGACACTGCGCTGGCGGTGCCGAGCGAGGGCGGGGCGTTTCGTCCCTACACCCAGTCGATGGCCCGCCCGGCTGGCTGGCAATGGCGCATCCCCTTGCAGCACCGCACGGGCAACGGCCATGTGTTCTGCTCGCGCTACATGTCGGTGGACGAAGCGAGCGCGATCCTGCTCGCCAATCTCGAGGGCAAGCCGCTGGCCGACCCGCGCCCGATCCGCTTCACCACCGGCCACCGCCGCGAATTCTGGTCGCATAATTGCCTCGCGCTGGGGCTGGCTGCGGGCTTCATGGAGCCGCTGGAATCGACGTCGATCCATCTCGTCCAGTCGGCTATCGACCGCCTGTTGAAACTGCTGCCGGGCGACCTGTCCGACCTGTCCGCGCCGCGCGCCGCGTTCAACCGACTGTCCGATGTCGAATGGGCGCGGGTGCGCGATTTCCTGATCCTGCACTATGTCGCCAATGCGCGCGAGGGCGAGCCATTCTGGGACCATTGCCGGGCGATGCAGATTCCCGCGACCCTGGCAGGAAAGATCGCTCTGTTCGGCCAGTCCGGCGCTTTCGTGCGCGAGGAAGACGAATTGTTCCTCGACGACAGCTGGGGGCAGGTGATGATCGGGCAGGGGATCGCGCCGCGCCATTACTCGCCGCTGGCCGATAATGTGCCGGGCGAGGATCTCGGCCCGTTCCTCGAAACGCTGGCCAAGGCCGCACGACTGCGTGCCGACGCGATGCCGACGCATCGCGCCTTTATCGATGCGATGATGCAGCAGGGGGTTGCCCGATGAATTTGCGTGCCACCCTGATGGCGCTGCCGCTGGCGGCGCTGAGCCTGTCCGCCTGCACCTCCACCGGTGTCGCCCGTGAAGCCGCGCCGGACGCGAGTGCGGCGGCCCCTGCGGCAGGGGCTGCGGTGGCGGCAATGCGCGCCCGCCCGCCCGAAGACGAGGTGGTCTATTTCGTCCTGCCCGACCGGTTCGCCAATGGCGATCCGGCGAACGATCTGGGCGGCTACCCGGCCGACCGGCTCAAGAGCGGGTTCGATCCGGCGGCCAAGGGTTTCTACCACGGCGGCGACCTCAAGGGGCTGACCGCCAAGCTCGACTACATCCAGCAGATGGGCGTGACCGCGATCTGGTTTGCGCCGATCTTCAAGAACAAGCCCGTGCAAGGCCCCAAGGGTGACGAGAGCGCGGGGTATCACGGCTATTGGGTGACCGATTTCACCCAGGTCGATCCGCATTTCGGCACCAATGACGATTTCCGTGCCTTCGTTTCCGCCGCGCATGCGCGCGGGATCAAGGTCTATATGGACATCATCGTCAACCACACGGCCGATGTGATCCAGTATCGCGAGGGGGCGGACACCGGCTTCTCCTATCGCAGCAAGGCGGATTATCCTTTCTCGACGCGCGGCAATGCGCAGGGTGCGCCGATCAACCCCGGCTTCATGGGGGACGGCGATGCCTCGCCTGCCAACTGGGCGAAACTGGTCGATCCGTCCTTCGCTTACACGCCCTTCGTCCCTGAGGCGGAGAAGAACGTCAAGGTTCCCGCCTGGCTCAACGATCCGATCTACTACCACAATCGCGGCAATTCGAACTGGGTCGGCGAAAGCTCGCTTTATGGCGATTTCGTGGGGCTGGACGATGTCGCGACCGAAAATCCCCGCGTGGTTTCGGGAATGATCGAGATTTTCGGCGGCTGGATCGACAACTTCGGGATCGACGGCTTCCGCATCGACACCGCGCGCCATGTGAACCCCGAATTCTGGCAGCAATTCGTCCCCGCGATGCTGGCGCGCGCGAAGGCGAAGGGCATCCCCCATTTCCATATCTTCGGCGAAATCGCCTACGAAGTGCCGAGCGCCGCACCGGCGGCCGAAGTGATGGCCAACAGCGGCTTGCCCGCTGCGCTCGACATGGGTTTCGCCAAGGCCGCGCAAATGGTCGTGTCGGGTAAGGCATCGCCGCAGGTGATGGCCGAGCTGCTGCAGCAGGACGTGCTCTACCCCGGTGGCGCCAGCACCGCGCTGCAACTGCCGACATTCCTGGGCAACCACGATTTCGGTCGCTTCTCGATGTTCGTGAAGCAAGCCAACCCCGACGCAAGCGACGAGGAACTGCTCGCCCGGGTGGAGCTGGGCCATGCCATGCTGTTGCTGCTGCGCGGCGTGCCGGTGATCTATTACGGCGACGAACAGGGCTTCGTGTCCGATGGCAACGACCAGCTGGCGCGCGAAGACATGATGCCCAGCAAGGTCGCGGTCTACAATGACAATCGCTTGCTCGGCACCGCTGCCACGACCGCCGATGCCAATTTCGACACCGGTCACCCGCTCTACCGGCAGGTGCGTGCGCTGGCCGAAGTGCGGCTGGACAATCCGGCGCTGACCGAAGGGCTGACGACGATCGCCGCCTTCGATACCGAGCCGGGCCTGCTGGCGGTGGTGCGCAAGGATCCGGCGAGCGGGCAGCGCGTGCTGCTGGCTTTCAACACATCGGCCCGGTCGATCGACCGCGCGGTCGCGGTGGATTACGACATCGGTCGGATGGCGCCGCTCGCGGGGCAATGCCCGGTTTCAGTTACTGCGCCGGGATCGGCGCGCATCAGCCTGGCGGCATTCGGTTTCGCTGCCTGCGAATTGCTGCCCGGAGACGGAGAATGAACGAGATGTCCAGCCCTGTCCCTGCCCCCACCGGGAAGGCTGAAGCCACGCTGCCATGGTGGCGCGGGGCGGCGATCTACCAGATCTATCCGCGCAGTTTCATGGATTCCAACGGCGACGGGATCGGCGATTTGCCGGGGATCACCGCGCGGCTCGATCATGTTGCCGCGCTCGGGGTCGATGCGATCTGGATCTCGCCCTTCTTCACCAGCCCGATGCGCGATTTCGGCTATGACGTGGCCGATTATTGCGACGTCGACCCGATTTTCGGAACGCTGGCCGATTTCGATGCGCTGGTGGCGAAAGCGCATGCGCTGGGGCTGAAGGTGCTGATCGACCAGGTCTATGCCCATACGTCGGATGATCACGCTTGGTTCGCCGAGAGCCGGGGCAGCCGCAACAATCCCAAGGCCGACTGGTATGTCTGGGCCGATGCCAAGCCGGACGGCAGCCCGCCGAGCAACTGGCAATCGGTGTTCGGCGGCCCGGCGTGGACGTGGGACGCGCGGCGGCGCCAGTATTACATGCACAATTTCCTCACCAGCCAGCCGCAGCTCAATTTGCATAGTCCCGATGTGCAGGATGCACTGCTGGGCGTGGCGCGTTTCTGGCTGGATCGCGGGGTCGACGGGTTCCGGATCGACGCGCTCAATTTCACGATGCACGATCCGCAATTGCGCGACAATCCGCCCGCCCCGCCGAGCGACAAGCCGCGCACCCGCCCGTTCGATTTCCAGCTGAAGCGCTATAACCAGTCGCACCCGGACATCCCGCAGTTCATCCGCCGGATCCGTTCGTTGCTCGATGAATACGGCGCCACCTTCACCGTGGCCGAGGTCGGCGGTGACGAGGCCGACACGGAAATGAAGGCATTCACCGCTGGCGAGACGCATCTCAATTCGGCCTATGGGTTCGACTTCCTCTATGCCGAACGCCTGACCCCGGGGCTGGTCTGCGCGGCGCTGGCTGGCTGGCCGGATGAACCGGGCGTGGGCTGGCCGAGCTGGGCGTTCGAGAACCATGACGCCCCGCGCGCCCTGTCGCGCTGGTGGGCGGGCGAACACCAGGCCCCTGCGGCGCGGCTGAAGATCGCCCTGCTGTGCGCGCTGCGCGGCAATATCATCCTGTTCCAGGGCGAAGAGCTGGGGCTGACCCAGGTCGATATTCCCTTCGACATGCTGCAGGATCCAGAAGCCATCGCCAATTGGCCGCTGACGCTCAGCCGCGACGGAGTGCGCACGCCGCTGCCGTGGGAAGCGGCGGCCCATGCGGGAGGTTTTTCGAGCGGCGACCCGTGGCTGCCGCTCGGGGCGGAGAATATCGGCCGCGCGGTCGATCTGCAGGAGCATGACGCGCAATCGCTGCTCGCCCACACCCGCGCCATGCTGGCGCTGCGCGCGGCGCATCCCGCGCTGCATCATGGCGGCGCGGCATGCCGTGCCGAAGGTGCGCTGCTGTCGATTACCCGCACCACGCCCGAGGAGATTGTCGAGTGCCGCTTCAATTTGTCGTCCGAATCGCTCGAACTGCCCGAAGCGGTGGCGGGGACCGTGCTGGCCAGCGTCAATGGGGCGCAGGGAAGGCATCTGCCGCCGTTCGGCGCGCTGGTGGTGCGCCGGTGATGGCGCGTCTTGTCCTCGCCGCATTGCTCGCGACTACGGCCGTGCCCGCGCTGGCGGGCAGCGTCGATTCCCCCGATGGGCGGATCCATGTGACGGTCGATACCGACCAGGACGGGGTGCCGTTCTACACGGTCGAGCGGGACGGCAAGGCCGTGCTGGCCAAGAGCTTCCTCGGGTTCAATTTCACCGATGCCGAACCGATGCGGCGCGGCTTCCGGATCGAGCAGGAAACCACCGCCACGGCGGACAGCAAATGGGAACAGCCGTGGGGCGAGCGCCAGTGGGTGCGCGACCATCACAACGAGCTGGCGGTTACCATGATCCAGCCATCGACCAAGGGAGAGCGCCATTTGACCGTGCGCTTCCGCGTGTTCGACGATGGCATCGGCTTCCGCTACGAATTCCCCGACCAGGCGAGCCTGCCGGTCGCGAACATTGCCGACGAACTGACCGAATTCAACATCGCGCAGGACGGCAAGGCCTGGTGGATCCCCGGCGGCGACTGGAACCGCTACGAATATCTCTATCACGAAACCCCGATCTCCAGCGTCGGCATGGCACACACGCCGATCACCATGGTGCTGGGCGACGGGACGCATGTCTCGTTCCACGAGGCCGCGCTGGTCGATTATTCGGGCATGTGGTTCCGGCGGATGGAAGGCACGCGTTTCCGCGCCAGCCTGGCGCCATCCTCGCGCGGCGCGAAAGTGGTGCGCAAGGGTGCGTTCGACACGCCCTGGCGGACGATCCGCATCGCGCCCGATGCCGCCGGGCTGGTCGAGAACGATCTCGAGCTCAACCTCAACGAACCCAACAAGCTGGGCGATGTCAGCTATTTCAAGCCGCAGAAATATATCGGCATCTGGTGGGGGATGATCCGCGGCGACTGGACCTGGGCGCAGGGGCCCAACCACGGCGCCACCACCGCGCGGTCGAAGCAATATATCGACTTCGCCGCCAAGCACCGCTTCTCCGGCGTGCTGATCGAAGGCTGGAACGAAGGGTGGGACGGCAATTGGTTCGGCAACGGACGCGATTTCAGCTTCACCAAGGCCTATCCCGATTTCGACATCAAGGCGGTGACCGATTATGCGCGCAAGAAGGGCGTGCAGATCATCGGCCACCACGAAACCGGCGGCAATATCGCGGTTTACGAAAAGCAGATGGACGCAGGCTTTGCGCTGGACGAACAGCTCGGCATCCATCTGGTCAAGACCGGATATGTCGCCGATGCGGGCAATCTGATTTCCTGCAACGCCGACATTCACGATCCGTGCGGGGATGAAATATTCGAATGGCATGACGGCCAGCGTTCGGTGCAGCACCATCTGGCGGTGCTGGAGGATGCTGCCCGCCACAAGGTCGCGATCGACAGCCACGAACCGGTGAAGGATACCGGCCTGCGCCGGACCTATCCCAACTGGGTCGCGCGCGAGGGCGCCCGCGGGCAGGAATACAATGCCTGGGCAAAATTCGCCAACGGGCCGGGGCACGAGGTGAACCTCGTCTATACCCGCATGCTGGCCGGGCCGATGGATTTCACCCCCGGCGTGCTCAGCCTGGTGGGCAGCAATGGCCAGCCGATCGCCTCGACCGAGGCCAAGCAGCTCGGCACCTATCTGGCGATCTATTCACCGATCCAGATGGCGGCGGATTTCATCGAGAACCTCGCCGCGCATCCGAAGGAACTGGCCTTCATCGAACAGGTCCCTGCCGACTGGGCGGAAAGCCACCTGATCGCTGGCGAGGTGGGCGAATATGCGATCTTCGCGCGCAAGGACCGCAACAGCGCGGACTGGTATGTCGGCGGGGTCAACAATGCGACCGCGCGCGATGTCGAACTCGGCTTCGACTTCCTCGAACCGGGCAAGGTTTATACCGCGACGATCTACAAGGATGGGCCGGGCGCAACCTACGAGACCGAGGCGCGCTTCAACATTGCCTATGACACGCGCAAGATCCGCAAGGGGGACAAGCTGCCGCTGTGGCTGGCACCCGGCGGCGGTGCGGCGATCCGCCTGACGCCGGACAAATGATCGCACGGCGGCTCGGGCGGGCGCTCACCGCATTGCTCGCGCTGGCGCTCGCCGCCTGCGCGGCGGTGCCTGCGCCGCCCAGCCCCGCGCGCCAGGTGGAATGGACAGAGGCCGCGGCGGGCCTGCCCGAACAGCATGTTACCGTCTGGCTTCCGCCCGGCTACGACAGCGAGCGGTCCCGCCGCTACCCGGTGCTCTACATGTGGGACGGGCAGAATCTGTTCGACCCGGCGCAGACCCATTACGGCAAGGCGTGGATGGTGCAGGATGTGCTCGGCGGCATGGTTGCTGCGGGAAGCGCCGAGCCGCATATCGTCGTCGGCATATGGTCGCCGCCCGGGCTGGACCGTTATCGCGTGTACCTCGCCAAGCCGCTCTACGACGCGCTCGACGGCGAGATGAAGCAGGACATGGACCGGATGGCCGGCGGGCCGATCGCATCGGATGCGATGCTCGCCTGGACGGCCGACACGCTGAAGCCGCGCATCGACCGCGAATATCGCACGCGCACTTCGCCTGCGGACACCACCATCGCGGGATCGAGCATGGGCGGGCTGATGGCCTGCTATGCGATTGTCGAACGGCCCGATGTGTTCGGCCGCGCCGGTTGCGTCAGCGCGCATTTCGCGCTGGCCGATCCGGAGCTGGCGGCGAGACACGCGCCGGAGATCGAGCGGGCGTGGGCCGATTATCTGTCGCGCAAGCTCGGGCAGCCGAGGGGGCGCAAGATCTGGCTGGATCACGGAACCGCGACGCTCGATGGCTGGTACGGCCCGTGGCAGGATGCGATTGCCGCCGATTTCGCGGCGCAGGGATGGCAGGAGGGCCGCGATTTTGCCGCGCGCACCTATCCCGGTGCGGAGCATGACGAGAATTTCTGGCGGGCGCGCATGCCCGAAATGCTCGGCTGGCTGTGGCCATGACGCCGCCGCATGTCGTGGTTCTCGGCGGGGGTAGCGCCGGGTGGATCACCGCCTGCCTGCTGCACCACAAATGGGGCGCTCGCGGCGGACGGGTGACGGTGGTCGAAAGCCCCGACATCGGGATCATCGGGGTGGGCGAGGGTTCGACGCCGCAGCTCAAGGCGTTCTTCGACCTGCTCGACATTGCCGAGGGCGAGTGGATGCCCGCCTGCGATGCGACCTACAAGCTGGGCATCCGCTTCACCGGATGGAGCGAGCGGCCGGGTTTCGAAAGCTATTTCCACCCGTTCCCTGGCCCGGTGGACCTGCATACGCAAGGCGGCTGGTTCCACAATTGCATGCTTGCCCGGCGCGGCTTCGATGTGCCGGTGCTGCCCGATGACTGGTTCCTCGCGGCGCAGCTGGCCGAAGCGGGGATGGGGCCGCATGCGGGGGCGCATTTTCCCTTCGCACCCAGCTATGGCTACCATTTCGATGCCTACAAGCTGGGCCATTTCCTGCGCGACTGGGCGGTTGCACGCGGTGTGCGCCACTTGCCGCTGAAGGTCGCGGAGGTTGCGCTGGCAGGGCAGGGCGAGGTCGCCGCGCTGCTGGCGGAGGACGGTACGCGGATCGAAGGCGATATCTTCGTCGACTGCTCGGGCTTTCGCAGCCTCATCGCCCAGCAGGCGCTGGGCGGCGAATTCATTCCCTTTGCCGAAAACCTGTTCAACGACAGCGCAGTGGTGATGCCCACGCCGCATCGCGAGGCACCGCGCCCGCAGACCGATTCCATCGCGATGAGCGCGGGCTGGCGCTGGTCGATCCCGCTCACCAGCCGGGTCGGCAATGGCTATGTCTATTCGTCCAGGTACCTCTCCGACGAGGATGCCGAGGCCGAGCTGCGCGCAGCGATCGGCATGCAGGACAGCGAGCAGCCCGCCCGGTTCCTCAAGATGAAGGTCGGTCGCATGCGCGACAGCTGGCAGGGCAATTGCCTCGCCGCCGGGCTGGCGCAGGGCTTCATCGAACCGCTCGAGGCGACCGCGCTGCATATCGTGATCAACACCGCGCTGGATTTCGCGCAAGCCTATGAAGCCGGCGGCTTCGGCCCGCAGCACCGCGAGGCGTTCAACACCGCGATCGCCGAACGATACGACGGGATCCGCGACTATATCGTGGCCCATTACCGGCTCAGCCAGCGCAGCGATTCGCCCTATTGGCGCGATTGCCGCGCAAACCAGCAATTGCCCGAAACGCTGAAGGCAATGATGACCGCGTGGTTCACCCATGGCGACATTGCCGAGGTCAATGCCCGCAGCTGGCGCCACCCGCCCTATCCGGCGATGAGCTGGCACGCACTGCTGGCGGGCTACGGCACATTTCCGCCGCCCGAGAAGATGCAACCGCTCCCGCCGGAGGTGCCAACGGGCGATCATGCAGGCGTCGCAGCGATGCTCGACGCCTGCCTCGGCAACTTCGACGCCTATGACCAGCGCGCCTGACCGACTTTCGTCAGGCGCGATTGCGGCGGCGCAAGCTTGCTGTTAGGCGCAGGTAATGAGCTATTGCGACACATGTGTGGTGCGAAACCGGGCGATCTGTTCGTCGCTCGACAACACGGAAATTCAATCGCTTAACGCGATTGGTCGCCGCCGCATGCTCGAACCGGGTGAACCGCTCATCTGGGAAGGCGACGATTCGGTGCTGGTCGCCAATGTCATCGAAGGTGTGCTCAAGCTGTCGAGCAGCACTGCCGACGGGCGCGAACAGATCGTCGGCGTGGTGTTCCCGTCCGACTTCATCGGCCGCCCCTTCGGCAAGACCACGCCGCACAGCGTCACCGCGCTGACCGAGGCGAAAGTATGCGTTTTCTCGCGCTCCGATTTCGACGGTTTCGCCTCGCGCCATCCGGCGCTGGAGCACAAATTGCTCAAGCGGACCCTGTCCGAACTCGACCGCACGCGCAGCTGGATGCTGCTGCTGGCGCGCAAGAGCGCGGAAGAAAAGATCGCGACCTTCCTGCTGGAAATGTCCGAGCGGCTGGTCGCGCCGGGCTGCGAAGCGCCGGGTGATGAACCGCTCGATTCCTTCGACCTGCCGTTCTCGCGCCAGCAGGTCGCCGACGTGCTCGGCCTGACGATCGAGACGGTGAGCCGCCAGCTGACCAAGCTGAAGAAGGAAGGCATCCTCGAACTGCCTGCGCGGCGGACCATCGTGATCCGCGACCGCACCGCGCTGGAAGATATCGCCGGCTAGGGCGTTTTGCGCGGCGCGGCGCTTTGCTGCCTGCGCTGGGATTTGACTGCATCGCAGAAAAGCGAAGCCCCTCCGCCCGGGTGGGGGGCGAAGGGGCTTGCCTGGCGGCGCGGCGCGGTCCGGAACCCTCACGGTCCCCATCCGGTCCGCCGCTGCGCCGGAACCTCCCGTCCGGGGAGATCAGAAGCGGAAGTACACGCCCGCGCTGACGACCCACGGGTCCAGCTTGTGGGTGGTTTCCAGGGCCAGCGCGCTGCCTTCGTAGAACTTGGCGTGCGGGCGCACGAAGTACTTCTTGGCATCGAGGCTGAGGCCCATCTTTTCGTTCATCGCGATATCGACGCCGCCCTGCAGGGCTACGCCGAGCTGGTTCGACATCTTGACCTTGGTCACGCC
Organism: Sphingomonadales bacterium; assembly: GCA_014763545.1. Taxonomy (GTDB): domain Bacteria; phylum Pseudomonadota; class Alphaproteobacteria; order Sphingomonadales; family Sphingomonadaceae; genus JACXVD01. The sequence continues at coordinate 23,181 of JACXVD010000022.1, forward strand.
CAGCGCCGTCGCAGTCGCGCCCGGCTTTTCGTCGAACACGAAGAACATGGTCGGGCCAGCGCCCACATAGGGCTTAATCGGGCCGGCATCGATATGGTACTTCAGCGTGACAGTGGCCGGGAGGATCAGCACGTGATCGACCAGCTCGGCGCCCGCGAGGGCGCCCGTGCCGCTGACGTGGTGCTGCGTGAAGCAGCAGATCGTTTCGACCGAGACATTCGGCGTGGCGAAATATTCGACGGCCAGGGTCGGAACGAAATTGTCGTTCGCCTTGGTGTCATACGGGGTCGTGATACCGGCGAGCGTCGAACCCAGCGTGGTGGTGGTGTCGACCGACTTCACGTCCTTGATCTTGCCGTCGGGCAGTACGCCGGTGCCCAGGACCTTGACCTGGATAGTGCCGGCTTCGGTTGCCATGGCGGGGGTCGCCAGCCCGGCAGCAGCCGCAAGGGCGAGCCCGAGGGCGACAGGGGCGGTCGCATATTTCATGTTATTACCTCCGGCGCGGCAGTGGCCGTCCCTTACGGCCAAGCAATGTGCAGCGCTTGGCCTGCCAGATGGACGCGACATTGGCTTGTAACATTGACCCATCGCAAAATTGCGCGGGACAATTTTGAACTTTCGGAAATTGACCTCAGTCAATGTTGCGTCACGCGCGCTAGCTAGGTAGCACCTGTCAAAACGGGAAGGAAAATTGACATGGAAAGCGTAGTTGCGCGCGCGGGCCTCTGGTTCGTCGTGCTGGTGCTCGCCGTGATGGGGATCGCGGCAGCCCAGGACGGGGGCTTTGCTGTACATATGACGATTGTCGCACTGGCTGCGGGAATCACCCTGTGGGTGACCATCTCCAAGGCCGATTATTCCGCCATCGCCAGGGGTATCCTGCGCGCACCGGCGGATGAATCGCGTTATTATGACGACCCGATTCGCTGGGGCGTCATCGCGACGGTGTTCTGGGGCATGGCGGGCTTCACCGCGGGGCTGTTCATCGCCCTGCAGCTGGCATACCCGCTGCTGAACATCGAACCCTATCTGAATTTCTCGCGCCTGCGCCCGCTGCATACGTCGGCAGTGATCTTTGCCTTCGGGGGCAACGCGCTGATCGCCTCGTCCTTCTACGTGGTGCAGCGCACTTGCCGGGCGAGGCTCGCCTTCCCGGGCCTCGCCCGCTTTGTTTTCTGGGGCTATCAGCTGTTCATCGTGCTGGCTGCGACCGGCTATCTGATGGGCGTTACCCAGAGCCGCGAATATGCCGAGCCGGAATGGTATGTCGACCTGTGGTTGACCATCGTCTGGGTCGCCTATCTGGTGGTCTTCGTCGGCACGATCGTGAAGCGCAGCGAACCGCATATCTACGTGGCCAACTGGTTCTACCTGGCGTTCATCGTGACCATCGCGATGCTGCATGTGGTGAACAACCTGGCGATCCCGGTCAGCTTCACCGGCTCGAAGAGCTACAGCCTGTTTTCGGGCGTGCAGGATGCGCTGACCCAGTGGTGGTACGGCCATAACGCGGTGGGCTTCTTCCTGACCGCCGGCTTCCTGGCGATGATGTACTACTTCATCCCGAAGCAGGCCGAACGTCCGGTCTATTCCTATCGCCTGTCGATCATCCACTTCTGGGCGCTGATCTTCCTCTACATCTGGGCGGGTCCGCACCACCTCCACTACACCGCGCTGCCCGACTGGGCGCAGACGCTGGGCATGGTCTTCTCGATCATGCTGTGGATGCCCAGCTGGGGCGGCATGATCAACGGCCTGATGACGCTGAACGGCGCCTGGGACAAGGTCCGCACCGACCCGATCATCCGCATGTTCGTGCTGTCGGTCGCCTTCTACGGCATGTCGACCTTCGAAGGCCCGATGATGTCGATCAAGTCGGTCAACTCGCTCAGCCACTATACCGACTGGACGATCGGCCACGTGCACTCCGGTGCGCTCGGCTGGAACGGCATGATCACCTTCGGCACGATCTACTTCCTCGTGCCGCGCCTGTGGAAGCGTGAACGCCTCTACAGCCTGCGGATGGTCAACTGGCACTTCTGGCTCGCGACTGCCGGCATCGTGTTCTACGCCGCCAGCATGTGGGTGGCGGGGATCACCCAGGGCCTGATGTGGCGCGAATACGGGCCGGACGGTTACCTGGTGAACAGCTTCGTCGAAACGGTTTCGGCGCTGCATCCGATGTTCGTCCTGCGTGCCTTCGGCGGCCTGCTGTATCTCAGCGGCGCGGTGATCCTGGTGATCAACGTGTGGGCCACGATCCTCGGCAAGCTGCGCAACGAAGCGCCGATGACCGAGACGCCGTACAACGAAGCGGCCGACCGTCCGCTCGTTCCCGCCGAATAAGACCGAAGGGTTTTCGCCATGAGCATTATGGAAAAACACAAGAAGCTGGAGCGTAACATCACGCTCCTCGGCGTCGGCGCCTTCATCACCGTCGCCATTGGCGGGATCGTGGAAATCGCCCCGCTGTTCTGGATCGACAACACGATCGAGAAGGTGGAAGGGGTTCGCCCCTACACCCCGCTGGAACTGGCCGGGCGCGATATCTACGTCCGCGAAGGGTGCTACGTCTGTCACAGCCAGATGATCCGCCCCTTCCGCGACGAGGTCGAACGCTATGGCCACTACAGCCTGGCCGCGGAATCGATGTACGACCACCCCTTCCAGTGGGGTTCCAAGCGCACCGGGCCAGACCTGGCGCGCGTGGGCGGTCGTTATTCGGACGCCTGGCACGTGGAACACCTGAAGGATCCGCGCAGCGTGGTGCCCGAAAGCATCATGCCGAAATACGGTTTCCTCGCCGAAACGGACCTCCATGTGCCCGATATCGCCGCGGATCTCAGGACCCAGCGGATGGTGGGTGTGCCCTACACCGAGAAGGACGTGGAGATGGCCGAGAAGGATCTCCATGCCCAGGCCAATCCCGATGCCGACGCGGGCGATCTGACCACGCGTTATCCCAAGGCAGTCCAGCGCGACTATGACGGCGATCCCAAGCGGATCACCGAAATGGACGCGCTCGTCGCCTATCTTCAGATGCTCGGTACGCTGGTCGATGTGAACAGTGCCGCCGCGCAGGAAGAACTGGCGACGGAGAAGGGGCGGTGAGCGGGCAAGACACCTACACCATGATGCGCCACCTGGCTGATAGCTGGGGGCTGCTGACCATGGTGGCTGTCTTTATCGGCCTTTGCCTGTGGGCGCTCCGCCCCGGCGCGAAGGAGCATCACCGCGATGCGGCAAACGCGATTTTCAAGGATGAAAACGATGGCTGAGAACAAGCGCATCGACGACGCCACGGGCGTCGAAACCGTCGGCCACGAATGGGATGGCATCGAAGAACTCAACAATCCCCTGCCGCGCTGGTGGGTGTGGAGCTTCTATGCCTGTATCGCCTTCGCGATCGGCTACATGATCGTCTATCCGGCGATCCCGATGGTCCACAGCGCCACCTCCGGCCTGTGGGGCTGGAGCAGTCGCGGCCAGTTGGCCGACGAAGTCAAGGTCGGCGATGCCAAGCGCGACGAACAGATCGCCGGGCTTGCCGCCATGCCGATCGAACAGCTGCCGGGCGATCCCAAGCTGCTCGCTGCGGCGGTGGCCGGTGGCCGGGCGGCGTTCAAGGTCAACTGCGTGCAGTGCCACGGTTCGGGCGCGGCGGGCGGCAATGGCTATCCCAACCTCAACGACGACGACTGGCTGTGGGGCGGTGACATCAAGACCATCGAAACCACACTGCAGCACGGCATCCGCCAGCCGGGCGACGATGCCACGCGGATGAGCATCATGCCCTCCTTCGGGCGTGACGGCATCCTGACCCAGCCGCAGATCGGCGCGATCGCCGATCACGTGCTGTCGCTGTCGGGCAAGGCGAAGGACAACCCGCAGGGTGCGGCGCTGTTCGAAGCCAATTGCGCGGTCTGCCACGGTGCCGACGGCAAGGGGATGCGCGACTTCGGTGCGCCGAACCTGTCCGATGCGATCTGGCTGCATGCCAAGACGCCGGGCGTGATGTCGAAAGACGAACTGGTGCAGTTCATCTCCGATCCCAAGATGGGCGTGATGCCGGCCTGGCAGGGCCGCCTCAGCCCGCTGACGATCAAGATGCTCGCCGCCTATGTCCATTCGCTCGGGGGGGGCGAAGCCATGGCACAACCGGCTGCGGCAAGCAGCGCTGGTGGTGCCGAGGAGACCCCCAGTGAACAGCCATAGTGATGTGAAATCACCGGCTCCCGCAAAGCTTTATGCCAAGCGGGAGCCGGTCTTCAACCGGCGGATCGATGGACCGTTCCGCCGGTTCAAATGGGCGGTGATGATCCTCACCCTGGGGATCTATTACGTCACCCCCTGGCTGCGCTGGGACCGGGGCCCCTACGCCCCGAACCAGGCCGTGCTGGTCGATCTCGCCAACCGCCGCTTCTACATGTTCGGCATCGAGATCTGGCCGCAGGAATTCTATTTCGTGGCCGGCCTGCTGATCATGGCCGGGATCGGGCTGTTCCTCGTGACCAGCGCGGTCGGTCGTGCATGGTGCGGTTACAGCTGCCCGCAGACGGTGTGGACCGACCTGTTCCAGCATGTCGATCGGCTGATCGATGGCGATCGCAACGCGCGCCAGCGGCTCTACAATGCGCCGTGGGGGCCGGGCAAGATTGCCCGCCGTGCGCTGAAATACGCGATCTACCTGGTGATCAGTTTCTGGACCGGCGGTGCATGGATCATGTATTTCGCCGACGCGCCCACGCTGGTGCGCGAATTCTGGGCGGGCGATGCTGCGCCTGTGGCCTATGCCACGGTGGCGGTGCTGACCGCGACGACCTTCGTCCTCGGCGGCTTCATGCGCGAACAGGTGTGCATCTACATGTGCCCGTGGCCGCGCATCCAGACGGCGATGCTCGACGAAAAGAGCCTGATCGTCACCTACAAGGACTGGCGCGGCGAACCGCGCGGCAGCGTCAAGAAGGCCGAGAAGAATCCCGGCCAGTTCGGCGACTGCATCGACTGCACCCAGTGCGTGCAGGTCTGCCCGACCGGGTATGACATCCGCAAGGGGCCGGATATTGCCTGCATCACCTGCGGACTGTGCATCGACGCCTGCGACAAGGTGATGAAGGATATCGGTCGCCCGCGCGGGCTGATCGATTACGCGACGCTGGAAGATTGCGAGCGCGAGAAGGCCGGCGCGCCTGCGCGTTCGCCGATGAAGGCGCTGCTGCACCCGCGCACGATCGTCTATTTCGTGATCTGGGGCGGCATCGGTGTCGCGCTGCTGTTCCTGCTGGGCAATCGCAGCCATACCGATATTTCGGTGGCGCCCGATCGCAACCCGCCCTTCATGCTGATGAGCGACGGCAGCGTGCGCAACGCCTACACCGTCAAGCTGCGCAACATGGAGAGCAGGCCGCGCGAGATGCGCGTGACCATCGCCGGCATTCCGGGGGCCAAGATGTGGACCGACGACATGGATCGGGCTGCCGCTGCCGAAACGCTGGTGCGCGAAGTGCCGGCCGACCAGACCCTGCCGCTGCGCATCTATGTGGTCGCCCCGGCCGGAACGCACGGCAAGGATCTGTCGTTTGCCGTCAAGGCTGCGCCGATCGAAGGCCAGGCCGAAGGCGAAAGCGACAAGGCCGATACCACCTTCACTGGCCCCGGAGACTGACGATGGCAAACAGCGAGAACGCCAAGCGCGGGTTCACCGGCTGGCATATGTTCGGCTCGCTGGCCGCCTTCTTCGGGGTGGTGATCGCCGTGAATGTGCTGATGGCAACCTATGCCACCAGCACATTCGGGGGGCTGGTGGTCGAAAACTCGTATATCGCCAGCCAGAAATACAACAGCTGGCTGGACGAGGCCCGCAATGAAGCGGCGCTGGGCTGGAAGGCGCAGGCGCATATCCAGCCCGATGGCCGCGTGGCGCTGACCTTCGAAGGCGTGCCCGCCGGTGCGGTGGTGAAGGCCGAAGCCCGCCACCCCCTCGGCCGCATGCCCGACCGGTTGCTGACCTTCCAGCCCGACGGGATGCACAGCTTCGTTTCGGACGAGGCGCTGCCGATGGGTCGGTGGGACCTGCGGCTGGAAGTCGAAGGCGACGGCCATCGCTGGCGCGAGGAGATCGCGCTCCAATGACCGCGCAACGCGCCCCCGACGTCGCCGAGCAGGACGTCACCGTCCTCGCGGTGCCGGGGATGCATTGTGCCGGTTGCATGAGCAAGGTCGAACGCGCGCTCGGCGGAACCGACGGCGTATGCGATGCGCGGGTCAATCTGTCGGCCCGGCTGGTCACCATCCACCACGATCCGAAAATCGACACGAGGCGACTGGTCAATGCGCTCGACGCGATCGGCTTCGAGGCGCAGGTGCGGCGCGACGAGCTGGCCCGTCCGGTAACCAACGTCCGCCCGCTGCTCGCCCCGCTGGCGGTGGCGGCCTTTGCCGCGATGAACGTCATGCTGTTGTCGGTCAGCGTCTGGTCGGGCGCGAGCGGGGCGACGCGCGAGCTGTTCCACTGGATTTCCGCGGCCATCGCGCTGCCGGCCATCGCCTATTCGGGCCAGCCCTTCTTCCGCTCGGCATGGAAGGCGCTGCGTCACTGGACGACCAACATGGATGTGCCGATCTCCATCGGCATCGTCACCGCCACCGGCCTCAGCCTGTATGAAGTCGCCACTTTCGGGCCGCATGCGTGGTTCGATGGCGCGCTGATGCTGATTACCTTCCTGCTTGCCGGGCGGGTGCTCGACGCGATGATGCGCGACCGCGCGCGCAGCGGGGTCGATGCGCTGCTGAGCCAGGCGGCGCAGGGCGCGACCGTGGTAGGGGAAGACGGAACGCTGGCGTGGAAAGACGCCGCCGCGCTCGCCCCCGGCATGGTGATGCGCGTGGCCGCTGGCGAACGGCTCGCTGCGGATGGCGAGATCGTGGTCGGCCGGAGCCGGTTCGACCAGTCGCTGCTGACCGGCGAGACGGTGCCGGTGGCTGCGGGCGAGGGCGACCAGACGCTGGCGGGAACGCTCAACCTCGATGCCCCGGTCGATGTGCGGGTCAGCCACGCCGGGCGCGACACCACGCTGGCCGAGATCGCGCGGCTGATGGAAGCGAGCACGCAGAATCGCTCGCGCTATGTCCGCATCGCCGACCGTGCGGCGCGGCTCTATGCCCCGGCGGTCCATTCGCTGGCCGCGCTGACGGTCATCGGCTGGCTGTTTGCGGGTGCCGGGCTGTACCAGGCGCTGGTCTATGGCGTGGCGGTGCTGATCATCACCTGCCCCTGCGCGCTCGGCCTGGCCGTGCCGGTGGCGCAGGTGGTGGCGAGCGGGGCGCTGATGCGTGCGGGGATCATGGTGAAGGACGGCTCGGCGCTGGAACGTGTTGCGGCGGTCGACCGCGCGCTGTTCGACAAGACGGGGACGCTGACGCTCGGCCGCCCGACGCCGGACGCCACGGCGCTCAGCGCGCTACCCGCCGATGCCGCTTCGGTTGCACTCGCGCTGGCGAGCCACAGCCGCCACCCGCTCTCGCGCGCACTGGCAGACAGTCTTGCTGCCGCCGATGTGCGCGCAGCACCGCTCGAACAGGTCGAAGAACGCGCAGGCGATGGGGTGTTCGCCGTGTGGCAGGGCCGCCCGGTGGCGCTGCGCCGCCCCGAACGGGCGGGCGGCATCGCGGTCAGCCTCGACCTTGGCGGGGGGACCAGCTGGCTGGTGCCCTATGTCGACCGGCTGCGGCCCGATGTTACCGAAACGCTCGCCCGCCTTGACAAGCTCGGGGTGGAAAGCTCGATCGTGTCGGGCGACAACGAAGCTGCCGTTGGCGAAGTTTCGCGCGCGACGCGTCTTCCCGCGCAGGCAGGCGTCTCGCCCGCCGGCAAGCAGCAGGCGATTGCCGCGCTGCAGGCGGAGGGGCGCACGGTGCTGATGGTCGGCGACGGGCTGAACGATGGCCCCGCGCTGGCTGCTGCCAATGCCTCCATCGCGCCCGGTTCGGCGAGCGATGTCGGGTTGCAGGCGGCGGATTTCGTCTTCGTGCAGGATTCGCTGGTCGCCGTGCCGCGCACGATCCAGGCATCGCGCCGCACGATGGCGGTGGTGCGTCAGAACTTCGGCCTCGCCATCGTCTACAACGTGCTCGCGGTGCCGCTGGCGATTGCCGGGCTGGTCACTCCGCTGGTCGCGGCCATCGCCATGTCGGCCAGTTCGCTGATCGTGGTCGCCAATTCGCTACGGCTGGTGAGGGCGGCGAAATGAGCGTTATCCTGCTGCTTATCCCGGTGGCGCTGCTGCTCGGCCTGTCGGGGCTGGTCGCCTTCTTCTGGGCCTTGCGCTCGGGGCAGTTCGACGATCCCGAAGGCGCCGCCAATCGCATCCTGATCGACGAGGAGGATCAGTCGTGAAGGAACATTTGCTGCCCGCGCTGACCGGCGTCGTCGCGCTGGTGCCGGCGGCACTCAACCCGTCGCTGCTGGCCACCGAAATGACCCTCGGCGCGATCGTCTGCGGCAGCGGGGTGACGGTGCAGATCCCGCTGGGCGACCCGGTCCTTCCCGGCACGCTGGGCAGCGCCTGCTGCGCCAAGGGTTGCCACAGCAGCGAGAGGAAGAAAAAATCCGCTCGCAACCCGGGAATTGACCCACAGCAATGAACGGGGCCGCCTCGGCTGGTCTAACAGCCTGCATGTGGCCTTATCATCCCGATCTGCTCGCGACCCCGGTGCCGCGCTACACCAGCTTCCCGACCGCCGCCGAATTCGGCGACAAGGTGGGTGAGGGCGATCTGCGTAGCGCTCTCGCAACGGTGGAGGGCGATGTGTCGCTCTATGTCCACATCCCCTTCTGCGAGAAGATCTGCTGGTACTGCGGCTGCAACACCGCTGCGGCCAACCGCAAGCAGCGGCTAACCGCTTATCTCGACGCGTTGCACCACGAAATCGCCCTGATGGCCTCGCTGCTGCCGGGGCCGGTCAACATCACGCGCATCGCCTTCGGCGGGGGCAGCCCCAATGCCATCGCGCCCTACGATTTCGTGCGGCTGATGGATTCGCTCTATCTCGCCTTCGCGCCGCGCGACCCGGTGATTTCGATCGAGCTCGACCCGCGTACGCTCACCGCCGAATGGGGTGAAGTCGTTGCCGGGGTCGGCGCAACGCATGCGAGCATGGGGGTGCAGACCTTCTCGCCGCGCCTGCAGCGCGCGATCGGCCGCGTCCAGCCCGGCGAAATGATCGAGCAGGGCACAGCGTTGCTGCGCCGCTCGGGCATCACCTCGCTCAATTTCGACCTGATGTACGGTCTGCCGGGCCAGACCATGGTCGATGTCGGCCATTCGATCGAGCGCGCGGTGGAACTGGGCGCAGATCGCATCGCGCTGTTCGGCTATGCCCATGTCCCGCACATGATCCCGCGCCAGCGCCAGATCGCGGCGGACAATCTGCCGGGCGCGCAGATGCGCTTCGCCATGGCGGAGTTCGGCCACCGGCTGCTGACCGACGAGGGCTATGTCGCGATCGGTTTCGACCATTTCGCGCGCCCCGGCGACCCGATGGCGCAGGCCGCACGCGGCGGGCGGCTGCATCGCAACTTCCAGGGCTTTACCGAAGACACGGCCCCGGTGTTGCTGGGGCTCGGCGCTTCGGCGATCAGCAGCTTCCCGCACCTGCTCATCCAGAACGAGAAGAATGCGGGGCGTTACCGCATGCTGCTCTCGCAGGATCGCTTGCCCGCCAGCCATGGCGTCGCCCGCAGCGCGGACGATCAGGCGCGGGGCGCGGCGATCGCGGAATTGCTGTGTCACGGGTCGGCGGAAATCCCTCCGGCGCTGGCCCGTGAGGCCTATGACCGGCTGGAACCCTATCTGGCGCGCGGCTTGTGCGACTATGACAAGGGTCGCCTGGTGATTGCCGCCAACGCGGTGCCCTATGCGCGCAGCATCGCGGCGGCGTTCGACCCCTATCGCCAGCAATCCGCGCGGCGCTTCAGCTCGGCGGTCTGAACCTCCTTACGCTTCCCATGCCGTAACAGTTCTTGGCCCTTCCGCGATGTGTTCGCGGGGGGCCTGCTGCGTTCGAGAGTGCTTGCTTGCCGGGGCGATTTGGCGCGGAGGCGCGCCAGATGAATTGGGGCACCGGCTTCCCCACGATGCCGGTGCCCCGCGGCTGGCGACGTTGCGAAGGGCTGGATTTCGCGCCGCCGGCCGATCCGTTTATCCCGCGTGCCCGCTCAGGCGGTCACCGCCTCGCGGTTCTCCAGCAGCACGGTTGCAGCCGCCGTGTTGGAGATCGGGATGTGATAATTGCTCGCCAGTTCGACCACCGAACCGCGCCCGGCGACATCCATCGCGCCGCGGGCGCCGATCCAGTTGAGGATCTCCACGCCCTGGCTGCCCGCCAGTTCGACGATGTCGAGCACACTGTGCTTCAGCAGCGCCTCGGGATCGGTGGCCAGGTGCTGCAGGCAGAACCGGTCGTACTCCGGGTTCAGGTGCCCGGCGCGCTCGCCGTCGAGCTGGTGCGACAGGCCGCCGGTGCCGATGACGACGATTTTCTCGTCGCCCTTCCAGCTTTCCAGCGCGTGGCCAACCGCCCGGCCGAGGTCGAAACACCGCTTCGGGCTGGGCAGCGGATGCTGCACCGTGTTGATGTTGATCGGCACCAGCTTGACCGGCCATTTGGCCAGCCCCGGCCACGAAAGCGCGAAGGGCATGGCAAGACCGTGGTCGACCGTCATCTTCTGGCAGGTGACCGGATCGAATTCCTCGCCGACCACGTGATCGATGATGTGCCACGACAGTTCGGGATGGCCTTCGAAGGTCGGGAATTTCGGCAGGCCCCAGCCTTCGTCCTCATTGGCATATTCATGCGCCGCGCCGATCGCGAAGGTCGGCATCTTGTCGAGGAAGAAATTGAGCCCGTGGTCGTTGTAGAACACCACCGCGACATCCGGCTTGACCCGTTCGACCCATTCGTGGACCGGGGCGAAGCCGTCGAAGAACGGCTTCCAATACGCATCTCCCTGCAGCCCTTTGGCGATGGCGTTGCCGATCGCGGGGACGTGGCTGGAGAAGATTCCGCCGACGACCTTGCTCATGCCGCAACCCTCCGTTCGGTCAGGCCCTGGGCCAGCAGGCGCGCCTTGAAATCGTCGGTCGACATGCCGGTCTGCAAGCCGCCCAGATCCTGGACGTTGAGGCCGAAGATGCCCGCCAGCTTGGCAAGGTAATAGACGTTGCCGCCCGCCGAGATCATGCCCAGCACATCGCGCCGACGCACCGCATCGCGCTGTTCCGCGTCGAGGCCATAGCGTTCCATATAGGCTTCCTCGTCGGCGACGAAGGCCTTGCGGTTGGCGTCCTCGTTGAAGGAATAGCACATCGCATTGATTGCGAAGCCACGCTCCGCAGCGGCACCATCGAACACCGGTGTGCCCGGTATCGGGCGGCGCGGTCCTGCGTAATACTGGTCCATGTCCTCAGCCCTTTTCTCTATTTGCGATTGCACACTGCGCCGGGGCGGGGGGCGAGTCTTTGCGCGGCGTCAAATTGTAAGATTCGTTAAGATGGGCGGTGCGATTGCCCTTGACCTGCGGGGCTGGCATGGCCGGTGCAGTACACAGACATGAGGATGGAACGGGCATGATTATCGTCACCGGCGCAGCGGGGATTCTCGGGCAGGCCGTGGTGCGGCGACTGGCGCAGGATGGGCTGGCGGTTGCCGCGCTCGATCTGGCGACGGAGATTCCCGATGGCGGCCAGGCGCGGGCGCTGGGCGGGATCGACCTGACCGATGCGGCTGCCGTCGCGCAGGCGGTGGCGCAAGTTGCGCAGGATGGCGCGCTTGCCGGGCTGGTCAATGTCGCGGGCGGTTTCGTGTGGGAGACGCTGGGCGAAGGCGATCCGGCAACCTATGACAAGATGTTCCGCATCAACGTGCAGACCGCAGCTAATGCCTGCGCCGCCGCACTGCCCGCGTTGCGCGAAGCGCGGGGCGCGGTGGTCAATGTCGCGGCTGCTGCCACGCTCAAGGCAGGGGCCGGGATGGGGGCCTATGCGGCGAGCAAGGCCGGGGTGATGAAGCTGACCGAAGCGCTTGCGGCGGAAGAGCTGGACAGCGGCGTGCGGGTCAACGCCGTGATGCCGTCGATCATCGATACACCGGCCAACCGCAAGGACATGCCCGATGCCGACTTCGGCAAGTGGGTGTCGCCCGATGCGCTGGCGGGGGTGGTCGCCTTCCTGCTTTCCGCAGATGCCGCGCCTGTGACCGGCGCCTGCCTCCCGGTGACGGGCGGGGTCGCCTGGTAATCCCGCCGCGCAGGCCGCCTAGGGGGTAACGATCGCGAAGCCGGAAATGCGCTGGTCCATCGCGCCGAACAGATGCGCCAGATTGGCCGGATCGCCCTCCAGCCGCGCCTTGCCCGCCTGCAGCAGCGCGGGCAGCGTCACCTCGCCGCCCAGCAGGCGGTTCAGATCGGCCCGGTCGATCACCAGCCGCGTGTCGGGCTGGTCCACCTTGCCCATGCGCGGGAACACGACACTGCGGCGCAGGTCGAGCGTCACCGCCTCGCCCGTGTCGGGCAGCTCGAAGAGGATCACCGCTTCCTTCCCCTGCATCTTCGCCGGGTCGAACCTGGTTGCCAGCGCATCGAACAGGTCGGCGGTGGGGATCGAGGCGAGCAGCGCCGGGCTGGCCGTGTCGGGCGCTTCGCCCTGGCGGCCGTCGCGCAGTTCGGCAGCGCCGGTGAGGTAGATGTTGCGCCAGGTGCCGCCCTCGGCCTGAAAGCCGAGTTGTTCGTAGGTCGCCGCAAGCCAGCGGCGCGCTTCGGCATTGTCCGGGTCCGCGAAGACGAGCTGTTGCAGCAGCGTCGCTGCCCAGCGGTAATCGCCGCTGTCGAAGGCCGCGCGTCCCTTGGCCAGTGCGGCATCCGGCCCGCCCACGGCATCGACCCAGTGCTTCGCCTGCTCGACCTTGGGCAGCGCATCGTAATCGGCGGGGACGCCGTCCCACCAGCCGAAGTAACGCTGATACACCGCCTTGGCATTGTGCTTGTAAGTGCCGTAATATCCGCGCGTGCCGAAATCCTGCGCGGCGAAATCCGGCTCGCCGATGTCCTCCGCGATCTCGTCCATCGTCAGCCCCTTGTTGGCAAGGCGCAGTGTCTGGTCGTGCAGGAAACGATAGGCGTCGCGCTGGTCGCGCAGCCGTGCCCTCACATTGTTGCTGCCCCAACTGGGCCAGTGGTGCGAGGCGAGCATCACATCGCTGCGGTCGGCATAGCGCATCATCATCGTGTCGATCACCCGGCTCCAGCGCAGCGCATCGCGAACCAGCGCGCCGCGGGGGGTCAGCACATTATGCATGTTGCGCGTGGCGACCTCGGCTGTGTGCAGCGCGCGGAACTGGGGGAGGTAGAAAACCATTTCGGCCGGAGCCTCGGTTTCGGCGGCGTCCATGAATTCGAAGGTGATGCCGTCGATCGCAATCGTCTCGCCCGCGGCGGATACTTCATGCGTCGGCGGCAGCAGGCCGATCGGGCCGACCGACAGCGCCGGGCCCAAGCCGACGCCGATGGCGCTGCGTGTCGCGGGCGGCAGGGTGGCACCGAACTGGTATTGCGCGCGGCGGCTCATCGCGGTGCCCGCCAGCACGTTTTCGCCCACGGTCTCGCGCATGAAGCCATGCGGCGCGAAGATCTGCACCTTGCCTGCTTCGAGCGCGGCGCGGCTGGTGACGCCCAGCACCCCGCCGAAATGGTCGGCATGGCTGTGGGTATAGATCACCGCGACGACCGGTCGCTCGCCCAGCACCTTGTTCGCCAGTGCCAGCCCGGCTTGCGAGGTCGCCGGGCTGAGCAGCGGGTCGATCACAATCCAGCCGGTCTTGCCGCGAACCAGCGTCATCACCGAAAGATCGTAGCCGCGCAGCTGGTAGATGCCCGGCACCACTTCGAACAATCCGTGGATCGCGGTGAGCTGGCTCTGCCGCCACAGCGACGGGTTCGCCGTGGCCGGTGGCGCACCATCGAGGAAGTCGCGCGCGTGCAGCTGCCACGCGACACTGCCATCGGGGTTGAGGATATCGTGGTCGATCTGCGCCAGCAGACCGCGCGACGCATCTTCGAAATCCCGGGGATCGGCCAGCGGGAGGCTGGCCGCCACCGCGCGATTATGCGCGGCGGTCGCCTCTGTCGCGGTGCCTTCGGGCGGCGGCGCATTGCCGAGCAGCGCGAGCGCGAGGACGGCGGGGGACATATACGCGATGGGGCGGGTGGTTTGGCGGCGGGCCATGGCAAAGCTCCTCCAATGGACGATCGGGGGCAAGCGAAACAGGCGGACCTTGCGGCCCGCCTGCTGCACCTTGCCGGGTAACGGCAGGATCAGAATTTGCCGCGCAGGGTGATGCCGTAGCTGCGCGGTTCCTGGATGAAGGCACTGCGCGAGCCGGTGCGCAGCACCGTGTTGAAGGTCACGCCCCGGGTCACGACATTGGTGAGGTTGGTGACGAAACCTTCGATCGCCCAGCGATCATCCTGCGAACCGATCCCGGCGCGCAGGTTGACCTTGATCGTCCCGTCCTGCGTATCGAACGGCACCGGTATCTGCGCGGCGAGGTCTGCCGGGTCGATCGCCTGGGTCGATGTCCGCCGGTCGGATTCGAGCCGGACCTGGCCATTGGCGAAGAACTTCAGCGATGTACCGATATCCTTGGTATAGGTCGTCCCGGCAATCGCCACCCAGTGCGGGGCGTTGGTCAGCGTATAGCCGCACAGCGACACCACATTGGCGGCGGTCTGCGATCCGGCGCAATCCTTGGGATAATAGGCGTCGGTATAGGTCACGCCGAGATTGAACAGCCAGTTCGGGTTCGGGCGGATGGTGGATTCGATCTCCACCCCCTGCGAACGCGCCTTGGGCACGTTGAAGGTGGTGAACTGGGCCCCGGTGAATTCCAGCACCTGGAAGTTCTGGAAATCCTCGCGGAAGATGGCGAGGTTCAGCGTCACCGCATTGTCGAGGAAGCGGCCCTTCATCCCCGCTTCGTAGCTGTCGACCGTTTCCGACGCGAAGCGCGGGTCGGCCCCGCCCGCAGCGGCGGTGGAATCGAGGTTGAAGCCCCCCGATTTGTAGCCGTGGGTGAAGCTGGCATAGGTGTTGATCTGCGGCGCGACCTCGTACGCCACCTTGAAGGTATAGATCAGCTCGTTGTCCTTGAACTTGCCCGAGAAGGTCCGCGGCAGCGGGAATACTGCGGCATAGGGCAGGTCCGCCGGCGCGGTGAAGGCGAAGCAGCCGGTGCCGAAGACATTGTTGATGAACGGCGCGGGGACGTTGCCCCCGGCGATCGAGGCCAGGATTGCCGGGCACAGGGCGTTATTGTTGTTGCCCTGCGCGAAGTAGCCGTCCTTGCTTTCGTCCGAATAGCGCAGCCCCACGGTGAAGGAGAGGCCATCGGTCACCTCCAGCGTGTTGTGGGTGAAGATCGACCAGCTGGTCGAATTCTGGCCGTAGATGTTGGTGTTGGTGGTCCCGGCCGGATCGACCCCGCCCGACAGCACGGTGAGCGGATTGGCGGTAAGGTAATACGGGCTCGCGGGATTGAGCGTTGCCCCGCCGGTCGCGGCTGCGAACAGCGCGCCGATCAGTTCGCCATAATCTTCGCCTAGTGCGAAGCTGACCTGTTGGCGGATTTTCTCGTCCGAGTAATAGCCGCCGACCAGCCAGTCGAGCTTGCCGTCGAAGGCGTCGCCCTGGATGCGCAATTCATGCGTCATCGTCTTGATGTTGGTGAAATTGCTGGTGACGTTGAACACGTCGAGGCCCGAGAAATCGGAATCATACGCCTCGTTGGCGTCGTATTTGCGATAGGAACCGACGTAATAGAGCGCCGCCGCATCGCCCAGCGGCAGTTCGAAATCGCCGGTGATGCCCCAATTCTTGACCCGCGTGACCGGTTCGAAGCTCACCGTGGCGATGCGGTCGTCGACCGCGCGCTGGCCCGCGGCGAAGTCGAACGGGCTGGTGGCGACATTGGGCGCTGCCATGCCGCCGCGCAGGCCCAGCCCGACCGCGGCGAACAGGCCGGCGGTTTCGACCGGCGATTGCATCACTTCCACCGCCGCGCCGAAGGGGGCGGTGCTCTTGGCGTAGTCGGCGATGATGCGGCCCTTGAAACCGCTGCCGGTTTCGAAGCCGAGCTGGCCGCGCAGCAGGTACTGGTCGGCGCCGTTGCTTTCGCCGATCTTGTCGCCGGTCCGGTCGACCAGCGTGTAATAGCCGTCGCGCTTGCGATAGGCGCCGGTCACGCGCAGCGCCAGCGAACCCGGGGCAATCGGCACATTGACCGCGCCCTGCACCGAATAGAGATTGCGATTGCCGTAGGTTGCGTTGACGAAGCCGCCGAACTCATCGAGGTCGGGGCGCCGATTGGTGATGTTCAGCGCACCGGCAGACGTGTTACGCCCGAACAACGTGCCCTGCGGGCCGCGCAGCACTTCGACCCGTTCGACATCGACAAACTCGCTCAGCGCGATGCCGGGGCGCGACTGATAGGCGCCGTCGATGAAGATGCCGACCGCGCTTTCGAAGCCGATATTGTTCGATGTGGTGCCGACGCCGCGAATGCGCAGCACCACCGAACCCGATGCGAGCTGGGCGTTGGAGGTGGAGAAGCTGGGCGAGACCTGGGTGATGTTCTGGACGTTGACCACACCCTGCCGTTCGAGCTGCACCGGGCTGACGGCGGTGACCGCCAGCGGCACCTTCTGCACGTCTTCGGCGCGGCGGGTGGCGGTGACGATGATCACATCGTCTTCATCGGCCATGGTCGCGGTGGTGGTGTCGTCTGCCGCGGCGCCTTGCGCATGCGCGGCGACCGGGACCAGCATGCTGGCGCCAACCAGCGATGCAGCAAACCTGCTCGTGAAAGCTTTCATGTTCCTCTCCATTTCCCCTGCGCGGCCTTTTTCGGCCGTCTGCAGCGGGGAGAGTTTCCTAATTTTGCCGCGCTGTCACTAGCTG
>JACXVD010000089.1 GCA_014763545.1 Sphingomonadales bacterium
GCCATCCCGGCCCCGCAGGGGCGGGGATGGTGGGCCCCAAAGGCGCGAACCTTGGTTCGGAATCGGAGCGCCGGAAGGCGCGGAGATGAACGAGCCGCGTTAGCGGCGAGGACAGTCCTGCCGGGCGCGCCATTCTCCCAGCTATGTCGGGCACGGGGCCCCCTGCGCACAGGTTCGGGGAACCGCTGGCGTCCGCCTGTGTTCCAGCCTCCGCTGCTTTGGACGGACATCGCGCGACACGCCGTTTGCGCCATGCCCCGAAAGGCAGGGTGAAACGGCCAGCGTGCGAAAAGGCGAAACGCGGGTTGCGATTTTTGCAATTGATGTGCGTGCCCCGGTCCACCAATAGGCAGTTTAATTTAACGATACCGTTTCGTTTTATATGGAGCCTGCCCGCCGATGACCTCCTCTACCCGGCCCGATGATGCACCTGCAGACGATGCGCTGCTCGACGAACGGCAGGACGGCAGCGATGCCGACGATCCGCAAGATGAAGACGATGAGGCGGACGATACCGGCAAGACGCGCCCCTGGCTCAAGCCCTTGCTGCTCGCGGTCGCGGGGGTCGCGCTGCTTTATGGCGGCTACAGCTATTATCACTACCGTACCGTCGGCCAGTACATCCAGTCGACCGAAGACGCCTATGTCAGCGCCGACGAGGTGGCGATCGCCTCAAAGCTGGCCGGCTATGTGACGCAGGTCGCCGTGGCCGACAACGCCGCCGTGCAGCAGGGCGCGCTGCTGGTCCAGATCGACCCCGTCGACTACCGCAACCGGATCGACGAGGCCGACGCCCAGATCGAGGCGGCGCGGGCGAATGCGGCGGCAACCCTGTCGAATGTCGGTGAAGCGCAGGCGGCCATCGCGCAGGCGCAGGCGGGGGTGAACGCGGCACGCGCCGACATCGCCTATTTCGACAAGGAAATCGCCCGTTATCGGCCGCTCGTGGCAAGCGGGGCGGAGCCGAAGACCGCGCTCGACCAATTGATCTCCAACCGCGCCAAGGCGGCGGCGGATCTCGCCGCCAAGCAGGCGGCGGTCGTCGCTGCGCGCGAGCGGGTGCGCTCCATCAGGGCACAGAGCGGTGCCTCAGAAGCGCAAATCCGCACCGCACAGGTGCAGCGCAGCGCCGCGATGACCGACCTCGGGCGCACGCGGCTGACTGCGCCGATCGCGGGCCGTGTGGCCAGCTCGACCGTGCGCACCGGCCAGTTCGTCCAGCCCGGCATGCGGCTGATGACGATCGTGCCGACCGGCGATCTGTTCGTGGAGGCCAATTTCAAGGAAACCCAGATCGGCCTGATGCGGCCGGGCCAGCCGGTTACGATCAAGGTCGATGCGCTGCCCGACGTCGAATTCCGCGGAACGGTGGAAAGCATCACCCCCGGCACGGGTGCTAATTTCTCGCTGATCCCGCCGCAGAATGCCACCGGCAACTTCACCAAGATCGTGCAGCGCGTGCCCGTGCGCATCCGCATCCAGGCCGGCCCGGAATCGCGCAAGGTGCTCGTCCCCGGCCTGTCGCTGGAGGTCGAGGTCGATACGCGCGGAGCAAAGGGCGCGATCGACGCGATCCGGCAGGAGCAGGATGGCGGCAAGTGAGCACCGCCGCTGCCCTCGATGCCGATGCGCCAACGCCGCGCCCCAAGCCCTCCACGGCGGGCGGCCACGCCGAGCCCGAGCGGGCGGATACGACGGCATGGCTCGGCGTGATCGCAGGCGCCATCGGTTCGCTGATGGCGACGCTCGATATTTCGATCGTCAACGCCTCGCTGCCGACCATCCAGGGTGAAATCGGTGCCTCCGCTTCGGAGGGGACATGGGTCGCGACCGCCTATCTGGTGGCGGAAATAATCGTCATCCCGCTCACCGGCTGGCTCGAACGGGTGTTCGGCCTGCGGCGTTTCCTGCTGGTGGCGGCGGTGTTGTTCACCGGCTTTTCGATCCTCTGCGGAACCTCCAACAGCCTGACGATGATGATCATCGGGCGGATCGGGCAGGGGTTCACCGGCGGGGCGATGATCCCGACGGCGATGACCATCATCGCCACCCGCCTGCCGCGATCGCAACAACCGATCGGCACCGCGCTGTTCGGCTCGACCGTCATCCTCGGGCCGGTGCTCGGCCCCGTGGTCGGCGGCTGGCTGACCGAAACCTTCAGCTGGCACTATGCCTTCTTCGTCAATGTGCCGATCTGCGCCGGGCTGATCGCGCTGCTGCTGGTTGGCCTGCCCGACCAGGAGATGGAGCTGGACGAGTTGCTCTCTGCCGACTGGCTGGGCATCCTCGGCATGGCGCTGGGGCTGGGCGGGCTGACCGTGGTGCTGGAAGAAGGCCACCGCGAACAGTGGTTCCAGTCGACCATGATCTGGCAGCTGACTGCCGTCACCATCCTCGGCTTCGTGCTGATCGGCGTCGGGCAGCTCACCGCCAAAAAGCCGGTGATCAAACTCGCGCTGCTGCGCAATCGCGCATTCGCCGCGGTGTTCCTGCTCGCGCTGATTATCGGGGCCGTGCTCTACGGTGTGTCCTACGTGATCCCGCAGTTCCTGGCGGCGATCGCCGATTACAACGCGCTGCAGGCGGGCAAGGTGGTGTTCCTCTCGGGCGTGCCCGCGCTGATGATGATGCCGCTGATCCCGGTGTTGCTGCGCGCCATCGACCTGCGCGTGGCGGTGGGCCTCGGGTTCGTGGTGATGGCGCTGTCGTGCTGGCTCGATGCCTCGCTGACGGCACAATCGACCGGCGGTGCCTTTACCGAAACGCAGTTGCTGCGCGGCTTCGGGCAGGTGCTGGGGATGATGTTCCTGAACCAGGCGGCGATCAGTTCGGTCGCGATGGAAGATGCGGGCGATGCCTCCGGCCTGTTCAATGCGGCGCGCAATCTGGGCGGGTCGATCGGGCTGGCGCTGCTGGCGACGGTGCAGGATTCGCGGCTCGATTTCCATCACTGGACGCTCCACTCCTCGCTCCAGGCGAACGACCCGGCAGTGCAGGCCTATGTCCAGGCGCAGGCGGCGCAGTTCGGTGGCGGTCCTGAAGGACTGGCAGCGGCCTATCGCGCCATCGACCTGTCGATCCTGCGCGATGCGCTGGTGATGGCGTTCAACGATGAATTCTTCCTGCTGGCCATCGGCATTATCGCCGTGCTGCCGCTGGTTCTCCTCCTCAAACCGCTGCCCAAGGGGCAGATCAACATGGCGATGCACTGATGACATCCGACTTCCGCAAAATCGCCGCGCATTCGCTGCTCGCGATCTCGCTGCTGGCTTCCACCGCCGCCTGCACAACGGTCGGGCCGGACTACAACGGGCCGCCCACGCTGGCCCCAACCGCCGAAGCGCGCGGCTCCTTCCTGCGTGCCGATGGTTCGGCGGTGGCCGAAGCACCGCTGGCGCGCTGGTGGGAGACGCTGAACGACCCGCTGCTCGACCGGCTGATTTCCGACGCGCTGGCCAATTCGCCCAATATCGCGGTCGCTACCGCCAAGGTCACCCAGGCGCGGGCCGGGCTGGCGGCGAACAAGACCGCAGCGGTGCCCACCGTCGGCACCTCGCTATCCGCGCCCTACATCAACGTGCCCGCCGATCTGTTGAGCCAGCAGGCGAGCGGCGGGCGGACCGACATCCAGCGCTACAGTCTCGGTTTCGATGCTTCGTGGGAACTCGATCTCTTCGGAGGCACACGGCGCAAGGTCGAGGCCGCCTCGGCCCGCGCAGAGGCGGCGGAGGCCGGGCTGGCCGACGCGCAGGTCTCGCTCTCGGCGGAAGTGGCGCGCGCCTATGTCGGGCTGCGCACACGGCAGGCGGTGCTGCAAATCCTCGAGCAGCAGGGCGCGATCGATGCGCAACTGGTCGATCTGGCCGAGCAGCGTTACCGCATGGGCACCGCGCCCATGCAGCCGTTGGAGCAGGCGCGCGCCCAGGCGGCGCAGAGCCAGGCCCAGATCGCCTCCGCCCGCGCGGAAATCGTCGTCTTGCAGGATCAGCTGGCGGTGCTGACCGGCCGCGAGCCGGGCGCCCTCGATGCAGAACTCGCGCGCGTGGCACCGATTCCCATGCCGCCCGCCGAGGTCGCGGTGGGTGACCCGGCACTCGTGCTGCGCAATCGGCCCGACATCCGCATTGCCGAACGCCAGCTGGCCGCTGCCGATGCCGATGTCGGGGTGAGCATTGCCGACAAATTCCCCAAGGTCAGTTTCATGGGCCTGCTGGGCACCGGCGGCGATACGCTGGGCAGCCTGTTCGATCCGGCCTCGCTGATCGGGCTCGTGTTGCCGCGCATTAGCTGGACGCTGTTCGACGGCGGCAGGGCACAGGCCAAGGTGGATCAGAGCAAGGGCGCGCTTGCCGAAGCCGAAGCCAGGTATCGCGCTGCTGTTCTGGCGGCGCTGGGCGATGCCGAAACCGCGCTGACTCGCTTCGGCAGCGACCGGATCGAGCTGGGCAAGGCGATCGAGGCAGAAGGTGGTGCGGCCCGGGCCGCCCAACTGCAGCATCAACGCGCCGCGGCTGGCACGGCCCCGCTGGGCGATGCGCTGGCGGCGGATCGCCAGCGGCTGCAACTCGCGCTCGCCACGGCCAATGCCCGGGCGGAACTGACCAGCGATTTCATCGCCGTGAACAAGGCATTGGGCCTGGGCTGGCAGGTCCCGACCGAGCCCGCAGGCGCGCAATAGGCGCCCGTGATGGCATGACTTCTCTTCCCCCCTCACGCAGCTTCGGCTTGACACGCGCCGCCGCTGCGGCATCTTTGTCGCATACAAGCGGCACGATGCACGAGGATGCCTTGTATGGGGTGGATGGAGGATGCTTGCCGGCGGTTCTTGGCGGCCTATCGCGATGGCTTGCAGCTGTCGTGTACGGTGCATTGCGAACGCAAGCAGCAGTTGATCGAGAAGGCGCGGAAACGGCGTGAAAAAATCCGCTCCTCCCTCAACCGCCACCGGGCGCGAGGCACCCGCTAAGACCGGCTATTTTTCAGGACTGTGCCGCTCCAAGGCCGCCGGTCGCCCGACCCAGGCCGAAGCGGAAGCACTCGGCGATCATATCCTCGACGCAGGCTGGGAATTGCTGCTCGACCAGGGATTCGAGCGATTTTCCTTCGATCGGCTGGCGCGCTTCGCACGGATCGGCAAGCCCACGATCTATGCGCGCTTCGCCAATAAGGAGGAACTGCTGCGCGCCTTGCTCGTCAGCCGGATCGAACAGCGGCAGCGCGAAGTGGTGGCCGACGCGATGGGGCACGAGCTGGACGTCGTGCTCCCCGCATTGGCGTTTCACGCGGTCGAAAAGTTCCGTTCGCCCGAAGGACGATTGATCGACCGGTTGATCGACTGGCTCGATTACGAAGCGGGCGCCGACCGCCCCTCGCTGCGCGGCTGGGCGCTCGAGAGCACACAGCGCACGCTCGAAGCCGTGCTGGGCGATGCCAATTCCGCCAGTAGCTCGCAGATCGACGACATTCCCACCGCCGCGCGCTTCCTGCTCGAAGGGATCGCCGGGCACGCCAAGATGGTCGATGCGCGCGTGGG
The DNA here is from genome assembly GCA_014763545.1 of Sphingomonadales bacterium. Lineage (GTDB taxonomy): Bacteria > Pseudomonadota > Alphaproteobacteria > Sphingomonadales > Sphingomonadaceae > JACXVD01. Next base: position 5,534 of record JACXVD010000089.1, read on the forward strand.
CGATACCGCGGGTGAAGCGGATTGGGCCGCGCGCTATTCCGCGATGATCCTCAAGCATTTTGCCCGGGCTGGCGAGGGCTAGCAGCGGCCGCCGTCGGCCGTCACTCAGCCGCGCATCGCGCTGTCGATATCCTCTTCGACGACCGGATAGCCCGCATCGGCCGGGATGGTCAGCATGCGCTGCCCATCGCGCTGGACGATCTGCGGGGTGATCGGGACGATGGGGGTTGCCTGGGCATGCGCCCGCGCTTCCGCAAAGCTGCCGAATTGCGCCAGCCGCTCGAGGTTGCGGCGGGTGGGGAAGATCACCTTGATCTCCCCCGCGTCGGCCCGTTCCAGCGCCGCAGCGGCACTGGTCCAGAACAGATGCGTGTTTTCCGTCGCATCGACTTGAATATCGACCGCGCCGGTGCCGAGATCGGCCAGGTAGAAGCGCGTGTCGAAGATGCGGTTGTGGCTCAACCCGCGCGGGATCCAGCGCGCGAAGGGCACCAGCGTGTCGAGGCGCAGGTGCCAGTCGAATGCCTCCAGCACCGGTGCCAGTTCGCCGCATTCGTGCAGCATGGCGCGCGCCTCCGACGCTGCCGCGCCGTCCAGAGCGCCTGCCAGCCCCACGGCCAGCCCGGTTTCCTCCAGCGTTTCGCGGATCGCGCCGATGCGGGCCGCAGCGTCTTCAGGATCGAGCGCGGTGGCGAGGCGCCGGGCCAGTTCGTGATCCGCCGGATCGATCCTGCCGCCGGGGAATACGGCAGCCCCCCCGGCAAACCGCATATCGTGCGATCGCACGACCATCAGCAATTCGGGCGGCAATCCCGCATCGCCGCCATGGCGGAAGGTTACCAGCGTCGCTGCGGGGATGGTCGGGGGAC
>JACXVD010000090.1 GCA_014763545.1 Sphingomonadales bacterium
CCTTTTCCCGCCGACCATTTTCCGAACAACCATACCCCAAGGAGACACATCATGACCGAACGCCAGACCCACCCCGCCGTGTTGCCGCTGATCACCCAGCGCTGGAGCCCGCGTGCCTTCGACGGCAGCGAAATCCCCATGGCCGACCTCGAAGCGATCTTCACTGCGGCCGGGCTTGCCCCCTCGGCCTATAATGTGCAGCCCTGGACCTTCGTCTATGCCCGCCGCGGCGACGAGAACTGGGACAAGCTGCTGGGGCTGCTGATCGAGTTCAACCAGAGCTGGGCGAAGGATGCCAGCGCGCTGGTGTTCGTCGTATCCGACACGCTGTCCGCCGGGCCGGACGGCGAGCGCAAGCCGAATTACTCGCACAGTTTCGATGCGGGCTCGGCCTGGGCGATGATGGCGCTGCAGGCGCTGCACATGGGCTATTACACCCACGGCATGGTTGGTCTCGACTTCGACCGGGCGGTGCAGGAACTCGGTATTCCCGAAGATCACCGGATCGAAGCCGCCATCGCGATCGGCAAGATGGGCGACAAGAGCGCGCTTCCCGAATTCCTGCAGGAACGCGAAATCGTCTCGGACCGCAAGCCGGTGGGCGAGATCATGCGCGCCGGCAAGTTCTGACGCCGACGCCCCGATGCGCGCAGGCCCGCCGTTCCCCAGCGGGAGCGGCGGGCCTGCCCATGTTCGGATCCGTGCCGGTCAGGCGACGATCGCGTAACGCTTCGATCCCGGTGCGCGGCACATCTTCTTTTCGGCGCGGGTTTCTTGCCCGTCGACGATGATCACATCGGTCACCGTCAGGCAATCCGCCCCGGCAGCCGCACCGCCGGGCGGCCCCTGCCGCGATGTGACGGTGGACGTGCCCGACACGCCCTCGCGCGTGTTCGATGTCCACGCCGCGCTCGACCCGACTTCGGGCGGCACGCCGTCGGCCTCGTCATTGCTGCGCGTGGCGGTCAGGGTAGCTTCGGCAGCCAGTTTCTGCTCTTCCGGGTCCAGCTTGCAGGCGATCGCCTTGCTCAGCTGGTCCTCGAAATCGGGCAGCGCGACATAGGTGCCCACGCCCGTGCGGCTGACCTGGTTGCCGACCACCTGCCCGGCCAGCCCGCCAAGGATGGACCCGCCCACGCTCTTCTTCTTGCCCTTGGGGCAGCCATCGGAATCGGTCGAGGTGGCAGACCGGGTCACACGGCCGATGTCGATCCCACCGAACTGCGCGGCAGCGGGTGGAGCGGCCAGCCCGGCAAGCGCCGCCAGCGCCGCCATCGAACCGGAAACAGACAGGATTTTGCTTCGCTTGGGCATGGCTTCTCCCCGCACCCCCATCAACGGGGCAGGATATAGCCGATATGGACCGGCGGTGCGATGCGCGATTGGCGAAATGCGCCAAACCGAGTGTGGTCAGGCTTCGGGCACCTTGTCGTGCAATTCCGCCAGCCACACGTCGGCCACTGCATCCGATGGCGCACGCCAGTCGCCGCGCGGGCTGAGCGCACCGCCCGCGCTGACTTTCGGCCCATTGGGGATCGCGCTGCGCTTGAACTGGCTGAAGGCGAAGAAACGCCGCAGGAAATTCTCCAGCCAGCGGCGAATAGTGGCCAGATCATAGGCGTTCTTCTTCGCTTCGGGGAATCCGGCGGGCCACAGCCCGCGCTCCACATCGCGCCAGGCATGCAGCGCGAGGAAGGCGACCTTCGATGGGCGCTGGCCATAGCGCACCACATGGTGGAGGAAGAAATCGTTGAGCTCGTAAGGGCCGATCTTCGCCTCGGTGCTCTGGATCGCGCCGTCGGCCCCGGCAGGGACGAGTTCGGGCGAGATTTCGGTGTCTAGGATCGCCTCGAGCACCGCGTCGGTCGCCGCATCGAACTGGCCGGTGCGGGTCGCCCAGCGGATCAGGTACTGGATCAGCGTCTTGGGCACGCCGGCATTGACCGCATAATGGCTCATCTGATCGCCCACGCCATAGGTGCACCAGCCCAGCGCCAGTTCCGACAGGTCGCCGGTGCCCAGCACGAAACCCTCATGCTGCCCGGCAAGCCTGAACAGGTAATCGGTGCGCAGCCCCGCCTGCACATTCTCGAACGTCACATCATACACCGGTTCGCCATCGGCAAACGGATGGCCGATATCCTCCAGCATTTTCGTCGCCGCCGGGCGGATGTCGATTTCCGCCGCCTCGATGGCCAGCGCCTCCATCAGTTTCCAGGCGTTGGATTTCGTATGATCGGAGGTGCCGAAGCCGGGCATGGTATAGCCGCGGATGAAGCTGCGCGGCAGGCCCAGCCGGTCGCAGGCCTTGGCCGCGACTACCAGCGCATGGGTCGAATCCAGCCCGCCCGAAATGCCGATCACGATGCATTTCGCCCGCGTCGCCTGCATCCGCCGCATCAATGCGTCGACCTGGATGTTGAAGGCTTCGTAGCAATCTTCGTCCAGCCGTTCCTGCCGGTTGGGCACGAAGGGGAACCGGGCAATTGGGCGGATCAGCCCCTTGGCACCCGGTTTTGCCGCATGGGTGAAGGCGATCATGCGGAAGCGGTCCTCGGGCCGGCCTTCATGCTCCGAACAATCGTTGAAGGTCTGGTTGCGCATGCGCTCGGCCAGGATGCGCCCTGTGTCGACATCGGCGATGCACAATTCCGGAGCCAGGCCGAAGCGTTCGCTGTCGGCCAGCAGCTCGCCCAGTTCGAACACCATGCCCTGCCCGTCCCACGCGAGGTCGGTGGTGCTCTCGCCATGTCCGGCGGCGGAATAGACATAGGCGGCAATCGCGCGGGCGGAATGCGCGCGGGCCAGCATCATCCGCTCGTCCGCCTTGCCGATGGTGATGTTGGAGGCGGAGAGGTTGGCGAGGATCGTGGCCCCCGCCAGCGCGCCATAGGTGCTGGGCGGCACCGGCGCCCAGTAATCCTCGCAGATTTCCACGAACAGGCGGAAACCCGGCAAATTATCGGCGGCGAAGATCAGGTCGGTGCCGAACGGCACGTCCATCCCGTTGACCGCGATCTGCTGCCCCACGATGGCGCGGCCATGCGCGAACCAGCGTTTCTCGTAATATTCGCGATAATTGGGCAGGTAGCTTTTCGGGATAACGCCAAGCAATTTTCCGCCCGCGACCACCAGTGCGCAGTTAAACAACTTGCCGTTGCGCCGCAGCGGCGCCCCGACCACCAGCACCGGAGCGAGCGCCGCGCTGGCGGCGACCACTTCGCCCACTGCCGCCTCGACCGCATCGAGCAAGGCATCCTGCAAATGCAGATCGTCGATCGCGTAGGATGACAGGCACAATTCGGGGCACACCACCAGGTCGACATGCGCCGCATGGGCGCGGCGCGCCTCCGCCAGCACGGCGTCGCGGTTGAATGCGACATCGGCGGTGCGGACATGCGGCGTGCTTGCGGCAACCCGCACGAAACCGTGACTGTGCAGATCGTGGAACGGGCGCCCTTCGCCGGACGCGGCACCCGAAACGCTCGCTGCCACATCCGTATTGTCCCCTGCCGGGATCAGCCAGTCTTCCGCCTGGCAGATGCCCAGTTCGGCCAGCCGCCGCTGCGCTTCCGCCCGCGGGATCTTGCCGCGCTTTTCCCAGCCATAGACGGTGCGGCTGGGCCAGGGTTCGGGCTCGCCGAACAGGCTGCCGAATTCTTCCGCCGATAGCGGCGGCTGCTGCGCTTCGCGCCAGGCGCGAATCTTTTCTCCTGCACGGTGCATGGCGTCTCGAGTATCCCAATCGGATACATTGCGCAATATTGGTTCAACCGCGCCGGGCAGACGATTGCGCACGGCGCGCTCAGGCAGCGAGCAGATCCTGCGCGCAAGGGCCGGTTTCGAGCAATTCGATCAGCCCGCGTTCCTCGCGCGTCAGCCATTTGGTTGCGCGCGGCAGGTGGATGCAGGCGCGCCATTCCTCCTGCCGATCCACCAGTTCGAAGATTGCCGGGTGGATATAGCTACGCCGCGTCACCGCAGGCGTGTTGCCCAGCTTGTCCGACACTTCGCGGGTCAGATCCTTGATCGTCAGGACCTCGCTGCTCTCCGCCAGCAGGGTGAAGGCCAGCACGCTGGCGTGCCAGGTGCGGAAATTCTTGGCGGTGAAGTGATCGCCGAGCGCTTCGTGGAGATAGGCGTTCACCTCCGACGAGCAGACCGCATGGTGCCCGCCGTCCTCGTCGACATATTGGAACAGGTGCTGGCCGGGCAAATCCTGCATCCGGCGGACCATCCGGGCCAAGGTGCGGTCGCTCAGCACCACTTCACGTTTCTTGCCGCCCTTGCCGCGATAGCGCAGCCGTAGCCGGTTGCCGGTAATTTCTGCGTGGCGCCGCCGCAGCGTGGTCGCGCCGTAAGAGCGGTTTTGCTTCGTATACCCCTCGTTGCCGACGCGTACCGCGCCGAGATCGAGCAGCCGCACCACACAGGCCAGCGCGCGTTCACGGGTGAGCGAACGCGCCGCAAGATCGCTCTCCACCCGGGCGCGCACCAGCGGCAGCAGCTCGCCGAACGCGAGGCAACCGTCGAATTTCTCCGCCTCGCGCGCGGTGCGGAATTCGGGGTGGTAGCGATATTGCTTGCGCCCCCGCGCATCCGTACCGGTCGCGAGGATGTGACCATTGGCAGCAGGACAGAACCACGCATCGCGATAGGCCGGCGGCAATGCGATGGCATTGAGCCGCGCCCTTTCCGACTCATCGGTGATCAAGTTGCCGCTGGCGTCGTAATAGGCCCAGCCCTTGCCTGCCCGCCTGCGGGTGATGCCCGGCAGGTCGTCATCGACATAGATCAGGGAAGAAGCTGCGCTTGCCATGGTGAAAGGACAAACCGCCGGGCCATGCTTGCGGTTCCTCGTGTAACCATTATCACGCGAAACGCGTAATAGCTTACAAATCACCGGGAGATTTGACGATGGCCGACGACAGCTACACTCCGCCCAGGGTCTGGGACTTCGACCCGGCCAACGGCGGCCAGTTCGCCGGGATCAACCGCCCGACCGCAGGCGCCCGCGAGGAGCGCGATCTGCCTGTCGGCGAACACGGTTTCCAGCTCTATTCGCTCGGCACGCCCAATGGGGTGAAGGTCACCATCATGTTCGAGGAATTGCTCGAGGCGGGATTTGCCGAAGCGGAATATGACGCCTGGCCGATCAAGATTTTCGAGGGTGACCAGTTCACCAGCGGCTTCGTCGAGCTCAATCCCAACAGCAAGATCCCCGCCCTGCTCGACCGTACCGGGCCGCAGGCGTTCCGGGTGTTCGAAAGCGGGGCGATCCTCGTCCATCTGGCGGAGAAATTCGACTTCCTGCTGCCGCGGGAAAACCCTGCCCGCGCAGAGGTGCTGAGCTGGCTGATGTGGCAGATGGGCAGCGCGCCGTTCATCGGCGGCGGCTTCGGCCATTTCTACGTCTATGCGCCCGAACGCTACAAATATCCCATCGACCGCTACGCGATGGAAACCAAGCGGCTGTTCTCGGTTGCCGACCAGCAGCTGGCGAAGACCGAATATCTCGCAGGCGATTATTCGATCGCCGACATCGCCGCCTACACCTGGCTCGGCAATCTCTATCACGGGGCCTACAAGGGCAGCGACGTGTTCCTCAGCCTGCACGAATACGAGCATGTCGGGCGCTGGGTGAAGGCGATCGACGCGCGGCCCGGCGCGATCCGCGGGCGGCTGGTCAATTCCCCCGCCATGCGCGAACGCCACTCCCCCGCCGATTTCGACACAGTGGAAGACCGCAGCCTGTTCGATCCGGTGAGGCAACGCGCCGACGTCTGACGCGGCGCAGCGCATCGCGCCTTGCACCCTCGGGCAAGCCCGCTATATGGGCGCCCTTCACCTCGCTCGGGCAAAGCCGGGCGGTGATGCTGGGGCGTCGCCAAGTGGTAAGGCACCGGTTTTTGGTACCGGCATTCGCAGGTTCGAATCCTGCCGCCCCAGCCAGCATGCTGCCCGTGCCGGCAGGTGGCGCAGGTTCGAATCCTGCCGCCCCAGCCAGCATGCTGCCCGTGTCGGCAGGTGGCGCAGGTTCGAATCCTGCCGCCCCAGCCAGCATTCCGATCCTTCAAAGCAAGGTGACGGCGCGGCTACCGAGTCGACCCGGGCCGCGAAAATGTGCCGTTTTCGCCACCCCGGCGAAAAAAATGCTGCATTCCATACTGCAGCATCGGGTGCAGCATATTGCACCGCATCATTGCGATGACGCTACGTCGAAGGGCGCTGAACGGCAGCGGAGCGCGTGGCTTTTCGCAGGTGCAACCAGCCTGCGCTCCGCCTGCCCGATCCCGCAGCTAGTGACAGCGCGGCAAAATTAGGAAACTCTCCCCGCTGCAGACGGCCGAAAAAGGCCGCGCAGGGGAAATGGAGAGGAACATGAAAGCTTTCAC
>JACXVD010000023.1 GCA_014763545.1 Sphingomonadales bacterium
GCGGCTTGGTGCCTGCGAGCTGCCGGGAATAGAACCAGCCGATCCCGATCAGGCTGAAACCCAGCGCCATGAAGCTGGCGATCCGCAGCAGCCCTTCGAGCCCGGCGGTATCGAGCAGGAACACCTTGAACACCGCGACCAGCATCGCCGCGAGCGATCCGATGCGCCATGTCCGGCTATGCGCCCTTGCGCCCCACAGCAGGAAGCCGACGGCGAGCAGGATGCCGGTGAACGAATAGAGCAGCGTCTCGGTCTGGCCCGGCGCCGCGCCGACCAGGATCGCGCCGGTGAAGCCATGCCGCACGCTTGACAGCGCGAAGACCGCGATCAGCAGCATCAGCGCAATGTCGAGCGCGGGCGCGAACCTGCGCCAGCTTTCGCCCAGCCACTTTCGCATGGCGACCAGCACGACCGCGGCGATGGCGTAAGCGGGCAGCAGCCAGTTGGCGATCGGCCATGCGCCGACTGCCTGCCGGTCCCACAAGGGATTGTGCAACACCAGCGTGAACCAGGTGAAATGGCCCAGCGCGGCAAGTACCAGCGCCCAGCCCGCCAACCGCTGCACACCGTTCCTGCCGCGCGCCAGCAGCCCCAGCCCGCTTGCCGCCAGCAGGCCTTGCCAGACGGTGCGCTCAGCCATGCCGAGCTGGACGAAGGCCTCGCTCGTCGAGATCGCGAAAACGCGCTTCCACAGGCTGTGCAACAGGGCAGCCCCGGCCAACGCCGCCGGGACCAGCAGGATGCGCCGCGATGTCGCTTCCAATGCGTGCAGGGCGGCGAAACCGGCGGCAAGGGCAAAGGGCGCGAGCTTGAGGAGCACGTCGCGCCATGCGGGCACCGCATCCGCCAGCATGGGGTCGCCCGCCAGTGCCAGCAAGCCCGACGCTGCCCATTGGCCGAGCGGTGCCAGCGCCCAGAGCGCGGCGATGCCCAGCGCCATGCCCCAGCCACCCGCGCGCGCCGGCATCTTCCATGCGATCGCGGCCGATCCTGTCGCCGCGGTCCACGCCAGCGCGTCAGCCGGGATGACTTGCGCCAGCAGGCCGTATAGCATCGCCATTGCGAGCGCTTCGGCTACCCGCCGCTCTGGGTGGGTGCCGCGCCCATGCGCCAGCGCGAGGAACGGGAGCGCGGTGGCCAGCCAGCGCAGGCAAGCCTGCAGCACCGGCGCTGACTGGTGCGCAGACTGGCCAATCCCGCCCAGGCGCCTCGCCTCGTCGAGGAAGCCGCCGGTGGCGACAAGTGTCGGCAAGACCAGGGCGGCTGCCGCCCACGCCAGGTAATGGACGATCGCGCTCTCGCGCCGTTCGCCCAGCCACCACAGCACCAGTGCCACGCCCGCCATGCTAAGCGGCGCACTCCAGCCGGGCGTAACCAGTGCGAGAGCCGCAAACAGCAGCGCCGCAATCGTGCCGAGCATCAGGGCCAGCGTCGCCTCGTGCGGATCGCCGTGATCCTGCGCCTGCCATGCCAGCCAGGCACCCGCAGCCACTGGTAGCGCCAGCGCCGCGCAGGCGAGGGCGAGCAAGGGCTGCACCGGATCGCCCCACTCCCCGAAATGCGCGATGGCCACCGCGCCGATCGCGCCGGGCACGAGGGCGAGTTGCGCCAGATCGGCCAGCCGCGCCGTTCCGCGCCATTGCATTGCCAGCGGCACCAGCCCGAAGACCGCCGCGATGCCCGCCCCGACCGCCGCAAATTGCCAGGCGGCAGGCGTATCCCACATCGCCAACAGCACCAGCGCGATCCCCGCCGCGACATGGCTGCCGACCCGCAGCCGCCAGTCGGTCCACCCGAAGAAGGCCAGCGCGGCGCCGAGCAGCAGGTAGAGCCCCCAGGTCAGCAGGTCGAACCCGGCCGTCCCGACCAGTGCCGCCATTTGCAGCGTCGCCAGCCCTGCGGCGAGCAGTCGCGGCAGGCTCGGCCCTTCCTGGGCATGGAGGAAGGCGGGCAGAACGGAACCGAGGACGACCAGATAGGTACCGACGGCCACCACATCTCCATCGGTGCCATTGCCGCCGATCAGCAGCACGAAGCCCCACAGCAATCCGCCCGCCAGCGCGGCATAACCAAGCCATGCCCGCTTCTGTGCACGCCCGGCATAGGACAGGCCGCCCGTCACCAATGCGAGATAGAGCGCGAGCAGCGGGATATTGGGATGGTCGCTCTGCACCATGACCGGTGCGGCGAAACCGCCGACCAGCCCCAGCACCGCGCAGGGCAGGCCGAAGCGGAACGAGGCGGCGATCGCCCCGGCGGTGACCACGGCAAGGCCGAGGAACGCCGCGCCTGCCCCGATCAGCCCGTATTGCGTGCCGGCGAGATAGAAGGCGCCGAACAGCGTTGCGATCCCCGCTCCGGCAAGCGCCTGGCGAACGCGCGGATCCTCGATCCGGCGCTCCATTCGCAGCGCCGCTTCCGCGCCGCCCAGCAGGCCGAAGCCGAACAGGAAACTGAGGAACACGCGCACCGCGGGCGTCACCAGCCCGGCCTCGATCGAATAGCGCACGAGGAAGATACCCGCGATCGCCAGCGCGACGCCGCCGCCCCAGATGGGCAGCCTGCGCCCGAAAATATCTTCGAAGTCGAACGAGAAGCGGGAAGGCTGCGGGTTGACGCTCACGCTTTCGCCCGGCTCTTCCTGCGCCAGCGCGGGCTGGGGCGGGGCGGCAGGTTCCTCCACGGGCGCGGCGATTTCGGCTGGCTCCGGCGCGGCGGAAGGCTCGGCGATTTGTGTGGCGTTCGCCTCGGGCGCTGCACGGGCGGCAGGCGTCGCTTGCGAGCGAGCGGGCTCAGGCGTGTCGAAGGCGCTGGATGTTCGCGCCGTCAGCCGCGCGACATCGTCCGACAGCTCACGGACCTGGCGTTCGAGTTCGTCCGCGCGGCGCCACAGGAGGAAGACGAACAGTCCCCCGATCAGCAGCAGCGCGAACCATTCCATCATTGTCTCCCTTGGGTGGAGATTCGCACAAGGCGTTGCAGCTGCAAATCAGATTCGGTGCGCGGTGCGCAGCACATGGCCGAAACGGTCAGATGCCGCCCGGCGTGCAATCGTACCCCAGCTCGCTCAGCCCGGCGCTCAGCGCATCGGTGCATTGCGCGAGTTCGCCCTCATCGGTGCTGCGGATCACGAAATTGGCGCCGACCTTGCCTTCGCGAAAGAAGGGGTAACTGCCGATCTGACAATTGGCGTGGGCTTTCTCGACTTCGCGCAGCAGCGCCGCGACCTCGCTCTCGGGGATGAAGCCGCCGAGTGTGCGGCTGATCAGTGGCTTGCCACCCTCCAGCTGACCCGTCAGCGCGTCGAGCATCCCGGCGGTGATCGAGGGGACGCCAGCCATCACATAGACATTGCCGATCTTCAGTCCCGGCGCGCCGGAACGGCGATTGGGGATCAGTTCGGCCCCTTCGGGCGCGCGCGCCATCCGCAGGCGGCCTTCGTTGAGCCCGCCCTTGTCGGCATAATAGGCTTCGAGGATGGCATGGGCCTGCGGATGGACGATCACCGCAACGCCCAGCGCGGCGGCCACCGCATCCACGGTGATATCGTCATGCGTCGGGCCGATCCCGCCGGTGGTGAAAAGATAATCATAGGCCGCGCGCATCTCGTTGACCGCCGCGACGATCCGCGCTTCGACATCGGGCACCACCCGCACTTCGGACAGGCGGATCCCCTGCACCTGCAGCCAGCTGGCGATCTGGGCGATATTCTTGTCATGCGTGCGGCCCGACAGGATCTCGTCACCGATGATGACGAGCCCGGCGGTCCAGATGCGGTCGGGATCGGGCAGGGTAGCGGCCATGCCCCAGCGTTAGGCCAAGCCTGCCGCCTGCGCCAGCCTTTGCACGCGCACTATTCCGCGGCCTGCGCCAGCTGTGCCGGATGGGCGTGTTCGAACCGCAGGATGCCGTCGTCGATCGGACGGGTGCGGAAGTCCTCGCAGTCTTCCTTGTAGTTCTGGTTCAGCCGCCACGGCAGCGTCGCCGCGCTCTTGGGCACCAGATGCTTGCCGCGCTGGAGATAGCCGGAGGAGAAGTCGAACAGGTCGACCTCTTCCAGCGCATTATCGTCGGGCAGGTAGGGCAGCACGATATCGGCGCCCTTGGCTTCCATCAGGTTCAGCACCTTGCACAGGTAATCGGCGTTGTTGTCGACCCTGAGGGTCCAGCTGGCGTTGAGATAGCCGAAGGTCATCGCGAAATTGGGCACGTTGGAGAACATGCAGCCGCGGTAGAACCAGTGCTGCGTCTTATCCATTTCCTGCCCGTCGATGCTGTAGCGGACATGCCCGCCGAAGCTGAGCGACAGGCCGGTGGCGGTGACGATGATGTCGGCGTCGATATGCTGGCCGCTCTTCAGCTGGATGCCGGTGGCGTCGAACCGTTCGATGTGGTCGGTAACGACCGAGGCGCGCCCTTCGCGGATGGCGGCGAAGAAATCCTCGTCCGGCACCAGGCACAGGCGCTGGTCCCACGGATCGTAGGGCGGCTTGAAATCGCGCTCGGTATATTTGTCGCCCAGCAGCTTGCGGGTTTCCTTGGTCAGGAAGTCGGCGACCTTGCCCGGCTTGGTCTTGGCCCGTTTGAACAGCATCCGCTGGAACCAGATGTTCTTCATCCGGGTCAGCCGATAGGCGGTTTCGCCGGGCAGGATCCGGCGCAGGAAATTGGCGATCGCATCGCGCGCCGGGCGGGCGATCATCCAGGTCGGCGTGCGCTGGAGCATGGTGACATGCGCTGCCTTGGCGGCCATCGCGGGAACGACGGTGACCGCGGTCGCGCCCGAACCGATCACCACCACCCGCTTGCCCGCATAGTCGAGGTCCTGCGGCCAGAACTGGGGATGCACGACCTGGCCCTGGAAGTCTTCCCGACCGGGAAAGGCCGCGTCGAAGGGCTGGTCGTAGTCGTAATAGCCCGAACCGAGATAGAGGAAGCGCGCGGTGGTTTCCTGCCTGCCTGCGGGGGTTTCGGCGACGATGTGCCAGCAGGCATCGTCGCTGTGGAAGTCGGCGGAGACGACCTTGTTGTCGAGCCGGATGTGCGGGCGGATGCCGCGCTCGTCCACGATCTTGTCGAGATATTCGAGGATCGAAGGCCCATCGGCGATGCTCTTTTCATGCACCCAGGGTTCGAAGGCGAAGCCCAGCGTGTGCATATCGCTGTCGGAGCGGATGCCGGGATAGCGGAACAGGTCCCATGTCCCGCCCAGCTGCGCGCGCCGTTCGAAGATCGCATAGCTCCTGCCCGGGCATGACATCTGCATATGCGCAGCCATCCCGATGCCGGAAATCCCCGCACCGATGATCGCCACATCCACGTCGGGCAGCTTGGTCGCCATTGGCTCTCTCTCCACTCTTACTTACACCAGTGTAAGCGAAGTGGGGTCACAATGCCAGAGCTTAGCTTCCGGTGAAAGTGGCCGCCTTCACCGTGTTCGACAGCAGGCAGGCGATGGTCATCGGGCCGACCCCGCCGGGCACGGGAGTGACCGCGCGGGCGTGTTGGACCTCGTCGAAAGCGACATCGCCGACGAGCTTGTCCTTGCCGCCGTCGGGGGAGGGGACGCGGGTGATCCCGACATCCACGATCACCGCCCCCGGCTTGACCCAGTACCCCTTCACCAGCCGCGGGGCACCTGCGGCCGCGATGATAATATCGGCGTGGCGCGCCAGGTCGGGCAGGCCGCGGGTTTCGATATGGGTGACGGTAACGGTTGCCTCGCGTTCGAGCAGCAGCATGGCAATCGGCTTGCCGACGATGTTCGACTTGCCGATCACCACCGCATTCATGCCGGTGAGATCGTCGATCACCGTGTCGAGCAGTTTCATCACCCCCAGCGGGGTGCAGGGCACCAGTCCGCCCGTGCCGGTGGAAAGCCGCCCGACATTGACCGGGTGGAACCCGTCGACATCCTTGCCCGGGTCGATCGCGCCCAGCACCGCGCCGGCGTCGATATGCTCGGGCAGCGGCACCTGCACCAATATGCCGTGGATCGTCGGGTCGGCATTGAGCCGCGCGATCAGCGTCAGCAGCGCTTCCTGCCCGGTAGTGGCGGGCAGGCGATGTTCATGGCTGGTGATGCCGACGCGGGCGCAGGCCTTGATCTTGTGCGCGACATACACCTCGCTCGCCGGGTCGTTGCCGACCAGCACCACGGCAAGGCCCGGCGGCGCTCCGGTGCGTTCGACCAGCGCGGCGACACCGGCCCGCGTTTCCTCGTCCAGCTGGCGCGCGACGGCGCGCCCGTCGATGATCTCGGCCATGATGTCAGCTCGAGAAGACTACCGTCCGGTCGCCGTTGAGGAACACCCGGTCCTCCAGCTGTGCCTTGACCGCCTTGGCCAGCACGCGGCGTTCGACGTCGCGGCCCTTGGCGACCAGTTCGTTGGGCGTTTCGCGATGGGTGATGGCCTCCACGTCCTGCGCGATGATCGGCCCTTCGTCGAGGTCGGCGGTGACATAGTGGCTGGTGGCGCCGATCATCTTCACCCCGCGCGCATGGGCCTGGTGATAGGGCTTGGCCCCCTTGAAGCCGGGGAGGAAGGAATGGTGGATATTGATGCAGCGACCGGTGAGAAAACGCGTCAAATCGTCCGACAGGATCTGCATGTAGCGGGCGAGCACCACCAGTTCGGCGCCGGTGTCGGTCACCACCTGCTTGATCTGCGCTTCCTGCTGCGGCTTGGTGTCCTTGGTGATCGGGAAGTGGTAATAGGGTATGTCGCCGATCAGCGATGTCGTCAGCACTTCGCGTGGGTGATTGTTGATGATCGCGGCGACTTCCATCTTCAGCTCGCCGATGCGCATGCGATAGAGCAGGTCGCCGAGGCAGTGGTCGAGCTTGCTCACCATCAGCACCACCTTGGGCAGATACCCCGGTTCGCGCAGCTTCCATTCCATCGCATTGGCGTCCGCCAGCGGGGTGAAGGCGGTGCGGAACGCATCCGGTGCCGTGGTGCCCGGATCGAATTCCACGCGCATGAAGAACTTGCCCGTGCCGGGGTCGTTATATTGTTCGGCATCGGTGATATTGCCCCCGTTGTCGGCCAGGAAGGTGGCTACCAGCGCCACCAGCCCCGGCTTGTCGGGGCACGACAGGCTCAGCACACAGGTTTCGGACACGCGGGGAAACTCCTCAGGTCTGGTCGTAGCGCGGCAGGGCGTCGCCATGCTTCGCGGCATATTGGTTGATCCATTCGACAGTGGGTTTCAGCCCGCCGAAGGGATAGAAATGCAGGCGCACCGGGCCGTGCTCCGGCCCCATACCGGTGCGCAGCGCATCGACAAGCCGGTCCGGCCCGGCGGTGCCGATCAGATTGGCCAGGCTGATGCCGTATTTCTTGAGCACCGAGGTTGTCGCGCCCACGCCGCAGAATTTGGCGTAGCGCAACAGCCGCTTGATCCCGGCCGGGCCGGGCACGCCGATGCGAACCGGCGCTGCGATCCCGCGTTCGCGCATTTCGGCCAGCCACTGGAGGAAAGCGTCGGGATCGAAACCGAATTGCGTGACCACCAGCGGCGCCATCCCGCGATCGGAAATCTCGGTAATCTTGTCTTCCATCCAGCTCCACAATTCGGCCCTGCCGACATTGGGATGGCCTTCGGGATGACCGGCAATGCCCACCGCGACGATGCCATTGTCCTCGAACACGCCGGTGCGGATCATCTGCAGCGTATCGCTGAACGGCCCGGCGGCTTCGGGCGGATCGCCGGCGACCAGGAACACGCGTTTGGCGCCCGCTTCCGCGACCAGTCTGCGCATCATCGTGGCCAGTTCGTCCGCGCTGAAGATGCGGCGCGCGGACAGATGCGGCATCGGTTCGAAGCCCAGTTCGCGGATGCGCACTGCGGCAGCGATGCGCTCGTCCATTTCCTCGCCCGGCAGGAAGGTGACGGCGATGGGTGTTTCCGGTGCGATCAGGCTCGCCGCCTCGTCCAGCGCGGGCCGATCCTTGGCGGTCATTTCCAGTGAATAGCCGTCCAGCATATGGGCGGCCGGCCGATCCCAATTGGGGTGGATGGCGGCGTAATTCATGGCCCTGTGTCTCTCCCGCACCGTGCTGCGATTCCCCCTAGCAAAGCCTCAACAATTCGTATAGGCGAAAAATTCGCAACTATGAATTTTGGGATCGAGGACTTCCCCTCCATGCTCGTTTTCCTGCCCGGCCTGATTTGCGATGCGCGCATTTTCGCGCCGCAGCTGGCTGCGTTTCCGCAGGCCAAGGCGATCGGCGGATACGGACTGCTCGATCGGCTGGAAGACATGGCGCAGTTCGTGCTCGATTCGACGCCGGGGCGATTCGACCTCTTCGGCCATTCGATGGGCGGGCGGATCGCGCTGGAAATCCTGCGGCTGGCGCCCGACCGGGTGCGCCGCCTGGCGCTGGTCAGCACCGGGGTGCATGGCGTCCAGCCGGGCGAGGCGGACAAGCGGCATGAATTGACCCGGCTGGGCCATGACCACGGCTTTGCCGCGCTGGTCGATCGCTGGCTGCCGCCGATGGTGGCGCCCGCCCACCACGACGATCCCGCCGTGCTGCCCGCCCTTCGCGCGATGTGCTTCGAACAGGGGCAGGCGCGGTGGGAAGCGCAGGTCGCCGCCTTGCTGGCGCGCAGCGACCGCACCGCTATGCTGCCCGCGATTGCCTGCCCGACGCTGGTGATGACCGGCGCGCTCGACCAATGGAGCCCGCCCGCGCAGCACCGCGAATTCGCCGCCGCCATTCCCGGCGCGACCCTCGCCATCGTGCCCGGCGCCGGGCATATGATCCAGCGCGAGGCACCCGATGCAGTGAACACAGCTATCGCCCGCTGGCTCGCACAGCCGACCGGCGATGGCCTATTGTCAAATCCCCAGGGAGAGCAAGCATGACCCAGACACTCCAGCAGAAACTCGATGCCGCGGGCGACCTCGTCCATTTCCTGCGCAACCAGCAGGTCGGGCCCAACGTCTATCCCGGCGTGCCGGCGGAATTTTCCAACTGGCGCAGCGAACAGAACGCCTGGGCGACCAAGGCGGTGCTGTTCAACCAGTCGTACCACATGGTCGAACTCGACGTGAAAGGGCCCGACGCATTCAAGCTGCTCGAATATCTGGGCATCAACAGCTTCAAGGGCTTCGTCGTCGACAAGGCCAAGCAGTGGGTTCCTGTGACCGCCGAAGGCTATGTCATCGGCGATGTCATCCTGTTCTACATCGCGGATGAATTCTTTACCCTGGTGGGCCGTGCCCCGGCGATCGAATGGGTCGAATTCCATGCCGCCACGGGCGACTGGGATGTCGAGGTCAGCCGCGACGAGCGCACCGCCGCCCGGCCCAAAGACCAGCAGGAATACCGCCGCAACTACCGCTTCCAGCTGCAGGGCCCCAACGCGATGGCCGTGCTGAGCGAGGCGATGGGCGAGACGGCGCCCGACCTCAAATTCTTCAACATGACCACGGTGAAGATCAACGGCTGCGACGTGCGCGCGCTGCGCCACGGCATGGCGGGGCAGCCGGGTTATGAACTGTTCGGCCCGTGGGCGGATTACGACAAGGTCCACGGTGCGCTGGTCGCGGCGGGCAAGGACCACGGGCTGACGCTGGTCGGCGGGCGCACCTATTCGTCGAACACGCTCGAATCGGGCTGGATCCCCTCGCCGCTGCCCGGCACCTATACCGGCGAAGGCAGCCGCGCCTTCCGCGAATACATGCCCGGCAATTGCTACGAGGGCATGTGTTCGGTCGGCGGATCGTGGGTGCCCGACAGCATCGAAGGCTATTACCTGACCCCGTGGGATCTGGGTTACGGCCACATCGTCAAATTCGATCACGACTTCATCGGCCGCGAAGCGCTCGAGCAGATGAAGGACGACAAGCACCGGGTGAAGGTCACCCTCGCGCTCGACACCGAAGACGTGCTGCGCGTGCAGAGCAGCGCGCTGCAGAAGGGCGAACGCGCCAAATATATGGAGTTCCCCAGCGCCGTCTATGCGATGCACCCGTTCGACGAAGTGCGCTGCGACGGCAAGGTGATCGGCCTGTCGACCTGGGTCGGCTACAGCGCCAACGAAGGCAAGATGCTCACGCTCGCCATGATCGACCCCGATTATGCCGAAATGGGCAAGGCGGTTACGCTGGTGTGGGGCGAGCCCGATGGCGGTACCACCAAGCCCACGGTCGAGCCGCATGTCCAGACCGAGATCAAGGCCTATGTCAGCCCGGTTCCCTATTCGGAAACCGCGCGCGACAATTATGCCGACAGCTGGCGCCAGGAAGGGGTCGCGCGCTAACCGCCAAACCCGCCCGCGGGTCGCAAGAGAGGCGGCTTCCCGACCGGGAAGTCGCCTCTCACGATCTTGGGGTTTGGCCTTATGCGGCTTCGAGCAGGGCGGCGGTGCGGCGCAGCAGGTCGGTCGCGCGTTCCTTCATTTCCGGGGTGAAGCGTGCCTTGGGGATCGCTACCGCCAGGGCGCCGACAGGCTCGCCGTCGATGCGCACCAGCCGGCCAAGCCCTGCGATCCCGAGGCTGTATTCCTCATCGGTGCGGGCGATGCCGCTGCGCCTGATTTCCTGGAGCTCGCGACGCAGGCGACCCTCGTCGATCACGGTGCGGTCGGTGAAGCTGGTCAGTTCCGCCTCGCGGAAGAACTCGACCAGTTCCTCGTCGGGCAGGGACGACAGGATCGCCTTGCCCGCCGACAATGCATGGATCGGTGCGCGCGCGCCCGCATCGACGGCATAGCGCAGCGCCTGTTCGCTGGTTTCGGTGACGATGGCCTCCACCTCCCAGCCGCTGCGGACGAAGAAGCTGGCGGTCTCGTTCAGCTGGACGCGCAGCGTACGCACCAAGGGGGCAACGCGTTCTGCCAGGGTGAAGCCGGGATCATGCGCCTGCAAGCGCTCCAGCCCCGGTCCGGCCCGATAGCGCCGCCCCTCCCGCTGGAGATAGTCGCGCTCGACCAGTGTCGAAAGCAGATAGGACAGCGAACTGACCGGGATCGCGAGTGCGGTGGCGATTTCCTGCGCCACGAGCGGGCGGCGCTGGGATACGACATATTCGATAATGTCGAGCGTGCGCGTGGCCGATTTGACCTGCGAGGAAGACGCCGCACTGGCACCGATTGCGGGCATCAGCCGATCCTCGCATCCGCAATGTCGGCCCCGGCGCGCAGATTGGCCAGCTTCTTCCACGCGACCGACGGGTCGATCTTGCCGTAACCCGCGAAGGTGCCGAAGCCGCAATCGGAGCTGGCGATCACCCGGTCCTTGCCGACGAAGGAGGCGAAGCGTTCGATCCGCTGCGCGATCAATTCGGGCGTTTCGATATAGTTGGAACAGCTGTCGATCAGCCCGGGGGCGAGCACCTTGCCGGTAAGGTCGGCGCCTTTCCACACGATCCATTCATGCTCGTGCCGCGGATTGGCGCTTTCGAACAGGATCGTCGCCGGGCGTGCCTTGAGCACGATGTCGATGATCCGTTCGAGCGGAATGTCGTAGTCGTGCGGGCCCTCGTAATTGCCCCAGCAGACATGCATCCGCAGTTTTTCAGGCGGGATGTTGGCGGTGGCTGCGTTCATCGCCTCGACATTGGCCGCTGCGATCTTGAGGAATTCCTCCTCGGTGCAGTCCTGATAGCCGGTGTGGCGGCTCATCGCCAGGTCGGGGCAGTCGAGTTGCAGGTCGAACCCGGCCTCCACGATCGCTTCATATTCGGGGGTCATCGCGGTCACGAGATCGGCCAGGTAATCTTCGTGCGTCTTGTAATACTGGTTCGGCTGGAACGCGGTGATGAGACCGGGCGAGGCCGAATTCATGAAGGCGCTGGCCCCCTGCCCATGCGCGTCCATGGCGTGCTGCATGCGGCGAATATCGTCATGCAGCGGCTGCAGGTTCACCAGCCGGATGGGTGCGATGGCGCTGGCGCGGGTAAATTCCTGCGCGCCCATGATCGCGCTGAGCTTCTTCGCCAGCTCGGGCACTTCGGCCAGATCCTTGGCCGGCTTGCGCGCGGTATGCCCGCCGAAGCCTTCGAGCCGCTCGATAATATAGGTCGAATAGCCGACCTTGCCGAGTTCGCCGTCGGAGACGACCGACACGCCGGCCTCGACCTGTTTGCGCACCGCCTCGTCCACCGCATCCTGCACGACCCGGTCGAATTCGTCGGCGTCATAGGGTTCGCCCTTGTCCCGGGCCAGCAGCAGGGGCACAAGTGCTTCGCCGCGCGGAAGGCTGCCGACATGGGTGGTGCGGATCATCTCAATCTCCCTTTCCACTCTTGTTTCATATATGCGAAAAAGCCGCAAGTGCGAAATTAGGTGGATTGCCCCGCACGATAACGCTCGTTACTGATGGGGCGAGAGGAGAGCGCCGGAGATGAGCCGCACGCCGCAAGAACAGGCCAATCTGCAACTCGTGCTCGACATGTTCGAACAGGTGCTGGTGCCGCTCGATGCCGGGGCGGTCGACCGCTTCATCAGCCCCGATTACATCCAGCACCACCAGAATGTCGAACCCGGGCGCGAAGCCCTGAAAACCTTCCTCGACTGGGCCAAGGGCCAGCCGGGCGATGCGGTGCAAACACTCCACCGGGCATTCGTCGACGGCGATCACGTGACGCTGCACTACCACGTGATCCGCCACACCGGCGATCCGGGCTTTGCCGTGATCGACCTGTTCCGCATCGAGGACGGGATGATCGCCGAACATTGGGACGTGATGCAGGATGTAAACCCCCATCGCCTCAACCCGCTGAGCCCCTTCTGATGGGGCGGTTTGCGGGCAAGAACGTGCTCGTCCTCGGGGGCAACAGCGGCATCGGCCTTGCCGCCGCAAAGGGCTTCGCCGCCGAAGGGGCGCAGGTCAGGCTGACGGGCCGCGATCCGGCCACGATCGCGTCGGCTGTTGCCGCGATCCCAGGGGCGCAGGGCCACCGCGCGGACATCGCCGATCTGGACGCGATGGCAGCGCTGTTCGCCACGATTGCGGAGGATGACGGCGCGGTCGACGTGTTGTTCGTGAACGCGGGTATCGGCGGTTTCGCTCCGCTGGCGGAGATCACGCCGGATTACTGGGATTCGGTCCACGCCATCAATCTGCGCGGCTGCGTCTTCGCGGTGCAGCAGGCGGTCCGGCTGATGGGGCAGGGCGGGGCGGTGGTGCTGACCGGCTCGATCGGTGCGCATACCGCGCTGCCGGGCAACATCACCTATGCCGCCGCCAAGGCGGGGCTGCATGCCGCGATGAAGACCATGGCGCGCGAACTGGTCGGGCAGGGCATCCGGGTCAACATGGTCAGCCCCGGCCCGACCGAGACCCCGTTGCTCCACCGCAATCCGGGCATGGATGCAGCCGCAGTGGACCAGCTGCGCAGCATGATGATCGCCGCCGTTCCGATGGGGCGCATGGGCGAAGCCGACGAGGTTGCCCGCGCGGTCCTGTTCCTCGCCTCGCAAGAGGCATCCTTCATCACCGGCGCCAATCTGTTCGTGGATGGCGGCGCACTGGAGCTTCGCTGATGACCGAACCCTTCACCCCGCCATGGTCGACGATGGACAATCCCCGGCTCGAATTCGCGATGGAAGTGCGGCTGACCTTCCCCACGGCCTATATGATCGCCAACACCCCCTGGGGCGGCAATCGCAGTGCGGTGCTGGTCGAAAGCGGCAGCTTCACCGGCCCGGCCATCAGCGGCCGCGCAGTGCCGGGATCGGGGGGCGATTATGCCTATTTCCGACCCGACGGTGTCGCCTGTTTCGACGCGCGCTACTTGCTCCAGGAGGAGGACGGCACACTGATCCTGCTCAACAACAAGGGCTATCTCTGGGGGCGCAAGCCCGACACGATGGACCGGCTGCGCAAATGGGCCTTCGAAGGCGGCGAGCCGGTGGCGCATGACGAATATTATCTGCGCGGCAACCCCAGCTTCGAATGCCCGGCGGGCAAGCACGACTGGCTGACTCGCCACGTCTTCATCGGCATTGGCGAACGCAAGCCAGACGGGAATCTGCTGCGCTATTACGCGCTGGTCTGACCCGGTCGGGCCTTACAGCGGCAGCTCGTAGAGAAATTCCGCGTCGCACTGGTCGCCGACCCAGAACTCGATGTCCGCCACCTTGGCGAAGCCGTGCCGCTGGTAGAACCGCTGCGCGCCGAAATTCTCGCTCCATACCGATAGCTGCACGGCATCGCAGCCTTCGGTGCGGGCGACGCCCAGCGCCCAGTCCATCAGCGTCGCGCCAAGGCCCAGCCCTACCTTGTCGCCCGCACAATAGAGCTGGCTGAAGTAGAGCGGCTTGCCGGGCTGCGGTTCGGGCCGCTCGGCGAAACCCTTGCCAACGATCACGAGGCAATAGGCAGCCAGTTCGCCATCGACGAAGGCCAGTTGCACACGGGTTGCCGGGTCGGCCAGGGCGTGGGCGTATTTCTCCTCCGAACGCTCCGCCGCATTGAAGGCGGCGAGGTCTTCCGGCTTGTAGAGATGGGCGAAGGCCGCCTCGAAGGCATCGCGCGCGAACGGGGCGAGCAGGGTGGCATCGTCGGGCGTTGCGGGGCGCAGCGTGATCATGGCCAAGGCGCATATCCACAGCGGCAGACAATGCAATGCCTTCCCAGCGCCGGATGCGGTGATAGCTTGGGCGCCATGATCAAACTCGCCTTCGCGCTCGTCGGCCTTGCCGCCATCACTTCGCCCGCCCTGGCCCAGGATCGGCCTGCCCCCGCGCGCTGGTCGATCGCGATCCACGGCGGTGCGGGAACGATGGACCGCGCGGCGATGAGCGAGGCGCAACAGGCCGATTACAAGGCCTCGCTGCAGGCCGCGCTCGACGCCGGGGCCAGGGTGCTCGCCAGCGGCGGCAGCGCGGGCGATGCGGTGGTGGCGGTGATCACCCGGCTGGAAGACGATCCGAAATTCAATGCCGGGCGCGGTGCGGTGTTCACCTGGCAGGGAACCAACGAGCTCGATTCCTCCTTCATGCTCGGCGATGGGCGTCGTGCGGGGGCGGTCGCCGGGGTCAGCCATGTGAAGAACCCGATCCTGCTCGCCCGCGCGGTGATGGAAGATGGCCGCCATGTCATGCTGAGCGGGACCGGGGCGGAGGAATTCGCCGCCAGCCACGGCATCGAAATGGTCGATCCCGGCTATTTCGCGACGCCCGAACGCAGGGAATCGCTTGAGCGGCTGAAGGCTGACCAGCTCAGCGCCTACGACGTCGATCACAAGTTCGGCACGGTCGGCGCGGTGGCGCTCGACACGCAGGGGCATGTCGCGGCCGGCACCTCCACCGGGGGCATCACGGGCAAGCGCTGGGGACGCATCGGCGATTCGCCGGTGATCGGCGCGGGCACCTATGCGCAGGACGGCGTCTGCGCCATCTCCGCCACTGGATCGGGGGAATATTTCATCCGCGTGGGCGTGGCCAAGTCGATCTGCGACCGCATCGCGCTGGCCGGGGCGGGGGCGCAGGATGCAGCCGACCAGGTCATGGCCGAGGTCGGCGCGCTCGGCGGCGATGGCGGGGTGATCGTGGTCGCGCCCAATGGCGATGCGGTGTTCAGCTTCAACACGCAGGGCATGTATCGCGGCCGCGCGACCAGCGATGGCGTGAATGAAGTGGCGATCTTTGCCGGCGAGTGAGCCGCGCCCTCAGGCAACGATGACCCTGTAAGTCGTGTCGATCCAGTCGGAGAGCACCTGGCCGACCGTGGCAAAGGCGGCATCGACCACCTCTGCCTTGGGCGGATTGTCGCGCGAGGCGCGGTGATAGACGGCAAACAGCACCGGGTCGCCCATCGGCGAGACGACATAGCCGATATCGCCGCGGGCATAGGGCATCGCCGGCCAGTCGCCGCTTGACCCGGTCTTGTCGCCGACCTCCCAATCGGGCGGCAGGCCCGCCCTGACGCGCGACAGCCCGGTTTGCGTCTCGCGCATCCAGCCGCGCAGTTCCGCCTGGCGGGCGCTGTCGAGCGCGTCGCCGAACAGGATGTTCGCCAATGTCCCGGCCATTGCCGCCGGGCTGGTGGTGTCGCGGATTTCGCCGGGGGGCACGAAATTGAGCTGCGGCTCCGTGCGGTCGAGCCGCGAAACCGCGTTGCCCAGGCTGCGCCAGTATGCGGTCACCCCCGCCGGGCCGCCGACGCGCTCCAGCAGCAGATTGGCCGCCGTATTGTCCGACAGCACCTGCGCCGCGCGGGCCAGTTCGCGCAGGCTCGCCCCGCTCGCCAGCCGTTCCTTGGCGAAGGGCGCGTAGGACAGCAGGTCGGCTTCGCTCCAGCGGATCACCTGCGACAGGTCGAGCTTGCCCGCCTGTTCCAGCGACAGCACCAGCGCGGCGAGCGAGGTCTTGAAGGTGGAGCACATGGCGAAGGCTTCGTCCTGCCGGTGACCAAGCGCGAGGCGCTGTGCCGGATTGAGGAAAGCCACGCCCAGATCCCCGCCCGAGCCCACTTCGATCAGGCGCAATTTCGCCGCCAGCCGCCCGGTCGGCGACGGATCGAGCGGGACGCAGGCGCTCGCAGCCAGTGCCGCACCGCCGACGATCAGGCTGCGCCGGTCGATCATGGCAGGCGGCGCTCCATGCACAGGCTGAAATCGTCGGACACGTAATCCCCGAACGGCGGGCATTCGGCGAAGCCATGTTTGGCATAGAGCGTGTGGGCCGGGCGGAAGGGCTCGGGGCGGCCCGTTTCCAGCCCCACCCAACTGTACCCGCGCCTGCGTGCCTCTGCCATCAGCTGGAGCAGGATGGCTTCGCCTGCGCCCTTGCCGCGATATGCGGGGGCCGCCCGCATCGATTTGAGTTCGCCGCGCTCCTCGTCGATCTGCTTGAGCGCGCCGACCGCCGCCAGCCTATCGCCATCCCACGCCGCGAAGAAACTGACGTCCGCCGCGCGCAGCCGCTCGGCAGGCATGGCGTGCACCTTGCAGGCAGGCGACCAGCGATGCATCTCGTCGAGGTGCAGCTGCAACAGGCCGAGCACCGCCTCGCCGGTCAAATCGTCGGGCAGGATGCGGTAGCTGGTGTGGGCGGCGGCGGCGGTCATGAAAACTTGTCCTTCTTGCGCTTGCCGAAACGCATGTCCCCTTCGAGCTTGGCGCGCAACTGGGCATAGAAGGCTTCGAGAAAGGCGCGCTCGTCGCCCGCGCCCGGATTCCACCCGATCTTGCGGCAGATCGCCTCGTGCACGTTGACCATGGCGGTCGGGATATCGTCGCGCAGCACCTTCTCCAGCGTCTGCAATTCATATTCGCCGTAAACCGAAAGTTCCGCGTCGCTGAAGCGATAGGCGACATCGGCCACGCTGCTGCGCCCCGCTGCCGCTTCGGCGGTGGTGATCGTCTCCAGCAGCTTCGCCTTGGGCGCTTCGACCACCCATGTCCCCGCGATCAGGTCGCCCGCCCGCATCGCATCGCGGTTGAAGAAGGGGAACAGCATGAAGATCGCGAACCACAGCGTCGCAGCAATCGCCGCTGCTCCACCCTCGCCGCTCTGCGCGGTCAGGATGAACACCAGCGGCAGGAAGATTTCGATATCGCGCAGCAGGTTGCGCGCCAGCACCGCCGACGGGGTCAGGCGCCCGCCGTCGCGCGCCGCCACCCTGATCCCGGCCACCCGCTTGCCCGGCGTCGCGCCGCGCGGACCGAGTTCGAAGAACATGAAATAGCCGTAGCGCGCGAGGAACATGCCGACGAAGAAGATCACCACGATCATTTCGACCGGGCCGCTCATCTTCTTGTCGTCGAGCAGCTCGCCGGCCCCGCTGGCGATGTACATCGCGAGGAATAGGAAAATCAGCATCCCGACATAGAGGATGATGAAATCGAGCAGCAGCGCCCCGAAGCGCGCGCCGCGCCCGGCCACGGTGAAGGGCAGGGCGATCCCTTCGGGCGTCACCACGTCGCGCCGCCGTTTCTGCTGGCGCGCGATCCACGGGGCGGTGCCGGCGCTCATTCCAGATTCTCGCGCATGGTGCGGCGGAAGGCGAAGTAATACAGCAGCCAGAAGGCCAGCATCGAACCGCCGATGGCAAAGCGTGCCGGGGTTGCCGTGACCAGCTGCCGCGCGAAGCTTTCGAGGAAGGCGGCGACGATCAGCATCATCACCACGCCCGCCATCACCTGCGCCGCACGGCGTCCGCTTTCGGCAGCGGCGGTCATGATCGAGCGTTTGCCGGGGAATGCCATATTGCGCCCGATATGCATGCCGGCGGCTCCGGCCAGCAGGATCGCGAAGATTTCGGTCGTGCCATGCACGCTCAGCCAGGCGGCGAAATCGACCACCAGCCCCTGCGTGTTGAACAGCCACAGCATTGCGCCCAGCACCGCCATATTGTGGATCAGCAGCATCAGCGAGGGAATGCCAAAGGCAAACCCCAGCGCAAAGGCCATGATCGAAACCCCGGCATTGTTGCTGAACAGGAAGGCGGCAAAGGCCGATAGCCCGTTGGTCGATCCGTCATGCCCCAGCGCTTCCAGCAATTGCTGGCGGCTGGCACCGGGTACACGCGTATCGGCGAAATCGGTCGGGACCAGCGCGTAATACCATTCGACGTCCCGCTCGACCAGCAGCCAGCCGACCACCGTGCCTGCAACCATCACGGCGAGGGCGATGCAGATATCCAGCCAGATCTCGCGCACCGCCTGGCTCAACCCGCCGCCCAGGAAGCGCCGCAGCCAGGCGAAGAAGCCGATGCGCGGGCCATAGACCTGGTACCAGGCGCGCTGCACCAGGGCTTCGAGATAACGTAGTGTCGCCGCATCGAGCGAGGTTTCGCGCGCCACTGCGAGGCTCGACGCCGCCGTGCGATAGAGCGCGGGCAGGGCCAGCACGTCATCGTCCGACAGGCCGCGCAGCCGCCCGCGCTCCATGCGCGTCACGATGGCTTCCAGCCTTTGCCATTCGCCTTCGCGTTCCAGCCGGAAGCGGTCCGAGCGCAGCACGGCCGCCTCGATATCGGGCGGTGCGGCAACGGCCTGCTGGCCGAACAATGTCCTGAGGATGGGTGCCTTCATCCGATCGTCCCCGCGCGCTTGATCTGGAGGTAGCGGTCGATCAGGCGATAGCCGATCCGCTCCCACGGCGCCTCGATCACGTCGACGCCCATCTGGCGCAGGCGCTGCAACACCAGCGCGCGCTGGCGCGCGAGGCTGTCGGCGGTAACCGCCATGGCCAGCCGGTCGAGATTGTCCGGCTCGCCATCGGCGATCGCGGCCAGTTCGCTGTCTTCGATGGTGACGAACAGGACGAGGTGGCGCTCGACCAGTCGCCCGACGCTTTCCAGCATCAGTTCGGCCCCGGTCGGGTCGGTGAAATCGGAAAACAGGATGATCAGGCTGCGCCGCTGCAGCCGCGCGGTCAGCGTTGCCAGCGCGAGGGTGAAATTGGGTTCTTCGGCGTGATAGTCGAGGCTGGCGGCGGCGCGCTGCAACCGGTGAAATGCGCGCGCGTCGGCGGTGAACGGGGTTGCCAGCGTCGGTTTCTGCGCGAAGCCGAACAGCGCCACACGGTCGCCGCCCTTGAGCGCGACATAGGCGGCGGTGAGCGCAGCAGAAACAGCCCTGTCGATCCGCGGCAAGCCATCGACCGGCTCGCACATCGCCTGCCCGCAATCGAAGGCGAAGACAATCTGGTTGTTGCGCTCGCTTTCGTTCTCGCGGGCATAGAGGCGCGTGTGGCGGGCGCTCGCCTTCCAGTCGATCCGGCGGCGGTCCATTCCCGGTTCGTATTCGCTCAACGCCTCGAACTGGGTGCCTTCGCCGCGGATGCGGCGGGCGATCAGGCCGAATTGCGCATCGCGCAGGAAGAATTGCAGCTCCGGACTGCGGACCGGCGAAAGGTCGGGCCAGATGCGGATCTCGCGATCTTCCAGCCCCTGTTCGACCTGACGCGCGCCGAGGCCGAGCGGCCCGGACCAGTTGAGCCACAGCCGTTCGATCGCCGCGGTGCCGCGCCGGTCGGGGGTCAGCGTGATCGAGCCACTCCAGTTCCCGGCCCCGAGTTGGTGCAGCAAGGCAAGATCGCTGCGTCCATCGGGGTGCAGGCGGGCATCGAAGGCGAGCGAGGCCAGCGCCGGGCCATTGCCGGTGCGCCCGGCGAAATCGGCCAGCACAGTGACCTGCAGGGGCTCGCCCACCTCGGCATCGGCGGGAGCCACCAGCCGCCAGTCGACCAGCCGCCCGGCAACCAGCGCGTCGAGCAGCACCAGCACCAGCAGCGCCACGCCGGCAGCGGGCGCGACCACCCAAGCCCCCGGCGCAGTGGCGGCGATCACCAGCGCCAGCGGAGCGCCGAGCGCCGCCAGCCATGCCGCGCGGGCCGTGGGGACAATGGGGAATTTCACCGGGCCGGGCTCGCTCTCTGACCTATCGCGGCGCTTCGGTCGCTTCGACCAGCTCGTTGACCAGCACCTCGATCTCGCGGCCTTCGATCTCGGCGGCGGGGCTCAACACCAGCCGATGGCGCAGCACCGCGACGGCCAGCGCTTTGACGTCGTCGGGAATGACATAGGCCCGCCCGTCGAGCGCCGCGCGGGCGCGGGCGGCATTGGCCAGCAGCACCGCCGCGCGCGGGCTGGCGCCGCTCGAGAGGTCGGCGTTCTCGCGCGTGGCACGCACCAATCGCACGACGTAATCGACGATTTCCTTGGCCACCGTCACCTGGTCGAGCGCGGCGCTCGCGGCATCCAGCCGTGCGCCATCGGCCACTGCCGCGATCCCGAAATCCGCCGGGCGCTGCGGGCCTTGCCGCTTGCCGAAGCGTTCGACGATCCGCGCTTCCTCGCTTTCGTCGGGATAGGGGACCAGCAGCTTGAACAGGAAACGGTCGAGCTGTGCTTCGGGCAGCGGATAGACGCCCTGGTTCTCGATCGGGTTCTGCGTTGCCACCACCATGAACTGGCCGGGCAGGGCGTGGGTTTCGCCGTCCAGCGTCACGTGCCGTTCCTGCATCGCCTCCAGCAGTGCGGCCTGCGTCTTGGGCGGGGTGCGGTTGATTTCGTCGGCCAGCAGCAGCTCGCAGAAAATCGGACCGCGCGTGAGGGTGAACTGGCTGGTCTGGAAGTTGAACAGGTTGGAGCCGAGAATATCGCCCGGCAGCAGGTCGGGCGTGAACTGGATGCGCCCGTAATCCAGCCCCAGCGAGGCGGCGAAACACTGCGCGAGGAAGGTCTTGGCGGTGCCCGGCGGGCCTTCGAGCAGCACATGGCCTTCCGCCAGCAGCGCGACGAGCAGGTGTTCGACCGTCTCGTCCTGGCCGACCACCGCCTTGGCGACCTCGCCGCGGATCGCATGGGCAAGTCCGCGCACATCGTCGAGCGTCATCGTCATCGGGAAAGCATCCTTTCAAGGGATTTGAGCGCGAGTGCCGCGCGCAGGATTTCACGGGGGCCGTGCGCCGTTTCCAGTGCGGCGGCGAGATGGGAATAGGGCGGGGTGTCGATCCGGCGGCGCAGCAGCGCTGCGTCGATCGCCTCGTCATCCGCCCGGCGCAGGCCGAGCGACTGCACGATCCGGGCGCGCAGCATCGCGGCATATGGCCCGGTCAGCAGGTGCAGCCGCCGGGTGCGCAGGATGAAGCCGGCGCTGTTGGCCACCAGCCGCCCCTTGCCGAAGGCGATGGCGCGTGCCTCTGCCAGCGGTGGGCCGAACCGGCGAAACGCGCGCCAGCCCACGATCAGCATGGCGATAATCAGGCACAGCGTCGCAGCCAGGAAAGGCGGCTCGAATGCCAGCGTCAACAGGTTCTGCGTGCGACCGAGGCCATTCAGCGTCAGGTCGAATGTGATCGGCAGGTCCTGCCCCTCCAGCGCGGCCTCGACGACCTTGCCCGCCAGTTCGGCGCGGCTGCGGTCGGCCATGCCGTAATTGTCGAACAGATCGGGTTCGGCGACCACCACCACGCCCCAGCGATCGGTATCGACGTAATTGCCGTTCGCATCGTAGCCGTCTTCATCGACATCGGGCACCTGCGTCGCGATGCCGGCGGCCTCGTCCAGCACGGGATAGGTGCCGCTATCCTGTAGATAGGCGACCAGCATGCGGCCGTTGCTGTCGGTCACCAGCGGCTGCATGTCCTTGGCTTCCATGCCCTGCGCGCTCTTCGCATCGGGCAGCTTGCCGCTGGCCCCCATGCCGCGCCAGTCGAACCCGGGATCGTCGAGCGGGTCGAGCGAGAGATCCATCTTAAGCGGGGCGGAGAATTCTTCCACCCAGCCAGGCGATTGCGCTTCGCCAAGGATGACCCAGCCATCGCCGTGCTTGACCTTCACCTGCTTGGGAATTTCCATCGAAACCCACTTGGGCAGCACGAGGATGGTCGGCCCCTTGTAGCGGCGCTGTTCGATGATCCGGGCGATCTCGTCGCCATCGGCAAACATCGGCGGGGTGAGGATCAGCAGCGTTTCGCCGGTCAGGGCCCCGGCATTGCGCGACAGCTTGACCTCGTGCCCTTCTGCTTCGAGCAACTGCGCCAGTGCCGCATATCCGGTCAGCCCGCGGGATGCAGCGTGGGCACCACCATTATTGTCCTTCCCGCCGGTGTTGCCCGCCCCGATGAAGTAGAGCATCGCGAAGAAGGCGATCGCGCCGAACAGCAGCAGGCCGAGCACCACCTTGGGATGGAAGGCCTGTGCCGGGCGCGCCGCACCCGTGGCGGTGCCGGTCTGGGGTGAGGCCAGCTCGCTCATGCCTGGCCCTGCGGGATGCGCTGGAGGGCGAATTCGGCGTAGGCCGCGCGTGCGGCCTCCCAATCTTCCACGCCCAGCCGGGTGAGCGCGAAGAGGCTGCGTTCGACCCGCTCGGCGATGATGCGGAAGGCGTGGCGTGCCGTCTCGGGCAGGGTGGGCAGCGCGGCGAGTTCGCGCGCGGTGCTGGATACTTCGACCCACTCGGGCCGCGCGCTCGCGATCTGGCTGACGCTGCGCTTCAGCAACAGGTGGGTCGCCTCGTCATAGCGGCCTTCGCCCGCCAGCCGGTCCGCATCGTCGAGCAGCGCCAATGCTTCTTCGCGCTGCGGGGCCCAGCTTTCCTCCACCGCCGCCTGCTTGCGCCGGGGGCCGCGTTCCAGCACCGGGGCGAGCAGGCGCCAGAGCACGAACAGCACCAGCGCGATGGCGATGCCGAGCAGGATCCAGCGCAGCACAGGCCACGACAGCCCGATCGCCTCGCCCAGCGGGGCGAGCGTATCATGCAGCCATTCGAGAAATTGCTTGAGCCATTCGGGCTGCTGTGGCGGGATCTTCTCCGGCATTTTCACCGGCGCATACTGGATCGAGCCGTCCGCGCGGATGGCCTCCCAGCCAGCCGCAGCATTGGCCGACTGTTCCCCTGCTGCGCCAGTCGCTGTGGTCACCGTCCCCGTCGTCACGGCGGCCTAGGTGGCATGGTGGGCAGCGCGGCGCAAGCGACTGTCGGCGGCTATTTTCACGTTTCGCCGCAAAGCCCCGGCAGTGTTGCTGCGGTCACCGGTCAATAATTGCCCGGCCAGTTCCTCCGGGCAAATTCGCGGCTGACGCATTCGCGGGTCATCCGCCCGCCCTGGATCACATTGGCGCAGACCTGGTCGCGCCCGCCGCCAAGGTCCATGTTCTGCGGCAACAGCGTGCCGATCCCCTTGTCGGCAATCATCCCCAGTTCGGCCTGGGCCGGGGGGGTAATCGGTTGCGGCCATCCATTGCAACGCGGCGATGCCCGCGCGCTGGCGGCGGATGTCGCCGCTGTCGATCGCGTCCATCGCCGCTGCGAAGCGTTCGCCTTCGGGCAGCATCGGGTCGATGATGTTGCCGTCGCCGACATTGCCCTTGGCCTTCTGCGTATCCAGCAGCTTGCAGGCGGCGGGCACTTTCATTGCGCAGGTCCGCCCCAGCAGGGCATTGGCGATGTTGAAATCGTGGCCGATGACATAGGGGCTGCCCCACGAATGGAAGGCGGCGGCGTTGTAGCAGGCGCCGGCATCGCCCATCCGGCACCCGGCGAGATAGGCACGCCCGGCAAGCGCACCCTTGCCCCCGTCCAGCCCCTGTTCGGCCCAGACCCCCTTGGCCACGCCGCAGGCCGCCTTGTCGCCATAGATGCACTGGAAGCTGACCGCCCTGGCATAGGCGCGGGCATCTTTCTGGTAGCTCGGCGGCTTGCCGGCGGTGCCCCAGGCCAGGTCGATCACCTTGTCGCAGCCGCGCGCGAAATTGCGTTCGCAGGCCATTCCGTAATAGCGCAGGGCATTGGCGGGCTGTTTCGCGATCAGGCTGTGTTCGGCGATGTCGCCCATGCCGTAACACGCTTCGCCATCGAAGGCGTTGCAGGCGACCCGCCAGCTGCGGTTGACGTAAAGCTCGCGGTCCTTGGGGCTGACCTTCATCCGCCCGTCGTAATAGACCTTGCCAAGGAAATAGCAGCCTTCGACCACGCCATTGCCCGACTGGCACGCGTAGTCGAAGGCATCGTGGAATTTCTTGATGTCGCCCGGCGACAATTTGCCCTGCGTTTCGAGGTCCATCGCCCGGTCCCAGAAGGACGAGCAATTGGCATAGGTGCGCAGGTCGACGCAGATCTTCGCCCGTCACGCCAGTTCGCCATCGGCTGCGTGGGCGGGCGCGGCGGCGGCCCAGATGCCGGTAATGGCGACGATAATCAGCAGCAGGCGGTACATGGCGAGACTCCCCTGTTCGCTCGCGATCGGGGGTAGCCTAGCCAGTGGGGGCATGGTTCAAGGGCGCGGGCGTGCCCTAACAGGCATTGTAATGATTGGAGATTCTACCGCCTGGCGCAGTCAACCGCGCTCGCGGGCCAGGGGATAGCTGCCCAGGACACGCAGTTCCTTGCAGTGGAAGGCGAGCTCTTCCATCGCCCGGTCCACCGCCGGATCGCCCGGCGCGCCGACGATGTCGGCATAGAACATGGTCGCGGCGAAGCTGGCGCCCTTCTGGTAGCTTTCCAGCTTGGTCATGTTGACGCCGTTGGTCGCAAAGCCGCCCATCGCCTTGTAGAGCGCGGCGGGGATGTTCTTCACTTCGAACACGAAGGTCGTCATCGCCGGCTGGCCTTCCAGCGTCGCCGGATCGAGCGCCTCGCGCGCGAGCACCACGAAGCGGGTGGTGTTGTCGTCGGCGTCTTCCACCCGGTCCTGCGCGATCTGCAGGCCATAGAGATCGGCGGCCAGCGCCGGGGCGATCGCGGCGATCGCGGGGTCGCCGCGCTCGGCGACATAGGCGGCGGCGCCCGCGGTATCGGCATGGCTCAGCGGCACGATCCCGCGTGCCCGCAGGTAATGGCGCGACTGGCCGAGCGCCTGCGGGTGGCTGTAGGCGGCCTCGAACGGGCCCAGGCTGCCATCGGGATGCGGCAGCGCCATCAGCGCATGGTGGATCGGCAGGAAATATTCGCCGACGATCGACAGGCCGCTTTCGGGCAGCAGGAAATGGATGTCGGCCACGCGGCCATGCTGGCTGTTCTCGATCGGGATAATCGCCGAATCGGCCTGGCCCGATTTCACCGCGTCGATCGCGTCTTCGAAGCTGAAACAGGGCAGTGGCAGCGCGCCGGGCGCATATTCCAGCGCGGCGCGGTGCGAATTGGCGCCCGGCGCGCCCTGGAACGCCATCGCCTGCGCGGGATGCTGCGCTGCATTGCTGCGCATCTGCTCGACAAGGGCGGTGGCGGGGGCCGGGAAACTGTCCATCGCGGGCCGCCTAGCCAGCCGCGCGCCCTGCGGCAAGCGTGCATTGTGCACGATGGGGCCTTGCGCCAAGCCGCGCTGCTGACTAGAGCCTCGCGCAAACCAGCAACAGGCAGTTTTCGGGGCTCTTCGAAAATGGACGATCGTTTCAATACCGCAGCCGGGTGGGTCCTTTTCTCGGGCGTCGTCGCGCTCGGTCTCGGCACAGTCAGCTCACACTATTTTTCGGCCGACAAGGTGCATGCGCCGCATGAAGGCGGCTACCCCGTCCAGGCGGAAGAGGACACCGGCGGCGCGGCCCAGGGCCCCTCGCTCGCAACCCTGCTGGCGACCGGCGATGCGGCCAAGGGCGAAAAGATCTTCGCCAAGTGCACCGCCTGCCACACGATCAACGCGGGCGGCGCCAATGGCATTGGCCCGAACCTGCACGGCGTGGTCGGCGAACCGATCGGCAAGGGCGCCGGCGGCTTCGCCTTCTCCGATGCGCTCGCAGCCGTGGGCGGCAACTGGACCTTCGACCAGCTCGACAAGTGGCTCACCAGCCCGCGCGCTTTTGCGAACGGCACGAAGATGAGCTTCGCCGGCCTGTCGAACCCCGAAGATCGCGCCAATGTGATCCTTTATCTCAACAGCCAGGGTTCGAACCTGCCGCTGCCTGCGCCCGAAGCCGCTCCCGCGGCCGACGATGCCGCCGCAGCGGGCGATGCGCCTGCTGGCGACGCTGCCGCGGCCCCGGCGGAAGGCGATGCTGCGGCCGCGCCTGCCGAAGCGGCCAAGACCGAAGGCTGAGATCCTGTAGGATCGCGAGCGGCGGGGGCGGTCAGCCCTCGCCCTTGAACCCCTGCGCCACGACATACCACTCCGACGAGCCCTTGCGGCTCGCCGGGGGCTTGGCGTGTTTGACCATGCGAAAATGCTTCTTGAGCAGCGCGAGCAGGTCGTTGTCGGTGCCGCCTGCCAGCACCTTGGCCACGAAGGCGCCGCCCGGGGCGAGATTTTCGACCGCGAACCACGCAGCCGCCTCGACCAGCCCCATGGTGCGGAGATGGTCGGTCTGCTTGTGGCCCACCGTATTGGCCGCCATGTCCGACAGCACGAGGTCGGCCTTGCCGCCCAGCGCCTCTTCCAGCGCGGCGGGTGCGTCGTCGGCCATGAAATCCATCTGGAAGATCGTGACCCCTTCGAGCGGTTCGGTCTCCAGCAGGTCGATCCCGACCACCGCCGCCTGCGGCACTTTCAGCCGCACCACCTGGCTCCACCCGCCGGGCGCGATGCCCAGGTCGACCACCCGCTTCGCACCTTTGAGCAGGCCGAATTTCTCGTCCAGTTCGATCAGCTTGTAGGCGGCGCGGCTGCGATAGCCTTCGGCCTTGGCCTGTTTGACGTATGGATCGTTGAGCTGTCGGGCGAGCCAGCGGGTGGACGAGGCGGAGCGCTTGCGCGCGGTCTTCACCCGTTTGTCGGGATCGCGGCCGGTCCGGGTCATTTGCGTCGCTCCCGCGAAATGGCGGCACGACTGCGCTCGCCCGCCACATCTGCGGCGATCAGGCTGCGCAGGATGCCTTCGCGAATCCCGCGATCGGCCACGCCCAGCCGGTCCGCCGGCCAGATATCGAGGATCGCCTCGAGAATCGCACAGCCCGCCACCACCAGATCGGCGCGGTCGCTGCCGATGCACGGCAGGTCGCTGCGTTCCTTGGGCGACATGATCGCCAGCCGCCCGGTGATGTCGCGCATTGCGCCTGCAGGCACGATCAGCCCGTCGACCGCGCGCCGGTCGTATTGCGGCAGTTCGAGATGCAGGCTGGCCAGCGTCGTCACCGTGCCGCTGGTCCCGAGCAAGCGGATGTCGCGCTCGCGCGAAAAGCTTTCGACCCGCTCGGCGAAGGGGGCGAAACTGTCGCTGACGATGCGGTGCATCTCCGCGAAGCGCGCCTTGCGGCTCTCTTCGTCGCCTTCGGTGCGCCCGACCGTGTCGGTCAGCGATACCACGCCATAGGGCACGCTCTGCCAGTCGAGGATGCGCGGCACCGGCCCGCCTGGCTCGATCAGCACCAGTTCGGTCGACCCCCCGCCGATGTCGAAGATCATCGCCGGGCCTTCGCCCGATTCGAGCAGGATATGGCAGCCCAGCACCGCCAGTCGCGCCTCTTCCTCGGCGGAGATGATGTCGAGCAGGATGCCGGTCTCACGCCGCACCCGTTCGATGAATTCGGTGCCATTGGCCGCCCGGCGGCATGCCTCGGTCGCGACCGAGCGGGCGAGGTGGACATTGCGGCGGCGCAGCTTGTCGGCGCAGACCTTGAGCGCGCCCAGCGCGCGGTCCATCGCTTCCTGGCTCAGCGCCCCGCTATTCGCCAGCCCCTCTCCCAGCCTGACGACGCGGCTGAAGGCGTCGATCACGGTGAAATCCTCGCCCGCCGGGCGCGCGATCAGCAGCCGGCAATTGTTGGTGCCGAGGTCGAGCGCGGCATAGGCCTGCCGACGCGGGGGCTGCTCGCCGCCATTATGGGTGCGGGTCCCCTCGAATCGGTTCGCGTCAGGGCGCCCCGAATCGGGTCTGCGCGGGTCTGACTTCTTCGCCTGCGGGCCTGGATGGCCCTGCTTGCGCTCGTCGCGCGGCGTGCCCCGCTGGCTGCCGGGGTTGCGCTTGTCGGACTGCGGGGAACGCCTGTAGCGAAAATCGGCTACCTTGCCGGACCTGTGGCCCCCTTGCTTTCCAGCCCTTTTGTTCTCGTCCGGCGGAAGAAAATCCGCCATATTCCGTGTGTCTTTCCAATCCATCCGCGCAATAGCGCGAACACCTGAAGACATTGCTAGCGCGCGACGAGAGTTGCGGCAAGGGGAGGGTGGCCTGCGGCCTTGACCTGAGCCAATCGCGAAACTATGTGCGCCCCCTCGCCTGCAAAGGCCGTGTTGCCCCGTCGTCTAACGGCAAGACTACGGACTCTGACTCCGTCAATTGAGGTTCGAATCCTCACGGGGCATCCATCCCATCCGCCACCGCCGCCGATCAGCTAGCGCTTGCCGCGCCCCTCCGGGCATCCTAGATGCGCGGCAATGACAAAGAAACATACGGACCGTGGTCTTGCCGACCACAAATTCTACCACGCCGGGCAGGAAGCTGCCTTCACCGAAGAAACCACCCCCGGCACCCCGCAAACCCGCCATCCGGCCTATCGCCTCGCCTATCGCGACACCGATTTCCTGTTGCGCGACGAACTGCGCCCGGTGCGTTTCCAGCTCGAACTGCTCAAGCCGGAAATGCTGCTGGAAGAGGCGGGCGTCGGATCGACGCTGGTGATGTACGGGTCTGCCCGCATTCCCGCGCCGGAAAACGCCGAACGAATGGTCGCCGATGCGACCGAGGAACGTCGCCCGATCGTGGAACGGCTGGCGGCCAATTCGAAATATTACGCCGAAGCCTACAAGCTGGCGCGGCTGGTCAGCGAGAAGGCGATCGTCGAGGAAGGCAAGCGCCAGTTCGTGATCTGCTCGGGCGGTGGGCCGTCGATCATGGAAGCGGCCAACAAGGGGGCGAGCGACGCCGGATCGGAATCGATCGGGCTCAACATCGTGTTGCCGCACGAACAGGCGCCCAATCCCTACGTCACGCCCTATCTGTCGTTCCAGTTCCACTATTTCGCGCTGCGCAAGATGCATTTCCTGCTGCGCGCCCGGGCGGTGGCGGTGTTCCCCGGCGGCTTCGGCACGCTGGACGAATTCCTCGAACTGTTGACCCTGATCCAGACCGGCAAGATGAAGCCGATCCCGGTGCTGCTGTTCGGCAAGGAATTCTGGACCAAGGTCGTCAATTTCGAGGCGCTGGCCGACGAAGGGACGATCAACCATTCCGACCTCGACCTGTTCCGCTGGTGCGAAACCGCCGACGAGGCGTGGGATCACATCACCGGCTTCTACGACCTCGAACGCTAGTCGCGCGCGGGCTCAGCCGCGCCTGACCGCCTGATGGCCCAGCGGGCCGCTGCCCGCGCCGAAACCGGGCGCGGCCTCGATCGCCTGGAACACGAATTGGCGCGCCAGCCGCACGGCATGGTCCATCCGCTGGCCGTGGCCGAGCAGCGTGGCGATGGCGGATGACAGGGTGCAGCCCGTGCCATGGGTGTGGCGCGTGGCGATCCGGGCATGGTCGAATTCCAGCGCCGATCCGTCGGGGCTGACGAGGATGTCCTGCACCCGCTCGCCGCCGCCATGCCCGCCCTTGGCGAGGACGTGGGCATCGTGGCGCGCGGCCAGCGCGGCGGCAGCTTCGTAGATCGCCTCGCGGCCATCGAGCGCGGCGCCGCCCGACAGCGCGGCCAGTTCGGGCAGGTTCGGGGCGATGATCGCCGCGCGGTCCATCAACACGCGGAATGCGGCCACCGTTGCCTCGTCGGCCAGCACGCTGCCGCTGGTGGCAACCATCACCGGATCGAACACCAGCGGCCCATCGAACGCGGCGAGTGCCCGCGCGGCGGCGCGGGCGATATCCGCCGAACCGAGCATCCCGATCTTCACCGCGTCGGCGCCGATGTCCGACAGGCAGGAATCCACCTGCTGTGCGACAAATTCGGGCGGCAGCAGCTCGACGCCCTGCACGCCCAGCGTGTTCTGCGCGGTGACTGCGGTGATCGCGCTCATGGCGTAGCCGCCGAGCATGGCGATGGTCTTGATATCGGCCTGGATCCCGGCGCCGCCGGACGAATCCGATCCGGCGATGGCGAGAATGCGGGGCGGCGTCCTGGTCATGGGGGAGGGAGTTAGGGCCGCGCGCCGGCTTCGACAAGTTCGGCCCGACCCCGCCGATGGCTGCGCGCGGGGTTCACCCCTTGTGCTTGCGCTCGGTGCTGGCCGGGTGCTGTTCCAGCAGCTTCCTTGCGCGCGTCGGGCGGTCCATCAGTTCGCCGCCGCAGTTGGGACAGCGATCGTCCAACGCATCGGCGCACTCGGCGCAGAAGGTGCATTCGAAGCTGCAGATAAAGGCACCGGGCGCGTCGGCGGGAAGATCGCAGCCGCAGCGTTCGCAATCGGGGCGCATCTCCAGCATCAGCTTGCCGTCCTGACCGCGTCGCAGATGCGATCCACCACGCGTTCGACCTGCTGGCCATCGTCGCCTTCGGCCATGACGCGGATCAGCGGTTCGGTGCCCGACTTGCGGATCACCAGCCGCCCCTTGCCCGCCAGTTCTGCCTCGGCCTCGGCAATCACCGCCTTGACCGCATCGGCATCGAGCGGCGCGCCCGCTTCGTAGCGCACGTTCTTGAGCAATTGCGGGACGGGATCGAACTGGTGCAGCAATTCGCTGGCGGGTTTGCCCGAGCGGACCAGCCCGGCCAGCACGCGCAGTGCCGCCACCGTGCCATCGCCCGTGGTGCCGTAATCGAGCAGGATCATATGGCCCGATTGTTCGCCGCCGACGTTGAACCCGCCCTCACGCATGCGTTCGAGCACGTAGCGATCGCCGACCTGCGCGCGTTCCAGGGTCATGCCGCGATCGGCGAGGTGGCGTTCGAGCCCGAGGTTGGACATCACCGTCGCCACTACCCCGCCGCCGCGCAAATCGCCGCGTTCGGCCATGCGGGTGGCGATCAGCGCCATGATCTGGTCGCCGTCGACCGTCTGCCCTTTCTCGTCCACCACGATCAGGCGGTCGGCATCGCCATCCAGCGCGATGCCGATATCGGCCCCTTCCTCGAGCACCTTGGCCTTGACCGCATCGAGCGAGGTCGATCCGACCCCGTCGTTGATATTGGTGCCATTGGGGGTGACGCCGATGGCGACGATGTCGGCGCCCAGTTCCCAGATAGCCGAAGGCGCGACCTGGTAGGCGGCGCCATTGGCGCAATCGACCACCACTTTCAGGCCATCGAAGCGCACGTCGCTGGCGACCGATTGCTTGACCGCGTGGATATAGCGCCCGCGCGCATCTTCGATCCGCCGCGCCCGCCCGATTTCAGCGGAGGGAGCAAGCGGCTGGTCGATTTCGATGGCCGCTTCGATCGCCAGTTCGGCCTCGTCCGACAGTTTGAACCCGTCCGGCCCGAACAGCTTGATCCCGTTGTCGGCAAAGGGATTGTGGCTGGCGGAGATCATCACGCCGAGGTCGGCCCGCATTTCGCGCGTGAGCAGCGCGATCGCCGGGGTCGGCAGCGGCCCGGTCATGATCACGTCCATCCCCACGCTGGTAAAGCCGGCGACCAGTGCGCTTTCCATCATATAGCCCGACAGGCGCGTATCCTTGCCGATCACCACGCGGTGGCGATGGTCGCCGCGGCGGAAATAGCTGCCCGCCGCCTGGCCGACCCGCATCGCGGTGGCAGCCGTCATCACACCGGCATTGGTTCGCCCGCGGATCCCGTCGGTGCCGAAGAATTTGCGTCCCATTGTCCCTCGCTCGCGCTTCGTGTCGGGCCAAGCCTGTAATTGCCAACGACTTCTGGCGCGTTAAGGAAGTGAAGGAAAGCGCGAAAGGAACGATTTTGGGGCAGGCAGACAAGCAGGACGAGGCGATGGTGTCTGTCAGCCTGCCGGTGTGGTGGACCTTTGGCGGGCTCGTCGGCGGTCTTGTGCTCGGCCTGCTGCTGGCGGGCAGCGCGGCGATCCAGCCGATCCTTGCCGTGTCGGAACCGGTCGGCCAGCTGTGGCTGCGCGCCCTGCAGATGACGATCATTCCGCTGGTCGCGGCGCTGCTGGTGATCGGGATCGCCCAGATGGCAGAGGCTGCGCGGGCAGGCGCGGCGGCGCGGCGGATGCTGTTCTGGATCTTCGTCATGCTCACCGGTGGGGGGATCGCGACCGCCCTGCTGATGCCGCTGCTGCTGCGCGCCTTCCCGATCCCCGCTGCCGCTTCGGCGCTGCTGGCGGGCGGGGCGCAGGATGCCCAGCAGGTCCCGGGGGTGGCGGATTTCGTCATGTCGCTGGTCGCGCCCAATATCGTGGCCGCGGCGGCGGAGACGGCGATGCTGCCGCTGACGATCTTCTTCGCCCTGTTCGCGGTTGCCATCACCCGCCTGCCCGCGGTCCAGCGCGACAGCCTGCTGGGCCTGTTCCGCGCGCTCGGCAATGCGATGCTGGTGATGATCGGCTGGGTGCTGGGCCTGGCACCGGTGGGCGTATTCGCGCTGGCGATCGGCGTCGCCGCCCGCGCCGGGGGCGGCGCGGTGACGACGCTGGTGCATTACATCCTGTCGGTGTCCGCCATGGGGCTGGTGGTGTTGCTGGGCGGATACCTGCTCGCCGCGCTGGCCGGGCGGGTATCGCCGCTGCGCTTCGCCCGGGCGATCCTGCCGGCGCAGGCGGTGGCGATTTCCACCCAGAGCTCGCTTGCCAGCCTGCCGGCGATGCTTGCGTCAGCGCGGCGGCTCGACCTGCGCGAGGAGAGCGCCGATTTCGTGCTGCCGCTGTCGGTCGCCATCTTCCGCGCGACCAGCCCGGCAATGAACATGGCGGTGGCGATCTATGTCGCGACGCTGGCGGGGGTCGAACTGACCCCGCTGACGCTGGCGGCAGGGATTGCGGTCGCACTGGTGATTTCGGTCGGATCGGTCAGCCTGCCCGGATCGATCAGTTTCGTCATTTCGATCGGCCCGATCGCGATTGCGATGGGCGTGCCGGTGGAGCCGCTCGCCCTGCTGGTGGCGGTGGAAATGCTGCCCGACATCATGCGCACGCTGGCCAATGTCACCGCCGATGTGGCGCTCGTCGCGGCAGTTGACCGGACCGGCAGGAAGTAGGAAGGGGATCGGCAACCCATCGCCGCTTCGGGCGTTGGTTCAGCGAAGCTGTTCCCCCAGCACGCAACACGACAGGAGACACCATGGCTTTCGAACTCATGCCGCTGCCCTATAACAGCGATGCGCTCGCCCCGGCAATTTCGGCGGAAACGCTGAGCTTCCACCACGGCAAGCACCACAAGGCCTATATCGACAAGGCCAATGCCGCGATCGAAGGCACCGACATGGCCGACGACAGCCTCGAAACCGTGATCGCCAAAGCGCGCGGCACCAACCAGGGCCTGTTCAACAACGCCGCGCAGAGCTGGAACCACGGGTTCTACTGGTGCTCGCTGGCTGCCGAATCGGGCCATCCGTCGGACGAACTCGGCGCGATGATCGACGAAGCTTTCGGCTCGCTCGACGACCTCAAGGCGAAGCTCGCCGATCGCGGCGCGGGTCACTTCGCCAGCGGCTGGGTGTGGCTGGCCGAAAAGGACGGCAAGCTGTCG
Organism: Sphingomonadales bacterium; assembly: GCA_014763545.1. Classification (GTDB taxonomy): domain Bacteria; phylum Pseudomonadota; class Alphaproteobacteria; order Sphingomonadales; family Sphingomonadaceae; genus JACXVD01. The sequence continues at coordinate 33,881 of JACXVD010000023.1, forward strand.
ATCGAGGAAACGCACGATGGCGACACGCTGGCCGACAGCGGCTTCAACCCGCTGCTGACGATCGACGTGTGGGAACACGCTTATTACCTCGATCACCAGAATGCCCGCCCGAGCTATCTCAAGGCGGTGATCGACACCAAGCTCAACTGGGGCTTCGCCTCGGACAATCTCGCGCGCGGTTCGGCCTGGACCTATCCCGCCTGATTGCACGCGTAGGGCGACATCTCGGGGCCCGCTGCCGCATCATCGCGGTGGCGGGCCTTATTCGTGGAGCGGCGGCGCCTAGTCTTCCTGCCCGAGTGCCAGCACATTGTTGCTGAACAGCGGCTCCCCGAAAATGAAGCCGACCAGGTTGGGGCGCCCGACATGGTCGAAGAACGCGGTGATCATCAGCAGGATCGGCACCGACAGCAGCGCGCCGGGTACGCCCCAGATCCACGAGAAATAGCTCAGGGCCAGCAGGATCAGCACCGGATTGACGGTGAAGCGCGCGCCGAGGATCGACGGGGTCACGAAATTCGATTCGACCGCGTGCAGCCCGAGGTAGGCGAGCGCGGGGACGATGCCCAAGGCCATCGTCTCGGCGGTGCCGATGCCGAACAGCGCAAGCAGCGCAGCCATCCCGACCGGCCCGACATAGGGCAGGAAATTGAGCAGCGCGGCCAGCCCGCCCCACATCACCGGCGCATCCACCCCCAGCGCCCACGCACCCACCGCCACGATCACCCCGACGCCCAGATTGATCAGCGAAACGGTCAGGATATAGGCGGCGACCCGGTCCTGCACTTCGCGCAGCACCTTGGCGGCTTTCATGTTGGAGTCGAAGGAATTGCTGTGCCGGATCAGGCGCTGGCGCAGGTGAACGCGCGATTCGATCATGAAGAAGCTCATCAGGATGGTGAGCAAAACCTCGATCAGTACGCTGGGGGTGGCAAAGGCGAGCTGTTCGATGACCGACGGGGTGGCCAGCACGACTTCGCGCGTTCCGGGCTGTTCGGTCAGCCCGCCGAATTCGCGCTCGATCCGCGCGATCCAGCTGAATTCGTCGCGCAAATCCGAAAACCGCGCCACGACCTGCCGCACCATCGCGGGTACATCGTCGAACAGCGCGACGGCCGGTTGCAGGATCAGCGCCAGTGCCAGCATCACGATCATCAGGAAGATGAGCATTGCGAACAGCGACGAGAGCACATTGGGCAGCCCGAGCCGGGCGAAGCGGTCGGCCAGCGGGGACAGGATCACGGTCAGCACAACCGCGGTGGTCAGCGGGAGGAAGACGACCGATCCGATCGAGAGCACGAAGGGCAGCGCGAAGAACACCCCGACACCCAGAAGCACCACCAGCGCCGACATGAGCCGCAGCTCTTCCTGCGCAAAGGCCAGCGTGCGGCTGGCGCGCGGCGCCCGCGGCGGCGCCTTGGTCGTGGCGGCGGCTTCGGGCTTGGGCGCATCACTCATCGCCGGACGTTCTTTCTCTTCTCTGGCGGTAGCTTACGCCCTCGCGGGCCTGTCGATCAAGCGAGCTTGCAATGTCGTGGAAATCACCGGGTCGGCTGGGTTTCCCCCATGCCCGCAGCGACCTGGTCGAGTTCGATCAGGATTGCCTCATGCGCCTCGCCATCCTCGCTCGAACGCGGCGACAGCTTGCCTTCCTCGAGCGCTTCGCTGAGCGCGGCACGGGCGCGACCGACGCGGCTCTTGATCGTTCCGATCGCGCAGCCGCAGATTTCGGCTGCCTCTTCGTAGCTGAAACCGCCAGCGCCGACGAGCAGCAAGGCCTCGCGCCGTTCCGCAGGCAGGTCGAGCAGGGCGCGATGGAGATCGGAGAGATGTACCGGTTCTTCCTGCCCGGCGGGCGTGGTCAGGATCCGTTCGGCGACCGTCTCGTCATATTCGCCGCGGAAGCGATTGCGGCGCATGTCGGTGAGATAGGCATTGCGCAGGATGACGAAGGTCCATGCACGCATGCTGGTGCCCGGCTCGAACCGTTCCCGCGCATTCCATGCCTTCAGCATGGTTTCCTGCACCAGGTCGTCGGCCATGTCGGGTCGCCCGCAAAGGCCGCGCGCGAAGGCGCGCAGATGCGGGATGACCGCAGTCAGCTCGCGCTTGAAATCGGCCAGTTCCGCGGCCGTCCGCTCGGTCGCCGACATTATCCGGCATCGTCCAGCTTGGAGAGCAAATCCTTGAACGCGTCGGGCAGCGGCTCGTCGACGACGGAATCGTAGAGCTGCTTCAAGCCGGACGCCCATTCGGGGCGCGGCTTGCCGTCGCGCTTTTGCCCGCCACCACCGCCGCCGCCGTGGCGCGGCTGCCCGCCGTTATTATTGAAATCCTTGTTCATTCTTCCGCCGTCTTTTCAAATCGATTTGTTCGCAAGGCGGCATACAGGTTTGTTGGCCACCGGTGACTTGCTCAGGGAACGAATTTGCGGCTGTTTGGTTCCCCCGTTTATGCAATGATTTGCAGATGCAATAGCGCACGTATTGGATAGACGAGAACGGTGTCGCCGCGGCACCGGACGGGAAAGCAGGGATTTGGCGAGTAATCCACGAAAGCGACGCCGCGTCAGGCACTGGCTTGAGAATTGGCCGCGCGGCGTTCCGGTCGGAATTTTTCTTGCCGTGTCGGCGTTTACCGGCCTGGCAGTCTATGCGATCGAACGCGGCGAGGCGCTGCGCGAGCGGGCGCAGATGGGTGAAACCGCTCGTGCCGTATCCTCGGCACTGGAACGGCGTGGCGCGTCCAGCTCGGCCTATCTGCGCGCCGGTGCGGCAGTCCTGACCACTTCGCAGGACATACCGAGCGAAGTTTTTTCTCGCTTCGTCGAACAATTGCACATCGATCGCGGCTATAATGGCGCAGGCGGGATCGGCTGGGCGCCCTATCTGGCGAACGCTGCAGTGCCCGCGTTCGAGCGCGCGATGCGCGATCGCGGCGAAACCGCCTTCACCGTCAAGCCGGCCCCGGCGGCCACGCGTCCGGCGGCGGTGCCGGTTGCGATCCTTTTGCCGCGCAACGAGCGCAATCTGCTCGCCATCGGATACGACATGTATTCCGAGCCGACGCGGCGGGAGGCGATGGACGAGGCAGCGCAGCGCAACCGGCCGACCGCCAGCGGCAAGATCGTACTGGTGCAGGAAGGGGGCGACGACGCTCCGGGCTTCCTGATCTACATGCCGGTGTTCGACGGCATCGGCGCAGCGCGCCATCTCAAGGGATTCGTCTACAGCCCGTTCAACGCGCAGGATTTTCTCGATTCCGCGCTCCAGCTCGAAGCGCGCGGCAAGATGGGTATCCGGCTGTACGATGGCGGGGTGGCGCCGGCCAATCTCCTGGCCAACGTTGCCCCGGCGATCGCAACGGGCGATACGCTGACCGAGCCGGTGATCGTCGCCAATCGTCCGATGACGCTGGTGGTCGAATCGGCGCGCGGGGCGATGCTGTCGCTGCTGTCGATGGTCACCCTGTTGTTCGGCCTGCTGGTGGCGGTGCTGCTGCTGGTGGTCGCGCGCCTGCTGACCCGCCAGGCGCAGGAGGACAAGGCGGCGATCGAGTTGATGGAACAGCAGAATTCGATCCGCGACTCGCTGACCCGCGAGCTGAACCACCGGGTGAAGAACACGCTCGCCAACGTGCTGTCGATCGTTTCGCTCACGCGCAGGCGGTCCAATTCGCTCGATGAATTTGCCGAGGGACTCTCCGGTCGGATTCGCGCGCTGTCCGCCACGCACGATTTGCTGACCCGGTCCGAGTGGGGCACCACCCCGATCCGCGACGTGCTGGATGCAGAAATGGCCCCCTATGAGCAGGAGGGCGAAAATGTGCTGGAATTCATCGGCCCCGATGTCCAGCTCGCGCCCAACGATGCCCTGTCATTCGGGCTCGCCATCCATGAACTCGCGACCAATGCCGCCAAATATGGCGCACTCAGCCAGCCCGGTGGCAAGGTTCAGGCGCGCTGGGAACTGGTGAAGGAAGGGCTCGTTCGGGTCGACTGGCGCGAAGAGGGCGGCCCGCCGGTGCCCGAACAGCGGCGGCGTGGCTTCGGCACCGATCTGATCGAGAAGATCGTGGCGCATGAATTGCGCCAGCCGGTCCGGCTCGACTTCGCGCGCGAAGGTGTGCGCTGCACGCTCTACGTACCGATCCGCGAACCGCGGCCCTTCGCCATTCGCGCCGGCGTTGCGGCACAGCAGGACGCGTAATCGCCCCTGCTGTGCGTGCGCGCCGTGCCCGATCAGTCGATCGGGCTGCTCGACCCGAAGAACAGCGCCTGGCTGATCGCGGCGCGAACCGTGGCTTCCTGGAACGGCTTGGTGACGAGATAGGTCGGCTCCGGCCGGTCGCCGGTCAGCAGGCGTTCGGGATAGGCGGTGATGAAGATCACCGGAACGTTCACCATCGCCAGGATATCGTCCACCGCGTCCAGGCCCGACGAACCGTCGGCCAGCTGGATATCCGCCAGCACCAGGCCCGGCGTGCGTTCCGCAACAACCTGCTGCGCCTGTGTGCGGGTGGCGGCGACGCCGCAAATATCGTGGCCGAGCGAGGTCACCAGATCTTCGAGCTGCATCGAGATCAGCGGCTCATCCTCGATGATCAGGACATTGGTGGCGGATTCATTCTCGATCTCGCCGATCGCTTCCTTGACCAGGCTTTCCACCTCTTCGCTCGAGGTGCCCATGATCTCGGCCGTTTCGGCGAGCGAAAAATCCTCCAGCGTGCTCAGCAGCAGCGCCTGGCGGTTGCGCGGGGTGATGGTCGAGAGGCGTTCATGCGCGGCGGCCTCGTGGAGGTTGGCTTCCCCCGGCAGGTCCGCGACTTCCAGCCATGCGCTTTCCCACAGCCGGGTGAAGGCGCGATAGAGCGGCACGCGACCGCCTTCGAGCGAGGCGCGCAGATCGTCATCGCTCAGCGCAGCTTCGAGCGTGGCGCGCACATAGGCATCGCCGGCGGTTTGCGAGCCGGTCAGCGCGCGCGCATAGCGGCGCAGGTAAGGCAGGTTCGAGGCGACGTGTGCACCAAGCGACATAGATTCCCTTCCCGAAGAGGTTGCGCCGCTCGAACGAACGAGGCGCGCTTTGGTTCCCGGCATGTTGTGGCGGACATATGGTGGCGCCAAAATCGCCACAAAGGATCGGGTGAAAATTTTTTTGCGGCCCCGCATTTTTTGCGGGAACCGATCGTCTGGCCGTCCATTCTACCCTTGTCACCGCCGAGACCCCCCCTCCCGTCCAAGCGGCCGGTGATACGATCCCGAAAGGCCTCCGCTCATTGGCGAGCGGAGGCCTTTTTTCTTGCTGGCCTCCAGCGCTGCTCAGAGCGGCTTGGAATAGATCGTGTAGATGCGGTTGACCTTGCTCTCGATCGCATCGGCGATGGCGATCATCCCCTGGTTGTCTTCGAGGATCCAGCCGATTTCGGCGCGCTGCGTGCCGAATGTGGTGGTGCATTCGCTGCGGATCTGGCTGATCATCATGAAGGCGAGCTGGCTCGCGAGCCGCGAATTGTGGAATTCGCGCAGCACACCCATCAGCGGCACGCGCGCATTCGGGCCCATCGGCTTTTTCAGCCAGCGCAGCATGGTGATCCAGCCGAAGGGGAACAGCTTGCCGTTGATGCGCGCCATCACTTCGTTGACGTCGGGCAGGGTCAGCATGAAGGCCACCGGCTTGCCGTCGAGTTCGGCGATCTTGGCCAGTTCATCGTGGATCAGCGGCTTGAGCTTCTTCGAGGCGTAGGCGATCTCGCGATCGGTGAAGGGCACGAAGCCCCAATTGTCCGACCATGCATCGTTGAGGATGTGGAGCACGGTGGCGACATCTTCGTGGTAACGGCTGAAATCGATCGGGCGGATGCGAATGCGCGGGTTGCGTTCGCCCGATTGCACGATGCGCCGCACCAGCGGCGGGAAATCTTCGCTGACGTCGAG
>JACXVD010000091.1 GCA_014763545.1 Sphingomonadales bacterium
CGCTGGCTGGCAAGGGCGCGTTGGGCCTGCGCCAGTGCAGCTTGCGCGCGGGCGTGGCGGTTGATCGCACTTTCGCTGTCGGCCAGCGCCCCTGCGACCGCGCCTTCATAGGCGGCAGCCGCACCGTCGGCCCGCGCATCGGCGGCGCGGATTTGTGCCCGGATGCGCCCGAAGGAGAAGATCGGCCAGGCAAAGGACGGCCCGATATTGAGCCGCAGGCTGTCGCCCGACACCAGATCGCCCGGCGCGCGGGCCTGTGTGCCGACCGAGCCGAGCAGTGAGAATCGCGGGAACAAATCCGCCGTCGCGACCCCGATGTTGGCGGTCGCGGCGGCCAACTGGCGCTCCGCCTGGCGCACATCGGGGCGGCGCTGGAGCAAATCGCTGCGCAGGCCGACCGAGATGACTTGCGGGGCTTGCGGCAGCGGGGCGGGGGCCTCGAGCTGCGGCACCAGCGTTTCGGGAGCGGCGCCTAGCAGTGCCGCGATGCGATAGGCCGCCGATGCCGCCTGCGCTTCGGCCTGGGGTACGGAAGCTGCCGCCGACGCTGCAGCGGCGCGCGCCTGTTCGGCGTCGAGCCTCGACCCGGCCCCTGCGGTGTAGAGCTGGTCGGCGAGGTCCGCACGGCCCTGCGCGGCGACCGCGATGTCCCGGCGCAGGGCGGTTTCGCGCTGTGCTGCGCGCAGGTCGGTGTAGGAGCGCGCGACCTCGGCGGCCAGCCGGAGCTGGGCGTCGCGCCGCCCCTCCAGCGCGGCGTCGGCCTGCGCGTTGGCCGCTTGTTGCTGGCGCGTCTGGCGGCCCCACAGGTCGATCTCCCAGCTGGCATCGAAACCGAGGTCGTAGAGCGGGAACTCGCGCTCGAAACCGGGGATGTTGCCGATGGGAATCTGGCCGTTCTTGGACAGCACATTTTCCGTTGCCGACCCCTTGGCCTGGACCTGCGGCGCCCGGCCGCCATAGACGGCATCGCGATTGGCACGCGCTTCGGCCACGCGCGCTTCGGCCACGCGTACTTCGGGCGCGTTGGCGATCGCCTGTTCGACCAGGCGGGTCAGCAGCGGGTCGTTGAAATTCTCCCACCACGCGAGATCGACCGGATCGAGCGATGCGGGTTCGACCCATTGCGGCGACACGCTGGTCTGCGGCGGCGCATAGTCCGGCCCGACGGTGCAGGCCGCCAGGGCGAGGGGCAGCGCGATTGCCGCAGCGAGCGAGGGGGAGAGGCGGGGAGGGCGCATGATCTTACTCCATTCGCGCGCGAAACAGCCACGCCGCGGCGCTGAGCGTCACGAGCGCGATAATGGCCACCGGCCACATCCAGTCGAACACCGCGCTTGCGGGCATGGCCTTGAGGAAAATGCCCTGGCTGACGGGCAGGAAATACATTGCCGGGTTCACGTGATCGATCAGCTGGAACCATTCGGGCATGTTCTCCACCGGCGAGGAGAAGCCCGACAGCATGATGATCGGCACGGAGACGAGGAACGAGCCGAGGAACGCCTGCTGCTGCGTCTGCGACAGCGAGGAAATGAACATCCCGACTCCGATCAGCGCGACATTGTAGAGCAGCAGCGCAGCGAAGAAGAGCGGGAAGGAACCGGTGAAGGGCACCCCGAAAATCACCTGTGCGGCGACCCAGAACAACAGCCCGTTGAACAAGCTTACGCCCAGCGGGGGGAGCATCTTGCCAAGCAGGATCTCGTGCACGCGCAGCGGCGACACCATCAGCTGGTCGAAACTGCCGATCTCGCGTTCGCGCGAAACGCTTTGGCTGGTGACCGCGATGCTGGTGATCGCGCCCAGCATGACGATCAACGACGGCAGGTTGTACCAGACATAGGTCAGGTTGGGGTTGAACCAGTTGATCACCCGCACCGTTTCCGGCGGGTCGAGCGAGCGCACATCGGCGCCGATCCCGCTGGCGATGCGCATGATGTACCCGGCCACGATCTGTGCCGCGTTCGATCGCCGACCGTCGAGCACCACGCCAATGTCGGCGGGGCGGCCCGCGGTGAGCCGCCGGTCGAAGTCCTGCTCGATCACAATGGCGGCAATCACCTGCTGCTGCTCGATCGCCTGCTGCAATTCGGCGGGCGAATGGAACACCTCGATCTGGCGAAAATTGCTGCTGCCCGATAGCTGTTCGACCAGTTCCTGGCTGTAGGCGCCCTGGCTCATGTCGAGCAGGCCGATGTCGACATTGCGCACTTCCAGCGTCGCGGCGAAGCTGAACAGGAACATCTGCATTAGCGGGGGAATGAACAGCGCCATGCGCCCTTTCGGGTCTCGCAGCAGCGCCCAGAATTCCTTGATCGTGATCGCCTTGAGCCGTCCCATCAGTCGAGGCTCCGTTTCGTCGCGCGGAAGGCAAGGAAGAAGAAGATCGCCCCGAACAGCAGCATCATCCCGATGTCGCGTGCGAACAGGCCCCAGCTGTCGCCCGCCACGAAGACGGTCTGCAGGCTGGGGATCAGGTAGCGTGCGGGTACCAGATAGGTCACCATCTGGATCGGCTTGGGCATGGACCCGATCTCGAAAATGAAGCCCGACAACAGGAAGCTGGGCAGGAAACCGGACAGCAAGGCGAACTGGCTCGCCATGAACTGGTTCTTGGTCGCCGCCGAAATGAACAGGCCGAGGCCGAGCGCGGGGATCAGGAAGGCGGCGGAAATCGCCAGCAGCGCCAGCACCGATCCGCGCAGGGGCACACCGAACACCGCCACGCCCAGCACGGTACACAAGGCCATCGAGCCGAGCCCGAGCACGAAATAGGGGATCAGCTTGCTGGCGATGAATTCGCCCATGCCGATGGGCGTCGCCATCATCGCTTCCAGCGTGCCGCGCTCCCACTCGCGCGCGACGACCAGCGCGGTCAACAGCGTGCCGATCATGGTCATCACGATCGCGATAGAGCCGGGGATGAGGAAGAACCGGCTCTTGAGTTCCGGGTTCCACCAGAACCGGGTGTTGACCCCGACCTGCGCGCCGCGCGGGACCAGCCCCTGTTGCTGCGCCCAGCTGCCATAGACCCCTTCGACATAGGCAGCGACGAAATTGGCGGTGTTCGGCTGCGAGCCGTCGGCGGCGACCTGGATCGGGATGGGCCGCCCGCGATCGAAGGACGCGCCGAAGTCCTGCGGGATCACCACCAGCGCGCGCAGGTCGTCCGCCACGACCTTGGCGCGCAGCGCGGGGACGGTGCGATCTTCCTCGACATCGAGGAACGGGCTGGAACGCAGCGCCTGCGCGAGCGAGGTCGCCTGCGCGCTGTCGTCCTGCACTACCAGCCCGACGCGGATCGAATTGGCATCGAGCGAAATGCCGAAGCCGAAGATCGCCAGCAGCAGCATCGGCAGCACGAAGGCGATCAGCAGGGTCGAGGGATCACGCAGGATCTGCACGCTTTCCTTGCGGATCAGCGCAGCGAGGCGGCGCGGTTCGAACCGGGTCAGTTCGCCCTTCATGCCGCCTTCCTCGGATTCCTGGTGTCGATATGCGAGGCCTCGATCAGCGCGATGAAGGCGTCTTCCATCGTCGGATCGTCCAGCCCGGCGGCTTCGGCTGCCTGCCGCTTGAGATCGTCGGGCGATCCGGTGGCGATCTGTTCGGAACGGTAGATCAGCAGGATATCGTCACAATATTCCGCCTCTTCCATGAAGTGGGTAGTGACGAGCACGCAAACCCCGCGCGCGACCAGCCCGTTGATGTGAACCCAGAATTCGCGGCGCATCACCGGATCGACCCCCGATGTCGGTTCGTCGAGGAACAGCACCGGCGGCTCGTGCATCACCGCACAGGCCAGCGCGAGCCGCTGCTTGTAGCCGAGCGGCAACTGCCCGGCGTTGACCTTCACCTTCTCGCCCAGCTCGAAAATATCGACCACCTTGTCGATCGCCGCACGCGCCGCGCCGCCGGCAAGGCCATAGGCACCGGCGAAGAAATCGAGGTTCTGTCGCACGCTGAGATCGCCGTAGAGCGAGAATTTCTGCGCCATGTAGCCCAGCGACTGGCGCGCTGCGGCACCCGAATGCTTCAGATCGTGCCCGGCGACGGCGCATTGCCCCTCGGTCGGGGTGGCAAGCCCGCAGAGCATTTTGAAGGTGGTGCTCTTGCCCGCGCCATTGGGGCCGAGCAGCCCGAAGATCTGCCCTGGCCGAGCGGTAAAACTGATCTGGTTGGCGGCGGTGAAATCGCCATAGCGCTTGGTCAGTCCGACCGCCTCGATGGCCGGTTGCCCGCTGCGCTCGAATGTCGTGTAGGCTTCGGCCAGTGCGCTGGTGCCCTTCGGCCCGCCGCCGAGAATTTCGATGAAACCGTCTTCCAGTTTCGGCGGCACCGGGGTGAGGCTCACCCCGTCGATCTGCGGGCGTTCCCCGCCGGCCGACAACAGCCGGATGGTGCTGCCCTGGATCGTCGCGTCGAGCACTGCGTCGTTGTCGAGCAGGCTGCGCAGCAGCGGGCGGCGGTCGACCTGGTCGCTGCGGGCAAGATAGACGCGCCCTTCCATCCGCTCGGTCAGGCCCGCCGGATCGCCCGAATAGAGCAGCTTGCCATCATTGAGCAGGCAGACCGCATCGCATTTCTCCGCCTCGTCGAGATAGGCGGTGGACCACAACACGCCGATGCCTTCCCCGGTGAGTTCCTTGACCATCGCCCACAATTCGCGGCGGCTGATCGGGTCCACGCCGACGCCGGGTTCATCGAGCAACAACAGCCTTGGCGTCTTCACCAGCGCGCAGGCGAGGCCGAGCTTCTGCTTCATTCCGCCGGACAGCTTGCCTGCCGGGCGGTCCTCGAAACTGGCAAGGTCGGTGAAGGCGAGCAGCCGATCGAAAGTCGCGCGCTTGTCCGGCGTCGGCAGGCCGCGCAAGTCGGCGTAGAGGTTGAGGTTCTGGATGACCGACAGATCTTCATACAGGCCGAAACGTTGCGGCATGTAGCCCAGATCTTCGAGGTCTTCGCCCGGCGCCCCGCCGAGCACGCGCAATTCGCCTTCATTGGCAGACATGAGCCCGGCGAGGATGCGGATCAGTGTCGTCTTGCCCGCCGCATCCGGCCCGACCAGCCCGGTTATCCGGCCCGGCAGGATTTCGATGTCCACACCGTCAAGCGCGGTCAGCGCGCCGAAGCGCTTGACCACGCCGGTGGCGCGGGCCACCGGATCGCCTGCCGGGATAGCGGCCATCGGCCCTATTTGTCCTTGGCGGTGCGCGCGCCGGGTACGCGGATCGTGACCGGCTGGCCCTGCCGCAGCGCATCGTCCGGATCGGAGACGATCACCTGGATCGAATAGACAAGGTCGGCGCGCAGGCTTTCGGTCTGCACGGTGCGCGGCGTGAATTCGGCGCGTGGGCTGATCGAGGCGATCTTGCCCTTGTAGGTCCGCGGGTTGCCGTCGGTGGAAACTTCCACCGCCATCCCGGGGCTGATGCGCCACATGTCGGGTTCCCCGATCCAGCCGCGCACGCGCAGCGGCCGGTCGATCGACAGGCTCAGCACGGTCTGGGTCGGTTGGACCACCGCGCCCGGTTCCACCGCGCGGGTCATCACGACGCCGCTTTCCGGCGCGACCAGCGCGGTATCCTCGATATCGGTGCGGATCGAATTGCGCATGGCCTGCGCCGAACCGAGCTGGGCGCGGGCGGCGGCGATATCCTCCGCGCGCGGGCCCTGGCGGACGAGCGACAGTGCCTGTTGTGCCTCCGCGGCCTGTGCCTGCGCGGCGCGCAGCTGGGCGGTGGTCTGGTCCCACAGGCTGCGGCTGATCGCTCCGCTTTCGACCAGCGGGCGGCGGCGATCGTATTCGGCCCGCGCGCGGGTCAATTCAGCCTGCGCCGCAGAATAGCGCGCCTGCGCCTGGGCGATTTCCTGCGGACGGCTGCCATTGCGCAGTTTGGCGAGATTGGCCTCTGCCACGCCGATCTGGGCGTCGGTTTCCGCGAGCCGATTGTTGAGCGGATCGAGATCGAGCCGGGCCAGGATGTCGCCCTGCTTGACCCGGTCGCCTTCATCGACGGCCATCTCCGCGATCTGTCCGCCGCTGCGGAACGAAAGATCGACCTGGCGCACATCGACATTGCCGTAGAGCTGCAACTCGCCGTCGCTCCCCTTGCCGAACGCCCCGAAATACCACGCCCCCGCGATGGCCAGGGCCAGCACCAGGACGATGGGGATCAGCTTGCGCCTGTCCATTGTTCAACCTTTCGCTTCGAGAATTGCGCGCGCATTGGCCTGCACGGCTTCGCGCAACATGGTGCGTGCATCGTCGTCCACGCTGTCGATATCGAGGATCCGCATCATCGCCGCGCGGGCGGCGCGCAGGGCAATCACCTGGCCGATCATCCCCAT
>JACXVD010000120.1 GCA_014763545.1 Sphingomonadales bacterium
GTCACCAACCACATGGGCTGGGAGCTGTTTCCCCGCCGCATCGTTCACTCCGCGTTGGGAAACTGGCTGATAACCGCGAGCCACCACCAGCGTCATCACGAGCAATATCAATGCAATTACGGCCTCTATTTCCGTTTCTGGGATCGCCTGTGCGGCACCGATCGCGGCCTTTCCAGCAGCTTCGCGCGCTAGCGCTGGGCGCTGCGGCGGGGCCGCTGCTGCTGGGTGCGGGCGCGCCGCCCCCCGCCCCGGCAAGCGCGACGGTGACGGTCACGGTCAAGGGCGTGCGCAATGCCAAAGGCGTGATCCGCGCCTGCATGACCGACAAGGCGCGCGGCTTTCCCGCGAAATGCAGCGACCACCGGCTGGTCGTCCCGGCGGCGGGCACGGTGCAGCTGACATTCCCCGATGTCCCGCCCGGGCGCTATGCCATCGCGCTGCTGCATGACGAGAACGGCAACGGCAAGGCCGACCGGGCGCTGGGGATGATGCCCAAGGAAGGCTTCGGCTTCTCGCGCGATGCCAAGGTGCGGATGGGGCCGCCCAGTTTCGACGATGCCGCGTTCGAGGTGTCGGGCACCGGTATCGCGCAGGTAATCCACATGCGGTACATGTTCTAGCGCGACTTGCGCAGCTTCCCGGGCCAGCCTAGCTGGCAGCCATGGGCAGGTCGCGGTTCATCGAGCGCAACGCACAGCCAGGTGGCGCGCTCGGCCCGTTCCGCAGCCGGGCCTATCGCGAAATCTGGTCTGCCAATCTCACCTCCAACCTCGGCAGCATGATCCAGTCGGTCGCGGCTGCCTGGCTGATGACCGAACTGACCACCTCGCACCTGCTCGTCGCGCTGGTGCAGGCATCGGTGACGATGCCGATCATGCTCGTCGGCCTGTTCGCCGGCGCCATCGCCGACCGCAACGACCGGCGGCTGGTGATGCTGGCGGCGCAATGGGGCATGCTGGCAATCTCGGGCGTGCTGGCCGCGCTGGCCTGGGCGGGTGCGATCACGCCGTGGGTGCTTTTGCTGCTGACGCTGGGCATCGGCATCGGCACCGCGCTCAACGCGCCTGCATGGCAGGCTTCCGTGCGCGCGCAGGTCGCCAAGGAAGACCTGCCGCAGGCGATCGCGCTCAATTCCATCGCCTTCAACATCGCGCGCAGCGTGGGCCCGGCGCTGGGCGGG
>JACXVD010000024.1 GCA_014763545.1 Sphingomonadales bacterium
CTCTTGGGCGGCCAGGCGGGGGTGGCGGGCATGATCTGCGCCTGTCCTACCGATTAGGAATGTGCCAAGGAAGGGGCCATGTCGCACATTCGCCTCTACGCTCCGCCGATCGAAATCGCCGCCCGATGCGGCCCGGTTTTTCCGGCCCAGGACAGTGTAACATGTGTAACAGGTCTCGGCCCCGCAGGGGGTATGGCGGCGTGACCGGCGAAGCGATCGTCCCCGATAGCGAGCACAAGAGCCTCATCGCCCGGTTGCCGCAATTGCCGCGCGATCTGGCCATGCTGGCCCGGTTCGACCGGCCGATCGGCTGGTGGCTGCTGTTCTGGCCCTGCGCCTGGGGCGCCTGGCTGGCCGGGCGCGGGTTGCAGCTGGAAATGATCGCCTGGTTCCTGCTCGGCAGCATCGCCATGCGCGGGGCGGGTTGCGTGTATAACGACATCGTCGACGCCGATCTCGACCGGCAGGTGGCGCGCACGGCCAGCCGCCCGGTGGCGAGCGGGCGGGTCAGCCTGAAGCTTGCCTGGGGCTGGCTGCTGGCGTTGTGCGCCGTGGGGCTGGTGGTGCTGCTGCAACTGCGCTGGCAGGCGCAGCTGGTGGCGCTGGGCAGCCTGGCGCTGGTCGCCGCCTATCCCTTCATGAAGCGGATCACCTGGTGGCCGCAGGCGTGGCTGGGGCTTGTCTTCACCTGGGGCGCGCCGGTCGGCTGGGTGGCGATGCGGGGGGACCGGCTGGAGGTGATGGCCGCGCTCTACGCAGGCGCGCTGCTGTGGTGCGTCGGTTACGACACGATCTACGCGCTGCAGGACCGGGAAGACGACGCGCTGGTCGGCATCCGCAGCTCGGCCCTGCGGTTGGGCAGCAGGGTGAAGGCGGGAATATGGGCGTTCTATTGCGGCGCGGTGGCGCTGTGGGGGCTGGCCTTCTGGCTGCTGCGGGCCGATTGGGTGGCCTTGCTGGCGCTGGTGCCGGTGGCGGCGCACCTGTTCTGGCAGGCGGGCACGCTCGACCCGGCAGACCCGGACAACCCGCTCGCCCGCTTCCGCTCCAACCGCAACGCCGGGCTGCTGCTGGCGGCGGCCTGCTTCGTGGTCGGCAACGCCGGGGCCTGACGGGCGGTGTGCAACCTCTATCGGGTGACGAAAAGCGCGGCACGAAAAAGCCGGTCGGCACGGCGCCAGCGCGCGGCCTCCGGCTCATTCATAGCTCACCAGTTCCCACTCGATCCCGTCCCAGTCGAAGAAATAGAACCGGCGGCCCGGCTCGTAGTCGGAATGGTTGAAGGGCACGAGGCCGACCTTGGTTACCACCGCTTCGGCTGCGGCGAGGTCGTCGACCACCAGCCCGATGTGGTTGAGCGGCGCGCCCTTGGCAAACTGCCCGGCGACCTCGGGATGGGTGTAGACCGCGACATAGGCATGGTCGTCGCCGACATGGATCGTCTCGCCGCCCGACTGAGCAGGTCCGCGCCAGCGAATGTGCCAGCCGCACAAGTTTTCCAGCAACGCGGCGCTGCGTTCGATGTCGGTGACCGAAATATTGGCGTGTTCGAGATAGCCGCGGGGCATGCGATGTCCTTTCCTGCGTGACGAATCAGTGTCTGGCCTATCCTGCAACCTCAAGCTAACTTGAGATCAAGCAATAAGTGCGAAAGGCGGATCATGGCGAGCAGGCAGTTGAACAAGAACGATATTCTGACCATCGGCGAGCTGTCCCGGCGCACCGGCTTGGCCGTATCCGCGATCCGCTATTACGAGGAGAAGGGGCTGGTCGAGCCGCTGCGCAGCGGGGGCAACCAGCGGCGCTTCCTGCGCAGCGACATCCGCCGGCTGAGTTTCGTGGTCATCGCACAGAGGCTCGGCCTGTCGCTCGGGGACATCGAGGCGCAGCTTTCGCGTCTGCCACAGGGCCGCACGCCCACGGCGCACGACTGGCGGGCGATCAGCCGCGCGATCCGCAAGGAAATCGACGCCCGCATCGCCTTGCTCGAACGCACGCGCGAGAAGCTGGACGAATGCATCGGCTGTGGCTGCCTCAGCCTGCAACGCTGCCGCCTCTACAATCGCGACGATATCGCAGCGAAGAATGGCGCGGGGCCGCGCTACGTGCTCGGTTGAGCCATGGCCTCCGCTCGTCCGATGGCCTAGGATGCAAAAAGATTACCTTACCGACTCAGGAGATTTCCCCATGGCGACAGGATATGACGCCGATCTCGCGCTTTACATCGACGGCACATGGCGCAGCGGCGAGGGCCGCGACACGCTCGATGTGGTCGACCCGGCCAGCGGCGAGACCATCGGTGCGGTGCCGCTCGCGAACGAAGCGGACCTTGACGAAGCACTCGCCGCCGCCGACCGCGCCTTCCCGGCGTGGCGCGACATGGACGTCGAAAAACGCGGCGCGATCCTGAAGAAAGCTGCTGCTCTGCTGATGGAGCGCAGCGACGACATCGCGCGGCTGCTGACGCTCGAACAGGGCAAGCCGCTGGCGCAGGCCAAGGGCGAAGTCGCGGGATCCGCGCAATTGCTCGAATGGGCGGCGGAAGAGGCCAAGCGGCTCTATGGCCGTGTGCTCGTCCGCCCGCCGGGCCAGCGGTCGATCGTGATCCGCCAGCCGATCGGGCCGGTGGCAGCGTTCAGCCCGTGGAATTTCCCGCTCTATCTGATGGCCAAGAAACTGGCCCCGGCGCTCGCCTGCGGCTGCGTGGTGATTTCCAAGCCGCCGGAAGAGACGCCGGGCTGCACCGGTGCGCTGATGCGCGCGCTGCACGATGCGGGCGTGCCTGCGGGCGTGGCGCAGCTGGTGCATGGCGTGCCCGACATGGTCAGCCGCCACCTGCTGGCGTCGCCGGTGATCCGCAAGCTGAGCTTCACCGGCTCGGTTCCGGTCGGCAAGCATCTGATGAAGCTGGCTGCGGACGGGCTGAAGCGCGTCACCATGGAACTGGGCGGGCACGCGCCGGTGCTGGTGTTCGACGATGTCGACCTCGACCGCGTGCTCGATATGGCGGTGCCGCAGAAATACCGCAACGCAGGCCAGGTCTGCGTCAGCCCGACCCGTTTCTTCGTGCAGGACAGCCTGCACGACCGCTTCGTCGAAGGCTTCGCCGCACGGGCCAAGGCGGTGAAGGTCGGCCACGGGCTGGAGGAAGGGGTGCAGATGGGCCCGCTCGCCAACGTCCGCCGCCCCGATGCGATCGGCGATCTGGTCGGCGATGCCGTGGCGCAGGGCGCGACGCTGGCTGAAGGCGGGGTGCGCGGCAATGCCGGGTTCTTCTTCCAGCCGACGCTGCTCGCCAATGTGCCCGACAGCGCCAAGGTGATGAACAGCGAACCCTTCGGCCCGATCGCAGTGACGCAGGGCTTCGCCACGTTGGAAGAGGCGATCGCCAAGGCCAATCGCCTGCCTTACGGCCTGGCCGCCTTCGCCTTCACCAACGATCTGCACCGCGCGGGCGCGCTGGGTGAGGGGATCGAGTCGGGCATGGTCGGCATCAACACTTTCGCCATCAGCGCGGTCGATTCGCCCTTCGGCGGGGTCAAGGAATCGGGCTTCGGCAGCGAAGGCGGGCCGGAAGGGTTCGACGCCTATCTGGTGACCAAGGCGATCCACCAGGCCTGAGCATTATCGCCCGGTGTCCGGTGCGAACCGGGCTGCCGGGCGGAATTGTTGCTGGTCGGGAGCGTCGCGCCCGGTTTTGCCCCTCAGGCGCGTTCGGGGCCCAGTTCCGGGTCAAGATCGCGCGGGCGGGCGAAATGGACCAGCTTGCCGCAATCGCCGCTGAGATCGTGCCAGTCGTCGATGTCGAGTTCGACCACGGCATAGGCGGCGGTGGGGAACTTGCGCACCGCTTCGTGGAACAGATCGTTCTCGTTGGCGGGCGGGATCAGCGCGAACAGCAGTTCCTGCAACCCCGGGTTATGGCCCGAAACCAGCACCCGGTCGGCATCGCCGCCCTCTTCGCGCAGGATGTCGAGGATGGTCTGCGGGCTGGCGAGATAGAGCTGCTTGTCCCAGGTCACGTCGAGTTCGGGCAGGCCGATCTCCAGCGTCGCCTTCACCCGTTCGGCGGGGCTGGCGATCACCTTGTCCCACTTGATTCCATGGTCGCGGATGTGGCGACCGATCAGTTCCGCCCCGCGCTGCCCGCGTCCGTTCAGCCCGCGATCGAAATCGCGCTTGGCGGAATCGTCCCAGTCGGACTTGGCATGGCGCAGGATACCCAGGATTTTCACGCGCCAGCCGATCCTTCTCCGATGCCGGACGTAACGTCATCCGGCGGTTCTCCAATACCGCAAACACCTTTGGCGAGCCGTTGTAAAGCCTCCTCCAGCGTCAGGCGCATGACAGGCGTGCCCGGCGGGAAGGCAGAGAGCAAGCGGCTGGGGAAGGCGGCGGAAAGGACGACGAAATGGCCGCGGTCGTCCTTGCTGCGGATCAGGCGCCCGAACGCCTGCGCCAGCCGAGCGCGGATGATCCGGTCGTCATAGGCATTGCCGCCCTGCGTTGCCCGGCGTGCGCGATGCAGGATCGTCGGGCGCGGCCAGGGCACCTGTTCCATCACCACGCAGCGCAGGCTCTTGCCCGGCACATCCACCCCGTCGCGTAGCGCATCGGTGCCCAGCAGGCTGGCGGCGGGATCGTCGCGGAAAATGTCGACCAGCGTGCCGGTGTCGATCGGGTCGACATGCTGGGCGTAAAGCGGCAGCCCTTCGCGCGCCAGCCGGTCGGCAATCCGGCCATGCACCGCGCGCAGGCGGCGGATCGCGGTGAACAGCCCCAGCACCCCGCCGCCGCAGGTCTCGATAATCCGCGCATAGGCCCCGGCGAGGGCCGGAATGTCGCCCTTGGCAATATCGGTGACGATCAGCACTTCGGCATTGGCCGCATAATCGAACGGGCTTTCCGCAGCGGACAGGCGCGGCGTAGTATCGATATGCGGGGCGCCCGATCGGGCGATGGCGCTTTCCCAATCATCGCCATCCTTCAGCGTGGCGCTGGTCAGCATCACGCCGTGTGCCGGTTCCAGCACCACCCGGGCAAAGGGTTTCATCGGATCGAGCCAGCGCCGGTGGATGCCGATGTCGAATTCGCGCGCATCGCTGCGGTCGACCGCCAGCCAGTCGACGAATTCGGGATCCGCCGGGCCGCCCATCCGGTCGAGTAACGCTTCCCACGCGGCCAGCAGATCGACCCGCCAGCCCAGCGAATGGCGCGCGCCCTCGATCCGGGCGCGGGTCTGCCCGTCGAGCCAGTCGGGTGCGTCTTCCAGCACCGCCTCCAGCCGCGTGCCGAGCTTCATCAGCGGGCTGCGGATGGCGGACAGGGCGCTGGCGGCCTGCTGGGCGACTTCGATGAACGGGCCGGGAAGCTGGGCGATTTCGGTTTCGATGCCATAGCCCGCTTCCTGCCCGCTTTCGTCGCGGGCATAGGCAAGGCTGCGCACAGCGGCGAGCAGCGCCTCGACCGGGCCCGAGGGTTCGTTGTCGCCCAGCCGCTGCAGCCAGCCGTCCGAGGGAAGAGCCTCGGCAGCGTGGATCGCGGCTTCCACCGCCTTGCCGCCTTCCTCATCATAGGAAGCGACATCGGCCAACCGGGCGGCGAGGCCCCGGCGGCGACCGCGGCTCTTCTTCTCCGGGCCGATGATCCAGCGGCGCAGCTCGATCGCTTCCTGCCCGGTCAACGCGGCAGCGAAGGTGGAATCCGCCGCTTCGAACACATGGTGCCCTTCATCGAACACGACGCGTGTCGGGCGCTGCGCATGGTCCCTGCCGCGCGCCGCATTGACCATCACCAGCGCATGGTTGGCGATCACCAGATCGGCTTGCGCGCTTGCCCGGGCGGATCGTTCGATGAAGCATTTGCGGTAATGCGGGCAGCCGGCATAGACGCATTCGCCGCGCTGGTCGGTCAGCGCAGCGATCCCGCGCCGGGGGAACAGCGTGCCCAGCCAGCCGGGCAGGTCGCCGCCGACGATATCGCCATCGCGGCTATAGGTGGCCCAGCGGGCGACCAGCTGTGCCAGCACCGCCGCCCGCCCGCCGAAGCCACCCTGCAGCGCATCTTCGAGATTGAGCAGGCACAGGTAGTTTTCCCGCCCCTTGCGCACCACGACCGGGCGCGACCCGTCCGCCCGCCTTTCCGGCCAGGCGCGGCGGCTTTCGCTGCGCAGCTGGCGCTGGAGGTTCTTGGTGAAGGTCGATACCCACACCGTGCCCCCCGACTGGCGCGCCCACAGCGAGGCAGGCGAGAGATAGCCGAGCGTCTTGCCGATGCCCGTGCCGGCTTGCGCCAGCAGCAGGTGCGGGGTTCGCTCCGCCTTGCGCGGGGCGAAGACATGGCCCGCTTCGCCGGCATAGGATCGCTGGCCTTCGCGCACCTCCGCTCCTTCGCCGGTGAGTGCGGCGAGCTGCGCCTCGATCTCCGCCGGGGCGAGCGCAATTTGCCGGGGTTGCGGACGCTCGGGCGCGTCTTCCCATTCGGGAAGGCGGGAAAAGAGCCATTTTTCCGCCCGCTCGGGCCTGGCGATATGCGGGGCGAGCACCCCTGCCCAGGGCCAGCGCATCCGGGCAAGCGACTGCAGCGCACTCCACGCGCCCTCGCGCTCGGGCCAGGCGGGATCCTCGCAATGGTCCAGCAAAGTGCCCGCGGCGCGTTGCAGCAGTGCCGGGACCGAGGCATCGTCCTTCGGCTCGTCCAGCTCAAGCGCGTGGGCCAGCCCCTTGGGCGTCGGCACGCAAAATCGCGCCGGGTGGATGAAGGCGAACAGTTCCAGCAGGTCCAGCCCCGATAAATCCGGATAGCCGAGCCGACTGGCGACCAGCGGCGCATTGAGCAGCAAGAGCGGCGTATCCGCCGCCGCCATGATCGCCTCGCCCTTCGAACAGCTGCGCGTCGCGCCATTCGCATCGCGCAGCCAGGTGCCGGCATGGCTGGCATGGAGCGCAGGGAGGGGCAGGGCGGGCATGCCCCCTCAATAGAACGAAAGGAAAACGCCGGGCAAGCGCCCTGCGCGGCTCAGGCGGGGGAAAGCACGCCTTCGGGCTGGGGGGCGGCGGCCTCGACCGGGTCAGCCTGCGGCTGGTCCACCGGGGCTGCGGGTGCCGCTTCGCCTGTCGGTGCGGGCACCTCCGCCTGCGGGGCCTGCTCGACCTGCGGGGCTGGTTCCACCGGCGGCTGCGCAGTGCCCTTCGCCGCTGCTTCGTCCTCCGCCTTGTTGGCGGCAGCGAGCGGATCGTAATCTTCCCAGGTGAAATTGGGGGTGGCGCGCTTGCCCTTGAGATAGTCGATCTCGGCCTGTCGCTTCTGCAGGTAGAACTCGCGCATGGCGATATAGCCGTTCGATCCTTCGTCGCGCAGTTCGGTAATCTGGTCGTCGTTGGCGACCCGCTCGGTCAGCGCGGACAGCGTGCCCTTGCTCAGCGAATAGACGGGTGAGGTCAGCGGCTTGCCCACGGCGAAAGGCACCAGCGACAGGTCGACCACGCGGCCGAACAGGTCGCGCACCGTAGTCGCGCCGATCAGCGGCAGGAACAGGTAGGGGCCCGGGCCGACGCCGTAATAGCCCAGCGTGTCGGCCAGCCCGTTGGAGCGGCGCGGCAGGTTGAACGGCTTCTTCTTGGCGACGTCGATCAGCCCGCCCAGGCCAAGGGTGGAGTTGATCACGAACCGCCCCAGCGTTTCCACCGCCTTGCCGGGTTTGCCCTGCAGCAGGAAGTTGAGGAAGACGACGGGCTCGTCGAGATTGTTGATGACGTTCGAAATGCCCATGCGGATCGGGGAAGGCACACCCTTTTCGTAGCCATGAGCCACCGGCCCGACGATCGCATCGTCGAGCGCCTGCACCGCCTGATAGCTGGCGAGATTGACCTTGGCCGCCGGATCCTGGTCGGATTCGAGCGACTCGCCCGACACGACAATGACATTGAGTTCCTCCTCGCTGCCGGTCGCGTCTTGCGCGGGCGCCTCGGCCTGGTCCTGCACCTGCGGCGACGCGGCGGGCGCTGCGTCGGGCGTTTCGTCCGGGGTTGGCTGGGCGGGGGCCGGATCGGCTTGTGCGAACGAATAGGAATTGCGCGCTGAGGGCAGCGACAGCACCGCCGCGGGTGCGTGGGCAGGCGCGAAAGCCACTGCATCCATTCCGCCGTGGGCAGGTGCGGGATTGCCGGCCAGCAGTGCGGCAAGGGCGATGGTGGAAACGGTCAACTGATCATCCCTCTGGCAATTCGCAGGGCGGCCTTTCGCCATGGCCAACCCGCATACTTACGCGCGTGCGCTACGTGGTCGAAAGACGCCGCCACGCCGCGAAGCTCGCAGCCGATCTGGTACGACATTCGCGCCGTGATCGGGGCGGCGAGCCTGACGAGGTCAATGTCGCAAACGAAAACAAAAGTATAGTGCGCTGCGGCAAATGGAATTCGGGAAGCGGTTGCGATGCGTTACGCCGCCGACAAAATCTCTCGACCCGGCGGCACCGCGGGTGTCGCGGGAACGATTCATTAAGCTACCCCACCTATACTGCGGGCATATTTTTCAGGGGGTTATCGGATGAGCTTCGGACGAAAGGGGCTGGAAGGCGGGGCACATGTGCCGGCGAGCCGCGGCCGGGTGATGCTCAATGGCGAGCAACTGACCGATCCGGTCGAGGATCGCCGAACGGCATTTCTCGCTGAGGAACGCTCGCGCCGGGCCGAGGTGCGGCCAGCGTCCCGATCGCAGGAAGGGATCAGTGACATTGCCGCATCCTACCAGCCCGCTTACTCCCGTAGCGGCGGCGAGCGGAACATCTGGATTGCCTATCTCCTGTGGTTCGTGATCGGCCAGTTTTCGGCCCATCGCTTCTACATCGGCGCCACCCAGTCCGCTGTCGTGCAATTGGCGCTGTTCATCGGAAGCCTGATCATCATGTTCATATTCCCGCCGATGGGTCTGATCGGCTTCGTGATCTGGGCGCTGTGGTTGCTCGCCGACCTGTTCCTGATTCCTGGCCTGATCCGCAAGCATGCGCAGGGGGCCCCGAGTCCGCTGTTTTCATAGCTTCAACCGAGCAAAATCTGCCGAAGCGACGCAGCAGCTTGTCGCAACCCTCCGGCGTCCCGTCGCGGGTTTCGGTAAAAGAACTGCTTTATTTCATGCGTTTACGCTAGTCTGAACGGCACATTACAGGAACAGCGGCGGCTGCGGGGGAGTTTCAACCCCAGCCATGAAGAAGACAGCACACACCGCCCGTTGCGCCACCATCGCGATTGCCGCGATGCTCGCGCTTGGTCCCACCAGCCTCCTGGCGCAGGACGCCACAGGCACAAATCCGTCCCCAGCGAACAATGCGGTGCAGGGGCCCATCCTGCCCATGTCGTCTCCCAGCCCCAGCATCGCGACGACGCAGCCGCGCATCATCCTTCCTGCCACCACACCCGTCGCGAACAACCCTGTCTCGACCTCGATCGAGACGATTGCCCCCACCACGCCCGCACCGGCGGTAAGCACCCCCACGAGCGCTGACCCGGTTGCCGCAACTCCTCTGCGCTCTGCCCCGGTCGGTCCAGCCCCCGAGCGCGCCCAGCGCGTGGTTCCAACCTCCGCTGTCGCGGCGGCCCCCGCTACGACCAGCGCACCGATCAGTGCCGCGCAAACTCCCGATAACCTGGCGGCCCCGCTGGCCGCCGAGCCGGTGGCGCCGACGCGGGTGAGCGACACGGCCACTGTCGAACGCCCGCTTGAGGCGACTGCCAGCGAAGGTCAGGGCAGCGACATGATGCTGCTGGCGGCCTTGCTCGCCGGGGGCATCCCGCTGCTGCTTGCGCTTGGCGCGCTCGTGTACTGGCGTCGCCGCAGCCGCCCGGCCACGGTGAGCGAGCGGGCCGCGATCGTTCCGCTCGTCGCCGAGCCGCTGCGCCGCGACGGCACTGCCGAGCCCACCGTGACCTACGAGCCCATGGGGGCCGAGGTCAGCGCACTGGACCAGCCCACCGCTCCCGCGTCGGCCTTTGTCGAGCCGACCTCGCCTTGGCCCACTCCCACCACGGCGAACGGCGAGCGCCCGGCGGTCGAATTGCCGCTGGTCGCGCCGAGCGACCCGCAAGCGCGCGAGGCGCTGCTCCGCCGCATGACCGAGGCGGAGCCGGATCGGGCCAATCCCTTCACCTCGTTCAAGGCGCGTCGCAAGCGGGCGCGGCTGATCCTCCAGTCGCTCGGGCGCAAGTTCGAACGCCGCAAGCCGTGGATCGACCTCAGCCAGTACACGCGCAACTGGCCGGCCCTGCGCGGCTGGGATCCGCAGACCGCCTGACAGTCTCACTGAGGATGTCCCCTGGGGAGGGCGCCTGCATTGCCGGGCGCCCTCCTTTTCGCGCCATATGTTCAGAAACGTGCGGCGAGCACGACCCCGCCGCCGTCGCTGGCAGCCCAGGGGAAGACCTGCACGTTGCTGTCGTGCTTGCGGGTAATCAGCATCCCGGCGACTTCGCCGATGGCGGCTCCGGCGATCACGTCTTTCCAGTAATGCTTGTGCGCCTCAACCCGGGCGACGCCGACGAATCCGGCGGCTAGGTGTGCGGGCAGGCCGACTTTCCAGCCATAGCGTTTTTGCAACGTCGCCGCGGCCGCAAAGCTGACCGATGTGTGGCCCGACGGGAAGCTGTCATTGCCGGACAGGTCGGGCCGCTGCTCGTCGATCGTCGATTTGAGGACATAGCTGGTCCCGGCAGTGACCGCGAGGCTGCCAGCGGCCTGGAAAGTGCCGTCCTTGTCGCCTTTCGCGATCGGCACACCTAGGGCCGCCAGCACCAGCGCATCGCGGGTGATGTCGCTCGCGGTCGCCCAGTCCTTGTCGCTGGCTGCGGCGGGCGTGGCCGCGAACAGGCAAGCGGCCGCCGCCGTTACACAGGTGGAGCGGGCGAGACGATTGGGCATGTGCGGTTCTCCACGTGGCATTCGGGCAAGCGCGCTTGCCATGCCGGTGACGCCGCGGCGAGCGCAAACTCGCACTTCGGCGGGCGAGCAGCGGCGCGCGTGCACCTTCTGCGCACTTGCAACCCGGCCAAGCTTGCGCAAAGGGCTGCCACCATGAGCGACACCGAATTGATGCAAGCCGCCCGCGAATCCAAGGCCTGGCCGTTCCAGGAGGCGCAGCGCCTTGCCAAGCGTTTTCCCAACGGCAAGCGCAACGCGGCTGGCGAACTGGTGCCGGTGCTGTTCGAAACCGGCTACGGCCCCAGCGGGCTGCCGCATATCGGCACGTTCCAGGAGGTGCTGCGCACCACGCTGGTGCGCCGCGCCTACGAGGCGCTGACGGGCGGGCATCCCACTCGGCTGGTCGCCTTCAGCGACGATATGGATGGGCTGCGCAAGGTGCCGGACAATGTGCCCAATCGCGCGCTGCTGGAGGAAAACCTCCACAAGCCGCTCAGTCGCATTCCCGACCCGTTCGACAAGGGGCACGAGAGTTTCGCGCATCACAACAACCGGATGCTGTGCGAATTCCTCGACCGTTTCGGCTTCGATTACGAATTCGTGGCGTCGAGCGACATGTATAATTCCGGTCAGTTCGACGATGCGCTGCGGCAGGTGCTGCGCCACAACCAGGCGATCCTCGACATCATGCTGCCGACCCTGCGCGAAGAGCGGCGGCAGACCTATTCGCCGGTGCTGCCGATTTCGCCCACGACCGGCCATGTGTTGCAGGTGCCGGTGGAGGTGGTGGACGCCGAAGCCGGCATCATCCGCTTCACCGATGCCGATGGCCGCGTGGTCGAACAGAGCGCGCTCGGCGGCATGGCCAAGCTGCAATGGAAGGTCGACTGGGCGATGCGCTGGTATGCGCTGGGCGTCGATTATGAAATGTGCGGCAAGGATCTGACCGACAGCGTCACCCAATCGGGCCGGATCGTTCAGGTGCTGGGCGGCCGCAAGCCCGAGGGGCTGATCTACGAACTGTTTCTCGACGAAAAGGGCGAGAAGATTTCCAAGTCGAAGGGCAACGGCCTGACGATCGAGGAATGGCTGACCTACGGCAGCGAAGACAGCCTGGGCTTCTATATCTTCCCCAATCCCAAGAGCGCCAAGAGCCTGCATGTCGGGGTGATCCCGCGCGCGGTGGATGATTACTGGCAGTTCCGGGCCAATCTGGCGGAGCAGGATATCGCCAAGCAGCTCGGCAATCCGGTGTGGCACCTGCTTGGTGCGACCGATCCGCAGCGCAAGGGCGCGGGCGACACCCTGCCGGTGACCTATGGCCTGTTGCTCAACCTTGTCGGCGTACTCGGCGCAGGCGCGAGCCATGAACAAGTGTGGTCCTACCTCGGCAATTACATCCACGACCCCGACCCGGCGGATCACCCCGCGCTCGATGCGCTGGTCGACAAGGCGCTGGCCTACAACCGCGATTTCGTGGCCCCCACGCTGGTGCGCCGTGCGCCCGCGGTGAACGAGGCGGCAGCGCTGCAGGCGCTGGATGCAGCACTGGCCGGAATGGCGGCGGATACGCCTGCCGAAGACATCCAGACCGTGGTCTATGAGATCGGCAAGGATGAAGCCTATGGCTTTGAAACCTTGCGTGATTGGTTCAAGGGGCTGTATCAGACGCTCCTCGGCAGCGACCAGGGTCCAAGGATGGGCAGTTTCATCGCACTCTACGGCATTGCCAACAGCCGCAAGCTGATCGCCGAGGCGCTCGCCCGGTGACCGGCGATGCCGCCCCGGTGCAGGTCGAAGACAAGCCGGGCGCGAGCGAGCAACTCGAACGGCTGGCGCAGGAACTGCTGGGGCGCTCGTGCGACGAACTCGACCAGGAAGAGCAGGACGTGCTCGCCCGGGTCGCGGCGGGAACCTATATCGGGATCGATGCGGCCGAAGCGGCGCAATTGCACACCAGCTTCGGTGACCGGCTGGCCGATCGGGTGGCGGCGATCGGCGGCAGTTGGGCTTTCATCATCGCCTTCGGTGTGGTCCTGTTCGGCTGGATGCTGATCAACAGCGAAGTGCTGCAAGTGCTGCATTTCAAGCCGTTCGATGCCTATCCCTACATCTTCCTCAATTTGATGCTGTCGATGCTGGCTGCGATCCAGGCGCCGGTCATCATGATGAGCCAGAACCGGCAAGCGGCGAAAGACCGGATTACCGCGCGGCACGATTACGAGGTCAATCTGCGCACCCAGCTCGAAATCCTGCGGCTGTCGCGCAAGATCGACAAGCTGGCCCGGCTGGGCGTGCGTGCGGCCAAGGAAGTGGACGAGATCGCGGTGGATCTGCATGCCGCGCAGGAAGACAAGCACGCAGGCAAGCAGGCGGACTAGCGATCTAGGACCATTTGCGGGTGCGATACCATTTGGTGATGATGTATTTCGCGCCCCGCACTACGGGCGTCCCGGCGTGCATCGTGCGCTCGTTCATCGTGCCTTCGGGCGTGGCATTGTTCCACACCAGCAACACGCCCGGCTTCGGCGCTATGCTAATGCCGACCTCGGTGAAATGCGTATCCCCGCCTTCCTCGACGTCGTTGAGGAAGGCCATCGCCGTCCAGCTGCGCTGCCCGCCGCGTTTGCGTTCGGTCGGCCAATAGGGCGTGCCGGTGTAGAACCAGTCGTTATGCGCCTTGAACTCCTGCCCCGGCAGGTACCGCTGGCCCTGGATGCTTTCGCCGCATTCCGCCCTGATGCCCATGAAATCGTCGATTCGGCGTGATATCGACTGAACGAAGCGATCGTGCGGATCGAGATCGCCCGAATAGGAGGTGCGGAAGCCGTCGGAATAGGGCGTGTCGAACAGTTTGCTCGGCTGCGCTGTCTCGTCGATCATCTCCACCAGCCGGGCACATTCGGCAGGGGTGAGAAAATCCCCGATGGCGAAGATTTCCGCGATGTCCGTCTCCACCCGATAGGCCAACGGATCGGCCAGCAGACGCTTGCGCACAGCTGCGCCCATGCGGCGCAGGGCATCCTGGTCGGGGTTTGTCTCGGCACTGGCCATGCCGGACTAGTAGCAATCCGCATTCATGCTGCAAGCGCGCTTGTGGGCGGCGGACAAGCTGTTACTCTGCATGTGAAACCGACAATCCCAAGGGGCTCGCTCGCTATGCAGACCACACGTTATTCCGCCGGCGCCATGATCCTGCACTGGACCATCGCCATTCTCGTGATCGTCAACTGGCGCCTCGCAGCAGGGGCGGAGCATCTCGAAGGGGCGGCCAAGGGCGCGCTGATGGGGCCGCACAAGGCGATCGGCATGTCAATCCTGCTGCTGACGCTGGCGCGGATCGCCTGGCGTTTGACCCACAAGACTCCGCCGCTCAGTGCAAAGCTGGCGGGCTGGGAAGTGATGCTGGCCAAGGCCGTGCATGGCATCTTCTACCTGCTGCTGCTCGGCCTGCCACTGGGCGGCTGGCTCGCCAGTTCGATGTTCGGCGCGGGGATCGATTTCTTCGGCCTGTTCACCATCCCCGCGCTGCCGGTCGGCGCGAACAAGGACCTGGGCGGCACGCTGTTCGATGCGCACAAGGTCGGCGGCACGGTGATGCTCTACTTGATCGTGCTCCACGTGCTCGGCGCGCTCAAGCACACTGTGGTGGACAAGGACGGCAACATCTTCCGCATGCTGCCCTTCGGCACGCCCAAGGCCTGACCTTTCGGAAAGACTAACGCAAAACCCCCGCCAGCCGCTGGTGCTGGCGGGGGTTTCGATATCCGGCGGCGCCACTCTCACCGCCGGGGAAACGCCCTTCTTACCAGAAGAAGTCGTAGATCACGTCAACCACTTCGCCGGTGTAGATGTTCACCAGCATCACGTCGTCGTAATAGCGGACCCAGCGATAGGGGCCGTAGACGGGCGGCAGGCGATAATACCACGGGTCGGCGATCCAGTAGCGGTTCGTGTAGAACAGCGAATCCAGGTAGAAGCCGATGCCGATGCGGCTGTAGTAGTAGTTGCGATAGGGCGCGTAGTAGCGACCGATGCGATAGACGCTGCGGTTGGAGCGGCGATAATCGTTCCAGTCATAGCGGTGGTTGTCGCGCCAGCGACGGTCCCAGCGGTTGTAATCGCCGCTGCGATAGTCGGCCCGGCGCCCGTCGCGGTAACCGTCGCGATAGGAATCGCGCCGGTCACGCCGGTCGCTGCGCGTGTCCGCCTGACGCCCGTCGCGATAACCGTCACGATAGGTCTGGCGCCGGTCACGATCGGTATAGGTGCCGCTGCGGGTGCGATCGGTGTAGGTCGAGCCGCGGTCGCCGCGGCTGTCACCGCGCCAGCTCGGGCCGTCCGAGCGGCTCTGGCTGCGATCGGCGGTACGGCTGTCGCTGCGCTGGGCGGTACGATCGCGGTCGCCGCCGCCGCTACGCCAGCCATCGCTGCGACCTTGCGTGCGGCCGTCGCTGCGCTGGGCCGAACGGTCGCCACCTGCGCCCCAGCCACTACTGCGGACCGGCGGAGTCGGAGCGGTCGCTGCAGGGGCAGCCGAGCGCTGCGTACGCTGTTCGAACCGGGGCGAGGGCGTGGAGGCGGGCTGGCGATCGGCAACCTGCCGCGCCGGAGCCCGGAACGAAGGTTCGCTGCGGCTTTCACGCTGCGCGGGTGCCGGGCGGCTCGATTCGGGGCGCTGGGCACGCGCTTCGCCGCTGCGCGATTCCCAACTGCCGCGACGGCCGTCTGCGGCGCTGGCCGCCGTCGGAAGGGCGGCAATCGCGAGGCTCACGGCAAGTGCCGAGAGCCCGGTGGTTTTCAACAAGGCTTTCATGGTCATGGTAAAACTCCCGTCATGCCGTCCCACCATCACGGCCATTTCGTGAGTCGTATCTAGTTCAGCCAGACTGTCTTGAAACTGAACGGGCGCCATGGCGAGAGTTCATCAACGCGCTGGACCCCGCAGGCCCCGGCCGATAGGGCAGGCGGCATGAGTCCGCTTGCCAGAATGCGCGCCGTCATCGCCGGAATTTCGTCGCAGGACGAGGCCGGGCTGGAGGTCTGGCGCCGCCGCTCGGCAACGCTGGTCGCGGCGTTGCTGGTCGGGCTCGCAGCTATGGCCATCGCCTGGCTGAGCGATATCGCACAATCGCTGTTCGTGCGGTTTGACCGGGCCAATCCCTATTGGGCGCTGGCCGCCACGCCGGTGGTGTTCCTCTCGCTGGCATGGGCCACACGCCGCTTTGCCCCCGAAACGCGAGGTTCGGGCATCCCCCAGGTGATCGCCGCGGCCGGCCATCCCGATCATCCGGACAGCCGCGCCATGCTCTCGCTCAAGGCGGCGGTGGCCAAAATCCTGCTGACATGCGGGGCATTCCTCGGCGGCGCGTCGGTAGGCCGCGAAGGGCCCACGGTGCAGGTTGGCGCCGCGATCATGGTGCAGGTCCACCGCGTGCTGCGGGTGCCGATGACTTCGGGAGTGATGATCGCAGGCGGCGCGGCAGGCGTCTCGGCCGCGTTCAATACCCCGCTCGCCGGGATCAGCTTCGCGATTGAGGAACTCGCGGTCGCTTACGAACAGCGGGTCGCGGTGCTGGTGATGGGCGCGGTGATGATCGCGGGCCTCACCAGCCAGGGGTTGGCGGGCGATTACATCTATTTCGGACGGATGACCGGCGGGCTGCCGGTCCAGTCGGTGCTGCTGGCAGCCCCGCTGGCCGGCGTGCTTGGCGGCGTGGCGGGCGGATTGTTCGCCCGGTTGCTGTTGGAACTGCGCGGGCCGGAGGGGCGGTTTCGCGGGGTGCTGGGCAGGCATCCCTATATCACTGCGCTGGCCTGCGCCGCGATCGTCGCCGGGCTGGGTGTCGCGACCGGGGGGCTGACCTGGGGCACGGGTTACGAACCCACGCGCGAGTTGCTGACCGGCGGGGATACCGACATGTGGTTCGGCCCGGCGAAATTCCTTGCCACCGTCGCCACGGCGGCCAGCGGGTTGCCGGGCGGCATTTTCGCCCCGTCGCTGGCGGTGGGCGCAGGCTTCGGCGAGCTGCTGACCCCGCTGTTCCCGGCCGAACATGCGGGGGTGATCGTGTTGCTGGGAATGGCTGCCTATTTCGTCGGCGTGGTTCGCGCGCCGCTGACCGCGGTGATCATTATCAGCGAGGCGACCGGCAACACCTCGGCCATCCTCCCGCTGTTCGCCACCGCGCTGATTGGCGACTGGGCGGCAAGCATGGTGTGCAAGGAACGGCTCTATCACGCACTGTCGCGCGATTTCGTGGTCAACCGGATGGAACGCGAGTCCGCGACCGCCGAATCGGTCGCCGAAGCCAATGCCGCGGCGGAGAAATCCTCAGCCCGCTGACCGGTCAGGCGCGCCGCCTACCAGGTCAGCACCTTACCGGCAGAGGCCAGCGCAGGCAGCGCCGCGGCGGGGGTCAGTACCGGGATGTCCGCCGGAATATCCTCGCGCGTCATGCCGTTGAGTTCGAGCGATTGCAGGCAGCCGAGAATCTGCACCCCGTTGCCGGTGGCCAGGCTCATGAATTCGGCAATGCTCTTGCCGCCGCGCATCGGCACGATCTGCTCCGCCCGGCCCTTCGCCAGCAATTCGGTCGCCGGGCCGGTGAAGAACATCACCACCTTCATCTCCTCTGCCGCCGCGGTCGCCGCGAGGAAGAAGGCCGACGGGATGCGCTTGGCATTCTCGGCCCCGGTAATGACAATGATGACGAGGTCGGCGGGGGTCTGGTCCATCGGTAGCTCCTTGCCGAGCGCGCTCGCCATCCCGGCCTTCGGGGATGGCGAACGTCGCAACGTTTCAGCTCAACGCGTCAGCTTCTTGTACGCCAGACGCGTCGGGCGGTCGGCAGCGTCGCCCAGGCGGCGGCGCTTGTCTTCTTCATAGGCTTCGAAGTTGCCTTCGAACCATTCGACGTGGCTGTTGCCTTCGAAGGCGAGGATATGCGTGGCGAGACGGTCGAGGAAGAAGCGGTCGTGGCTGATGACCACGGCGCAGCCGGCGAAATTCTCGATCGCGTCTTCCAGCGCGGCGAGGGTTTCGACGTCGAGGTCGTTGGTCGGTTCGTCCAGTAGCAGCACGTTGCCGCCCTGCTTCAGCATCTTGGCCATGTGGACGCGGTTGCGTTCACCGCCCGACAGCTTGCCGACGTTCTTCTGCTGGTCCTGCCCCTTGAAGTTGAACGCCCCGACATAGGCGCGGGTGGACATGTCCTGCCCGTTGACCTTCATGTAATCGAGCCCGTCGGAGATTTCCTCCCACACATTGTGCTTGGGGTCGAGGTGGTCGCGGCTCTGGTCGACATAGCCGAGGCGCACGGTCGAACCGATCTCGACCGTGCCGCTGTCGGGCTCTTCCTTGCCGGTCAGGATCTTGAACAGGGTGGATTTACCCGCGCCGTTCGGCCCGATCACGCCGACAATGCCGCCCGGGGGCAGGGTGAAGCTGAGGTCTTCGAACAGCAGCTTGTCGCCATAGGCCTTGGAAATGCCCTTGGCCTCGATCACCTTGCCGCCGAGGCGTTCGGGCACCTGGATGACGATCTGCGCCTTGCCGACCGCACGGTTGTCCTGGCTGTTCTGCAGCTCCTCGAACTTGCGGATACGCGCCTTGGACTTGGTCTGGCGCGCGGCAGGGGTCTGCCGGATCCATTCGAGTTCGCGTTGCAGCGCCTTCTGCTTGCCCGATTCCTCGCGGCTTTCCTGATCGAGACGCTTGGCCTTCTTCTCGAGGTAGGTCGAGTAATTGCCCTCGTAGGGATAGTAGGAACCCCGGTCGAGTTCGAGGATCCAGCCCACCACATTGTCGAGGAAGTAGCGGTCGTGGGTGATCATCAGCACCGCGCCGGCATATTCGGCGAGGTGGTTTTCCAGCCACTGGACGCTTTCGGCGTCGAGGTGGTTGGTCGGTTCGTCGAGCAGCAGGATCGACGGCTTCTGGATGAGCAGCCGAGTCAGCGCCACGCGGCGCTTTTCACCGCCCGACAGGTCGTTGACCGGCCAGTCGCCCGGCGGGCAGCGCAGGGCTTCCATCGCAACTTCGAGCTGGTTGTCGAGCGTCCAGCCATCGACCGCGTCGATCTTGTCCTGCAACTCGCCCATTTCCGCGCCCAGCGTGTCGAAATCGGCATCGGGTTCGCACATCAGCGCGCTGATTTCGTTGAAGCGGTCGACCATGTCGGCCACGCCGCGGGCACCGTCCTTGACGTTTTCGAGCACGGTCTTGGTCGGGTCGAGCTCGGGCTCCTGCTCCAGATAGCCGACGGTGATGTTCTCGCCCGGCCAGGCCTCGCCGGTGAATTCCTTGTCGATCCCGGCCATGATCTTGATCAGGGTGGACTTGCCCGCGCCGTTGGGGCCGACGATGCCGATCTTGGCACCCTGGTAGAACTGCAGGTTGATGTTGTTCAGCACGGGCTTCTGCGCGCCGGGGAAGGTCTTCGTCATGTTCTTCATGACGTATGCGTATTGGGCGGCCATCAGTCGTCCTTCGGATAGCTGGGATGGGGCGGGCAGGCGCCCGGCATGTCGTTGCGCGCCAGATAAGGGTAGCGGCCCGATAGGGCAAGCGCGCACACCTATGTTGCACTGCAGCAATTCGCCCTTATAGCTCGCGTTGTGGACGAGACTCCGGAAATCCCGCGCGATCCGAACGAGCATACGCTGCTCGAAGACGCTTATGCGATGCTGACCGGCTGCACGATGCTGGCACTGGGGCTGGTGCTGATGAAGAGCGCGGGCATCGTCACCGCCGGGGTGGCGGGCATTGCCTTGCTGCTGTCGTACCATGTGCCGCTGGGTGTGGGGCTGCTGTTCTTCCTGATCAATATTCCCTTCCTGCTGCTGGGCATGCGGGTGCTGGGGCGCGAATTCCTGATCAAGACCACGCTGGCAATCCTGCTGATCTTCGGCCTGGCGACACTGGCGCGCGCGTCGATGGATATCGCCTGGGTCCATCCCGCCTTTGCCGCGCTGGTGGGCGGGACCTGCAGCGGGATGGGCGTGCTTGCACTGGTGCGGCACAATACCGGGGTCGGCGGGGTGAACATTATCGCGCTGTGGGCGCAGAAGACGCGCGGGGTGAATATCGGGCGGCTGCACATGGTGCTCGACGGGGCGATCCTGCTGGTCGCCGCGACCAGCCTCTCGCTCGCCGCGCTCGCCTGGTCGGCGTTGAGCGTGGTGGCGATGAATCTGGTGCTGGTCGCCTATCACAAGCCCGATCGCTATCTCGGCTACTGAGTGCTTGGCAGGCGCGCGCTCGCGCCTTAGCACGTGCGGCATGAAAAAGACTCCGCTCGCGTTGATCGCGCTCGTCGCCGCCGTTCCGGCCCTGTCGCAAACACCCACCGATGCGCTGACCGCGCAGGCTGAGCGGGCAGCCGAATCGGATGCCGTCGCGTGGAATTTCGTCGAAGGGCTGACCACCGAAGTCGGCCCGCGCCAGGCCGGTACCGAGGCGGAGGCGCGCGGGCGCGACTGGGCGGTGAAATGGCTCAAGGCCAACGGCCTCGCCCATGTCACGGTCGAACCCTATATGATGGATACCTGGGTGCGCGGCGCCGAACATGCCGAAGTGACCGCGCCATTCCCGCAGAAGATGGCGATTGCCGCGCTCGGCGGCTCGGCCTCTACCGGAGACCAGGGGATCGAGGCCGAAGTGGTCTATTTCCCGACCTATGCCGATCTCGAAGCTGCCCCGGCGGGCAGCCTTGCTGGCAAGATCGCCTTCATCAGTCACGACATGCGCCGCACGCAGGATGGCTCGGGCTATGGTTTTGCCGGGCCGGTGCGCTGGACCGGGGCCGGGCTCGCCGCCAGCAAGGGCGCGATCGCCACGGTGATCCGCTCCGTCGGCACGGACAACAACCGCGATCCGCATACCGGCGGCACCGCCTTCCCCGAAGGGGTGGCGAAGACCCCGGCGGGCGCCTTGTCCAACCCTGATGCCGACCAGCTCGAACGCATTTTCGCGCGCGGCAAGCCGGTGCGGATGAAGCTGGTGCTGACCCCGCAGGACCTGGGCCAGACCGCCAGCGGCAATGTGGTGAGCGAGGTGGTCGGCCGCGACCCGTCGCTGCCGCCGCTGCTGCTCGCCTGCCATCTCGACAGCTGGGATCTCGGCACCGGCGCGATCGACAATGCGGCAGGCTGCGGGATCATCGCCGCTGCCGCGCTCAATGTCGCCAAGGCGGGCCAGCCGCTGCGCACCATCCGGCTGCTGTTCGCCGGGGCGGAGGAAACCGGCCTGTGGGGCAGCAAGGCCTATGCCGCCGCGCACAAGGGCACGCCGATCGCGGTGGGGATGGAGAGCGATTTCGGGGCCGACCGCATCTGGCGGCTCGACACCACCTTCTCCAAGACCAATCCCGACCTGCACAAGCGGCTGGCCTATGCCGTCGCCCGCTTCGGGGTCGAGCCGTCGACCGACGAGGCGCATGGCGGGGCGGACATCAACCTCGCGCGTGAAAGCGGCGCTGCGCTCGTCGATTTGCAGCAGGACGGGACGCATTATTTCGACCTGCACCACACGCCCGACGACACGCTGGACAAGATCGACCCGGCGGCGCTGCGCCAGAACGTCGCGGTATGGACCGCGGTGGTCGGCGTGCTCGCCAACGAACCGGGGGAAATCCAGCCACCCGCCGCCGCGGCCGAGTAAATTGGTCGTCGCGCAAATGCCGCCGCAGCCGAACAGCTGGTTGCCCATCGCGATCGGCGCGGCGGTGGCGATGGTGGTGCTCTATTTCCGCAGCCGCCGGCTGGTCACGCCGCGCCCGCTGACGCCGGGGCGCCTTTGGATCGTGCCGGTGCTGATGGCCGCGATCTTCGCCTCGACGCTCTACCAGCATCCGCCTGCCGGACTCGACTGGGTGTGGCTGGTGCTGGTGCTGGTGGTGGGCGGGGTGCTCGGCTGGCATCGCGGCAAGCTGATCCGCATCTGGCGCGATCCCGAAAGCGGGCAGGTGATGGCGCAGGGCTCCATCCTGGCGGTGATCTTTCTCGTCGCATTGGTCCTGATCCGCTTCGCACTGCGGGCCGGGCTGGCCTATGAAGGCGCGGCGGTGGACGCGGCGCTGTTCGGCAATCTGTTCATCGCCTTCGCCGTCGGGCTGTTTGGCGTGCAGCGCGCCGAAATGGCCCTGCGGGCGAAGCGGCTGGAGGACAGCGCGCGCTAGACGCGCAGCAGCCCTTCGCGCGGTGCAATCTTGCGCTCGGGAAACAGCGTCGCCAGCGTGTGTGCGGGGTCGAGCGCGAAATGTTCCGCAACGGCGCCCGCAATCACACTTTCCAGCGCGATGGTCGGGGCCAGGTCGCGATCCTGGTATAGCTGGCTCGCCGCGAGCCCGGGCCAGTCGGCCAACACCCTGCCGCCGCGCACTCTACCGCCCAGCAACATGGCGGCACTGGCGGTGCCATGATCGGTGCCGCCCGTGCCGTTGACCCGCGCCGTGCGCCCGAATTCGGTCGCGACGATCACCAAGGTGCGGTTCCAGTCAGCACCCAGCCCGCTGCGCACCGCGCCCAGCAATGCATCGAGCGCGGCGACGGTGCGCCCCAGCTGGCCCGGCTGGTTGGCGTGGCTGTCCCACCCCTCGCTCTCGACCATCATCACCCGCGCGCCTTTCGGCCCCTGCATCAGCGAAGCCGCCAGCGCGCCGGTCTGCTGCGCATTGCGCAGGTTCTTGAGCGTGACATTGCCCGCCATGCCGCGCGTTTGCAGCGCCTCCTGCCATAGCGAGGAAAGCTGCGGGTCACCGGCGTAAAGCGCGCTCACCCGGTCGATCAGTGCGCCATCGGCATCGGGCAGCGCGGAGGGCGCATAGCTCCCGACCGGGCGGGGGCCCTGCAGTGCCTGCGGCACCGTAGTCGACAGCGCCAGCCCGCGCGTTTCGCCTGTGGGCAACAGCCCGAGCAGCCGATTGAGCCAGCCGTCGCGCCGCTCGTAAGCGCGCAGGCCGCCGGTTTCTAGCAGGTTCTGCCCGTCGAAATGCGACCGGTCGCGATAGGCGGAGGCAACGCCATGGGCGAACAGCGCCTCGCCCGACTGGGCCATGGCATTCACCTGGCCCAGCGCCGGGTGCAGCGCGAAAAAGCTGCCGATGCGCGGGGCAGCATCGTAACCCTTGAGCAGCGGTTCGCGCAGCGCGGTCAGGTGCGGGTCGCCTACCGGGGCGAGCAGGGCCAGCCCGTCCGCTGCGCCCCGTTGGATTACGAACAGCAGCCGCTGGTCCGTCTCCGCCGCGGCGTGGGCGATCACTGGCGAAATCAGCGACGCAGCCCCGAAGGAGGCGGCACCGACGAGCAGGCTACGGCGCTGGATCATGTTCACCTCCGCATCATTTCGGGCGATGCCAGCAGCAGCGCGGTGGACTGGGTCACGCTTTCAGCGCGGCGCAATTGCGCCAGCGTGGCCGCGCCCAGGCCGCCGGGAAACAGTTTCTCGGCGAGCGCGGGCACATCTTCTACCTGTGCGCTGCGCGCGATGCGCTCACCTGCCTCGACCCGGCGCATCAGCGCATCGGGCGCGGCCCAGGCTTCGGCCTTGTCGGTCCATCCGGCAGGAGAGCCGGGTTTCCAGGTTGGCTGGCCCAATTGGTCGAGCAGGCCGTTGACCACCGCCGGTGCGGGCAAGGGCGCGCCCAGCGCGCGGAAGCTCGCCACCGCCCATTCCCACGGTTGCAGGAACTTCACCGGCCCGGCGACCCACGCCTCGGGCGAGGCGACGAGCGCGCGGTAGACGCTGGGCAGGTCGCCGCCGGTCGAGGCAAAGGCCATCTCCAGCCGACCGATCATCGCCGCCGGCGGATCGTCGCCGGCGAAATGCTGCGCCAGCTTGGTCGCAACATGTTTCGCGGTCGCCGGATGGGCGGCCAAATCATCCAGGATCGCCAGCGCCTGCTTCGGCCCCGTATCGGGATAGGCCTTGCCCATTACCCGCCGCGTCCCCGGCTCGTGCAGTTCGGGAACATAGCCGCGCCCTTCGCCCATCGGCTGCAGCGTGCGCATGCGGCGGAAACCGTCGACCGTCCAACCGGTCAACGCACGGGCAAATTCGGTGACGTCTTGCTGGCTGTATCCGCTGCGTACGCCCAGCGTGTGCAGTTCCATGATCTCCCGGGCGAGATTCTCGTTCAGCCCCGCGCCCGGCTGGCCGCGATTTTCGCGGCGGCGAGTGAAGGGGCTGTTCGGGCCGATGGATTGTGCCTGATCGAGGAACATCTGCATCGCGGGGTGCAGGGATGCGGCGACCAGCAGGTCGCGAAAATTGCCTAGCACATGCGGGCGGATCGCGTTGAATTCATGTACCGGGGCAAAGCGCATGGTCTGCAACCGGCCGTAGGAGATGGCGAAATGGTTGGCCCAGAAATGCACCAGCCGTTCGATGAAGGGCGTCTCGCTCTCCACCGCCGCAGCCATGCGCGCATGGACCGACGTAACGTAGAATTCGCGCCCCTGCCGATTGAGGTCTTTCTCGCGCTCGGTCTGGAATGCCTCGGAATTCTTCCCGGGCATGGTCTTGCGGCGTTCGCGCTGCACATCGTCGAGGATCTTGTACTGGACGA
Source organism: Sphingomonadales bacterium (assembly GCA_014763545.1). GTDB lineage: Bacteria > Pseudomonadota > Alphaproteobacteria > Sphingomonadales > Sphingomonadaceae > JACXVD01. The sequence continues at coordinate 24,480 of JACXVD010000024.1, forward strand.
TCGCCTGGTCAGTCGTGTCGGTCTGCGCCAGCGCGGCCGGGCGGGGCGCGAAGCGGTCCATCTGCCCCAGCAGCCAGCGCCGCGGGTCGGCCGGTGGCCGATCCTGCGGGCGGGCGCCGCTGCCGAAGCGGCTCCAGGCGATGGCTGCATCCTGCATGGCGGCACCATGCATGACAGAGCGCGCCTTGTCAGGCGATGAACGGCGGAGAAACCCGTTATCGCGGCCCATCGTCGGCGCTGGCAGTACCAGTCGCCACCGCGCCCCGACGCAAGGCAACCAGCCGTCCGGTCAGCTTCTGGGCCGGAACGGTTCCATCGGCTGCACGATATAGCGCGCCCAGACGTAGCGCCACGGCATGAAGATATAGGCCAGCACGATCCCGATGCAGTCCTCGAACAGGCTTTGCATATCCGGGGTCCATTTGCCCGCCAGCCACGCACGCAAGGCGATAACCAACAGCCAGACAGTCTTCCAGGTGACCTCGTAGAGCATCAGCGGCAACATCTGGATGGGGTAGCGAACCCCGAGCAGGCTCAACAGGGCAAGCGCGCCGAGCATGGATCGCGAAAGGCCTTGCGGCACCGGCACATCGGCCGATGCGAACAGCAGATTATACCAGACGAAGTAACCCATGAAACAGGCCATCAACGCAAAGAGCAAGCGGATGCAGTGAATGCGCCAGGGGGCGATAGGCGGGAAGGTGGGATGCGGATCGTTGTGCATGGTGAGAACTGCCCTCGATTGCCAGGATGTGGCCGATTGTCCGGAATGGAAGCGCGAGCAGGAGGGATTTCCGGCTCGTGCGCCGGGCTTGCGAAAGCAGGGCCGCGCCGGTCGGTCTTGCCGGTTTGGAAATCAGCGATGTTTTCTTGCGCGCCATCATCGCGGTTATCGCGCGGGATGTGGCAGGCCCACCAGCCGAAGCGTTGTGCTACGCCAGCGATGTGACGCGCACCCCGTTTCAGCGGAGAGAGAGTGTAGGGGAGGGGAATTTGGTCGGGGAGACAGGATTCGAACCTGCGACATCCTGCTCCCAAAGCAGGCGCGCTACCGGACTGCGCCACTCCCCGACCGGCGCCGAGCCTCTATGCGCTGTGCCCGCGCATGGCAATTCACTTTCGGTCAATTGCATTTTTCACGAATTGTCCCGTGAAAATGGATTTTCGATCGGGCGATGGCACCGGGACGGCGTCAAAAATTCGCATAACGCTTACTATGGAGAGCGAATTTGATTGCATTTCGCTAAGCTGATTCGCGTGCGCGCGTGGCGATGTCGCCAGGGCCAATCCGGTTCTGGAATCGTTGCCTGAAGAAGTCGTCGGCAGTCTGGCGCAGCTGCTCCGAACGATTTCGCCAGCGTGGATTTTCGGAGGGACGACGGGCCGCCGGACTTGCCGCGCCCGATCAGCTCTCTGCGCTCCCCTCGCCCTTGAACGGCAGCATCACCTCGGCGACCCGATGAATCTGCTCGCGTGTCGCAGGGTCTGCTTTTCTCAGCTTTTCTATGAGTTTGCGCTCGTCGTGGCTGAGGCTGTCGGCATTGTCTTCGCACGGCAGCAAGTCGCTCGGCTTGACCGACAGGGCATGGGCAATCCGCCGCATATAGTCGATATCAAGGCGCATCTTGCCCCGTTCCAGATCGGAGATCGTTACCTTGGTTACACCGATCCTGTCGCCGAGCACCTGTTGTGACAGGCCGGCCTCCAGGCGGATTTCCCTGATCCTGTTGGGCATCTTTTCCACCCCTCCTGATGTGCCAATGAGGCACCAAAGCTAAAGATGGTGAAACGCTTACAGCAGCCTGCTGAAAAGTAAGTAAAACGCTAACCTTATCTGACGGGTCCGAGCCGCCGGATCCGTAGGGGCGCATAGACGTCTGGTGCGGCGCCCCGCGCGGGTTTTGCCTTTGCTGACGTGAGTTGCTTTGGCGCTTCGGCCAGCTGCGGTTGCGAGATGAAGCCGGTGGCACCAAAGTTACCAACCATCGCCGGAGAATTAGGGGGAGCGGCACTTTGCTGCCGCTGTAAGGATGCTGGTGGGCCCGGCAGGATTCGAACCCGCGACCTAGCCGTTATGAGCGGCCAGCTCTAACCGCTGAGCTACAGGCCCGTCAGCAGCGCAATGCGAGGCGCGGCCTAGCTTGGGGCGGGGCGGCTGGCAAGATGCGCAGCGCGCCCTATTCCAGCCCGGTGACCTGCAGCAGTTCGCGCACTGTCGTCGGCTTGACCTGGCGCTGGTCGAGATAGGCGAAGATCCGCCGCCACCATGTGTAGAGCGCATCGAGATCTTCCTCGCTGCGCACGTAGGGGGTGTGCCCGACGTCGATCGAGGGGCTGTGGAACGACAGCACCAGCACCGGCAGGCGATCGTCCAGCGCGATGTCGATCCCGCGCAGCGCCTCGTCGGCGGTGACGCCTTCCGGGGTGAGCGATATCCGTTCGAGCAGGCCGAGCCGCGCGGCGAGTGATTGCAGCCGGGGCCATTTGCCCAATTGCGGATACAGCGTGTCGCCCTGCTGGCGCAGCAGCCCCCAGAACACCGTTGTCAGCGGCAGTTCGAGCAGGCCATGCTCCTCGTCCACCCAATAGGGGGTGACCGGGTGGTGTTCGTAATTGGGGCCGTGGCCCGCGCTGTAATCGAACCGCGCGCGCACCGAACTGTCGATCCGCACGCCCACTTCCTTGAGCAGGCGGGCGGTGTTGTCGCCCAGCCCATAACGCCCGGCGCGATAGATGCGCGGGGCGACGTTGAAATTCTTCTCGATCGCATCGCGCAGATTGGTGAGCTTCTGGCGTTCGAGCGCTTCGGGAAGATTGCCCGCGAAACTGTTGTAAGTATTCACGCCTTCGTAGTGTGGCGGGTTTACCCACGGGTGCAGCTGGATGCCGACCTCGGCCTTCCCGGCGGCGACTGCCCCGCCGATGATCTCGATCGCTTCGGGCGAGTTGGCGATCGGCCAGTCGACCAGATAGACCGGCGAGACACCCTGGCCTTCGCAAAATTGCTGGAACTGGTTCAGCCGGCCGACGTGGTCCAGCCCGTGATCGGTCGCGCTGAAGGGCGCGTTCCAGTCGAATTCTTCCTCGGTATCGACGGTGAGCAGCGCCCGCTGACCGAAATCGGCCGGGAATTTGAAGCGCGACCCGGGCGCGGGTAGATCTGTGATCTTCCGTTCCATGCCCGACGCCTTACCCCCGTAAGCTTAACGACCCGGCAACATCGATAACGCCGACTATTGCGACGCGATATCGGGCGTTTCGTGCAGCTCCTCGCTATGGTCCCGCGCCGCGCGGGTCAAGGGCGCGGCGGACAAAAGCGGCAGGGTGAGATGCAGCCAGTCGTCCTCGCGTTCGGCGCTGCCGCCCATCGCCTGCGCTTCCGCACGCACCAGCCGCAGCGCGAATCCGGCACCGAACATCCCGGCACTCAGCGGCCCGGCGGCGGGCTTGCCGGTTGCGGCGAACAGATCGTCCTTGGCCGACAGCGACACGGGCAATTCGCACAACAGCTCGATCCGCTCGCCGTCGCGCACCATGGCCAGCTCGCAATGTTCGCCTGCGCCCATCGCCCCCGCGAGCGTGGCAAGAAGGCGCCACGCGAGCCCTTCCGCATCGTTGATAGACAGCGGGATGCGCGCTTCGGCGGGGCCGATCGCAGCATCGAACCCGGCGGTGCGCGGGGCGAGGACCGTCTGCAACTGGCCCAGCTGGCGGCGCATGATCTGGGCGAAATCGGCTTCCCCCGGCTCGGGCTGCAGCGCCCCGGTTTCGAGCTTTGCCAGCCGGTCGAGCTCGTCGAACCCGGCGAGCATCCGTGCGGCATCGCCCGCAATATTGGCAGCGAGTGCGCGATATTCATGCGGGGTCGGGCCGAACAGCTGCTGCTGGATGACCTCGGCAAAGCCCTGGATCGCATTCACTGGCGTGCGCAGCTCGTGGAGCAGCTGGCGGATGCGATCGGCCTCGGTGCTTTCGGCAGTTGCGGTGCTGTCGGCTTCCACGGCAGCCGGGGCCAGCCGACGGAAGCGTCCGGCGTGGCCGATGAACCCGCCGCCCTGCGGTGCGAAACAGGGCGTCGCGTCGACGATCCACTCGCCCGCGATCAGCGGTGCGCCCTCGATTGCAAGTGCTACGCTGCGCAGCGGCTGACGGCGCCGGATCGCGAGCGCGATCTCGCCGCTCGGGTCCGCCGCAAGTGGCAGGCCGAAGACCATCGGCAGGACTTCGCCCTCGGCCCATTCGATCCGCCCTTCGGTGTCGCTGCTGAAGGCGAACCCGCCGAGCGCCGGCTTTTCGCGCAGGGCGAATTGTTCGCCCAGCGGCAGCTGCGGCGCTTCTTCCTGGGGCGGTGCGGTGCGGGCCTTCTGGAACGCCTCGATCCGCTTGACCAAAGCGCCGATGGCGCTGTCTTCGGTGGCGGCGAGATCGTTCGCCGGGGCGGGGCGAGTGAACGGCTGGACATTGCCGGAAGGGGCATGCTCTGCCTTGTCCAAATCCGTCCCAGTCGTATCGCTCGCCGCAGGCTGCTGCTTGCTCTCCGGCAGCGGCAGGCCGCGATCGTGCACCCCTAGCCGTTCGAGCAGGATAATCGTGCTTTCCGGCAGGCCGCGACGCAGCCGCAGGAAGCCGCGCGCGCGGATCGGCAGGGCGGGGACCAACGCCTCCCACTGGTCCGCCGACAATTCGGCGCGGGCGAGGGCGGCGGCGGCCAGCGCCGGGTCGCCTTCGGCCAGCCGGGCGACCAGCTCGGGATTGCGCAGCCGCAGGCCCGGGTCGCGCACCATCAGCACGCGTTCGCTCTCGGGAATCGCCGCGTCGAGTGTTTCCAGCCGCAGCCAGGCCGCTTCGCGCAGGCTTGCATCGCGCCCGGCCTGCGCGCTGCCGAGCAGGTCGAGCAGCTGGCGGTACTGCGTCCGACGCGCACGATCGCCTGCTGCGCCGGTGCGCAAGACAGTGGCAAGGCGATCGTCGAAATGCATCGAATCTCCGGCGGCGGCGTGGTGCCCGGATGCAGCTCCGGACAATCCTGCCCTATCAGTAAATTGGCCGTGTGGAATGTGCGCCCGGCTGCGCGTTGCAAAGCGGGACAATTACTGCCATGAACAATAATATTGCTCGGCGACCTGTTGAAGGCGGCGATACTTTCAAGGCTGGGCCATTTTGTGAAGACAGCCAGGGGACAGGGCCTGAGATGGCGAATCTGGATGAGATCGATCGGCGCTTGCTGGCAGAATTGCAGGCCGAAGGGCGTGTCACCAATGTCGAACTGGCCCAACGGGTCGGGCTGACCGCCCCGCCATGCCTGCGCCGCGTGCGCGCCCTCGAAGAAAGCGGCGTCATCCGCGGGTATCATGCCGAGCTCGACGCATCGAAGCTGGGGTTTGCGATCACCGTCTTCGCGATGGTCAGCCTAAAGAGCCAGGCCGAAGACGCGCTGCGCGAATTCGAGGACCATATGAAGTCGCTGCCCGAAGTGCGCGAATGCCACATGCTGAACGGCGAAATCGACTTTATCCTCAAGATTGTCAGCCAGGATCTGCAAAGCTTCCAGGAATTCCTCACCAGCAAGCTGACCCCCGCGCCCAATGTCGCCAGCGTCAAGACGTCGCTGACCATTCGCACCGCCAAGCACGAACCCGGCGTCCCGCTGGAATAGGCCCGGCGATGCCGGTTGCCGATGCGATGGTCGAGCCACCTGCGGCGCAGTCCGTCGCTGCGGTCCCGGTGATGACAGGCGGTGACGCGGCGGAGCCCAAGCAGGTGATCGACCTTACGACCGCTGTGCCCAGGCGCCCCCGGTGCCCGGTTGCGCGAGCGGGCGAAATCGTGGTTTGCGCGCCCGAAGATCAGGAGCAATTTCGCCTGCGCCCCCTCGACCCGCGCTTCGACAAGCCGGAACCGGAGGACAATCGCCTGCGGACGACGATCGGCGGTGTCCCGGTAGAGGCGGACAGCGAGCAGGCCGATGTCGGCGGCTGGCCCAGCAACCGCATCATGGTACGGGCCAAGATCAAGTTCTAGACAGGGTTTTGCAGTTAGGGTTTGCGAATGACGAATGGATTGCGATCGACCGGGCCGCTGGTTTGGGCTGCCCCCCTGCTGCTGGCGCTGGTGGCCGGCTGCCAGACGAATGGCGGCGTTCAATCCGCCGCCGCGCCGGCGCCCCTGTCGGACGATGCGCGCGAAGGCCTGGCGTTCGCACGGGCACATTGCGCCGCCTGCCACGCGGTCGCGCCGGGCGAGGTCTCGACCAATCCCAATTCACCGCCGTTCGAACAGGTGGCGAATACCGAAGGGCTGACGCAGACGACGCTCGCCACCTGGCTGCACGATTCGCACAATTACCCGGCAGCGATGAACTTCGACCTGTCGCAGCAACAGGCCGATGCGCTTGCGGCGTACCTGGTGACGCTCCGCTCGCCGGACTACAAGCATCCGATCCAGTAAGGGGTGGCGGATATGCGGAACCTCGCCCCTGCGCTCACGCTGCTCCTTGTACTGGCAGGCTGCGCCTCGGGACCGGCGCGGCAAACGGGGCCTTCGATGGCCGAACTGGCATCGATGTTATCCGCGAAAAGTGGCAAGGACATGCCAGTGAGCCGCATCGCAAAGCTCAAATGTTCCGAGATCAGCGAAGAACCCGGCGAGTTCCCATGCAGCTGGAAGCAGGAACGACCGACCGGGTCGTGGCACCTGCGCTCCGCCGTGGTGGCGCGCGAAGGCGACCAGTGGATCTTTATCGACGGGCCCGACGAGCAATTCTGACCTTACGCGGTCATTCGCGCGTCAGGCGTCGCGATCCTTCAGCCATTCTTCCAGCCACTTGATCGAGTAATCGCCGCTCAGCACGTCGGGCTGGCGCAGCAGTTCCTCGTGCAGCGGGATGCTGGTCTTGACCCCTTCGACTACCATTTCTTCCAGCGCGCGGCGCAGGCGCATGATGCAGCCTTCGCGCGTGCGGCCGTAAACGATCAGCTTGGCAATCATCGAATCGTAATAGGGCGGGATGCGGTATCCCGCATAAAGCCCTGAATCGACGCGCACATGCATGCCGCCGGCGGCGTGGTAATAGGTGACCTGCCCCGGGCTGGGGGCGAAGGTGAAGGGATCTTCCGCGTTGATGCGGCATTCGATCGCGTGACCGGTAAAGCGCAGCTCGTCCTGCGTCACCGACAGCGGCTTGCCATCGGCGATGCGGATCTGTTCGCGCACCAGGTCCAGCCCGGTGATTGCTTCGGTCACCGGATGTTCCACCTGCAGGCGAGTGTTCATCTCGATGAAGTAGAACTCGCCGTCTTCCCACAGGAATTCGATCGTGCCCGCACCGCGATAGCCCATGTCAGCCATCGCATTGGCGCAGATCATCCCCATCCGCTCACGCTCTTCGGGGGTGATGACGGGGCTGGGCGCTTCTTCAAGCACCTTCTGGTGGCGGCGTTGCAACGAACAGTCGCGCTCGCCCAGATGGATGGCATTGCCATTGCCGTCGCCGAACACCTGGAATTCGATGTGGCGCGGATTGCCGAGATATTTCTCGATATAGACCGTATCGTCGCCGAAAGCGGCCTTCGCTTCGGATTTCGCCTGGCTGATCTGGGTTTCCAGCTCGTCTTCGTTCTGGATCACCTTCATGCCGCGCCCGCCGCCGCCGCTGGCAGCCTTGGCCAGCACCGGATAGCCGCATTCTTCCGCGACCTTGCGCGCTTCCTCGATCGTTTCGACCGCGCCGTCGCTGCCCGGCACCAGCGGCAGGCCCAGCTTGCCGGCGGTGCGCTTGGCCTCCACCTTGTCGCCCATGGTGCGGATATGTTCGGGCTTGGGCCCGATCCAGGCGATGTCGTGCGCTTCGACGATCTCGGCGAATTTGGCGTTTTCGGACAGGAAGCCGTAGCCCGGGTGGATGGCATCCGCCCCGGTGATTTCCGCCGCCGAAATGATCGCCGCGATGTTGAGATAGGAATCTGCGGCGGCGGGCGGGCCGATGCACACCGCATGGTCCGCCAGGCGGACATGCATGGCATCGGCATCGGCGGTGGAATGCACCGCGACCGTCTCGATCCCCATTTCATGGGCGGCGCGATGGATGCGCAGCGCGATTTCGCCGCGGTTGGCGATCAGGATGCGGCGGATTGCCATGGCTTTTCCTTCGGTCCCGTCAGCCGATCACGACCAGCGGCTGGCCGAATTCGATCGGCTGCGCATTCTCGACCAGGATCGCCTTGATCGTGCCGGCCTTGTCGGCGGTGATCGGGTTCATCACCTTCATCGCCTCGACGATCAGCAGCGTATCGCCCTCGGAAACCTGCTTGCCCACTTCGATGAACGGCGCAGCGCCGGGTTCGGCGGAGAGATAGGCTGTGCCGACCATCGGCGATTTGAGGGCATCGGCGTGATTATCCGCGGCAGGGGCTGCCACCGGGGCAGTCGCTGCGGGCGCGGCGGCAGGTGCCGCCATCTGGACCGGCGCGGGCATCGCAGCGACCATCCCGCCGCGCGCCACGCGGATCTTGCGCTCGCCGTCTTCCACTTCGATTTCGGTCAGCCCGGTTTCCCCGAGCAATTCGGCCAGTTCACGGACCAGCTTGCTGTCGATATCCATTCCGGACTTGCGGCCGGACGTGCCCTTTGGTTCGGACATTGCGTGCCCTTCTTAGCTGTTGCAGCGCCCCGCCTATGCGCGGCGCGCCGCCGTGGCAAGGGGGCAGGGCCGCGCTTTCACAGCGCCGCGGCTTTCTCCAGTGCCACGAGGTAGCTCTTCGCGCCCATCCCCTTGACACAATCGAGCGCCGCCATGCCGACATAGGAAATATGCCGGAAGTCCTCGCGCGTTTCGGGATCGGAAAGATGCACCTCGATCACCGGCGTGCGGATCGACTTGATCGCATCGTGCAGCGCGATCGACGTGTGGGTATAGCCCCCCGCATTCAGCAGCACCGCCTTCGCACCCACTGCCTGCGCTTCGTGCAGCCAGTCGATCAGGTGGCCTTCGTGATTCGACTGGCGCATGTCGATCTCCAGCCCCAGCTCCTGCGCGCGATCCTCCAGCATGCCGGCAATATCGTCGAGCGTGTCGGAGCCATAGATTTCGGGCTCGCGCGTGCCGAGCAGGTTGAGGTTGGGGCCGTTGAGGACGTAGATCGTATCGGTCATGCGGCGGACATAGCCTGCGCGATGCTCAGCTGTCGACGCCCTTGATCTTCCCCCATTGCCGCGCGGCGGTGTAGCCGAGGTAGCCGGTGCCGAAGAGCGCGTAGAGCGGTTCGGGCAGGCCATTGAGATAGGCGTTCATGCCGCTGGCGATGTCCTTCGCGGCGGCGGGATTGAAGGCGGCGAGCACGCCCATCGGGATCGCCCAGAGGATCATCGTGTACATTACATAGAGAAAGCTGGGCCGCGCGCGGCTGGTCCACGGGTCGTGCGATTGCGCCTCGGCAACGATGGCGGAGAGGCGCGTTTCGATGGTGCGGAATTCCTGTTCGCCCTGCAGCCGCAGCAACTCCAGCTTGGCCTTTTCGCGTGCTTCCTTGTCGGGGATCACCTTGTCGATGATCGAGGCAATCGGGCCGATGAGCGTTTCGAGGATGGGCATGGGCAGGCTCCGTGGTTGCGAGTCGCAGCGCCAATAACCAAAATGGTTCGTGTAGGAAATGTTTGTAACCACGTGATTGCCGCTAGGTGATGGCGGCATTGCGGGCGCGTGGAGCAACGCGCTTGCGCCGCGCCCGCCGCTGGGGCAGCAAACACTCGCATGTTACAACAAGCAAGCACCGCAGCAGGACCCCGATCGTTGCCCAGCGACAGCATCCCCGACATCGAGCGCCGCATGGCGCGAGCGGCGAATTACCACCAATGGGCCGAAGCGGCTGGCGAGCACGACCGGTGGAGCGGCAAGGAGGCCTGGCGGATACGCGACGAGAGCGGCCTGTATGACTGGCGCTCGATCCAGTCGCGCTTCGAAAACATCCAGCGCCTGCGCGACGAGGAAGACGACCGCGCGCTGCTGTTCACCCTCAACGAGGGGATCCACGGCAATATGGACGGGATCGCCAACGAGGGGCTGTGGCAGGAAGCGCGCTTCGGCACGAAGACGCTGATCCACGGCTATGTCGAAGTGGTGGCCGATGCGCTGCTGCATCTCGCAGACCCGGCGGTCGCTTCGATCACGCCGGAAGAGAAGCTCGATTTCTTTCACCGCGCCTCGCATTGCTATGGCCGGTCGAGCCTGCTGCTCAGCGGGTCGGGCAGTTTCCTCTATTTCCACGTCGGCGTGGCGCAGGCGCTGCTGGAGGAGGGGCTGCTGCCCACGATCATTGCCGGGTCGAGCGGCGGATCGGCGGTGGGCGCGATGCTGTGCACCCATTCCGATGCTGAACTGGCCAAATTGCTGCAACCGGCGCGGCTGGCCGAAAGCGGGCGGGGCGATCAGGCTGCGGCCTCCGGGCCGCGTTACGGCCTGTGGCTGGGCGACCGCGCCGCGCAGGAAGAGGTTGCCGCGTCGATCGCGCGCGTGGTGCCCGATCTGACCTTCCAGCAAGCTTACGAGCTGACCGGGCGGCATCTCAACATCTCGGTCGCCCCGGCGCAGAAGCACCAGAACGGGCGGCTGCTCAACGCGATGACCTCGCCCAATGTCTGCATTCGCGAGGCGGTGCTGGCGAGCTGCGCGGTGCCCGGGGTCTATCCGCCGGTCGCGCTGATGGCGCGCGACCATCGCGGATGCCGGGTGCCCTATCTGCCCGACCGGCTGTGGGTCGACGGGTCGGTGACGCACGATCTGCCGACCAAGCGCCTTTCCCGGCTCTACGGCGTGAACCATCACATCGTCAGCCAGGCCAACCCGCTGATCACCCCGTTCACCACCGACATGAAGCAGCCGCGCAACAGCTTCGAGGCGATCCGGCGGGCGCTGGGTTCGTCGGCCAAGACGTGGATGAGCCTCAATCTCCAGTTGCTGGAGAAGCCGCTGTCGGTGTTCGCGCCGCAATTGCAGGAACTGGCAAGCATGTCGCTGGCGGTGCTGAACCAGGATTACCTGGGCGATATCAACATCATCCGCCCGCCGCTGTTCTGGCCGCCATCGAAATTGCTCGCTCCGCCGACGGACGAGGAAATCGCCATGCTGGTCGATCTCGGCAGGCGCACGACCTGGCCCAAGATCGAAATGGTCCGGCTGCAGACCGAGATCAGCCGCACGCTCGAAGCGATCATCGAACGCTTCGACGCGCCGGGCGAGGATGCCAGCCTGCACCACAAGCCCGCCACTGCCGAACGCAAGCGCCGCCAGCGCTGAACGGGCCTCGCGCCTGCCGTGCGCGTCACCTCGACCGCGCCGCTGCACTGGGCTACGCTCGCCGCCAGCCGGTCGCACAACAGGCCGGGAGAGGAGCGGAATGGATGCGCAGGATTTCTGCAAGCGACGCGATATTTCTCGATCTCGAAACGCCCAATGCGCCGTTGACGATCGGCGGGCTGATCATCCTCGATCCTTCTACCGCGCCCGGCCATTTCGTGCGCCACCGCGATATCCTGCAATATGTCGAAACCCGGCTGCATCTGGCGCCCAATTTGCGGCGCAAGCTGGTGTATCATCCGCTCGGCCTCGATGAGCCGCGGCTGATCGACGACCCGGATTTCGACCTCGAATTCCACGTCCGCCACATCGCGCTGCCCAAGCCCCGCGACTGGCGCCAGCTCAAGATCATGACGTCGCGGCTGATTTCGCGCCCGATGGACCTGCATCGCCCGCTATGGGAAATGTATGTGATCGAAGGGCTGGAGGAACTGGAGGGCATTCCGGACGATGCCTTCGCCATGCTGATCAAACTGCACCACGCGGTGTTCGATGGCGCGGCGGCGGGTGCAGCGAGCTGGGCCTTCATGCAGGATACGCCCGACTACGAGCCGCTGCCACCCGAAAAGCGCTGGGTGCCCGAACGCGAACCGGACCTGCTCGGCTGGACGGTCAGCTCGGTGCAGGAAGGCGTCAAGCAGTGGGTCGACAACATGAAGGCGCTGCCCGGCATGGGCAAGAATCTCGCCGCCAGCGCCCGGCTGACCGGCACCGGGCCGGGCGGGTTCAAGGACAGTTTCAAGGGCATGCTCGCGCCCAAGACGCGGTTCCAGCAACCGGTCACCTCGCACCGCGTGTGGGATTTCGTCAGCTTCCCGATGGAAGAGATGCAGGCGATCCGCACCGCGCTCGGCAAACCCAAGATGAACGATCTGATCATGGCGATCATCGCCGGGGGCCTGCGCCGCTATCTCGACCACCATGGCGAATTGCCCGTCGAACCGTTGCAGAGTTTCTGCCCGATCAATGTGCGCGCGGGCAATCCGATCGACGGCGGCAATTTCGTGTCGGGCATGCGTGTGTCGCTGGCGACCGACATCGCCGACCCGATCGAGCGGCTGCAGGCAATCGGCGAAAGCTCGATCGGTGCCAAGGCGCAGGCACAGGCGATCGGAGGCGATTTCTTCGCCAATCTGCTGGCCTTCACCCCCTATGCGATCCGTTCGCGCGTGCTCGGCGGGCTGATGGCGGTGCCGGAGAAATTCGACATCGAAACCCCGGCGGTCGCCAATGTGGTGATCTCCAATTCGCCGCCGCCCAAGGGTGGGCATTATTTCACCGGGGCGAAGGTGATCATGTCCGCCGGTTACGGCCCGATCGTGAATCTGTCGGGCGTGTTCCACGCGATCACCGGGCTGGATTTCGAATCGACTATCTCGGTAACTTCGTGCCGCGAAATCATGCCCGACCCGGCCTTCTACATCGATTGTATCAAGGCGAGTTACGAGGAGATGAAGGCGGCTGCGGCGGATGCCGGCGCGGCTGCGGCCAAGGCTGGCAAAGCGGCTGCCCCGCGCGAATCCACCGCCACGAAACGCGCGAAACCACGCGCCACCCCGGCCACCAAGCCCCGCAAGCCGAAGGTGTCGAAATAGGAAAACCACGTAGCAGCATAGGCGGCGATCGCTAAGGCTCCCCGCGAAATGCGACTGTTCGCCGGATGCTGTGTCGCGTCGCAGGCACGCTCGGACCGGCGAAGGAGCTGCCATCGCACGTCATCGCGCCAGTAAAGGGCCGGCGAGCGGCATGGCAGGTAATTTACTGTCAGTTGGGTGCGCTGTGCGTGCCGAACTGCTGCTCGCGCCATGCACGACGGAGCTGATGAAGCGAGGGGGCAAAGCAGTCTTCCAAGATGCGCCACTGTGCAATTCGGTCCGAGCGGAAATGGCGAAATGCTTGCCGAAGCTCGCACCAACCGACGACGATCCGGACGCGCTCGAAATAGCCGATGTGAATTGGCCAGATGGTCCGCTCGCTGGGCACCCCGTGCTCGTCGCGATAGGCGATTGCCAGCTTGCGCCGCTCGGGGATCGCGCGACGCAAAGCCTGCATGTCGATGGAATCGGGCATGATCTCGGCCGACGCGCCCACGGCAAGCAGGCCGGACATGTCGGCCAACTGGCGCATGTCGGGCGACAGCACGGCTTCCAGCTTCGCAATCAGGTCGCGCGCGCCCCTTGCCAGGGCGGTGTCGGCGCGTTCGATTACCCATTGTGCGCCGAGCAAGGCCGCCTCGACCTCGTCGAGGGTCAGCATCAGGGGCGGCAGATCATACCCCGCCTCGAGCACGTAGCCGACACCCGCCTCGCCGCGAATGGGCACGCCTTGCGCCATCAGGTCGGCCATATCGCGATAGATAGTGCGCGAATCGCGCTCCAGCTCATCCGCCAGCTCCCGCGCGGTGACCGGACGGCGGGCACCGCGCAGTATCTGGATGATCTGGAACAGGCGATCTGCCCGGCGCATGGTGTCTCCGCGGTGATCAGGCCGCCATGGCGTCTGCCATCAGCCCTTCCGCCCGGACTACGCCCTTCAATGCGGCGATGTCATCATACCATCGCGAAATCGACGGGGTATCTGGGCGCATCTGGACGAGCGCCAGCTGCGAATAGCAGGAGAAGATGGCGAGATCGGCAATGGTCGGCGCCTGACCCACGACATAGGCGGAACGCGACAGCGCGGCTTCGAGGATCGGGGTCAGCGTGGCGAGCAGTTCCTTCCCCTTTGCGATGGCGGCATCGTCCGCCCGGTCGCCGGCGAACAGTGTGTTGAAGACGATGCTGCTCGTCGCAGCCGAAAGCCGCACCTGCGTCCAGTCGAGCCATTGATCCACCTTGGCGCGAACATCGGGCTCGGCCGGATACCACTCGCCCAGCGCGTTGGAATTGCACAGGTGGCGCAGGATCGCGTTGCTTTCCGCGAGTGCGAGATCGCCATCGACGAGGACGGGCACCTGTCCGTTCGGATTGAGCGCGAGGAAGGCATCGCTGCGGTGTTCACCCGCCATCAGGTTCACCACCTGCAATTCATGCGGCACATCGCATTGCGCCAGCAGGGCGACCACCCGGCGGGAGAAGAAGGAAAACGGGTTCATGTGAAGCGTGTACATCGATGCTCGTCCTTGGCGGTTGTGATCGCTTCAGGAGATAGCG
>JACXVD010000025.1 GCA_014763545.1 Sphingomonadales bacterium
GGGCGGTGGCGGCGGCGGGGGAGGAGCAGGCGTCGCACAGGCGGCCAGCACCAGCAACCCGGCTGCGGCCCCGGCGTTGCGGATTGTCACCCTGGTAATTTCGATAGGCGTAGCAGCGGCCATGCGCCGGTTCCCTCCTCAGTCCCTGTACCGGTCCATGCGCCGCGGATGCTTTCGCGGGCATGAAGCACGCTGTGTTAGCGCCGCGCGCGGGCAAAGAAAATGCCCGGAGCGCGAGTTACGCCCCGGGCACGATAAAGCGAATCCTGCGTGCGATCAGTTGCGGGCGTTGCCCATGAAACGCAGCAGGTACAGGAACATGTTGATGAAGGAGATATACAGGCTGAGCGCCGAAAGGATGGCAGCCTTGCCGATCCACGGGGTGCCGCGCAGCTCGTAATATTCGCCCTTGATCATCTGGGTGCGCCATGCGGTAAGACCGGCGAAGATCAGCACGCCGATCGCGCTCACCGCCATATCCAGCCCGACCGACTTGAAGAAGATCACGTTGAGCAGCGTGGTCACGATCAGGCCGATCACGCCCATGATCAGGAAGCTGCCCCAACCCGAAATATCCTTCTTCGTGGTGTAGCCGAACAGGCTCATGCCGCCGAACGCCGCCGAAGCCGCGAAGAACGTGGCCGCCAGCGAAGCGCCGGTGTAAATCTTGAGCAGGCTCGACAGCGACAGGCCGATCAGGACGACATAGGCCCAGAACATGCCCTTGAGCGTGGATTCGCTCAGCCTCGCGGCGCCGAAGCTCATGCCGAAGACGATCGCCAGCGGCGAGAAGATCACGATCCAGCCGAGCATGGTGGGCTGTTCGATCACGCCCTGTGCCGTCATCACGCGAGCGTAGAGCAGCTCGTAGAACGACGAGTTGACGAACAGCAATGCGACGATCGCGGTCAACAGCACGCCCGAAGTCATGTAGTTATAGACCGACAGCATGTGCTTGCGCAGGCCTGCGTCCATGACGGTGCCGCCAGCGCCGACCACTTCGCCGTTAAGGCTGGGTGACGCGCCGAAGCCCTGTCTGGTGCCGCGCGGGTCATTCCAATCTGCCATTTCGTTCACAACTCCGTTGCGGGTGGGAAATACCACCCTTTACTGGTGCGAATATCGGGAATGAATGGAGCTTTTTCAAGGAAAACCGGACGAAATGCGACTCCGCCCGATTAACCGCCTTCGCGGGCCTGTGCGGCCATTTCCGCGCCGCGATCGCGCGCTGCGCGCAAGGTTTCGGCAACGAGCCGCGCCAGCGCATCGTCGCGATCGAGCACATCCAGCCCGGCCTGCGTGGTACCACCCGGGCTCGCCACGCGGCGCGCAAGTTCCGCCGGCGAGTAGGGCGACGCGGCGGCAAGCGCGCTCGCCCCCTCGACCATCGCCACCGCCAGCCGTCCGGCCTGTTCCTCCGCAAGGCCGAGCGCGCCCGCACCCTGCGCCAGCGCATCGACGAAGCGATAGACGAAGCCCGGCCCCGAGCCGACCAGCGCGGTGATCAGGTCGAAATGTTCCTCGGCGATCCATTCGGGCGTGCCGAGCCGCCCCATCAGCGCCGCGACATCCGCCTTACCGCCCGCGTCGGGCCACGCGGTGGCCAGCCCGACCGGCGATTTGCCGAGCGCGGCGGCAAGGTTGGGCATCACCCGCACATGCGCGCGCGCATCGGGCAGGCGCGCCTGCAGCAAAGCCAGGTCGACCCCGGCAAGGATCGAGAGCAGCACCGTGTCCGGCCCGACCAGCGGCGCGAGTTCGCCCGCAACCTCGCCGAACAATTGCGGCTTGATCCCAAGCAGCACGGCATCGAAGCGCTCCTGCGGCAGGGCGCGCAACAGCCGCACGCCATCGGGCGCTTCGGCGAGCTGCGGATCGACCACGGTGAAGCCGGCAGGCGCCATGCCGGAGGCGAGCCACCCGGCCAGCATCGCGCCGCCCATGTTGCCGCACCCAACGAGCAGGATGTTGGAGAAACTCATAGGCCGCTCACTAGCGGCTGCGAACGCGCTTGTCGAAGGCAAGCCTCATGCCTCGCCAGCGGCATCCACCATTGCGCTGTCGAGCGCCTCGCTCGGGCTCTTGTCGCCCCACAGGACGAACTGGAAGGCGGGATAGAAGCGGTCGCATTCGTCGATCGCCGCTTCCACCATCGCCTGCGCCTGGGTCAGGCTCAACAGCCCCTCGTCCCCCAGCAGCAGCGCGTGGCGATAGAGCAGTACCCCGCCCTTCGACCAGATGTCGAAATGGCCGACCCACACCTGTTCGTTCACCATGGCGAGCAGTTCGTAGGCCGCCTTGCGCTTCGCCTTGGGCACGCGGATATCGGGCAGGCAGAGCAATTGCAGCACATTATCCTGCGCGCGCCAGATTCCGCGCAGCTGGAAATTGGCCCAGCTGCCCTGGATTTCACCCGACATTTCGTCGTCCGAATGCATCTCGCAGGGCCAGCCCCGCGCGTCGAACAGCGCCGCCAGCATGTCCAGCGGCGCCGCATCGTCCTCGCGCAGATTGTCGTTTTCGCTGGTTCTCATCGCCTGCCGTGTCCCGTGTTCACCATGACCGGGTGGATGCAGCGGCTGGGCTTGGCACTGCAATCCGCCGGTTGCGCGGCGCTGGGGACAAGTCGACAGATTTGTTCAAAGCCTGTGCAAAAGCGGTGGGTAGAACCCGTCGCCTGCCACCGAGCGCCCTATTTGAGCGCCGAGACTTCTTCGCCTTCGGCGCTGGTGAAAGTGAAGCTGTCGATGCCCGCTTCCTTCAGCTTGGTAACCATGTCGCGCGCGGCCTTGGCCGAATCGAACGGACCGGTCAGCAGGCGGTTCGCCTGGCCCCACGGGGTGGTGAAGGCATCGCGCTTTTCGAGCAGCTTGGGTGCCTTCTTGGTGAAGCGCCGCCAGTCGAACGCCAGCGCCTTGGTATCCTTGCCCGTCGCCAGCTGCACCCAGATGCGGCTGGGAATGACCGGCTTGGGCGGTTTGACCGGCTTCGGCGGAGGCGGAGGTGGCGGCGGTTCCGCCTTTTCACGCGGGATCGCGATCTTGGTAATGTCGACCGCGCCGCTTGCCGGCCTGGCTGGCTGCGACGGCGGGGCCGACAGGTCGGAGAACGCCTCTGCCACACTTGGCGGCGTTTCCTGCACGGTAGGCTGCGACACGGGCGTCGGCACAGCTGCCTGCACGGGTGCGGATTGCGGCGGCGCTGCCACGGGCACGACAGCAGGCGATGGCGCAGGCTTGGCCACGCTGCCGAGATCGAAGCTGCTCGCCGCCGGTGTTGTCGCCACAGGCGTTGCGCGCGCCACGTCGATGGAGGGCGCAGGTGGCTCCGCCTTGGGAGCAGGCGTAGGGGTTGGTGTCGGCGCCGGTACCGGGCGGGATTCGGTCTTCTGCACCACCGGGCTCGCCACAACGGCGGGTTTCGGCGGCAATTCAGCGACGGCCACACGCGTGGCAGCGGGCTTTGGTTCAGCCTTCGTGACAGGCGGGGATTGTTTCTCATCAGCCCGCGCCACTTCGACCTTGTCGACTGCGCTTGAGCCGCGACCCGGGCGACGGCGGCCACTCTTGCTGTCCTCGCGCGCACCGAGCGCCTCGCCCGCCGGAGCCAGCCGCGCGTCGGTCGAGGGTGCGGGAGCAGGCGCCGGACGCGCCGTCGATCCCGCATAGGCAGCGATGCGCGGATCGTCGCGGCCGATCTGCGCAGCGCGCGGGAAGACACCAAGGTCGCCCGCTGCAGCCTGCTGGGCGCGGGTGAGCTTGGGCATATACCGCAGATAGGGCGAAATCCGCCCTGCCAGCTCCGGCGGCATGCTCTGGGTCGCGATCGTGACCGCTTCTTCCTCGCTGCCGAGAACGGCCAACCCGAAGGCGCGCGTGCGGAAGGCGGCGCGATCGCCCTTCTGCAGCAGCGGCAGCAGCGTGGCCTCGAACCCGGTCCGGTCGCCCGCAATCGCCTGGCTGAGCGCGAGCCTGCGGCGGGTTTCCGGGTCCTCGCGCTGCGCCAGCGCGCGGCGGTAATGCGCCTGCGCACTCACATTGTCGCCCACTAGGTCAAAGGCCAGCCCGCGTTCGGCATCGACCGCGAGGCTGGACGCGCCTGCCGCTTCCGCCTCGGAAAACAGCTTGAGCGCCTCGACCGGACGCTCGGACCGCACGAAGGCGGCCGCAAGCCCCATCTTGACCTGCGGGTTACCCGGCGAGAGTTCGTCGGCACGGCCGAAGAAGCCGATCGCCCCGTCCGTGTCGCCGATTTTCAGCGCAGCGTTGCCCGCGTCGATCAGCGCACCCACATCCTGCGGATTGTGCGCGAGGCGTTGCAGCGCCCCGTTGAGATCGTCCACCCCTTCGGGCGGCAGCGGCTGGACCACGGCCTGCGATACCCCGCCCCCTGCCTGCGCCATCAGCGGCCCGGCGGCGCAGATCCCGCATGCCAGCAAGGCGATATCGACAAGGCGCCGTTGTGGCAGCCGGGCCGACCGGGGCTGTTTGGCGAATGGGGGCACGCGATTGCTTCCTTCCGGCCTGCGCCTATGGGCCGGCATTACTGAACCGGCACCGAACGTTGCCCGCAAGCTTCCGCGCGCAACGTCCGGTGGCCCGGTTCCACCTTACTGGTTGTTCTGGCGCCCGAGGAAACGGGGAATGCTCAGCGAAGGGCCGTTGTCGTCACCCTCGTCTTCCTCTTCTTCTTCCTCGTCGCGCGACGAGGAGCCGCGCGAGAGATTCGCCATGCGTTCGAACAGCGTGCTGCCCGCGCCGGCAGACGCACCGCCGCTCGCTGCTTCGCCGCCACCGCCGCCGGAAACCAGCCCGCGACGACGGCCACCCGCCGGTTGCACCGGTTCGTCCGCTTCGGCCAGCCGGTCGGCATCGAGCAGCAATTCGTCCTGCTGCGGATTGGTCGCTTCGGCGGCTTCGCTCAGGTCGAGCGGCTCCTTGCGCGGCTGCGGAGTTGCGGCCGATGCCGCCTCTTCCTCGTCGCCCCAATCGTCTTCCTCGTCGTTGCGCAGCCCGGCGAGCGGATCGACGATGCCGTCGACGTCGTCGCCATCGTCCTCTTCATATTCGTCTTCATCGTCGGACGAATAGGAGCTGGGCATGGCCGGCGCCGGGGTCGGAGCCACGAAGGATTCATCGACATAGGTCGCCGCCGATTCCGAGACGTCATCTTCCTCTGCGTAGGAATCCTCGAACTCTTCCTCGGCAATGTCTTCGGCGGGCAGTTCGAGCACCGGGCGCTTGGGCGCACGGGCGGCGGCCAGCGACATCGGCTGGCTGCCCGAACCGGCACCCGCGGCGCCCTGTTCGATCCCGGTGGCGACCACCGACACACGGATGCGGCCCGACAGGTCGGGGTTGAAGGCAGAACCCCAGATGATGTTCGCGTCTTCATCGACCAGTTCGCGGATATGGTTCGCGGCCTCGTCCACCTCGAGCAGCTTCATATCCTCGCCGCCGATGATCGAGATGATCACGCCCTTGGCGCCGGCCATGCTGACACCATCGAGCAGCGGGTTGGCAATCGCCCGTTCCGCAGCTTCGAGCGCGCGGTTTTCACCCTCGCCCTCGCCCGTGCCCATCATCGCCTTGCCCATTTCGCTCATCACGCTGCGCACGTCGGCGAAGTCGAGGTTGATGAGGCCCGGCATGACCATCAGGTCGGTGATCGAGCGGACGCCCTGCTGCAGCACTTCGTCGGCCAGCTCGAAGGCTTCCTTGAAGGTGGTTTCAGCCTTGGCGACCAGGAACAGGTTCTGGTTGGGAATGACGATCAGCGTATCGACATGGCGCTGCAGCTCGTCGATCCCGGCTTCGGCGGCGCGCATGCGGCGCGTGCCTTCGAACAGGAACGGCTTGGTCACCACGCCCACGGTCAGCACGCCCTTGCGGCGGGCAGCCTCTGCGATCACCGGCGCGGCGCCGGTGCCGGTGCCGCCGCCCATGCCAGCGGCGATGAAGCACATGTTGACGCCTTCCAGCGCCTCTTCGATGTCGCTGACGGTTTCTTCCGCCGCTGCCTTGCCCACTTCGGGCCGCGCGCCTGCGCCCAGCCCGCCGGTGATGTCCGGCCCGAGCTGGATCCGCCGTTCGGCGGACGAGGTGTTGAGCGCCTGCGCGTCGGTATTGGCGACGATGAAATCGACACCTTCGATTTCGGCCGCGATCATGTTGGCGATCGCGTTGCCGCCTGCGCCGCCCACACCGATTACGGTGATCCGGGGCCGCAGTTCGTCCGATGCCGGCGGACCGATATTGATGCTCATGGCACTTCCCTCCTCGGGGCCCCGGATTGTGCGGGGCGCAAGATATTCACTTGCTCTCCACTGTGGCACATTCGCCAAAGCGGTTGCATAGGGCCTTAACCTTTATCCACAGTGGCCGGTAAACCGTGTAACCACCTAGAAATACTCCTTCAACGCCTGGACGACGCGGTTGGCCAGGCCGATACCGGTGTAACGGATCGCCTTCTGGTGGCTCGGCCCGACGGTGCGGATGTCGATCGGATCGGCTGCGGCGTAGAGGCACAGGCCCGCCAGGGTTGCGAAACCGGGCGTGGCATGCGCTTCGGGCAGGCCGCGGAGGGCCGGCGCGCGGCCGATCCGCACCGGGCGGCCCAGCGCACCCTGCGTGAAGTCGGCAATCCCCGCCAGTTCCGCGCCGCCGCCGGTCAGCACCACCTGCCCGCCCTGCACGCCGGTGAAACGCATTTCCTTGAGCGCGGCGGCCACTTCGCCGGTCAGCTTGCCCAATTCCTCGGTCACCACCGATACCAGCGCGGCGCGCGGGATGCGGTTCTTGTCGTCCGCGCCGCGCGCCAGCGGGCCGGCGCTGTCTTCGCCCGGGCCATTGACCGGGATCATCTCGCGATGGTCGGTCGGGCTGGCGATGGCCGATCCGGCCACGCATTTCAGCCGTTCGGCCTGGAACCGGCGGATGCCGAAGGCGCTGGCGATGGCATCGGTAATATCGGCCGATCCCATCGGGATCGCCTTGAGGCCGACCAGCATTCCGCCGGCATAGACCGAGACATTGGTCACCTCGCCGCCGATTTCGACCAGCGCGGTGCCCAGCTCGCGTTCTTCCGGGCTGAGGCAGGCATAGCCGCCCGCAATCGGCGCGGCGACCACCGCTTCAACCTGCAGATGCGCGTTCTGCACCGCTTCGGTGAGATTGCGGATCGGTGCCCCGTCGGCCAGCATCACATGGATATCCACGCCCAGCCGCTCGGCATGCAGGCCCTTGGGATTGGCCACCCCATGCGCGCCGTCCAGTGTATAGCAGGCCGGCTGGGCATGGAGGACCATGCGCCCGTCGGGCTGGATGCATTCGCGCGCCGCGAGCAGCAGGTGCTCGATATCGTCTTCCTCGATCCGGCGGCCGCCGATGTCGATTTCAACCTTGGCGACCTGGCTGCCGAGCCCGGCTCCGGCGCAACCGACCCACACGCTCTGCACGCTGGTGCCCGAATTCTTCTCCGCCCGCTCCACCGCGTCGCGGATCGCGTAGGTCGCCGCCTGCATGTCGGTGACATAGCCGCGCTTGATCCCCTGGCTGGCGCGGTGGCCCGAGCCGAGCACGACCATCTCCCCGGTTTCGGAGACGCCCATGATCATCGCGGAAATGCGGAAGGAACCGATGTTGACCGCGCCATAAACGCGGCTGATGCGTGGCAGACCCATCAGTCGATCGCCTCCCCTGCCTTCAGTTCCTGTTGCGCGCGGCCCGGGATGCGCATGTAGATGCGTTCGGGCGCGCGCATGTCGAATGTGGCGACCTTGCCGCCCAGCAACCGGCTCTTGCCGTCGAGCTTGGCGAAAGAGACCAGCGCGGTCGCGCTTTCCTGAGCGCCCTGCGGCAGGGCGAGCACCTGGCCGGTGCGGAAGGTCAGGTTCCAGCGGCGGTTGCCGACCCATTCGGCCTCGGCCACCTGCGGTTTGAGCGCGGGCGCCTTGTCGAGCATGGTGCCGAGCGCGGCGACCTGCCGCGCAGCGCCGGGGCCGGAAACGGTCAGCATGCCCTTGGCATCCTGCTTGCGCACGTTTTCGAGTTCGTGGCCCGATGCGTCGATCAGCACCAGCCGGTCGGGCTTGCGCAGCACCGCATGCGGCGTGCGTTCGACGATATCGACCACCAGCGTCGAGGGCAGCTGGCGCGACACGCGCGCATCCTCGACCCAGCTGAGTTCGAGCAATTCGCCGCGCAGCTTGTCGAGATCGACCAGCGGCATCGGCCGGTCGCGCTCGCCCAGCACGCGTTCGTATACCTTGAGTTCGTTCATCCGCTTGACGCCGGTCACCTTGACGTGGCGCACCTCGAACCCTGCGTCGGAGGCGAGCAGCGCGATCTGCTGGTTGGCCATGGCCGGAACGCCCGCGAGGCTGGCGACGAACCACGCCAGCGCCACCGCACCGCCCAGGATGATCGCCAGGAAGATGCGATGCAGCTGTTCCTCGGTGAAGGGCAGCATCGCCAGCGCCGAACCGATCACGCCGCTGGTGCGCGCCTGCGCCTTGCGCGCGGTGGCCGCGCGCCCGCGCGCCGCCGCCGAACGGCGCACGCCCTTGCCCCCGCGCTTGATCGTGCTGGCCATCAGCCGTTGCCCCCCTCTGTCGCAGCGCCCGCCTTCGCGGCATGATCCGCCAGCGCCTCGGCGATGATCGCTTCGACCAGATCTTCGTAGCTCATCCCGCAATGCCGCGCCTGTTCCGGCACCAGGCTGAGCGGAGTCATGCCCGGCTGGGTGTTGGTCTCGAGGATGAACAGCC
Organism: Sphingomonadales bacterium; assembly: GCA_014763545.1. Lineage (GTDB taxonomy): Bacteria > Pseudomonadota > Alphaproteobacteria > Sphingomonadales > Sphingomonadaceae > JACXVD01. The sequence goes on from JACXVD010000025.1 coordinate 8,768, forward strand.
CCGCCTCGCCCTGCTCGTCATCCCAGCGGAAATCGGTGCGGCTGGTGCCCCTGCAGCCCAGCACGCGATGCGCGCGCAGGGCGTAATCCATGCACAATTTCGCGATATCTTCGGGGATCTGCGCCGGGCAGACATGCTCGGTCATCCCGTCGGTATATTTCGCGTCGAAATCGTAGAAACCGCTCTTGGGGACGAGTTCGGTGACGGTCAGCGCACGGTCGGCCAGCACCGCCACCGTCAGCTCGCGCCCGCGGATAAAGGGTTCGGCCAGAAGCCGCGGAAACTCCTGCCACGGACCCGCGGCATCGCGCCGGATCGGATTGCCGTAATTGCTTTCGTCGGTGACGATCGCCACCCCCACCGACGAGCCTTCGTTGACCGGTTTGAGGACATAGGGCCGCGCCAGCGGATCGCCTTCGAACAGGCTTTCGCTTTCGACGATGCGCCCGCCGGGCATCGGGATACCCTGCGGCACCAGCGCCTGCTTGGTCAGTTCCTTGTCGATCGCGATCACCGAAGTAACGAGGCCGGAGTGGGTATAGGGCACGCCCATCAGGTCGAGCATGCCCTGCACCGTGCCATCTTCGCCCGGGACACCATGGAGCGCGTTGAACACGACATCGGGCGCGGCTTCGGCAATGCGCGCGGCGACCTGCCGGTCCATGTCGATCCGCGTGACCTTGTGCCCGCGCGATTCCAGCGCCTTGGCGACGCCTTCCCCGCTCATCAGCGACACGGGCCGTTCGTTGGCCCAACCGCCCATCAGCACGGCGACATGAAGTTTGCGAAGATTGCTCACGGCCGTCCCACCCGCTTGATTTCCCATTCGAGCTGCACGCCCTGGCTTTCATAGACCCGGCGGCGCACTTCCTCGCCCAGCCCTTCGATGTCGGCGCTGGTCGCATCGCCGGTGTTGATCAGGAAATTGGTGTGCTTCTCGCTCACCTGGGCCCCGCCGAGGGTCAAACCGCGGCAACCCGCAGCATCGACCAGTTGCCACGCCTTGTGGCCTTCCGGGTTCTTGAACGTCGATCCGCCCGTCTTGGTGCGCAGCGGCTGCGATTCTTCGCGGGCCCGCGCGATCTCGTCCATCCGCGCACCGATTTCAGCGGGCACGCCGGGTTCGCCCCGGAACCGTGCGGCAACCACGATCGCCCCTTCGGGCAAGACGGAATGGCGATAGGAATAGCGCAGATCGGCAACCGGCAGGGTGATATAGGTGCCTTCGGGCAGCACCACGTCGCAATCCACCAGAATGTCGCACACTTCGCGGCCATAGGCGCCGCCGTTCATCCGGACGAAGCCGCCCACCGTGCCGGGAATGCCACGCAGGAATTCGAGCCCCGCGATCCCCGCGTCGCGCGCGGTGGAAGAAACCAGGATGCCGCTCGCTCCGCCGCCGCATTCGAGCACGTAGTCGCGCCGCACCTCGACCCCGGCGAAGGCCTTGCCCAGCCGCACCACCACGCCCGGCACGCCGCCATCGCGGATGATGAGATTGGAGCCGAGCCCCAGTGCCATCACCGGCAGGCGCCCTTCCAGCCGCGAGAGGAATTCGCGCAGATCGGCGATGTCGGCGGGTTCGAACAGCCAGTCCGCCGTGCCGCCGCTCTTGAACCACACCAGCTTGGCCAACGGGGCATCGGCGGTCAGCTTGCCGCGAATGCCTTCCATCGACACCGGCGCGACCCCGCTTTCCCCGACCGAGGAGCTGGGCGCGGTGCCGCTGTCATGCATGTTCCAGTCGTCGGGCTGGTGCATCGTCATGCGGCGCCCCCGGCAGGCCGGGCCTGTGCAATATCCGACGCCAGCGCGGCGGCCCAGCGGGTGATGTCGCCCGCTCCGAGGCAGACGACGAGGTCGCCCGCCTCCAGCTTGTCGGCCAGTTGCCCGGCCAGTTCGGCGCGGTCGGCCACGCTCGCCGCGCTGCGATGGCCGCGCGACTTGAGCCCGCTGACCAGTGCGGCGGAATCGACCCCGTCGATCGGGTCTTCGCCAGCAGTATAGACAGGGGTTACAAACACTTCATCGGCATCGTTGAAGCAGTTCTGGAACTCGTCCATCAGGTCGCGCAACCGGGTGAAGCGATGCGGCTGGGCCACGGCGATCACCTTGCCCCCGGCACTGCCGGTGACGCTTTCGCGCGCGGCGGCCAGCACGGCGCGAATTTCCACCGGATGGTGGGCGTAATCGTCGATGATCGTCGCCACGCCGCCCGGCAGCGGCACTTCGCCCACCTTGGTGAAGCGCCGCCGAACCCCGCCGAAACCGGCAAAGCCGCCGACGATCACCTCGTCCGGGCAACCCATCTCGATCGCGACGGCAATCGCGGCGAGCGCGTTCTGGACATTGTGGCGGCCCGGCATCGGCAGCTTCACGCCTTCGATCCGGCGATCCTCTTCTCCGCGCTGGCGCACGATCACGTCGAAGACGTTGCCGCCCCCTGCGGGCCGGACATTCACGCCGCAAATATCGGCCTGCAGGGAAAAGCCGTAGGTCACGACCTTGCGATCGCGCACCTGGCCGATCACCGCCTGCACTTCGGGATGGTCGATGCACAGCACCGCCGCGCCGTAGAAGGGGACGTTGTGGATGAATTCCACGAAGGCCCGCTTCACCCCGTCGAAACTGCCATAATGGTCGAGGTGTTCGGGATCGATATTGGTGACGACCGCGATCGTACCGTCGAGCCGCAGGAAGCTGCCGTCGCTCTCGTCGGCTTCTACCACCATCCAGTCGCTGTCGCCGAGCCGCGCGTTGGAACCATATTGTTCGATGATTCCGCCGTTGATCACGGTGGGGTCGATCCCGCCGGCATCGAGCAGCGCGGCGATCATGCTGGTGGTCGTGGTCTTGCCGTGGGTACCCGCGATGGCGATGGTACTTTTCAGCCGCATCAGTTCGGCGAGCATTTCCGCCCGCCGCACCACCGGCACGCGGTTTTCGAGCGCATAGGCGACTTCCGGATTGGTCCGCCGCACCGCCGACGAGGTGACGACCACCGCCGCGCCGACGACGTTTTCCGCCGCGTGGCCGATCATCACCTTGATCCCGCGTGCACGCAGGCGCTCCACGCTCGCGCCTTCGGCGATGTCGCTGCCCTGCACGGTGTAGCCCAGGTTGCACATCACCTCGGCAATGCCGGACATGCCGATCCCGCCGATGCCGACGAAATGGATGGTGCCGATATCGGTGCCGACACCCTTCATGCCGCGTCCCTCGCCAGCGCTTCGCGCGCCGAAACCTCGGGCGCTTCGCCGCCCACGCGGATCACATCCATCATTTCCGCCCCGCCGAAGCTTTCGACCAGGTCGGCAAGGTCGCTGACCGCCTTGGGCCGCCCGCAATTCCACGCTGCATGGGCAGCGGTGGCGAGTGTGTCGGGGCGCTGGGCCATGGCCTGGATCTGCTTGGCCAGTTCCTTGCCGGTGAAGCGTTCCTGCCGGATCGACCGCGCGCCGCCCGCCTTGACGATTTCGCGCGTGTTGGCAGCCTGGTGATCGTCCGTCGCGATCGGCAGCGGGACGAGGATCGCCGGGCGACCGACCGCGGTCAGCTCGGCAATCGTCGACGCGCCCGCGCGGCCGATGAACAGATGGGCATCGGCAAGCCGCTCGGCCATGTTTTCGAAATAGGTGCCGAGTTCGGCGGGAATGTCATGGCTGGCATAACGCTCGCGCACCGCGTCGAGATCTTCCGGACGGCACTGCTGGGTCACCTGCAGCCGCTGGCGCAGGGCCGGCGGAAGCATGGCAAGCCCATCGGGCACCACTTCGGACAAGATCCGCGCACCCTGGCTGCCGCCGGTCACCAGCACGCGCAGCAACCCGTCCTCGGTAAAGGGCGGGAACGGCTGTTCGCGTAGCGCCAGCACTTCGGCCCGCACCGGGTTGCCCACGAGATGGACCTTGTGCGCCAGCTTCGGCTTGAGCCGGTCGATCTCGGGATAGGCGGTGGCGATGGCATCGACCCGCCCAGAGAGCAGGCGATTGACCCGGCCGAGCACCGCGTTCTGTTCGTGGATCAGGCTGGGGATGCCCGCCGATGTCGCCGCCAGCAGCGCCGGGAGCGCGGGATAGCCGCCAAAACCGATCACCGCGCTGGGCTGGAAGGTTTCGAACAGGCGCAGCGCCATGGCGCGCCCTTCCCACACCGCCCGCGCACCGCCGATCCAGCGCAGCGGGTTCTTGCCGAACCGCCCGGCGGGCAGCACATGTGCGGGCAGGAAATCGGGCTTGCCAGGGATCTCCGCGCCGCGCGTGTCGGTGACGAGCGCGACATGGTGGCCGCGCCGTTCGAGTTCGGTGGCGAGCGCGAAGGCCGGGATCAGGTGCCCCCCGGTGCCGCCCGCTGCCAGGACATAGTGGCGGTTTGCGCCGCGCGTCATGCGTGTTCCTCTTTCTCGCCCAGCAGGGCGCGCAGCCCCGGGGTTTCCCGCTTCAGAAACGGATTGCGCCGGGTTACCGCCAGCAGCAGGCCGACTGCAAGACACACCGCGATGGTCGAGCTGCCACCGTAGGACACCAGCGGCAGCGTCATCCCCTTCGACGGGAACAGCTGCAGGTTGACCAGGATGTTGATAAACGCCTGCCCGCCGATCTGCGTGGCCAACCCGGCCCCGGCGAGCAGGGTGAACAAATCCTCCTCATCCGCCAGCCGCACGAGCACGCGCACCATGATCGCGAGATAGAGGCAGACCACCACCGCGCAGGCGATCAGCCCGAATTCCTCGCCGATGACCGAAAAGATATAGTCGGTATGCGCTTCGGGCAGGCTGAACTTGCGCACCCCCAGCCGCATCCCGGTGCCGAACCAGCCACCGCCCAGCAGCGTGCGCTGGGCCAGGTCGACCTGGTCGAACGCGGTGCCGCCGCCGATGAAGCTGTCGATCCGGTGGCGGGCATTGTCATAGAGGAAATAGGTCGCCGCGATCCCCAGCGAACCGATCCCGGCGAGGATGCCCAGCCGCTTCACCGGCACGCCCGACAGCAGCACCAGCACGAACCACACGCCGCCAAACAGCAGCGTATCGCCGAAATTGGGCTGCAGCATCAGCAGTGCGGCGACGAGCACCATCAGGCCGCTGGCAATCCACGCGACCGGCAGGTTCTGGTCGCGCAGCCGCCAGCTGAATATCCAGGCGAGCACGATGGCGAAGGCCGGCTTGAGGAATTCGGACGGCTGGAACCGGATGCCGAGATCGAGCCAGCGGCGCGCGCCGTTCACCTCGCTGCCGATCAGCGGAACGAGGAACAGCGCCGCGATCATCCCGCCGGCCAGCAATATGCCCAGCCGCCGCGCACTGTCGCGCGCCAGCATCGACGCGCCGAACATCACCACCAGCCCCACGGCCTGCCAGCGCAGATGCGCCCAGTAGAAATAGAGTTCGGGCAGGCGGCTGGCCGAGGTCGACAGGCGCCGCGCGCTGGCGGGGGAACCTGCCGCCACCGCGACCGTGCCGATCGCCATCAGCGCCAGGATCAGGAACAGCAGGACGCGATCGATCTCGCGCCACCAGATGCGCAGCTCGGATTTGCGCGAGGGGCGGTAACGGTCGCTCACCATGCCGCGTTCGCCGCTGCGGGGGATATAGGGCTGGGTCGCGCTCATGCCGCTGGGCTCCCGTAGGCGATCTGGCCGGTCAATGCGAGCACCAGCTCGCGGAAACAATCGCCCCGCTTCTCATAGTCGCGGAACTGGTCGAAGCTGGCGCATGCGGGGCTGAGCAGCACCACGTCCCCCGGTTGGGCATGGGCCATGGCATCCTGCACCGCAGCGCCCATCGCCTCGCAGCGGTGAACGGCGGGCACGCGCCCATCCAGCAATTCGGCAAAGCGCGGCCCCGCCTCGCCGATTGTGTAGGCGGCGGCGATATTACCGAGATGGGCGGCGCATTCGCCCAGCCCGTCTTCCTTGGGCAGGCCGCCCACGATCCAGTGGATGCGCGGTTGCGGATCGGCGGGCCACGCCGCCAGCGCAGGCGCGGCAGAGGCGGTGTTGGTCGCCTTGGAATCGTTGACGTAAAGCACGCCGTCATGCTCGGCCACGCGCTCCATTCGGTGCGACAGGCCGACAAAGCTGGCGAGCGCCGGTTCCCACGCAGCGCGCGCAACGCCCAATTCTTCGACCAGCGCGATTGCCGCAGCTGCATTTTCGAGATTGTGCGGACCCTGCAGCGAAGGCCAGGCGGGCTGCAGGGCAGCATAGGCGGCCATGTCCAGCGCACGCGCACGGCCGGGCGCGCGGCGCGTGGCCTCGCGCTCCATCACCGCATGTGTCGGCGCATCGGTGGTGCCGAAGACGGCGAAATTGCCCGCACCCTGCATCGCGAACAGCCGCGCCTTGCTGGCGGCATAGGCTTCGAACCCGTCATACCGATCGAGATGGTCGGGGGTAATGTTGAGCAGCGCCGCCGCATCGCAATCGAGGCTGTAGGTCAGGTCGATCTGGTAGCTCGACAATTCGAGCACATAGACCCCGCCCGCCGGGAGCGGCGGCTGCCCCAGGATCGGCAGGCCGATGTTGCCGCCCATCAGCGCGGGGATGCCCGCCTCGGTCAGGATATGGGTCACCAGCGCGGTGGTGGTGCTCTTGCCGTTGGTGCCGGTAATGCCCACCACCTTGTGTTCCGGCAGGCAGGGCCGCGCCAGCGCGAAGAGTTCGATGTCGCCGATCACCGGCACGCCGAAATGCGCCGCGCGCGCCACGATCGGATGATTGTTGAGCGGCACGCCGGGGGACACGACCACACCATCGAACCCGGTGAGGTCGATTTCGAGCGGATCGGCAAGGCGGGCGTGGTTGGCCAGTTTCTCGCGCGCGATGTCCTGCCGGTCCCATGCGGTCACCTCCGCCCCGCTGGCCAGCAGCGCCTCCGCTGCCGTCAGCCCGGACCTGGCGAGGCCGAGGATCGCATAGCGCTTGCCGGCAAAGGCGGGGGAGGTGATCATCGCAGCTTGAGCGTCGCCAGTCCCGCCATCGCGAGCACGATCGAGACGATCCAGAAACGGATCACCACGGTCGATTCGGCCCAGCCCTTCTGTTCGAAATGGTGGTGGATCGGCGCCATGCGGAACACCCGCTTGCCCGTGCGCTTGAACCAGAACACCTGGATGATGACGCTCAGCGCCTCGAGCACGAACAGCCCGCCGACGATGGCGAGCACGATTTCATGGTGGCTGGCAACCGCGATGGTCCCCAGCGCCCCGCCCAGCGCCAGGCTGCCGGTATCGCCCATGAACACGGCAGCAGGCGGCGCGTTGAACCACAGGAAGGCCAGCCCTGCCCCCATGATCGCGGCGCAGAAAATCGCCAGTTCGCCCGCCCCTTCGACATAGGGGATGCCGAGATAGGCGGAAAAGTCCGTCCGTCCGACGAGATAGGCGATGATTGCGAAAGTGCCCGAGGCGATGATCACCGGCATGGTCGCCAGCCCGTCAAGCCCGTCGGTCAGGTTCACCGCATTGCCCGCACCGACGATCACCAGCGCAGCAAACAGGTAATAGACCGGCCCCAGCGGGATCACCCGGCCAGACAGGAACGGCAGATAGACATCGGTGCTGATCTGGCTGACGAGGATCCACGAGGCGACGCCCGCGACCGCGAATTCGCCCAGCAGCCGCACCTTGCCCGAAAGCCCGGCGTGGTGCCGCTTGGTCACCTTGTCGTAATCGTCGAGGAAGCCGATGAAGCCGAAGCCCACGGTCACCGCCATGCAGGCCCAGACCAGCGGGTTGAACACATCCATCCACAGCAGCATCGCCAGCAACAGCGAGATGAGGATCATCAGGCCGCCCATCGTGGGCGTGCCCCGCTTGGCCAGATGGGTCTGCGGCCCGTCCTCGCGGATCGGCTGCCCCTTGCCCTGCCGCACGCGCAGCATGGAAATGAACCGCGGCCCGATGATCAGGCCGAAGAACAGCGCGGTGATCAGCGTCGCCCCGGCGCGGAAGGTCTGGTAGCGGACTAGGTTGAAAATCCCTTCGAAACCCAGCCAATCGGCAATCAGATAGAGCATCAGCCTTCCCGGCTAGTGAAGTGGGCAACCAGCCTGCCGAGCCCGACCGAATTGGAGCCTTTGACGAGGATCGCATCGCCTGTGGTGATGCCGTAATCCTCCAGCACCGCAATCGCGCCGGCAGTATCGTCGCAATGAGCGAAGGCCGGGGCCATGCCAAGCGGGAAGTTCGCGGATTTCCCCAGTTCCCGGGCCAGTGCAACCATCTCGGGCCCGACCAGCAGGGCGAAGTCCACCTGCGCCTCGGCCAGCGGCTCGACCAGCTGCGCGTGGAAGCCCGCCGCAAAGTCGCCCAGTTCCTTCATGCTGCCCAGCACCGCGATCCGCCGCCCCGCCGGGGTCTGCCCCAGCTGGCGCAGCGTGGCGCGCATCGAAGCGGGATTGGCGTTGTAGCTTTCGTCGATCAGCAACGCCTTGCCGCCGGGCGTGTCGATCCGGTGCCGCGCGCCGCGCCCCTTCAGCCCGCCCATCTCGGCCAATGCGAGGCCCGCAGCGCCCAGGTCGCCGCCCGCCGCGCGCACCGCGGCCATCACCGCCAGCGCGTTGGCAATCCAGTGTTCGCCCGGCTCGGCAACGGTAAAGCACAGCCGCGTATCGCCAAGGTCGGCAGTAACCAGCGCACCGCCATTGGCCGACGGGATAGCGTCGAGCAGGCGCACGTCGGCATCGGCGGCGCGGCCGAAGGTCACGACGCTGGCGCCAAGGCTTTGCGCCGCGGCGCGCAATTGCCCACAATGCGGGCTGTCCGCCGGGATCACGGCGGTGCCGCCGGGCACCAGCCCGCCAAAGATTTCAGCCTTGGCATCGGCAATCGCCTCCATGCTGCCAAGGTTTTCGATATGTGCGGGCGCGATGGTGGTGATCACGGCGACATGCGGGCGGACCTGCGCGGTCAGCCCGGCGATTTCGCCCGCATGGTTCATGCCCATCTCGAACACGCCGAAGCGGCTGCGCGCGGGCATGCGCGAGAGGCTGAGCGGCACGCCGACATGGTTGTTGTAGCTGCGCACGCTGCGATGCGCCCCTCCGCGACTGCTGCGTTCGAGCGCGGCGAAGATCGCTTCCTTGACCCCGGTCTTGCCGACCGAGCCAGTCACCCCGATGCGCACCGCATCCGCCCGTTTGCGCGCGGCGGCGGCCAGCGCATGCAGAGCCGCGGTCGTGTCTTCCACCAGCACATGGGGATAGTCGACCGGGCGATCGACCACTGCGGCGACCGCGCCATTGGCGAACGCCTTGTCGAGGAAGCGGTGGCCGTCGGTCGCCTCGCCGCGCAGCGCGAAGAACAGATCGCCCTCACGCACGTCGCGGGAATCGATCTCGACCCCGGCGCACTGGAAGCGGTGGCTCGCCTTGCCGCCGGTGGCCGCAGCAATGCTGTCCGCATCCCACAGCGCGAGCGGCAGCGCGTCGCGCGGATCGGCGGGCCATTGGCGCAGCGCCGGATGGGCCATTTTCGCCAGCGCGCTCATTGTCCGCCCTCACCCGCACCGGCAGCCATGCTCACATAGGCCCCGCTGGCCACGGCGGCGACGCATTCGCGCGCCACTTCCACATCGTCGAACGGCAAAATCCGCATTGTCTCTCCCGAACCTACGATCTGGCCCTGTTCGTGTCCCTTGCCTGCGACCAGCACGATATCTTCTGCCCCCGCCCGGGCGATTGCTTCGGCAATCGCGCTGCGGCGATCGCCGATCTCGATCGCACCTTGACCCGCGCCGGCCATCACCGCCGCACGGATCGCAGCGGCATCTTCGCCGCGCGGATTGTCGTCGGTCACGATCACCATGTCGGACAGGCGCGCCGCGACTTCGCCCATCGGCGCACGCTTGCCCTGGTCGCGGTCCCCGCCCGCGCCGAAGACGGTGATGAGGCGACCCTTGGCATGCGGGCGCAATGCCGCAATCGCTGCCTCCAGCGCATCGGGCGTATGCGCGTAATCCACATAAATCGGCGCGCCCGGTGCGGAAATTCCCGCGCGTTCGAGTCGCCCGCGCACCGGCTGCAGCCGCCCCAGCGCATCGAATGTCGCCGCCGGATCGCCGCCGGTCGCAATCACCAGCGCGGCGGAGACCAGGGCGTTGGCAGCCTGGTAGGCACCGATCAGCGGCAGGCTGACCTTGCGCGCCGCACCGTCGAATTCGATTTCCAGCACCTGGCCCAGCTGGGTCAGGGAGCGGGCGAGCAGGCGAATGGACCGATCCGAGCCCTCACCTGTCTCGCCCACCGTAAACAGGCGCAACCCCCGTCGGCGCGCCCGCTCACAGGCCCGGCGGGCCCACTCATCCCCGCCGGTCCATACGATGGCATGGCCGCCGTCATCGACGACCTCGTCGAACAACCGCATCTTGGCCTCGAAATAGGCCTCCATCGTCTCGTGATAGTCGAGGTGGTCGCGGCTGAAATTGGTGAAGGCACCGGCGGCGACCGGCGGGCCTTCGTTGCGGAATTGCGAGAGACCGTGGCTCGAAGCTTCGTAGGCGACATGGGTCACGCCTTCGCGTGCGAGCCCGTGCATATTGGCATCGAAGGTCACGATATCGGGCGTGGTCAGCCCGGTCGAAACGCTGCCGTCGGGCGTGGTGACGCCCAGCGTGCCGATCGACGCCGCGCTGAATCCCGCCATGCGCCACAGCTGGCGGGTCATTTCGACGGTCGAGGTCTTGCCGTTGGTGCCGGTCACCGCGACGATGGTCGCCGGGACGGGAGTGAAGAACTGCGCGGCCAGCCGAGCGAAGGCGCGGCGCGGTTCGGCATCGGCGATATGCACCGCGCCGTCCACCTGTGCCCCGGGCGCGGCCACCACCGCGACCGCACCGGCGGCAATGGCGGCAGGGATGAAGTCCTCACCGTTGAATTTGGCGCCGCGAAACGCGCCGAACACCGTGCCCGGCGCCACCTTGCGGTGATCGATGGCAAAGCCGGTGACGTGTTCGTCCGCGCCGCCCGGCAGCGCGATCCCCGCACCCTGCGCGATCCGGCCCAGTTTCATTCGCCGCTCCCACCGTGGGGGACCAGCGGGCGCAGGTCCGAAAGGTCGATATCGCGGGTTGCGTCGGGCCGCACGCCCAGCACCGGGCCGATGCGGGGGACGAGGCGGCCGACGACCGGCGCGGCGTTGAAGGCGGCGGTCCGCTGGAACGAGCTGGCGACAGTGCCCTTGGGCTCGTCCAGCATCGCCACCACGACGTAACGCGGGCGATCCATCGGGAAGGCTGCGGCGAAGGTCGAGACCAGCGTGTGATGGCGATAGCCGTGGCTGCCCGGCTTTTCGGCGGATCCGGTCTTGCCGCCGACGCGGAAGCCCGGCGCATTCGCGCTGCGCCCGGTGCCGTCGAGTGCGATCATCCGCAGCAACTGGCGCATGCGCGAGGAGGTCGAAGCCTTGAACACCCGCCGCCCGCGCGGCACCTGGTCGGGGTCGAGCTTGTAAAGCGTGGCCGGGCGCCAGATGCCGCCGTTGACCAGCGCGGCATAGGCGCTGGCGAGGTGAAGCGGGGTCACCGCGATACCGTGGCCGAAACCGACCGTCATCGTACGCAGCCGCGGCCAGTCCTTGCCCGGCCAGATCGGGAAGCCGCGCCCGGTCAGTTCGATATAGGGCCGCTGGTTCATCCCGAGGTCGATCAGCGTACCGCGCAGCTTCTCGCCGCCCAGCTCGTCCGCGATGCGCGCAGAGACGGTGTTGGACGAATGGATCAGCGTTTCGGGCACGTTGAGCGTGGCGCCCATCGCGTGCGAATCCTTGATCGTGAAGCGGCCCATCTGCACCGGCGAGGCATCGTAACGCTTGCCGAAATCGCGCACCACGCCTGCGTCGATGGCGGCGGCAATGGTGATCGGCTTGAAGGTGGAACCCAGTTCGTAAACCTGGTTGGTCACGCGGTTGAACGCCTTGGGGAAATAACCGTTCTTTGCCTCTTGCGGGGTCAGCACCAGATCGCCCGGTTCGACGCGATTGGGATCGAATTCGGGCAGCGAGGCGAGTGCCAGCACTTCACCCGTATCGGCATCAAGCACGATCCCGGCGGCGCCTTCGGCATTGGTCGAGAGCATGCCCTTGCGCAATTCGTCTTCCAGTGCGCCCTGCACACGCAGGTCGATCGACAGCGACACGGGCTGGCCGCGGGTCGCCGGATCGCTCAGCCGATCGTCGAGCACCTGCTCCATTCCCAGCTTGCCGTGGCCATCGCTATCGACATAGCCCAGCACATGCGCGGCCAGCCGCCCTTGCGGATAATGGCGATCGGTCTCGCGCGGCATTTCCAGCGCCAACTCGCCGATATCCATGACCTTGTTGGCATCCTCGGGCAGCACGCGGCGGCGCAGATAGCCGGGCTTGCCGCTGGCCAGCCGTTCGGCCATCGCCTTCTCGTCTATGTCGGGAAAAATCTGCTTCAGCGCATGGGCCACTTCCTGCGGGCTCTTGACCAGCGCGCTGCCGCTTTCGCCCATCGCGCGCGGATTGAACCACAGCGCATAGGCGGGGAAGGCGCGCGCCAGCGGCACACCGTTGCGGTCGGTGATTTCACCGCGCGGCGGCAGCAGCGCCTCTTCGAGCGAGGTCGCAGTCGCGGTGCGATCGCTCGACCCGAGCCAGGCGATGCGGCCGATGGCGAGTGCCGCGACGAGGGCGAACAGGATGGCGACCCACAGCAGGCGCTGGCGGGCCGTGTTGAGCGTGCGGAAGCGGATATGGGCGAGCTGGACCCGGCCGAGCGAGATCGCAGTGCTCACCGTCATCGCTGTCATTCGATGGTCTCCGCCCGCGCGCTGCGGATATTTGCTTCATCCGCGATCCGCCCGGCCAGCGTCGCCAGCGGATTGGCGCCGGCATCGGCGCTGTGGCCGGGATGCACCGGCTTGCCGGTCAGCGGCGAAACCATCGCCGGATAGCCTTCCTCGCCTTCGCGCGGGGCGCGGGCGACGCGGATCGGCGTCGGCGCGCCGGGTGCGCGCGGCGTGCCGAGCGAGGCCAGCTGGCGTTCGTTTTCCAGGTACTGGTCGGCGCGCGGCGCCTGATAGCCGAAATCGACCGCATTCCATTCCGACAGCTGGATCTGGCTGGCGCGGGTCTGGAATTCGGTTTCGAGCATTTCCTTCTTGCGCGTGAGCGCGACGATGCGCCGCTCCTCCAGCCGCACTTCGCTCTTCACCGCGTTGACCCGGAAGGTCAGCGCCGTGAAGGCGGTGAAGCAGATGGTGAGCACGACAGCCCAGCCGATGTGGCGAAGGCGACTACCGGTGACGATCATGCTGCCTCCTTTCGCGCAGGTGCGCCGGTGCGGGTAGCGAAGCGCAGGGTGGACGAACGCGCCCGCGGGTTGCGGGCAATTTCCGCCTCGCCGGGACGGATCGCCTTGGAAAGATGGTCGAACACGGCCTGTCCGGCCTGCATCTCGGGCAGGTGGCGCGAACCGCCGCCACGCGCCGCTGCATCGCGCAGGAAGCGCTTGACGATGCGATCCTCGAGGCTGTGGAAGCTGACAACCGCCAGACGCCCGCCGCTGCGCAGCAGCGTTTCCGCCGCGCGCAGCCCGGCCTCGAGTTCGTCGAGTTCGCCGTTCACATGGATGCGCACCGCCTGGAAAGTGCGGGTTGCAGGGTCCTTCTTGTCATGCGGCTTGTGCCCCAGCGCCTTGCGCACCACGCGGGCGAGTTCGCCGGTGGTGCCGAGCGGGCGGGCCGCGACGATCGCGCGCGCCACGCGGCGGCTCTGGCGCTCCTCGCCAAAGTGATAGAGCACGTCGGCAATCGCGGCCTCATCCGCGTGGTTGAGGAAGTCGGCGGCGCTTTCGCCGTCCTGGCTCATCCGCATGTCGAGCGGGCCGTCCGCCGAGAAGGCAAAACCGCGCCCGGCCTGGTCGAGCTGCATCGAGGATACGCCGATATCCATCGCCACCCCGTCCACCTGGACAACGCCTGCCTCGGCCATGGCGGCGACCATTTCGGAGAAGCGGCGCGGATGCAGCACCAGCCGCGGGGGCTGTTCGCGGGTTTCGGGCCACTGGCTGCCGGCGGCGATCGCATCGGGATCGCGATCGAAGGCATGCACCGTCGCGCCCGCATCGAGCAGTGCGCGGGTGTAACCGCCAGCGCCGAAGGTCGCGTCGATCATCACATCGCCCGGTGCAGGGGCGAGCGCGGCGATCACCTCGTCGAGCAGCACGGGAATATGCGGGGCGGCGGGGGTCATTTCTTCTTCCCCTTGCCCAGCTTGGCCTCGACCTCTTCCAGCAGGCTCTGGCAGGCGGCCTTGGCATTGGCCCATTCCTCGCCCATGCGGAACAGTTCCTGCGGATCCCAGATGGTGAAGAACCGGCCGCCGCCATGGAAATAGAGCATCTCGCCGAGCCCTGCCTGACGGGCCAAGTGGTCGGGCATCTGGAAGCGCCCGCTGTCGTCGAACGACAGCTTCTTGTAGCCGAAGAACTGCGAGGCGCGGGTGTCGCGGTCGAAATCCTCACCCCGGTTCCAGGCGGCAGCCTCCATCCGGTCGAGCTGGTCTTCCAGCTCGGCATGGCGCGACAGGCCGAAGCCGGTCAGGCATTTGAACTTGGGATGCTTGTCGAGGCAAAGCACGCGCCCGTCGCTGGATTCGCGAACGGCGCTGCGGAAGTCGGGCGGCAGGACGAAGCGGCCCTTGTCACCCGCCGGCGACAAGGCCTGTCCACTGTACCCCGTATGTGGCGCGACTGCCACTTGCCCCGTCCCCCGCTGATGGGTCCCTCACGAATGGACACAACTTCCCCGCCCCGCAGCCGCGCGAGCGACAGCGGATGGCCCGGCGCGATGGCCGGGCACGGGACGAGTCAGTGAGTCCGATGGACCATCGTATTAACCCCGCTCCACCCGGGATGGAAGGGTAAATCGCGGGAAAACAGGGGGATAAACGGTAAATAGCTAATTTATGATGTTTTTATTCGGAAACCATCTCGATCAAACGCCCATTTGGCGCGTCCAGCTGCCCTCGCAAGACACTGTGTTTCCTGATGTTTTTTGAGACTCGGGCAAGCGGCTACCGGCGCCTCCCGCGCCGACTCCGCGTTTTCCCGCTTTTGCCCCGCCATGCGAGCGCGCGGGTCAGCGAAACGCCGTCTCGGCCAGTTCCGCCAGCGCCGCCTCGCGCAGTGCGCCATCGCCGGCCTCGGGCGGCAGGAGCAGTTGCGCATCGGCAAGGACCAGCACTGCGCCCTGCCCCACGCTGCAGCGGGCGAGCAGCCCGGCATCGGCCAGCTTGCAGCGCGCGGTGTCGTTGGGGAAGCCTGGCTGCAGCACGAAATGGCCAGCCATGTTGACCGGCGTATCGACCGGTGGAGCAAGCGACAGGCGCTGGGTCCGGGTGCCTTGCGGTTGTGCTTCGTCGAAGCGCAGCTCCAGCCCCCAGCGGGCAAGGATCGGCGAGAGCAGCACCGCCCCCTGCGGCGCGCGGGGATCGCCCAGCGGATAGCGGCTTTCCGCCACCAGCAGCGGATCGGCGAACAGCAGCAACCTGCCACCGCCGCGCACCCAATCGTCCAGCGCGACATTTTCCGCGGGGGTCAGCGCGCGCGGCTGGGCGAGGATCAGGTAACGGAACGGGCCGAGGCGGCTCTCGCCCCCGTCGCTCGCCGCCAGCACGTCGAGCGGTTCGAGCCGGTAGCGCCGTTCGAGCACCGCGCGCGGCCAGGGGAGCGGCGCGTCACCCGCCAGCAATTCGCCCATATTGCCGCTTTCGGGCCAGTAAATCGGCAGCGATGTAAGCAGGGCGACCGGCTGGCGCTGCGCTGGCGGTAGCGATTGCGGCGCGCGGGCATGCAGCGCCCACCACAGCGCCAGCCCTGCCGCCAGAGCCAGCATCAGGGCAAGGATGGTCCGGGCGGCGCGCCGCCGGTTAGCGGTTCGGGTCAACATCGGCCTGGCCCTTTTCGGGCAGGATCGCCTGTTCCTGCTTCGGGGTCGGGCTCGGTTCGGAGGGCATGTCGGGCACCACGCCCGCGTCGGCCAGCGGGTCGGTCTTGGGTGCAGGCTGCGGACCGGGCGCCACCGTTGCCGCAGACTCCGGCACGGTCGAGGCATCGGTCTGCTTCGCGCGGTCGATCACCACCTGCGCCAGCGCGATCATCAGCATCATCGCCGCCAGCCCGGCCCCGCCGATCTGCAGGCGCTGCATCGTCTCGCGCCTCGTCCCTGCGAGCGGCAGCGGCGGGGCTTCGTCAGCCGGATCGGTTTCGGGCAGGGCAGAGAGGTTCGACACAGGAACGATTCTAGCTCGCGCGCAGCCGCGCCGTCAATCTTGCACCAGCCAGTCGAACACCGGCAGGCCCTTCGCCCGCAGCCATTCGGCGTTGTAGAGCGTGGAGAGATAGCGGAAGCCAGTATCGCACAGGATCGTCGCGACGCGCGGCGCCTTGCGCCCCTCGGCCGCCAATTGCCGCCCCAGCGCCACTGCCCCGGCGACGTTGATCCCGCTCGACAGGCCGAGGCACAGCCCCTCTTCGCGCAGCATCCGGCCGACCCAGTAAAGCCCTTCCTCGTCCGAAATGCGAAACTGCGTGTCGATCGGCGCGCCGTCGAGATTGGCGGTGATGCGGCCCTGCCCGATCCCCTCGGCAACCGAGGACCCTTCGGCGCTGAGTTCGCCGCAGGCGTAGTAGTTATACAGCGCCGCACCATGCGGGTCGGTCAGCGCGATGCGGATATTCTCGTCGAACGCCTTGAGCCCCAGGCCGACCCCGGCAATCGTGCCCCCGGTGCCTGCCGCGCAGGTGAAGCCATCCACCCGCCCTTCGAGCTGCTGCCAGATTTCCGGGGCGGTTCCGTCGATATGCGCCTTGCGATTGGCGATATTGTCGAACTGGTTGGCCCAGACGGCGCCTTCGGTCTCTTCCGCCAGCCGCCGCGAGGTGTGGACGAAATGCCCCGGATTGGCGAATTTGGTCGGCGGCACCGTGACCAGCTCCGCGCCCAGCGCGCGCAGCGTGTCCATTTTTTCCTTCGACTGGTTGTCGGGCATGACGATGATCGTCTTGTAACCGCAGGCATTGGCGACCAGCGCGATCCCGATGCCGGTGTTGCCCGCCGTGCCTTCCACCACCGTGCCGCCCGGCTTCAGCTCGCCACGCGCCTCGGCATCGCGGATGATCGACAGCGCCGCGCGATCCTTCACGCTGGCGCCGGGATTGGCGAATTCGCATTTGCCCCAGATCTCGCAGCCTGCCGCCTCGCTGGGCCCTTTGAGCAGGACGAGCGGGGTGTTGCCGATGAGGTCGAGCGTGGTGGTGCGGGCTTGCGGGGCGGTCGGTCCAGTCATGCGCGGAGAGGTAGGCCCTCCCCCTGCGTGACGCAACTCGACTTGGCTTTAGCCGCGCAAAATCAATCTTCCGGCGCGATGGTGACCTTCAGCCCGTCCAGCTCGTCGGTGAAGGCGATCTGGCACGACAGGCGCGAGGTTTCGTTGCGATATTCCGAACTGTCGAGCAGGTCGTTCTCGTCCTCGCTCATCGCCGGAAGCTGGGCGACGAACGCGGGGTCGACATGCACATGGCAGGTCGCGCAGGAACAGCAGCCGCCGCACAGCGCCAGCAATTCGTCGAACCCGTTGTCGCGGATGATTTCCATCACCGACAGGCCGCTATCGGCCTCCACGGCAGTTTCCTCACCCGCACGATTGACGACGATCAGCTTCGGCATGAGAGATTGTTCCCGTTGCTTGCATGTGGGCGCCAGGCCCTTGCGCGGGGCTGCTAGGCGCTGGCAGGAAATTTGGCAAGCAGCTAGGGAGCGGGAATGGGATTGAGCGCGGCGGCCTTACGCGATGGAATCGAACATGTCGGGCGCAGCGAACCGGCGATCGCGCGCGCGCTGGAAATCGCCGGGCTGCCCGAGCCGCGCATTCGCGAACGCGGCTATCGCACCTTGCTGCGCACGATCGTGGGCCAGCAGGTCAGTGTGGCTGCGGCGGCGAGCATGTGGCGCAAGCTGGAGGCGGAACTGGGCGAAGACATGCCGCCCGAAGATTTGCTGGCGCGTGATTTCGACACGCTGCGCGCCTGCGGCCTCTCGCGCCAGAAACAGGGTTATGCCCGGTCGCTGTGCGAGCTGGTGGTGGCCGGCGCGCTCGATTTCGATGCCCTGCCTGCCGATGATGAAGACGCCATCGCACAGCTGACGCAGATCAAGGGGATCGGGCGCTGGTCGGCGGAAATCTACCTGCTGTTCGCCGAGGGGCGGCCCGATATCTGGCCTGCGGGCGACCTGGCGGTGCAGGTGGGCATCGGGCGGATCCTGGGGATGGAGGAACGCCCGAGCGAGAAGGCAACCCGGGCGCTGGCCGACGGGTGGAGCCCGCATCGCGGATCGATCGCGATCTTCACCTGGCATTGTTACAATAATCCGGCGCTGTAGGTCGTTGATCGATTTGCCCTGAAATTGTCGTAGCCGGTCCCTAGCTTGGCACCATTCGACAACGGGATGGGACTCACCATGAAAACCTCCACGAAAATGCGCCTCGCCGCAGCCACCGCCATCGCCGCGCTTGCCCTGGGCAGCGGAACGGCAGCGCTGGCCGGGCAGAAGAAGGACCAGGCACCGACCATGACCGACACCAAACCCGCCGCACCGCTGATTTCGCGCGATGCGCTGTTCGGCAATCCCTCGCGCTCGTCGGGCCAGCTGAGCCCGGACGGCAAGTGGCTGAGCTGGCTGGCGCCGAAGGATGGGGTGATGAACGTCTGGCTTGCCCCGGCAAGCGATCCGGCTGCCGCCCGCGCGATGACCGAGGCGACCGATCGCCCGATCCGCCAGTATTTCTGGGCGCCCGACAGCAAGAGCCTGCTGTATGTGCAGGACAAGGGCGGTGACGAGAATTTCCTGCTTTACGGGATCGACATTGCGACGGGCAAGGAAACCACCCTCACCCCGTTCGAGAAAACGCGGGTGCAGATCGTCGGCACGAGCGAACACCGGCGCGACAAGGTGTTGGTGGGCCTCAACAACCGCGATGCGCGGTTCCACGATGTCTATCTGCTCGATCTCAACACCGGCCAGCTGACCGAAGTGATGGAGAACAACCGCTATGCCGGTTTCCTCGCCGACGATTCGCTGACGCTGCGGATGGCGATTGCCCCCAATGCGGCAGGCGGGATGGATTTCTTCCCGATCGTGGACGGCAAGGTGGCGGAAACCCCGGCGGAAAGCACCACACTGGAAGATGCGCTGACCACCTCGCCCGCAGGCTATACCACCGATGGCAAGACGCTGTATTGGATCGACAGCCGCGGGCGTAACACCGCCGCGCTGATCGCGCAGGATGTCGCAAGCGGCGAACGCAAGGTGATCGCAGCCGACGACAAGGCCGATATCGGCGGCACGCTGACCGATCCCGCAACCGGCGTGGTGCAGGCCTATTCGGTCGATTACCTCAAGACCGAATGGACCGCGATCGACCCGGCGATCAAGGCGTCGCTCGACTTCCTCGACAGCAAGCTGGAGGGCGAATTCGGCGTCCAGTCGCGCACGCAGGACGACAGCAAGTGGATCGTGTGGAACGATCCGGTCACCTCGCCCAGCAAGACCTATATCTACGACCGCACGGCAGGCACGCTGACCGAATTCTACACCACGCGGCCCGAACTGGCGGGTGCGCCGCTGCAGCCGATGCATGCGCTGGAACTCAAGAGCCGCGACGGGCTGACGCTGCCGAGCTACCTCACCCTGCCGCCGGGCAGCGATGCCGATGGCGACGGCGTGCCCGACCATCCGGTGCCGATGGTGCTGCTGGTCCACGGCGGGCCATGGGCGCGCGATGGCTATGGCTACAACGGCTATCACCAGTGGCTGGCCAATCGTGGCTATGCCGTGCTGTCGGTCAACTACCGCGGCTCGACCGGT
This sequence comes from Sphingomonadales bacterium, assembly GCA_014763545.1. Lineage (GTDB taxonomy): Bacteria > Pseudomonadota > Alphaproteobacteria > Sphingomonadales > Sphingomonadaceae > JACXVD01. The sequence goes on from JACXVD010000025.1 coordinate 28,656, forward strand.
TTCGGTAAGGACTTCATTACCGCGGCGAACCTGCAATGGGGCCGCAAGATGCACGACGATCTGATCGACGCCACCCAATGGGCGATCGACAGCGGCATCGCGCCGAAGGACAAGGTGGCGATCATGGGCGGCAGCTATGGCGGCTATGCCACGCTTGCCGGGCTTACCTTCACCCCAACCACCTTTGCCTGCGGGGTGGACATCGTCGGCCCGTCGAACCTCGAAACGCTGCTCAAGACCATTCCGCCCTACTGGGTGCCGGTGGTCGAACAGTTCCACCAGCGCATGGGCAATCCCAACACCCCCGAAGGGCTGGCGATGCTCAAGGAACGCAGCCCGCTCTACAGTGCCGACAAGATCGTGCGGCCGCTGCTGATCGGCCAGGGCGCCAACGACCCGCGCGTGAACAAGGCGGAAAGCGACCAGATCGCGGATGCCATGAAGGCGCGGAACATCCCGGTGACCTACATCCTGTTCCCCGATGAAGGCCACGGCTTCGCCAAGCCGACCAACAACATCGCCTTCAACGCGATCACCGAGAATTTCCTTTCGACCTGCCTCGGCGGCCGGTCGGAAGGGATCGGCGCGACACTGGGCGGTTCGACCGCCGAAGTGGTCGACGGGGCGCAATATGTGCACGGGCTGGAAGCCGCGCTGGCGGTGGAAGAAGCCGCCGAATGATACGCTAACTTACAACAGTGTTAGTGACAGCGGGGCCGCGCGGGACTATCTCTCGCGCGGCCTTGCTTTGGGAGAGGGATAAGAATGGCACAGCGCAAAGCGATCTTCGTCACCGGCGGCGGCTCGGGCATCGGCCGGGCAATCGCGCAATTGTTCGCCCAGCGCGGCTGGTTCGTCGGGCTGGCCGATATCAACCAGGCCGGGATGGCCGAAACCGCCGCGTTGCTGCCTGCCGGGCAAAGTTCGTCCCATGTGCTCGACGTGCGCTCGCCCGAACAATGGCGAACGGCGCTGGAAGAATTTGCGCAGGCCGCAGGCGGGCGGATCGACGTGGTCGCCAACAACGCCGGTGTCCCGTCGGGCGGCAAGATCGTCGACATGACCGAGGACGAGATCGATCGCTGCCTCGACATCAACCTGCGCGGGGTGGTGAACGGCGCACGCGCCGCCTACCCCCACCTGCTCAAGACCGCGCCGGGCAGTTGCCTGATCAACACCTGCTCTGCCGCGGGGCTTTACGGCTCTGCGGGGATGAGCATCTATTGCGCCAGCAAGTTCGGCGTGCGCGCCGTGACCGAAAGCCTCGACGGCGAGTGGGAACCCGACGGCATCCTCGTCCGGTCGATCATGCCCAGCTTCATCGACACCCCGCTGCTGCAGCATTCGAGCCATGCGGCGGACAATGTGCCGATCCGCGAGCGGGTGATGGCGGCGGGGCTCGAGTTCACCCCGGTGGAACAGGTCGCCGAAGCGGCGTGGAACGCGGCCCATGGCAAGAAGTTGCACACGCTGGTCGGCAAGACCGCGCGCCAGCTGGCCTTTGCCGCCAAGTGGATGCCGGGCCGCCTGCGCGCCCGCGCCAAGAACCTGGCAGAGGCGAGCGAGGGTTAGAGGTAACTCTCGATCGCGCTGGCCATCGCCGCATCGCGCAGGCTCAGCCCGCCAGCGTCATGCGTGGTCAGGGTGATCTCCACCCGGTTGTAGACGTTGAACCATTCGGGATGGTGATCCGCCTTGTCGGCATGGATCGCCACCCGCGTCATGAAGGCAAATGCCTCGCCGAAATCGGCGAAGGTGAATTTGCGCTCGATCGCCTTGCCCTCGCGCACCAGCGACCATTGCGGATGCGCGGCCAGCAGCGCGTCGCGTTCCGGCGCGGTCAGTTCGGCGATGGGCATGGGTTCTCGTCCTTTCTTGTCGCTGGCGGGTCTTTCGCCTAACGCGCTGGGCGATGCAACCGGGGCCGAAAATCGCTGCGCAAGAGCTGGCCTGCCGCCGGGGCGACCGGCTGCTGTTTGCTGGCCTCTCGTTCGAGCTTGGCGCAGGCGACGCGCTGCATCTGTCCGGCCCCAACGGCATCGGCAAGACCAGCCTGTTGCGCATCCTCGCCGGGTTGCTGCGCCCCTTTGCGGGCGAGGTGCTGCGCGATGGCAGCATCGGCATGGTCGACGGGCGCGCCGCGCTCGATCCGCAGGCGCCGCTCGGCCAGGCGCTGCAATTCTGGTCCGCGCTCGACGGCTGTACCGCTCCGGACAATCATGCCGACCAGCTGGGCCTCGGCCATTTGCTCGATGTGCCGGTGCGCTATCTCTCGACCGGGCAGCTGAAGCGCGCCGCGCTCGCCCGGTTGCTGGCGCAGGACGCGGCGATCTGGCTGCTTGACGAACCGCTCAACGGGCTCGACATCGAAGGCGTCGCGCTGGTCGAGGCGCTGGTGGCGCGGCATTGCGCGGGCGGCGGGATCGCACTGGTCGCCAGCCACCAGGCAATCACCCTGCCCACGCGGGACGTCCTCGCGATCGTGGATTTCCTGCTGTGAGCGCGCTGGGCAAGCTGCTGCTGCGCGACCTTGCGCTGCTGCTGCCGGGCGGAAAACGCGGCGGGTCGCTGCTGCCGTTCCTGTTCTTCCTCGCCGTCGCCATGCTGTTCCCCTTCGCGGTGGGGCCCGACGCGCCGCTGCTCGCGCGCACCGGCGGCGGGGTCGTGTGGGTCGCGGCATTGCTCGCCGCGATCCTCCCGCTCGACCGGCTGGTCGCGCCCGATCTCGAACTCGGCATTTTCGACCAGCTGCACCTGCGCGGCGTGAGCGAGGAAGCGGCGATGGCCGTGCGCCTGCTCGCCCACTGGCTGAGCTTCGCCCCGCTGCTGCTGCTCGCCACCCTGCCCGCCGCGGCGCTGCTGGGGCTCGAGGGCGAAACGGTGCGCATCCTGCTGCTCGGCCTGCTGGCGGGCACACCGGGGCTTGCCGCGCTGGGCCTGATGATCGCTGCAATGACCGCAGGCCTGCGCGTCGGCGCTGCGCTGACCGGGCTGCTGCTGATCCCGATGGCGGTGCCGATCCTGATCTTCGGCGCCGGCGCCCTCGCCCAGCCGGAAGGCGCCGGGCTGGGCCTGGCAGGCGCGATCAGCCTGCTGCTGGTGGCGGCGACGCCATTCGCCGCCGGCGCGGCGATAAGGGCAGCGCGGGAGGGTTAGCCCTCGCTTGTCCGAGCCCGCTGCTGCTCCAGCTCGAAAGCACGGATTTCCTCTTCGGATGGCTTGTGCTTGCAGTTTATCTGCACTTCTTCCGCGGTCCAGTTTTCGATGATTGCATAAGGGCATCGAGCGAAAGACCGTTCGCTGGAAGCGACGTGATCCGGATATCGCGGCATTGACGCAGCATAGGAGTGGCCGGATTGCGAGCGCTCGGACATCATCCAGGGGACGAGGAACAGCACGCTCACAATGACCAGCGCGTACCCGGCAATCGACATCGTGTCGTAAAACAGCCTGCTCTTGATCGATTCCTTGCCGACGCTGGATGTGAGCTTCGCAACCGCGATACCTGCAAACGGGATGATCCAGGCTACGAGATTGGCCCAGCCGATTGCCTTGAAGAGACCATTATCCACGTCGGTCTCGTCACCGATCAAGGTCCCGATGAACCAGCCGAGGGGCCAACCGATTGCAATCGCTAAAGCCAACGCAAGAAAAGTCTCGATCGGAACCCCGGCGAAGCGAAGAAGCCCGTAGCCCAGGGCGACGAGGCCAACGTTGATCCCAAACTTCATGCCCAGACCCCCGCGCTGCGAGCCAATAGCTCGTCATGCGAAGAAGCTGTGTCGTTATTTGCTTAAGTTCCCGTAAAAATCACTCGAAACAATGACATGATCGAGCTTCGGACAAGAATTGATCAATAAGGCGGCTTGTGCAGCCCCTTGGGGCTCTCGGTGAAAATCTCGCAGCCGGTTTCGGTAATCCCGATCGAATGTTCGAACTGGGCCGACAGGCTCTTGTCGCGCGTCACCGCGGTCCAGCCGTCGGCGAGCATCTTCACCGGCGCCTTGCCGAGGTTGATCATCGGTTCGATGGTGAAGAACATCCCCGGCTTGAGCAGCGGGCCGGTGCCCGGCCGCCCGGCATGGACCACTTCGGGTGCGTCGTGGAACAGCCGCCCCAGCCCGTGCCCGCAGAATTCGCGCACCACGCCATAGCGGAAGCTTTCCGCATGGCGCTGGATCGCCGAGCCGATATCGCCCAGCCGTGCGCCGGGCTTGGCCAGATCCACCCCGATCATCAGGCATTCATAGGTCACATCGACCAGCCGCCGCGCCTTCAGCGACACGTCGCCGACCAGGTACATGCGGCTGGAATCGCCGTGCCAGCCGTCGAGCAGCGGGGTGACGTCGACATTCACGATGTCGCCATCCTTCAGCACCTTGTCGCCCGGGATGCCGTGGCACACGACATGGTTGATCGAGGTGCAGCAGCTGTGCGCATAGCCGCGATAACCCATGGTTGCGGGCACCGCGCCACCATCCAAAGTCATCTGGCGCACGAGATCGTCGATCTGGCCGGTGGTCACCCCCGGCTGGACGAATGTTGCCAGTTCGTCGAGGATTTCGGCGGCAAGGCGCCCGGCCTTGCGCATCCCCGCAAACCCTTCCGGGCCGTGGAGCTTGATGGTCCCGTCGCGCAGGACGGTGTCGGCACTGTCGATTACCTGATATTCGGTCATGCCCGCCCATGTAGCGACGATTGCCGCAAATTGCGAGACGCTCAGCGGCCCTGCGAGAAATACGGGCGATAGGCAGGCTGCAACGCGTCGATCACCGCATGCGACACCGGCAGGGTGAACTCGAAACTCCCCTCCGCATAAGGGCCGGCGACATAGGGATCGACCAGCAGCCCGATCCGGTCGAACGTCTTGCCGTTCGACGATCCGAGCAGCACCGTCGTATCCGCCAGCGCGACGCAGGAATTGAATTCCTGCAGATCCATCTGGAAGTCGCCGCGCCGCTTCTTGCGCTCGGCATTGAGCGCGTCGCAGTAAGGCTTGGCAATCGCGCGTTCCAGGGCAGCGGGCGACGTGAAGAAATCCTGCGCCGCCACCTGCTTGCCGGTCTGCCGGTCCCAGATCAGCGCACGACTGCCATACATGCCGTGCGCGCCGCCCTCATAGGTCGACCAGTTGGACGACAGGCTGAGGAAGCGCGGCAGGTTGGCCACCACCTGCCATTCCTGTTCGTAGCTGTAGGCGTGGAACGGCATATCGTCCTTCGCCGCCGTGGCCTGCCAGTCTTCCGCACCGCTGGCGAGATCGGCCAGCGCCTTGTCCGCCCAGCCGGACATCAGCTTGTCCAGCGCGGGGATCGAGGCTGCTTCGGCCGGCCATTTGTAGCCATAGCTATAGGCATCGGTCGCCTTTGCCCGCGCGACGCCTGCGCGGTTTGGTTCAGGTGCGGCGGCGGCTGGCGCCGTCGTGGCAGTCGCACTGGCCCGATGCACCTGCCCGCTGTCGGCCGGCGCGGCCTGCTCCTGCGTCCCCGCCTTGGAGCAGGCGACCAGCGCAATCAGCGCCGCTGCGGGCAATATCTGGCGAATCATACGAATTGTCCCTCGAAAAGGCCGAAAAACTGTGGCTAAAGGCAGCCATGACCAGCAAGACCGACCTCGTCCTGCCCGACAAGGGGCAGGATGCCATCGCCATCCATCTCGTCAACAAAGAGGGTTTCCCCGCTTTCGCCAAAACGCTGACCGCCGGCCAACGCGCGGCGCTGGCGGCGCAGAAATTCGACGGCGGCGGCTATCAGGTCGGGATCGTGCCCGATGGCGACGGGTGGTTCGCGCTGGGCGGTGTGGCCAATCCCGAAAGCCTGTCGAGCTGGTGTTTCGCCAAGCTGGCCGAGGTATTGCCCGCAGGCACCTATCGCCGCGCGGATTGCGATGGCGCGACCGGCCCGGCCCTGTTCGGCTGGATCACCGCGCAATATCGCTTCACCCGCTATCGCGAAGATGCCGATGCGCCGGGCAAGCGCGTGCTGCTGACCAAGGAGGTCAAGGCGATCGAGGCGCAGGCGGCAGAGGCCAATGCGGTCAACATGGTCTGCGACCTCGTCAACACCCCGGCAGAGGATATGGGGCCCGCCGCGCTCGAGACGGAGGCGGAAAAGCTCGCCAAGGCGCACAAGGCCGAACTCAAGGTGATCCGCGGCGACGCGCTGGAACAGGATTACCCGATGATCCACGCGGTCGGCCGCGCCGCGGGGCGCAGCCATGCACCACGGCTGATCCACCTCACCTGGGGCAAGCCCACGCATCCGGTCGTCGCCGTGGTCGGCAAGGGCGTGTGTTTCGATTCCGGCGGGCTCGACATCAAGAGCGCGGCGGGCATGCTGCTGATGAAGAAGGATATGGGCGGGGCCGCCCATGCGCTGGCGCTGGCGCGGCTGGTCATGGAACATCATCTGCCGGTGCGGCTGCACCTGCTGATCCCGGCGGTCGAAAACGCGGTGGCGGGCAACGCCTTCCGCCCCGGCGACGTGCTCAGGAGCCGGCAGGGGCTGACCGTGGAAATCGGCAACACCGATGCCGAAGGGCGGCTGGTGCTGGGCGATGCGCTGACCCGTGCGAGCGAGGAAGATCCGGAACTGGTGATCGATTTCGCCACGCTGACCGGCGCGGCGCGCGTGGCGCTGGGGCCGGACCTGCCCGCCCTGTTCACCCGCCGCGACGAAACCGCCGAAGAATTGCTGGCCGCCGGGATTGCGCATGACGACCCGTGCTGGCGCATGCCGCTGCATTCCGCCTATGCCGAATGGCTCAAGAGCGACATTGCCGATGCCAATAATTCGCCCGCCAACGGCTTTGCCGGGGCCAGCGTTGCGGCGCTGTTCCTCGATAAATTCGTCGGCGAACGCAAGGACGGCACGCCGATCGACTGGGCCCATTTCGACACTTTCGCCTGGCGCCCCACGCCGCGTCCCGGGCGGGCCAAGGGCGGGGCCGCCTATGGCCTGCGCGCCAGCTGGCATATGCTGTGTGCCCGGTTTGGTGGTGCGTGAAACTTGCCGATTGCGTCCACGGCGTCTAATCGCCCCATTTTCCAATTCGGAGAGCAGGAAAGTGCCCGCGTGAGCGACCAGGCCGCCTACCACGTTCCGACCGGCGAGCTGGCGCTATCCGGTCCTGTCGAAAAGCCCGCGCCCGGCACGCTGCCGTTGCGCGGCGATGTCGCGCATATCGCGCTCGCGAGCCGTTTCCTGGTGCCGCATTACGTCGTGCCGCAACTGCGCCGGATCGGTGCCGAACCGGTTGCCCTGCGGCTGACGGCATCGCAGGATGCGGCGGCGTTGGTGCAGCTGGGCGCAGGTGCGGAAGTCGAGGCACTCGATTTCGCGGGTGACTGGTGCTGGTGCTGCCTCGGCCCCGACGGGCCGAGCGGCTATGTGCCGATCGCGGCGCTCGCGCCTACCGAACTGTAAGCAGCAGGCCGGTGACCACCAGCGTTTTCATCGACGGCGCGGCCGGGACGACTGGCCTTGAAATCGCGGAGCGGCTTGCCGGGCGCAGCGAATTTGCGCTGATCGTGCTGGACGAGGCCCGGCGCAAGGACCCCGTCGCCCGCGCGGAAGCGCTGAACGATTGCGATGTCGCGATCCTCTGCCTGCCCGACGATGCGGCGCGCGAAGCGGTGGCGCTGATCCGCAACGACACCACCCGGGTGATCGACGCCAGCACCGCGCATCGCGTGGCGCCGGGCTGGACCTACGGCTTTCCCGAGCTGGTCGGCCGCGATGCGGTGGCGGGCGCGATGCGGATCGCCAATCCGGGCTGTTACCCCACCGGCTTCCTCGCGCTGGTCGCGCCGCTGGTGCGCGCCGGGCTACTGCCCGCCGACTGGCCCTATAGCGTCAACGCGGTGTCGGGTTATTCGGGCGGCGGCAAGGCGCTGATCGCCCGGTTCGAACAGGATGGCGACATCGCCTTCCGCGCCTATGGCCTGGCCATGGGGCACAAGCATTTGCCCGAAATGCGGCACTACGCCGGGCTGGTGCACGAGCCGGTGTTCTCCCCTGCCGTGGTCAATTGCCATCGCGGGATGGTGGTCGATGTGCCGCTGCAGCTCAGCGCCATTCCCGGCGCCGCATCGCCCGGCGCAATGCGCGAATGCCTGGCGCAATTCTATGCCGGCAGCCCGATCGTCACGCTGGGGGACGCGGCGGACGGCGAATTGCTGCTGCGCGCCGATGCCCGGCCGTGGGACGGGATGGAACTGTTCGTCTTCGGCAGTGCCGAGGACGCGCAGCTGCGACTGGTTGCGCGGCTGGACAATCTCGGCAAGGGCGCCAGCGGCGCTGCGGTGCAGAGCCTCAACCTGATAGCCGGGCTGCCCGAAACCGCCGGACTGGCGCTCTGAACCACGCTCATTGCCCATAATTTAGGCAGCAGTGCCCGCAAGATGGGCAGCCGGGCGCAAAGTCTTGCGCAACTCTATTCTAAAGTCGCCCCCCAGTCGCATAGATTCTTGCGATTCCGCCCTTTCGCAGTTGCGAAGGATGCATTACGGCTTGGCTTCGCACTTGGCATGATTCTTGAAGCCACGGGCGGCAGCAGAACAGCTCACTGCCCTGTCGGGACAAGGGATCGTGCCGGCCAGGACCAGGAAACCGGGATCAGGACGACGTGAAAAAAATCGAAGCCATCATCAAGCCGTTCAAGCTCGATGAAGTGAAGGAAGCGCTGCACGAAGTCGGCGTTTCGGGAATTACCGTAACCGAGGCCAAGGGGTTCGGCCGCCAGAAGGGGCACACCGAACTCTATCGCGGCGCCGAATATGTCGTCGACTTCCTCCCCAAGGTGAAGCTCGAAGTCGTCGTCAGCGACGATATCGCCGAACGCGCGGTGGAAGCCATCGCCGCGGCATCGCAGACCGGCCGCATCGGCGACGGCAAGATCTTCGTCTCCACGATCGACACCGTGCTGCGCATCCGCACCGGCGAGCGCGACGAAGACGCGATCTGACCAGCTTTCGAAGCGCGCGCCGCGAGGGCAAGGCGCGCTCTTTCGAGGACCAACCCGCCCTGACCTTTCCCGCCGCCGCGCGGGGGTTCCAACAGAGGACAAGACATGAGCAAGGCCAAAGACATCATCAAGCAGATCAAGGAACAGGAGATCGAATGGGTCGACCTGCGCTTCACCGATCCCAAGGGCAAGTGGCAGCACCTTTCGATGTGCGCCGGGGTGATGGGCGAGGATGAGCTCGAAGACGGCCTGATGTTCGACGGTTCCTCGATCGAAGGCTGGAAGGCGATCAACGAATCCGACATGATCCTCAAGCCGGACCTCGACAGCGTCTATATCGATCCGTTCAGCGCCACCCCGATGATGATCGTCAACTGCGACATCGTCGAACCCTCGACCGGCGACTGGTATGCGCGCGACCCGCGCACCACCGCCAAGCGCGCGGAAAACTACCTCAAGTCGACCGGCATCGGCGACACCGTCTATGTCGGCCCGGAAGCCGAATTCTTCATGTTCGACGATGTCCGCTTCGAAGACGGCTATGCCGGTTCGGGCTTTGCCATCGACGACATCGAACTGCCGACCAACACCGGCAAGGAATACGAGACCGGCAACCTCGCGCACCGTCCGCGCGCCAAGGGCGGCTATTTCCCCGTCGCCCCGGTCGACAGCGCGATGGACATCCGCGCCGAGATGGTTTCGACCATGCTCGAAATGGGCCTGCCCTGCGACAAGCACCACCACGAAGTGGCCGCTGCCCAGCACGAACTCGGCCTGACCTTCGGTACGCTGGTGGAAACCGCGGACCGCATGCAGATCTACAAGTATGTCGTCCACATGGTCGCCCAGGCCTATGGCAAGACCGCGACCTTCATGCCCAAGCCGATCATGAAGGATAACGGCAGCGGCATGCACACCCACATCTCGATCTGGAAGGAAGGCAAGCCGCTGTTCGCCGGTAACGGCTATGCCGGCCTGTCGGACATGTGCCTGTATTTCATCGGCGGCGTCATCAAGCACGCCAAGGCGCTCAACGCCTTCACCAACCCGACCACCAACAGCTACAAGCGGCTGGTGCCGGGTTACGAAGCGCCGGTGCTGCTGGCCTATTCGGCCCGCAACCGCTCCGCTTCGTGCCGTATCCCCTATGGTGCGGGCGACAAGGCGAAGCGCGTGGAATTCCGTTTCCCCGACGCGATGGCCAATCCCTACCTCGCCTATGCGGCGCTGCTGATGGCGGGCCTCGACGGGATCCAGAACAAGATCCACCCGGGCGAAGCGATGGACAAGAACCTTTACGACCTGCGCAGCCTTGGCCATCGCGCCATAAGGCGCGACGGCCGACCGGCCTGGCGGACCCTTCGGGCCGTTGGCGCAAACCGAACAAGGAGGGCGCCCGGGGAACCGGGCGCCCTTTCCTTTTTGCCAATGTGACCGGCCCGTGCGCGAGCAGGCGGTTTGTGCAGCGTGGCCTATTCGCCCTATTCGCCCTATTCGCAGAGCCCCGCGGCGCGCATGGCGACGCCCTTCAGTCCCTTGCACTTGGGCTTGGTCGAGGGTGCGGGTTCGCTGGACGAGCTTTCCTGCCCTGACCTGCTCCCGGGCATTCCCATCGCCCCCATATCCATGCCCAGCAGCGTCATGCTGGTCGAACGGAAACGCACCCGCGCGATCCATTCGGGCGACCACACCTTCACCTTGGGCGGGCGCGGCGGGTAGGAGAAATCGCGTTCGGGGCCATAGGCGTACATATTCGCCATCATCGCCTCGCCGCCTGCCTGCTTGACCTCGGCGGGGACGGTGCAACTCGTCTGGCTGGCGGGCATCACCGTCTTGGCAGCGACCAGCTTGGCAACTGCTGCCGGGGACAGCCAGTCCCACATCGGGCCGCCGAAGGCCTGCGACGCGCTCGACGTCCACCACACCATGTCGGGGTTGCCCTTGCGGCCCATATCCTTGGCCGACATGACCCAGGCGTAGTAGCCGGTGGCACCGGGCACCGCGTTCCAGTTCATCGCGAAGGCCCCGCTCGCCAGCGCGCTGCTGCGTACCTCCAGCGGCGCCATGAAATCCTGGTCGAGCGTGAAGCCGATATCGGGCGAATAGCTGCTGGTGACCTTGTGCGCGCCGAGCAGCGACGCATTGGCAGGCACCTGTTTGCCATCGGTGCCATTGGGCCAGTCGCCATAGGTCCGGCTGTTCGCCGGGGTGACGCGCCATTCCTCGGGAATATTGACCGCCGCGGCAAACAGATCGGGGGGCACCTGCCCCTTGGCCAGCTTGGCAAAGTCGATCACCACCGGCTGGCCCGGCCCGGCATGTTCGCCGCAACCCCAGAACAGCAGCAGTCGCCCGCGCGGCATCTCGCCGCCGGGGATGCCGGGCGTGCCGGGTTGCTGCACCGGCGTGACCAGCGGCACCGATGGCCCCATCTTCACACCGGCGGGCAGGAAATGGTCGCCCTTGGGCGCACCGGTCGGCGCGCGGCTCGATCCCAGCTTGAGCAGCAGTTCATGCGCGACATTGCCGCCGCCGCCGCGCATCATGCCCAGCGCGCCGCCAAGGCCGCCCTTGCCCTGCGCGCCCATGGCAGCCATGCCCGCCATCGTCCCCGCGTCCATCGTATAGCGGGCGACCGGCCCGCTGCCCGACTGGGTCGCTGCCGGGCTGGCCAGCAGGCCGGCACCAAGGATCGCGGCCGATGCCAGGCCCAATTGGATCGTCTTCCACCTCACGTCGAAACTCCTTCAATGAGCGATAACGACCCGAGCGTGGGGACTCGTGCTGATTTTCTTTCGGATATACGCCTTCGCCAATTGCGCGGGAAGCGGGATTTGCATGGCCCCGTGGCTTGCGAGAAACGATTTTCCTACATGGCGATTTCCTGCCTAATTGCCGCGCCTCGATCCCCCGAACCGGCGAGGTAATTCCCATGCAACCCTTCCTTCTTTTCGATGCTGTGCGGCAGGCGCTCACCCGCAGCCTTGCAGGTGCCGGCAGCGCGGCGCCCGCACCCGATTTCGGCGGCCCCGATAGCAGCCCCGGTTTTTCGGCCCAGGACAGTGTAACATGCGGTCCATGTCTCCCCCCCGGCGCGCTTGAAATGGGGCCGAAGGGCACCGCGCTGGTCCGGCAATTCGAAGGCTGTGCGCGCCTGCGGGGTGACGGGCTGGTCGAAGCCTATCCCGATCCCGGCACCGGCGGCGCGCCATGGACCATCGGCTGGGGCGCGACCGGCGCGGATATCGGCCCGGACACGGTGTGGACACAGGAGCAATGCGACGCGCGGCTGGCGCGGGATCTGGCACGCCATGCGCAGGATGTGCGCCGGGCGATCGGCGATGCGCCGACCAGCCAGCCGCAATTCGATGCGCTGGTCAGCTTCCACTACAACACCGGGGCGATTGCCCGTGCCACGCTGACCCGCAGGCATGTCGCCGGGGACCATGAAGGCGCAGCGCGCGAATTCGCCCGCTGGAACCGCGCGGGCGGGCGTGTGCTCAAGGGGCTGGTGCGCCGCCGGGCGGCCGAGGAGCGGCTTTACCGTTCGGGATGACAGCGCCCGGAACCGACTGTCCGGTCCAGTCGTTGCAGGGCGAGGAGATTGACGATGAGAAAGCTGATGATCGGCGTGGCGATTGCCGCGCTCTGCACAGTTCCCGCTGCCGCCAAGCCGGGCAATGGTCAGGGTGGCGGCCAGGGCAATGGCAAATCCGCCGGCGCACCCGCCGCTTCGGCTGGCAGCCCGGCCAAGTCGAATGCACGGCAGGCGCCCCAGTCGGCAAACAGGTCGGACGCCAAACCGGCAGCCCAGAAGCAGGTGCAAAAGCAGGCGGCAGCAGAAAAGCGTGCCAGCTCGCCTTCGGTGTCACGCGCACCAGCGGGCGCAGCAGTCGATAAGCCCAAGGGCAACTCGTCTGCTGCCAAACTCGACCGTGCCCCGCAGGCCAAAGCCACTCGCAATGGACCGCAGGAACAGCCCAAGGCACCGGTGGCCGCCTCCGACAAGGGCAAGGCGGCGCGGGCAATCCCCGCTGCGGTGACGGCGCGCGGCGATGGCGCGCCCGGCCCCAGTGCGCGGATCTACCGTGATCGCAACGAATTCGACGGTTTCTTCGCACGCGCGCCGCAGCGCGGTGCACTCGACGGCTGTCCGCCGGGGCTGGCGAAGAAGAACAACGGCTGCCTGCCGCCGGGTCAGGCCAAGAAGCTCGCGCGGCCCTATTATGCGGAATATCGCCCCAATTGGTGGGGCGTGCCGCGGGTGAATGGCGACTATTATTATCGCGACGGATATCTGCTGCGCTTCGGCAATACGGGGATTGCAAGCTACATCCCGCTGCTGGGTGGGGCATTGTCGGTCGGCAACGTCTGGCCCACGCGCTATTCGCCGTACACCGTATCGCCCTATTACAGCTCCTATTACGGGTTGGGGCCTGACGGCGGCTATCGCTATGCCGACAATGCGTTTTACCGCGTCGACCCGCAGACGCAGGCAATCACCGCGATTGCTGCGCTGCTGACCGGCAACGACATTGCCATCGGCTCGCCGATGCCCGCCGGGTATGACGTGTACAACGTACCCTATCCCTATCGCAGCCAGTATGTCGATGGGCCTGGCGGCTACTATCGCTACAGCGACGGCTACATCTACCAGGTCGATCCGGAGACGCGGCTGGTCGCCGCCGCGATCGAGCTGGCACTGGACTGACAGGAGAACGACGATGCTGCACTCAACAGGCAGGATGCGCCTGGCGCTCGCCGCCATCGCCGCGCTTTCGCTGGTCCCGCTGGCGGCTTGCTCGAGCGAGGCCGACACTTCGGCCGCCGGGGCCTCGGAAACCGCCGACGAGGCGGGCACGGGCACACTGGCGGCGGCAATTGCGGCCGATGACAAGCTTTCGACCATCGCCAATGCGCTGAAGGAAACCGGGCTTGATGAGGTGTTCTCCGGCAAAGCCAGCTACACGCTGCTCGCACCCGAGGATGACGCCTTTGCCAGCCTCGGTGACAAGGGCAAGGAACTGACCTCCCAGCCCGCCGCGATGGCAGCGGTGCTGCGCGATCATACGCTGCCCGGCTATTTCGAGATGGCCGACATCGCCGCCGCGATCGACGCCAAGGGCGGCCCGGTGGAAATGCCGACGATGGGCGGGCACAAGATCACCTTTTCCCGCGATGGCGAAACCATCGTCGCGAAGGGTGAGGACGGCGGCACCGCGCGGCTGGTCGATCATGCCGACCGGGCCGAAAACGGCATTGCCCTGCCAATCGACGGGCTGCTCAAACAATCGGACTGATGGATCGGGCCGGGCGCGACCAGCGCGCCCGGCTCAGTAATCCTTGCTGACCTTGAGCTGGAGACTGTCGCGCCCGACGGTCGACACCGATCCCAGCAGCGACAGCCAGCCGGTGATGCGGAATTCCAGATCGGTGGCGCTGTAGCCCTGCCCATCGGTGATCAGTTCGACATAGAGGCGGCGGGTGATGCTCTTGCCCAGCGCCACGGCAGTTCCCCGGCCCAGCGTGGGATCGGCGCTGACGATCCGCAACCGGTCCAGCCCGATCGCACTGCGCAGCTTGTTGATCGGATCGAGCCCCGCCCCGCCGCGCAGCGAGGCAACCGCCGCGCCGAGTTGCAGCACGTCGGTCGCCGACAGGTCGGTTACCGATCCCCCGAACAGCAACCGCGCGAGGATTTCCTCTTCCGGCAATGAGGGGGTCGAACTGAAGGTGATCTCGGGCTGCAGCGCATTGCCCTGAACCTTGACCGCGACGTCCATCCCGCTGCGCGAGGTTTCGGCCACGATGTCCAGCCGGGGATCGATCGGCAGCGTCTCGTCAAAGGCGATGCGGCCGCGCGTCAGGTCGAAGCTGGTCCCGGCGAAATTGTACTCGCCGCGCACCACTCGCGCCTCGCCCCCGATGCGCGGATCGCTGGTGGTGCCGCGCAGGCGAATGTCGGCGCTCCATTCGCTGTCCAGTCCCATCCCGTCGACCTCGACCCGGCCCGGCGCGCGCGCATCGATCAGGTAACGCCACGGCGCAGAGGCGGTGTAGCGCGGCGCGATGTCCGCCGGCTGGTTGATCTCGCGGGTGCGGATGTCGGGCAGCTGCGCGACCTCCGCCGCCGTGCCCAGCTTCCAGCTGGCGCGGTCGACCTGCAATCGCCCGGCGATGGTGCCGCCGAAGCCGGAGGATACGATCCGCAACGGCCCGGTGACAGTTGCGGTCAGTCCCGCAGCATCGAGCAGCGCCGCCCGGCGGGCCGCCACCTTGAGGTCGAGCGCCGGGCCACGCCGCGCATTCATCCGCGCCAGGTCGACCCAGCCGCTGCCGCTCACCGTGCCGCCGTTCTTCGTACTGCCGCTGAAGCTGGTGAGTTGCAGGCGCGATCCGGCGAAGCTGCCCCGCGCCTTCACCCCGCTGATATCCGTCCCCGACAGCCCGCTCCTGATCCGCAGATCGTCGCTGGCGACCGAGCCGGTTACGCGGGGATCGGCAAGCGATCCGGTGACATTCGCAGCGGCAGAAATCGGCCCGGTCAGGTCGAACGCATCGACCGCGGCGAGACGCCACAGCGCATCCGCCTCCCCCTTATAACGCAGCTGCCCGGACAGGTCGCCCGCATTCAGCCGCTCGGTCAGCGTACCCAGCCTCGGCATCCCGGTGATCCGCGCCTGCAGGCGGCCACGCCGCTCGCCATCCTCGTCGATCACCGCGCGGGTTTCCAGCCGGTCGATCCCCAGCTTCGCCACCAGCGCCAGATCCACCGGGCGCGACGTAAGCACCAGCCCGCTGCGCGTCAGCCCTTCCACCTTGACCTGCGCGCTGCCGATTGGCGGCGCATTACCGGCCTGGGCATAATCGACGATCCCCGAAATCGAGCCACCCAGCCCGACATCGGCGTAGAACAGATCGACCAGCGACAGCGGCATTTGCGAGAGATGCACCCGCATATTGGTTGCTTCCCCGCCGAAATCGCCCTGCGCCACCACCGCGCCCTTGCCGTAGCTCACTTGTACGGGATCGAGGTGCCAGCCGCCGGCATCGCGCCGCGTGACCACAGCGCGACGCGGCATGGTGATTGCCCGCCCGGCGAATTCGCCGCGGGCAATGGCGGCGAATTGATCGGGCTTCACATCGGCGTTGAGTTGCAAGGCAAAGCGGCTGCCGCGGCGCCCGGCGATGGATGCGGTGACCGTTCCGGCACCGTTGACCAGCTTTGCATTCGCCGCCAGCCTTCCGACGAACAGCTGCCCGTAACCGATCCCCTGCGCCAGCACATTGCCGGAAATGGTGCTGTTGCCATCGACCAGCAGCCCCTGCGCTTCCAGCTTGCCGGAGGCAATGGTCAGCGGGGTGGCCCCGCCGAACTGCGCATTGCGCGCATTCAGGGTCGCATCGAAGCCCTGGCCTCCACCCCGCGGCGCAAGCGCGATAGTCCCGTCCAGCCCGCCGCCAGACAGCGCCAGCTGCCCGCTCGCGGCACCATCGCCCAGTGTCAGCTGCCCCGTCACTGCCGTGTTCGATACATCCAGCCGGTCGATCGAAATGCGCACCGGTGCATCCTTTGGCGCATAGAGCTGCAAACTCCCGTCGAACGGCCCGAGCATCGATCCACCCTCAGTGTCGATCGCGAAGCCTTCCTTGGTCGGGGCGATTGCCACCCGCACATCCTTCAGCCCCGCAGCCGGCAGCGGATCGGCGAATACCAAGGTCGCACGCGGCCCATCGTCCGCCATCGCCGCATCGACGGTGAAGCTGCCATAATCGGCGTGCTTGCCGCTGCCGACCACACTGGTCTTGCCGCCTTCGACGCGCCCGTCGAGCAGCAGGCTGAGCTTGCTCGCCCCGATGGCGACCTTGTCCAGCAGCAGCGGCTGCGCTCCGCCGACCCTGAGCCCGCCCTTGAAGGCGATGGCCGGCCCTGCGAGATTGGCCAGCGTATCGTTGGTGACCTGCGGGATGCGCCCCTTGAAATCGGCATCCAGCTTCCACGCGGCACCGCTGCCGAAGGACAGGACGATATTCGCCCCGCCATCGAGCGTGCCGATATTTTCCAGCACGAAGCGATTGGCAGCAACCGGCCCGGCCAGCGCATAGCCGCCCTTGTTCGTGTTGCCCGCCAACGCCAGTTGCGCGTTCATCCCGGGGAAGGCGATGTCGATCGCCTTGGACCGCAATTCCCCCTTGTTCCAGGTGACGAGCCCCTTCGCCGTGCCACCCACCAATCGTGGGTCGACCGATGTCGTGCCGGTCTCGATCCGCGCGACGGACAGCGCGAGCGGCAGCGTCCATCCGCTCTCGCCCGCCCGTGCGACACCGGTCTGCGCCAGTCCGCTGGCGGTCGTGCTTCCGGCAACGAGGCGATCGACCGTCAGCTTGTGGTCGATCGCCAGCTCGGCAAATTTCCCATCGAGCGTCGCGTCAAGCTTGCCGCCCTCGACCCGCAGCCCGTCGTCGAACAGTGCCGGATCGACAAGCCGCGCGGCAAGGCGGAACGAATCGAAACTCTTGCCTGCGAGGTCAACGGCCCCCTCGCCCTCGCCCGAGAGGCCTGGGCTGACGATGGCCGCTGCCCCGTTGAACACGCTGTTTTCGAGTGTGCCGAGCAATGCCAGCGACACCGCCTTGCCCGCAGCGCGCGCGGGCAGGCCCGTCAGCGTGTCGCCGGGATAGACCTGCCCGACGATGCGATAGTGCCCCGCGCGATTGCCCAGCTTGAAGGCGGCATAGCGGTCGCTTTCCCGCGTCACCAGCAAGGCGCCGTTCCACCGCTTCCACGTCCCGTCGCCGACAATCCGGGCGGAATAACCAGCCTTGGCGCCGGTCATCGCGGCAATCGCACCGCCCTTAGGCGCGAGGAATTCCAGCTCCGCGTCGAATTTGTCGCCATCGGGTTCGGCGTCGAGCAGCAGGTGCAGCCGGTCGCCCGCAGCCACCTTGCCATCCGCCTTCACCCGCGCCCGGCCGCTGCGGATATCGGCGCTGCCCGAAAGGTCGAGCCGCTGGGCGGTATCGCCCGCAACGCCGCGCGCCAGGGTCAGGTTCTCGACCAGCAATTTGTCCACACGAATATCGAAATCGGGCAGGATCGGCGCGTCGGGATCACCCGGCAGCAGGTGCGGCAGCCGCTCCAACGTGCCCCGCCGCGCGGTCAGCTCGCGAATGTCGAGGCCGCTGGTGAACCAGCTTTGCGGTCGCCAGTCGAGCACCGCCTCGGGAATGATCAGGAAGCGCCCTTCCGGGTCATACACTTCGACGTCGCGCAGCTCGGCGCGGCCGAACAAATCGCCTTCGATGCGCCCGACTGTAAAGCGCAGGCCCGAAGCGGGGGCGACTTCGGCAATGCGATCGGCGACATAGCGCTTGCCGATGGGCGAATTGATCAGCAGCGAAGCACCGACGATCAGCGCGACCAGCGCAAGCAACAGCCAGCCCACGCCTTTGGCCAGCCGCATGCGCCACGATGCCCCCGCGCCCGCCATCAGAAGGCCTGGCCCAACGAGACGTAGACCGCCACCGGGCTGTCGAACATCGGATTGCGGTTGAGTGGCACCCCCACATCGACGCGGATCGGGCCGAAGCCTGTCTTGTAGCGAATGCCCACGCCGACACCGTAGCTGACATATTGGAGGTCGGGCGTGGCACCCAGCGAGACCGAACCGGCATCGGCAAAGGGCACGATCTGCAGCGCGCCGTCGAACCAGCCGGTGTTGATCCGCGCTTCCACCGATGCTTCGACCAGCGACAGGCCCCCGGTCGGTTCACCGAAATCGTTGCGGGGCCCCACCGCCTGGTAGCCATAGCCGCGGACCGAACTGCCGCCGCCGGCATAGAGCCTGCGCGAAGGCGCGATATCAGCAAGCGGCGCGCCCTGGATCGAGGCGAACCGGACCCGCCCCGCCAGCACCGCGCGCCCGCCGACCGACCGGTAATAGGACGCATCGGCCTGGTTGCGCAGGTAGAAGCTCTCCGCCCCGCCATTGCGCGACACTTCCGGGGCGAGGAAGCCGGTCAGGCGGAAGCCGCTGGTCGGATCGAGCAGCGAATCCGTGGTGTCGATAGTCGCCCGGCCGAATACATCGGCGATCAGGTAGGTTTCGCGCGGGCGGGGGATGCCGCCGATCACCCGGTTGCGCTCGTCCGAATAGAGCAATTCGGTGCCGACTTGCCAGCTGAAGGGCTTCTGGAACAACAGGTTGGATCGCCGCTCGAACGTGCCGCGCAACGTAACCGTGCGTGCCTCCACCGAATCGGTGGTGGTATTGCCGACATAGGTTTCGAGCGTGAGGATCTGGTCGCGGCCGCGGAAATTGTTCTTGCGCACGGTCACACCGCCGAGCTGTTCCTGCGTGCCAAGAATGGCATGGACGCGCAGCGAGCCTTCGTCGGGGAACAGATTGCGATGTTCCCACGCCCCTTCCACCCGGAAGCCTTCCTCGCTGCCGTAGCCGATGGCACCGGAGATGGTGCGTAGCGGGGCCTTCACCAGTTCGATATCCATCATCACCGAGCCCGGCTGGTCGGCGGTGGGGGCCGCAACTTCGCGCGGGGTGATGGTGACGCTGGAGACGAGCCCGGTGGCGACAATCGCCCGCCGCAGGTCGAATTCCAGGCTGCGCCGGTACACATCGCCGGGGTGGAAGCGGGCGATAGTCTGCAGATGCCTGGAAGACAGGAAATCGGGCAGGCTCGAATTGACGCCCGCGATCACATATTTGCCGCCATGCGTTACCGGCAGTGTGAGGTCGCCCTCCTCGCGGTCGTGGTCGACCAGCAGCGACGGCCGCCCGATCTTCGCGAAGACGTAGCCGTTCTCGCCCAGCGCCTCGTCGAGGTCGTATTGCTCCTCCACGATCTTGTCGCTCGACAGCGGATCGCCGGGCTGGATTTCGAACGCCCCGCGCAGCGCAGTGGCATCGGGTGCCTGCATCAGGTCGCCCAGGTCGATTGCGCCGAAGCGGTAGCGCGGCCCGGGAACGATGTCGAAACGCACGCTCGCCTCGCCGTCGGCCAGCGTCTCGCCCGGCTCGATCGCGCCGACCGAGCGGATTACCTGCGCATCGTAATAGCCATAGATCCGCAGCATGGTGCCCAGCAGCGCCTCGTCACGCCGGGCACGGGCGGCAAGGACCGCAATGTTGTCGCCCGCACTGCCCAACTGGTGGAGCGTCGAAAGCTGTGCGAAGCGGCTGACGAATTCCGACCGCATCGGGAAGGATTCCTCGGCCTGCGGGAAGGCCAGCTCCAGCCCGCCGCCCAGCCGTTCCACCCGTGCATCGGCCAGCAGCGGCTCGACCGTGTCGTCGTCCTGCGCCAGCTGCACATCGGGGTCGGGCGTCAGAGGCTCGAGCGGCGGCAGGTCGAGCGTGTCGGGCCATTCGACCGAAAGGTCGGGCATCGCTTCCAGCGGCGCGTCGACATCCACTTCGGTGGCCGGGACATCGGTTTCAGGCTGCGCCTCACCGGTCTCGCCCTGCTGGTCCTGCGCCCAGGCTTCGGGATCGGCGACGGCGGAATCGGGAATGAGGTCTTCGAGCGATTGCTGCCGATCGCGATTTTGCGCGAGTGCAGGCGCAGGTATGGCGATAAGCGCCAGCCCCGCCAGCAGCAGCGCCAGCCGATGCCTGCGGTCAGTCGGTGATGCGATACTGGCTGCGGTCGCCATCCTTGGCAGCCCCGGCTTCGGACCGCTCGCGCCGGCCACTTGCGGCATCGGCGATAAGGCGATCCTGTTCGTCGCGCGAAATGCGCAACCAGCCGTTGCGGGTAAGGCGTTCGAGCGGGCGATAGCGGATCTTGTACTGCATCCGCGGCGATCCTTCGACCCAATATCCGAGATAGACGAAAGGCAGCCCTTCCGCCGCTGCGCGGCGGATGTGGTCGAGGATGATATAGTTGCCAAGCCCGGAGCGCGCCTCATGTTCGGGATCGTAGAAGCTGTAGATCATCGACAGCCCATCGCCCTGGCGGTCGGTCAGGCAAGCCCCCACAAGCCTGCCCGGCATACCGCTTTCGGTGGGTTCCCTGTATTCGGTAACGAAGCTCGACACGGGGGTGTGTTCCACCATGTCTGCGTAATCGACCTCGTCCATCCCCGCCATGCCCCCGCCGGGGTGGCGCCTGCCGAGATAGCGCTGCAGCAGGTCGAACTGCTCGCTGGTCGCCCAGGGGCGGCATTCGGTTGCCACCAGATCGCCATTGCGGCGCAGGTTGCGGCGCTGGGCGTTCGAGGGTTCGAATTCCTCCGCCGCCACGCGCACCGAAATGCACGCCTGGCAATCGGCACAGCTGGGGCGATAGGCGACCGTCTGGCTGCGGCGGAAACCGATGCGGCCAAGCGCCTCGTTCAGTTGGTCGGCATGCGGACCCTTGAGCTCGGTGAATACCTTGCGTTCGCTCCGGTCCGGCAAATAGGGACACGGTGCGGGGCTCGTCACGAAAAAGCGGGGGAATCGGACCGGGGCCGTCACGGCTCTGATGTTTCCTCTCGCTGGCAAAGAATCGGATCGGGCGACTGAGAGCCTGACTATGCCCGCCAAAGCCCGGCGGTAAAAGTCCCTTAACCATCTCTTGTGGTTTACAAGTGGTTAGTTTGCACAACTGAGAAAAGGTAAACGCCTACTTCGGCCCGAAAACGGGACAGGCCGTGCAACAGCCCTTAACCGCGCCGCGCGCGCCGCCGCGATCAGTTCAATTCGACGCTGCTGACCTGGTAGCCCTTGCCCCGCAGCGCAGCGACCAGCGCGTCCAGTTGGCCGCGGTCGCGCGCCTCGCATTCGATGTCGGTCACCAGCCCCTTGGCCGGCAGGTTGGTGAAGATGCGCTGATGGTAGATTTCCAGGATATTCACCTGATGCTCGTTGAATTCGCGCATCACCTTGAACAGCGCGCCCGGGCGATCCTGCAGCGTGATCCGCAGCCGCGCCAGGCGACCCGACCGCGCCAGGTCGCGCAGCAGCACATTGGCCAGCAGGCGGGTGTCGATATTGCCCCCGGTCAGCACGATGCCGACATTGCGACCGGCAAAAATCTCGGGATGTTTGGCGACAGCGGCAAGGCCGGCTGCGCCGGCGCCCTCGACCACCGTCTTTTCGATCTGGAGCAGCAGCGACAGCGCGCTTTCCAGTTCGTTCTCGTCGACCAGCACGATTTCGTCGACCAGCTCGGCGATGACCTGCGAGGTGAAGTGCCCCGGTTCCTTGACCGCGATGCCTTCGGCCAGCGTGTCGCCGCCACAGGGCAATTCCTCGCCGCGCAGATGGCCATACATCGACGGGTAAAGCTGCGCCTGCACGCCGACCAGCCGGATGTCGGGCTTGATCGCGCGTGCCGCCGTGCCCATCCCCGACAAAAGCCCGCCGCCGCCAATGGGGATTGCCAGCGTGTCGATCTCGGGCGCGTCGGCCAGCATTTCGAGCGCAACCGTACCCTGCCCCGCCGCGACATTGGGATCATCGAACGGGTGGATGAAGGTCAGGCCCAGCTGCTTTTCCATGCTGCGTGCGTAGGCATAGGCTTCGTCGAAGGTCTCGCCCTCCAGCACCACCTTGCCGCCGACCTGTTCGGTCTGCATCACCTTCACCACCGGCGTGGTCTTGGGCATGACGATGGTCACCGGCACGCCCAGCCGGGTGCCGTGATACGACAGGCCCTGCGCATGATTGCCCGCCGAAGCCGCGATCACGCCGCGCGCGCGCTGTTCCTCGGGCAGTTGCAGCAGGGCATTGAGCGCTCCGCGTTCCTTGTAGGCGGCGGTGAATTGCTGGTTTTCGAATTTCAGCCAGATATTCGCCCCGGTGATGGTCGACAGCGTCTTGCTGTACATCGTCGGCGTGTGGACCACCGCGCCGGCAATCCGCCCGGCGGCATCGCGCACGTCGTCGATCGTCAGCAGCCCATCGGGCAGCGCGGCACTGGCGGTTTGATCCTGGCTCATGGCGCAGCGCCCTAGGCCAAAATGGCGCGCGGGGGAACATCGCGATTGCCTGCCCGCCGCAAAACTTTGCTTTGCCGCCAAACTGGCTTAATCGCCCCGGATATGACCAAGCCCCTGCGTCGCGGCGCTGCCCGCCTTATCGCCACCCTCCTCGCCCTCATCGCCGCATTCCCCGCCCTGCCCGCCATGGCGGATACGCTGGTGGAAAATGTGCAGGGCGTGACCATTGGCGAAAGTGGCGAACTGGAAAGCTTCACCGGCTTGCTGCTGGGCGACGACGGGCGGGTGAAGGAAGTCTATCACAAGCGCAGCGAGCACCCGAAGAAGGTCGATTACCGGGTGGATGGCCAGGGGCGCTATCTCGTGCCGGGCATGATCGACGCGCATTTGCACGTGATGGGGCTGGGCTTCGGCCAGATCACGCTCGATCTCAGCGACACCAATTCGCTGCAGGAAGCGCTCGACAAGGTCGCTGCCTGGTCCGCCGCACATCCCAATGCCAAGTGGATCATCGGGCGCGGCTGGAACCAGGAGAAATGGGGCCTTGGCCGCTTCCCCACCGCCGCCGAGCTCGACGCGGTGGTCGGCGACCGCCCTGTATGGCTCGAGCGGGTGGATGGCCATGCCGGCTGGGCTAACAGCGCGGCGATGACGGCGGCTGGCGTCACCGCCGCCACCAAGGACCCGGCTGGTGGCCGCATCGAACGCGTCGGCGGCAAGCCGAGCGGGATTTTCGTCGACCACGCGACCGCGCTCATCGCCGCCGCCCTGCCCCGCCCCCGCCCCGAAGATCGCGACCTTGCGCTGGCCGAAGCACAGAAGCTGCTGCTGTCCAAGGGCGTCACCGCAGTGGCCGACATGGGCACCACGATCGAGGACTGGCAGAGCTTCCGCCGCGCAGGCGACGGCGGCTGGCTGCAAATCCGCATCATGAGCTACGCCGCCGGGCCGGAGAACATGGAACTGATTGGCGGCCCCGGCCCGAGCCCGTGGCTGTATGACGACAAATTGCGGCTGAACGGGGTGAAGCTCTATCTCGACGGGGCACTGGGTTCGCGCGGGGCGTGGCTCAAGGCGCCCTATGCCGACGATCCGCGCAACAGCGGCCTGCCGCTGCTGACCCCGGCGCAGTTGCGCAATCTGATGAGCCGCGCGGCGATCGACCATTTCCAGGTGGCGGTGCACGCCATCGGCGATGCCGCCAATGCCGAAGTCCTCTCCGCCGTGGACGAAATGGCCGACACCTACACCGGCGACCGGCGCTGGCGGATCGAGCATGCCCAGATCGTCGATCCGGCGGATATCGCCATGTTCGGCCAGCATGGCATCATCGCCTCGATGCAACCGGTCCATGAAACCAGCGACCGGCTGATGGCCGAAGCGCGGCTGGGGCCGGATCGACTGGCGGGCGCCTATGCCTGGCGTTCGATCCGCTCGACCGGTGCGCATCTTGCCTTCGGCTCCGACGCACCGGTTGAAGCGCCCGAACCGTTTATCGGGATCGCGGCCGCGATCAGCCGCACCGGGCCGGATGGGCAGCCTTTCGGCGGCTGGCAACCGCAGGAAACGGTCGACCGCACCGCAGCCTTCGCGGGTTACACCTCCGAAGCGGCCTATGCCGGCTTTGCCGACGGGCGCTTCGGCAAGCTGGTGCCGGGCGAACGCGCCGACTTCCTGCTGATCGACCAGGATCCGCTGCTCGCCAGCCCGGCGCAATTGCGCGCGACGAAAGTGCTGGAAACCTGGGTGGGCGGAAGGAAAGTGTGGAGCGCCGACGGCTCCAAATAAGGCACGGCGATCAGAGCACGCCGGGGTCCATGTCCACTTCGGCGGGCTTGTCCGCTGACGCGTCCGCCTCGCCATCCGCTGCGTCCTTCGCCTGCTTGCGTTCGGTGAACCACATGATCGCCAGCGACCCTTCGAACAGCACCAGCAGCGGGATCGCGAGGATGATTTGCGAGCCCGGATCGGGCGGCGTCACCACGGCGGCCAGCGCGACCACGCCGACGATGACATAACGCCGCGCGGCGGACAGCTGCCGCCGATCGACAATCCCGGCGCGGTTGAGCAGCAACAGCAGCACCGGCAGCTGGAAGCAGATCCCGAAGGCCAGCACGAACTGCATCACCAAGCCGAGGTAGTCACCCATCGCGGGCAATGCCTCAGCCGTCAGCCCGGCATGTTCGCCGCCGAAGCCGAGGAACCATTTGAACGCGGTCGGCATGACCACGAAATAGGCGAGCGAGGCACCTGCGATGAACAGCACCGGCGACGCGAAAAGGAACGGCAGGAACGCCTTCTTTTCCTTGGCGTAGAGCCCCGGCGCGACGAAGGCCCACAGCTGGTTCGCGATGATCGGGAAGCTGACGAAGAAGGCCGCGAACAGCGCCACCTTGAGATCGACGAAGAAGGCTTCGTAAAGCTTGGTATAGATCAGCCTGCCATGCTGCCCGTCAGGGAATGCCTGCGCCAGCGGGCGGACCAGCAGGCCGAAGATGTCATCCGCGAAATAGAGGCAGACGCCGAACGAGATCGCCAGCGCGACGACACAGCGCAACAGCCGCGTGCGCAGCTCGATCAAATGGTCGAGCAGCGGCGCCTGGGAATCGTCGATATCGCTGATCTTGAATGCCATCGCGGGGGTCAGCCCTGCTTGCCGTCGAGCGGCAGCTCGGGCTCGGGTTTCGAAGCAGCGGCCGCATCGGCAGGCGCCGCGCCTTCATCCTTTGCCGCGTCGGG
The DNA here is from genome assembly GCA_014763545.1 of Sphingomonadales bacterium. Lineage (GTDB taxonomy): Bacteria > Pseudomonadota > Alphaproteobacteria > Sphingomonadales > Sphingomonadaceae > JACXVD01. Next base: position 54,304 of record JACXVD010000025.1, read on the forward strand.
CAGGATATCCTGCGGGACGGGCGGGGTCTTTTCCAGCTCGGTCATCTCCGCCTGCGGGTGCTGCGCCATGATCCGCGCATTCTGTTCCTGCCACTTCTGCTCCATGTCGGCCAGTTCCGCCTCACGGATCATCGCGTCGATACCCGACCGGAAATGGGCCGACATGCGCCGCATCTTGCCGATCCAGCGGCCCGCGGTGCGTAGCGCAAGCGGCATGTCCTTCGGGCCGATCACGATGATCGCCACAATCACGATGACTAGCAGCTCGCTGGCGCCAACGTCGAACATCTAGCGTTTCCCGGGCGCGACCCTGGCCAATCCGGCAACAGGTTCAGTTGGCGGTGTCGGTCGGTTCCGAAACCTTGGCCTCGCCAGCCGAGGGCGCAGGCCCTTCGATCTTCGCGGCAGGCGGTGCGGGCTTGGCTTCATCGGCCATGCCTTCCTTGAAGCTTTTGATACCCTTGCCGAAATCGCCCATCATTTCGGAAATGCGCCCGCGCCCGAAGAGGACGAGGATCACGAGGGCGATGATGATAAGCTGCCAGGGACCAAGACTCATGTTCAATCTCTCAATTGGGTATTCCTACCCGATATAGGCCGATGTGTGTGCCAGCGCCAGTCAGACCGCATCTTCGCCCGATTGGTCGAATCCGTCCGGCTCATCTACGCCACCTTCCGGCGCTGGCGGGGTATCGCCGCTATCGCCATCATCCCCCCCGGTCAGCGCGTCATAGGCATCATCCACCGGGTCGAGCAGGCCGGCGGCGCGCAATTCGTCGATTCCCGGCAGGTCGCGGCGGCTGGCGAGGCCGAAATGGGTGAGGAAGTCTGGCGTCGTGGCGTAGATCACCGGACGACCGGGAACTTCGCGCCGCCCCGCGACACGCACCCAGCCCGCCTCCATCAGGACGTCGAGTGTCCCACCCGAGGTTTGCACCCCGCGGATCGATTCGATTTCCGCGCGGCTGACAGGTTCGTGATAGGCGACGATCGCCAGCACCTCGGTCGCTGCACGGCTCAGGCGGCGAACCTGTTCGCGCTCGCGGCGCAGCAGATGCGCAAGGTCGGGTGCGGTCTGGAAATGCCAGCGCTTGCCCCGTTCGACCAGCGCGATGCCGCGCCCGGCATAATGCTCTTCCAACTCGCGCAGGGCGGCGCGGATATCGCCGGTCGGCGCATCGCCCAGATGGCCGCTGAGCGCCTCCACCGTCATCGGTTCTTCCGCCGCGAACAGCGTTGCCTCGATCGCGCGGGCGAGATCGCCGGGCGCCTCGCTCATGCCACCACCCGCCGCAGCCGCAGGGGGCCGAAAATCTCCTCCTGCGCCAGTTCGGCCTTGCCCAGCCGCGCGAGTTCGAGCGCGGCGACGAAGCTCGACGCCATGGCCGAACGGCGCAGGCGCGGTTCGGCATGCGGCGGCAGGAAATCTTCCAGCACGATCCAGTCGAGCGTGACGCCGAGCATGGACGACACCCGGTTCAGCGCGCTTTCGAGCGTCATCACCGGTCGTTCGCGCACCATGTGGATGGCGGGCGCCGTGCGCGCCTTGACCTGGCCATAGGCCTGCACCAGCGCATACCATTCGCATTGCCACACGGTCTTGCGGTCGGTGCGCAAACCTTCGGGCGCGGCGCGCAGGAATGTGTCGCGCCCCACCCGGTCGCGCGCCATCAGTCGCGCGGCGGCATCGCGCATCGCGCCCAGCCGTTCGAGCCGCAATTGCAGGCGCAGCGCCAGTTCTTCGGGGCTGGGATCTTCCTGTTCCTCGCGGGGCAGCAGCAGCGCCGATTTGAGGTAGGCGAGCCAGGCCGCCATCACCAGATAATCGGCCGCGACCTCCAGCTTCAACGCCTCGGCCCGCTCGATATAGGTGAGATACTGGTCGACCAGCGCGAGGATCGAAATCTGCCGCAGATCGACCTTCTGCCGGCGGGCGAGGTCGAGCAACAGGTCGAGCGGCCCTTCCCACCCGTCAAGTTCCAGATACAGCGCCTCTTCGCCGGTCGGCGCGGCCCCGGGGGCGATCCAGTCGGCGGAACCGTCGCTCTCACCGCTGTCGGTCAGCAGGAAAGCGCCATCGAGTGCGGCAGCGTCGCGATCGAGCCCGGTCTCGGCCCCGGTTTCGATTTCGCCGCTCATGCCGCTGCTTCCCCGGCGAGTGCCAGCAACGTGTCGCGCTTGGCAAGCAATTCGGGCTGTCCCTCAGGCGCAGCGCCCAGCCGGGTGCCCGCCAGCGCGCGGTCGAGCCGCGCCGCCGTCTCCGCACTCACTGCGGGAAGACGTTCGGCGATGCCGACCATGTCGTCCATCTTCGCCCAGCAATTGAGCGCAAGGTCGCATCCGGCGGCCAGGGCACGCTCGGCCCGGTCGGGCACGCTGCCCGACAGCGCCTCCATATCGAGATCGTCGGTAAACAGCAGCCCGTCGAAGCCGATCCGCTTGCGGATGATCTCACCCACCACGAAGGGGGAGAGCGTGGCCGGGTTCTCCGCATCCCATGCGCTGAAAATCAGGTGGCCAGTCATCCCGGCAGGCGCATCTGCCAAAGCGCGAAAAGGCGCGAGGTCGGTTTCCAG